>NZ_LZMD01000088.1 GCF_001668575.1 Mycobacterium sp. 1164985.4
GCGGGGTTGACCGCGTCGCGGTTTATGGCCTGTCCGTTCGCCGGTGTCGAGGCCGCGGGTCAGCGGATGTATCGCACCGGGGATTTGGTGTGGTGGGATGCTGATGGGCAGTTGCGGTATGTGGGTCGTGCTGATGAGCAGGTCAAGATCCGCGGGCATCGCATCGAGTTGGGTGAGATCCAAGCGGCGCTGAGCGCACTCGATGCGGTGGAGCAGGCCGCGGTGTTGGTGCGTGAGGACCGTCCCGGCGATAAGCGGCTGGTGGCCTATGTCACCGGCACAGTCGATCCGGCCGGGATCCGTCCCGCGCTTGCCGAGCGGTTGCCGGCGTATATGGTGCCCAGCGCGGTGGTGGCGATCGCGGCGTTGCCGTTGACGGTCAACGGCAAGCTCGACAGGCGGGCGTTGCCGGCCCCCGAATACACCGATGTGGATCGGTATCGGGCGCCTTCGACGCTGACCGAGGAGATTTTGGCCGGCGTCTTCGCCCAGGTGCTCGGGGTGGAGCGAGTCGGGGTCGACGATTCGTTCTTCGAGTTGGGTGGGGACTCGCTGCTGGCGATGCGGGTGGTCGCCGCGGTCAACACCAGCCTCGACGCCGGCCTGGCGGTGCGCGCCTTGTTCGAGGCCCCCACGGTGGCTGAGTTGGCGCCGCGCATCGGCACCGAAGAGGCGCGGCTGGCGCCGCTGGTGCCGGTGGAGCGCCCCGCGGTGGTGCCGTTGTCGTTCGCCCAGAACCGGTTGTGGTTCCTCGATCAGTTGCAGGGCCCCTCTTCGGTTTACAACATGGTGGTCGCGTTGCGGCTGGGTGGGCGCCTGGATGCGCAGGCGTTGGGGGCGGCGCTGGGTGATGTGGTGGGCCGCCACGAGTCGCTACGGACGTTGTTTGTGGCTCCCGACGGGATCCCACAGCAGGTCGTGATCCCGGTCGAGGGCGCCGACTTCGGGTGGCGCGTGGTGGATGCGGCCGGGTGGCCGTCAGAGGAGTTGGAGCAGGCCCTCGGCGAGGTGGCGCGGCACCCGTTCGATCTGGCTACCCAGATTCCGTTGCGCGCCACGCTTTTCGCTCTTAGCGCCGATGAGCATGTGTTGGTGGCAGTGGTGCACCACATCGCTGCTGATGGGTGGTCGATCACCCCGCTGGTGGCCGATCTCGGGGTGGCCTACTCGAGCCGGTGCGGCGGGCAGGCCCCGGACTGGGCCCCGCTGCCGGTGCAGTACATCGATTACACGTTGTGGCAGCGCGCCCAGCTCGGTGAGGTGGCCGATCACGACAGCCCGATCGCTGCGCAGCTGGCCTACTGGCAGGACGCGTTGGCCGGGATGCCCGAGCGGTTGAATCTGCCCACCGATCGGCCCTATCCGGCGGTGGCGGAAAACCGTGGGGCCAGCATGACTGTGGAGTTGCCCGCGCCGTTGCATCAGCAGGTGGCGCGGGTGGCGCGCGAGCACAACGCGACCAGTTTCATGGTGGTGCAGGCAGCGTTGGCGGCGTTGTTGGCCAAGCTCAGCGCCAGCAGCGAGCTGGCGGTCGGATTCGCCATCGCCGGACGCAGCGACGCCGCCCTCGATGGGTTGGTGGGCTGTTTCATCAACACGCTGGTGTTGCGCGTCGAACTGGACGGTGATCCCAGCGTGGCCGAATTGTTGGCCCAGGTGCGCCGACGCAGCCTGGCCGCCTACGAAAATCAAGACGCCCCGTTCGAGGTGCTGGTCGAGCGGCTCAACCCGACCCGGTCATTGGCCCATCACCCGCTGGTGCAGGTGTTGTTGGCTTGGCAGAACTTCCCTGGCCAAGACAACGGCCCGGTGTCGGGGTTGAGCCTGGGCGATCTGCAGGTCACCCAGCTGCCCACCCAAACCCACACCGCGCGTATGGATTTGACGTTTTCGCTGGGTGAACGTTTCAGCGAGGCCGGTGAGCCCGTCGGAATCGGTGGTGCGGTGGAGTTCCGCACCGATGTCTTCGACGCGGCCAGCATCGAGGCGCTTATTCAACGGCTGGGACGGGTGTTGGTGGCCATAACCGCCGACGCGGGTCGGTCGTTGTCTTCGGTGGATCTTCTCGACGAACCTGAACAAGCCCGCTTGCAGCAGTGGGGCAATCAGATGGCGCTGACCGCGCCGGCGCCGGCCGCGGTATCGATTCCGGTGTTGTTCGCCGCACAGGTGGCGCGCACCCCGGACGCGTTCGCGCTGACCTGCGATGGCCGCTCCCTGACCTACCGGCAACTCGATGAAGCGTCGAATCGGTTGGCGAATCTGTTGGCCGCTCAGGGGGCGGGTCCGGGAACCCATGTGGCCCTGCTGTTTTCCCGGTCGGCTGAAGCCATCGTGGCGATGGTCGCGGTGCTCAAGACCGGAGCGGCTTACTTGCCGATCGACCCGGCGCTACCGGCCGCGCGGATGGAATTCATGATCTCCGACGCCGCGCCGATCGCGGCGGTCACCACCGCCGACTTGCGGGCGCGCCTCGACGGATATGACTTGGTGGTCATCGACTTCGACGAGCCGGCAATTAAGGCCTCCCCGAGCAGGTCGCTGGCGGCGCCGGCACCCGACGACATCGCCTACCTGATCTACACCTCGGGCACCACCGGCCTGCCCAAGGGCGTAGCAGTGACCCACCGCAACGTCACCCAGTTCGTGGCCTCGGCGGATGGAATGGTGCCGACGGGTCCGGGACATGCGTGGTCCCAATGGCATTCGTATGTGTTCGACGTTTCGGTATGGGAGATCTGGGGGGCGCTGCTGCACGGCGGGCGCCTGGTGGTGGTACCCGAGTCGGTCGCCCGTTCCCCGGAAGATTTCCACGACTTGTTGGTCACCGAACGCGTCAGCGTGTTGAGCCAAACCCCGTCCGGGGTGGGCGTGCTATCCCCAGAGGGGTTGGAGTCGACGGCGTTGGTGGTGGCCGGTGAGGCCTGCCCGACGGAGCTGGTGGATCGATGGGCACCAGATCGGCTGATGATCAACGCCTACGGCCCCACCGAGGCCACGGTGTACGCGGCGATGAGTGCGCCACTCGAGGCGGGATCGGGTGTGGCTCCGATCGGTGCGCCGGTGCGCGGGGCGGCGCTGTTCGTGCTCGACGGGCGGTTGCGCCCAGTGCCGGCCGGGGTGGTCGGGGAGTTGTATGTGGCCGGCGCCGGGGTCGCTGTCGGCTACGTGGGCCGGGCGTCGTTGACCGCGGCGCGGTTCGTGGCCTGCGCGTTCGCACCACCCGGGTCGCGGATGTATCGCACCGGCGATCTGGTTTCTTGGGGTGCCGACGGGCAGTTGCGCTATCTGGGCCGCGCCGATGAGCAGGTCAAGATCCGCGGATACCGCATCGAATTGGGCGAAGTGCAGGCGGTGTTGGCCGGCTGCGATGGCGTCGATCAGGCGGTGGTGATCGCCCGCGAGGACCGCCCTGGAGACAAACGCCTCGTCGGCTATGTCACCGGGACCGCCGACCCGGTCACGTTGCGCGCCGCGCTCAGTGAGCGACTGCCCACCTACATGGTGCCCGCGGCCGTGGTGGGGCTCGAGGCACTGCCGTTGACGGTCAACGGCAAACTCGACAGACGTGCGCTGCCGGCGCCGGACTACACGGATGTCGACCGGTATCGTGCTCCGTCCACCCTGACAGAGGAGATCCTGGCCAGCATCTACGCAAAGGTGCTCGGGGTGGAGCGGGTCGGAGTCGACGACTCGTTCTTTGACCTCGGTGGCGATTCGTTGTCGGCGATGCGGGTGATCGCGGCGATCAACAAGTCCCTGGACGCCGGTCTTGCGGTGCGCACCTTGTTCGAGGCACCAACGGTGGCCGCCTTGGCGCCCCGTATCGGCGCCGAGGAGGGGCGCCTGGAGCCGCTGGTGACGGTGGAGCGCCCGGCGGTGGTGCCGTTGTCGTTTGCCCAGAACCGGTTGTGGTTCATCGATCAGTTGCAGGGCCCCTCGGCGGTTTACAACATGGCGGTGGCGCTGCGGCTGGAAGGCCCGCTCGATGTGGAGGCGTTGGGGGCCGCGCTGGGCGATGTGGTGGAACGCCATGAAACCCTGCGCACCTTGTTTGTCGCGCCGCAGGGGGTCCCCCAGCAGCGGGTGGTTGCGGTCGAACAAGCCGACTTCGGCTGGCAGGTCATCGATGCCCAAGGCTGGCCGGAAAACCGGTTGGGTGGGTCCGTCGACGCGGTGGTGCGTGAGCCGTTCGACCTGGCCGCCGAGATCCCCTTGCGGGCAACGCTATTCCGGATGAGCGCGGATGAGCATGTGTTGGTGGCGGTGGTGCATCACATCGCCGCCGATGGCGTCTCCGTAACTCCGTTGGTGGCTGATCTGGGGATGGCCTATGCCGCCCGGTGCGCGGGCCGGGTGCCGGAGTGGGCCCCGTTGCCGGTGCAGTATGTCGATTACACGTTATGGCAGCGTGATCAGCTCGGCGATCTCGATGATCCCGACAGCCGCATCTCCGCCCAGCTGGCCTACTGGCAGGATGC
>NZ_LZMD01000089.1 GCF_001668575.1 Mycobacterium sp. 1164985.4
CCGGAAGCTAAGCCTGCCAGCGCCAATGATACTGCCCCACACGGGCGGAAAAGTAGGACACCGCCGAACACAAATTAGGATTACCCCCCACAATTGCGTGGGGGGTAATTCTATTTCGCGGCAAGCTATTACGTATTATCGCGAGACTCGTCCATCGGGTAGAAAGGCATACGTGGCTGAGGACAGAAGGGGCGGCGCCGACGGGCGCCGTCCGCAGCGTTCGGCACCGCGCAGCTCCGGTCCGAACCGAGCCCGCAGGGCACAACCCAAGCCCGACCGCGAGCCCCGTCAGTCATCGGGTCCGCCGATACCCTACGGCATCGAACCCAGGCAGCTCGCGCCCGATGTCCGCGGTGAACTCACCACGCTGGACCGCAACACCGCCGACTTCGTCGCCCGCCACTTGGTGGCCGCCGGCCAGATCATCGACGAGGATCCGCAGGCCGCGCTCGAGCATGCGCGGGCCGCGCGTGCCCGCGCCGCCCGCATCCCCGCGGTACGCGAAGCCGTCGGCATCGCCGCCTACCACTGCGGGGACTGGGCGCAGGCCCTCGCCGAACTGCGCGCCGCTCGGCGGATGGGCAGTCGATCGTCACTGCTGGCGCTGATCGCCGACTGCGAACGCGGCGTCGGCCGCCCGGAACGCGCGATCGAACTCGCTCGCAGCCCGGAAGCCACACAACTCACCGGCGACGAAGCCGACGAGCTGCGGATCGTCGTGGCCGGTGCCCGCTCGGATCTCGGCCAACACGAGCAAGCCCTGGCGCTTTTGTCGACACCCCAGCTGGACGCGACGCGAACCGGACACACCGCGGCACGCCTGTTCTATGTGTACGCCGAAACGCTTCTCGCCCTTGGTCGCAACGAGGACGCGCTGCAATGGTTCATCAACGCCGCGCGGGCCGATCTGGAGGGTGCGACGGACGCCGAAGAGCGCATCACGGAGCTCTCCTGAGGTGACCGCACTCGCCGAAGAGCACGATTGCCTCCTCCTGGATCTCGACGGCACCGTGTTCCGTGGCCACGAAGCCACCATCGGTGCAGTCGATACCTTAGCGACGATTCGAGCCCGGACTCTCTACGTCACCAACAACGCCTCGCGTGAACCCGCCGACGTCGCCGAGCACCTCAATGCCCTCGGCTTCAGTGCCGTCGCCGACGACGTCGTCACCAGCGCACAGAGCGCCGCGCGGCTGCTGGCCTCCCAATTACCCGCTGGTGCAGGAGTTCTCGTCGTCGGAACCGATGCGCTCGCCGCCGAGGTCAGCCGCATGGGCCTCAAACCCGTCCGGCAGTGGTCGGACGAACCGGTCGCCGTCGTCCAGGGACACTCACCGCAGACCGGTTGGCCCGACCTCGCCGAAGCGGCCCTGGCGATCCGCGCCGGCGCGCTGTGGGTGGCGGCCAACGTCGACCTGACCCTGCCCTCGGAACGCGGCCTGCTGCCCGGCAACGGCTCCATGGTGGCGGCGTTGCGCGCGGCGACCGACCGCGAACCGCAGGTGGCGGGTAAGCCGCAGCCGACCCTGCTCACCGATGCCTTGGCTCGCGGCACATTTCAGACGCCGCTGGTCGTCGGCGACCGCCTCGACACCGATATCGCCGGAGCCAACGCCGCCGGGCTGCCCAGCCTGCTCGTGCTCACCGGCGTCAGCACCGCTGCCGACCTCATCCGCGCCCACGCATCCGAACGGCCGACCTATCTGGCCGCCGACCTGCGATCGCTCGGTTCCGCTGCCGACGCGCTGCGCATCGGGGACCACCCGGCCTGGCGCGTCGACGCCGACTCGGCCTCGGTGACCGTGCACTCCACCGGCGGTGACCCCGGCGATGCGCTCTCGGTGGTGCGGGCGGCGGCCCACGCCGTGTGGAACGCTCGCATCGACGGCCGGTCGGTGACCGTCAGCGCCGGCGACGACACCGCGCACCAGGCCCTGCAGCGGTGGTCCCTGCTTCCCCAGCCGAATCAGCTAGCGTGAACCTCGACATGAGTACCGATCCCGAACAGATTCGCGCCCGGATCGCGGAGTTGCTGGCAGACCTGCCCGACCCCGCGCAGGAGGGTGTCAACCTGGCCGACGCCGACATCGAGCTGCTTGCGGCACGGCTTGAAGAGGCGCACGACGTGCTCGTGCAGGCGCTCGAGTCGGTCGAGAAGGGCTGAGCGCCGTGGCACGGCGCGCGCGAGTGGACGCCGAGTTGGTGCGACGGGGACTGGCCCGATCCCGCCAGCAGGCGGCCGAGCTGATCGGTGCGGGACGGGTGAGCATCGACGGAATGCCGGCCGCCAAACCCGCCACCGCCGTCGTGATCACGTCCAACCTCACGGTCGAGGGCACCGACGAACGCACTTGGGTGTCGCGCGGCGCGCACAAACTGATCGGCGCACTGGACGCCTTCGGCCTCTCCGTCGACGGCAAGCGGTGCCTGGACGCCGGCGCCTCGACGGGGGGCTTCACCGAAGTGCTGCTCGACCGCGGTGCCCGCGAGGTGATCGCCGCCGACGTCGGCTACGGCCAGCTGGCGTGGTCGCTGCGCAACGACCCGCGGGTCGCCGTGATGGAACGCACCAACGTCCGCGAGCTGACGTCCGACGCTATCGGCGGCCAAGTCGACCTGATCGTCGCCGATCTGTCGTTCATCTCGCTGTCCACAGTGCTACCGGCGCTGACATCCTGCGCGGCACCCGACGCCGATATCGTTCCGATGGTGAAACCGCAGTTCGAGGTCGGCAAGGATCGGGTCGGCGCAGGAGGCGTGGTCTCCGATCCGGCACTGCGCGCCGACGCGGTACTCTCGGTGGCCCGCCGCGCCGCCGAGATGCGCTGGTATCCCGTCGCGGTAACCGCGAGCCCGCTTCCGGGCCCGTCCGGCAACGTCGAATACTTCCTGCATTTGCGAAAGGACACCGGGCTCACGGGCGAGGAGCTCGAAGACGCCGTGCACACCGCCGTCGCGGAGGGACCGCAGTGAACGCCGACCGCACGATCCTGATGGTGGTACACACCGGACGCGATGAAGTCACCGAGGTCGCTCGTCGCGTACAGAAAACCCTCGGCGACAACGGAATCGGGCTCAAGGTCCTCTCGGCCGAGGCGGTCGACCGCGGACCCGTTCACCTGTCGCCCGACGACATGCGCGCCCTCGGTGTGGAGATCGAGGTGGTCGACGCCCAGGAGCGCGCCGCCGAAGGGTGCGAACTCGTCCTGGTCCTCGGTGGCGATGGCACCTTTCTGCGCGCCGCCGAACTCGCACGCAATGTCGAAATCCCGGTGCTGGGAGTCAATCTCGGCCGCATCGGGTTTCTCGCCGAGGCCGAGGCCGATTCCATCGATACGGTGCTCGAGCGAGTCGTCAACCGCGACTACCGCGTCGAGGAGCGGATGACGCTCGACGTCGTAGTGCGGGTGAACGGGGAGATCGTCGACCGCGGCTGGGCGCTCAACGAGGCCAGTCTCGAAAAAGGGCCCCGCCTCGGGGTGCTGGGAGCGGTCCTCGAAGTCGACGGGCGCCCGGTGTCGTCGTTCGGCTGCGACGGGGTGCTGGTGGCGACGCCGACCGGGTCGACGGCGTGGGCGTTCTCGGCCGGCGGCCCGATCGTGTGGCCCGAGCTGGAGGCAATTCTCGTGGTGCCGAACAACGCTCACGCGCTGTTCGCCCGCCCGATGGTCACCAGTCCCGAGGCCGCCATCGCGATCGAGGTGGAAGCCCGCGGACACGACGCGCTGGTGTTCTGCGACGGCCGCCGCGAGATGGTGGTGCCCGCCGGGGGGCGGTTGGAGGTCACCCGCTGCGGGACCCCGGTGAAGTGGGTGCGCCTCGACAGCGCACCGTTCACCGACCGCCTCGTGCGCAAGTTCCGGTTGCCGGTCACGGGGTGGCGCGGTCAGTAGTGCTTTCCGAGATCCGAATCGAGTCACTCGGTGCGATCAGCACCGCGACCGCCGAGTTCGACCGCGGTTTCACGGTGTTGACCGGCGAGACTGGGACGGGCAAGACGATGGTGGTCACCGGACTGCACCTGCTCGGCGGTGCCCGCGCCGACGCCACCCGGGTGCGATCCGGCGCCAACCGCGCGCTGGTCGAAGGACGGTTCACCACAACCGAACTCGGTGACGGCGTGGCGTCGCAGGTCGACGAGATCCTCGAGAGTTCGGGCGCCGAACGCGACGACGACGGCAGCGTGATCGCCGCCCGCTCGGTCAGCCGAGACGGCCCGTCGCGGGCCTACCTCGGGGGTCGCAGCGTCCCGGCGAAGTCGCTGAGCAGCTTCACCGCCGAACTGCTCACCCTGCATGGGCAGAACGACCAGCTGCGATTGATGCGGCCCGAGGAGCAACGCGCCGCCCTCGACCGGTTCGCCGACGTCGAGACGCAGTTGAAGCGGTACCGCCGCGTGCGCGAGGAGTGGCTGGCGACCCGACGCGACCTGCTGGACCGCACCCAGCGGGCACGCGAAATGGCGCTCGAGGCCGACCGGCTGAAGTTCGGGCTCAACGAGATCGATGCCGTGGCACCGCAACCCGGCGAGGACAATGCGCTCGTCGACGACATCCGACGGCTCTCCGAACTCGACGCCTTGCGCGATGCCGCCCAGGTCGCCCGTGCCGCGCTCGCAGGTCCTGACGACCCCACGCCCGACGCGATGTCGGCTACTCACGGTGTCGCACAGGCCAAGTCGGCACTCGAGGCGACGGGTGACACCGCCTTGACCGGGCTGGCGCAGCAGCTCAGCGAAGCCGTCGCGGTGATCACCAACGTCAGCAGCGAACTCGGCACCTATCTGTCGGGGTTGCCGACCGACACCAGCGCGCTGGAGACGAAGCTGGCGCGCCAGGCCGAACTGCGTTCCCTCACCCGCAAGTACGCCGCCGACATCGACGGCGTGCTCGACTGGGCTCGCGAGTCCCGGGACCGCCTGGCACAGCTCGACGTGTCTGAAGAAGCGCTGGCCGGCCTTCAGCGACGCGTCGACGAACTCGAGGCCAAAACCGTCTACGCCGCAGCCGAATTGACCAGGGCACGCAACAAAGCGGCCAAGGGGTTGGCCAAGGCGGTGACCGCAGAGCTGTCCGGGCTGGCCATGACCGGCGCGGTGTTCACCGTGTCGGTTGGCCCGCTGTCAGCCCGTGCCGACGACTCGGCGCCCGTCGTGTTGTCCTCAGGTGAGACCGTGCACGCCGGGCGCGACGGCGTGGACAACGTCGAGTTCGGGTTCAGCGCTCACGGCACCGACGTACTGCCGTTGCACAAGAGCGCGTCGGGCGGTGAGCTCTCGCGGGTCATGTTGGCCCTCGAGGTCGTGTTGTCCGCATCGGCCGAGGGCACGACGATGGTGTTCGACGAGGTCGACGCCGGTGTCGGGGGACGGGCCGCGGTCCAGATCGGCCGTCGGTTGGGTCGGTTGGCCCGCACCCATCAGGTCATCGTCGTCACCCACCTGCCTCAGGTCGCCGCGTATGCCGACGTGCACCTTGTCGTCGCGGGAGACGGCGGGAAGAAGGCGAGCGGGGTGCGCCGCCTCGACGACGATGAGCGGGTAGCCGAGCTGGCGCGCATGCTTGCCGGGCTGGGTGAGTCGGACAGCGGGCGCGCCCATGCCCGAGAACTGCTCGAGGCCGCGCAGAAGGAGCGCGCTGAAGGCGATTAGCCGCCCAGCATCGTGTCGACCAGTGCCTTGAGGAACTCCTCGCCGGCGGGTTCGTCGGTCGCCAGCCGGCGGTAGAACAGCGCGCCCGACAGCGCCACCGAAGCGGCCTCGGGATCGACGCGCGCGGGAAACTCCCCGTCGTCGACACCCGACGCGATCGTGTCGGTGAGCCGACGGCGCCGCTGCGCCGAATACGTGCGAAAGAACCGGCGGATCTCCGGCTCGGTCTCCGCGGCGTGCACAAGGGCCGGGATACAGGCCGAGACCGCAGAGTCACTCAGAGCGCGGGCGAGGTGCGCGAGCAGGATCTCGACCCGCTCGCGGGCCGTCCCCGTGGGCGCTTCGCGACCCGGGTCCGGTTGGACGTTGAGTGTCTCGAGCGCATCGGCGATCAATGCAGCCTTGTCCGGCCAGTGCCGGTAGAGGGTGCTCCGGCCGACGCGTGCGCGGGTGGAGACCGACTCCATCCGGAAACCCGCATATCCAGCGTCGGCGAATTCATCGAGCGCTGCGCGGAGGATGGCCCTGCGGGAGTGCTCGACGCGCGGATCGGCCTGGCGACTTTGGGACATAGGTGTATCATAACTGCCAGGAGGTGCGATTATGACAGGCATTAGTGTTCGCTACATCGTGGACGACGTCGACGCCGCCGTCCGCTTCTACACCGACAAGCTGCACTTCGAGGTGGCCATGCGCCCCGGACCCGGGTTCGCCATGCTCCGTCGCGACGAGTTGAGGCTCCTTCTGAACTCGCCCGGTGGCGGAGGCGGCGCGGGCCAGTCGCTCAGCGACGGCAGCCGTCCCGCTCCCGGCGGATGGAACCGAATCCAATTGAAAGTCAACGACCTTGACGACGCCGTGAGCCGACTCGCCGAGTCAGGTGTTCAGCTGCGCGCCGACGTCATCACCGGCCGCGGCGGCCGGCAGGCTTTGGTCTGCGATCCCTCCGGCAACCTCGTGGAATTGTTCGAACCGATCCGCTGAGCTGTTACGTGTGTGACAAAAGGGACAGATGATACGGCGCGCCTCCGACAGATAGTCCGCTGATCTCGACAAAATCGGCGCATGAAGATGTCAGCGCTGCTATCTCGCAATGCCAGCTCACGCCCGGGCATCACCGGCACGGCCCGGGTCGACCGCGACATCGATCGACTCCTGCGGCGCATCACCCCCGGCGACATCGTCGTCATCGACGCGCTTGACCTGGATCGGATCACGGCCGACGCGCTGGTCGAGTCCGGCGTCACGGCCGTTGTCAACGCATCTCCGTCCATCTCCGGGCGGTATCCGAACCTCGGGCCGGAGGTTCTGGTCGCGAATGGGATCACGCTGATCGACGACACCGGCGACGACGTCTTCAAGAAGGTCAAGGACGGCGCGCGGGTGCGGCTCCACGACGGCGGGGTCTACACCGGCGACCGCTGCCTCGTGCAGGGCGTCGAGCGCACCGACCACGAGATCCACGAGTTGATGCACGAGGCCAAGAGCGGGCTGGTGGCCCACCTCGAGGCGTTCGCCGGCAACACCATCGAGTTCATTCGCAGTGAGAGCCCGCTGTTGATCGACGGGATCGGCATCCCCGACATCGACGTCGACCTCAACCGGCGCCATGTGGTGATCGTCGCCGAGGACGTCGACGCCGCCGTCGACCTCAGGGCGCTCAAACCGTTCATCAAGGAATACCAACCGGTGCTGGTCGGCGTCGGCACCGGAGCCGACGTGCTCCGCAAGGCCGGCTATCGGCCGCAACTCATCGTTGGCGACCCCGACAAGATGAGCGCCGAGGTGTTGCGGTGCGGGGCGCAGGTGGTGCTTCCCGCCGACGCCGACGGGCACGCCGCCGGGCTCGAACGAATCCAGGACCTGGGGGTCGGCGCGATGACGTTCCCCGCTGCGGGATCGGCGGCCGACCTGGCGCTGCTGCTCTGTGACCACCACGGTGCGTCACTGATCGTCACCGCCGGCCACACCGCGAGCATCGAGGAGTTCTTCGACCGGGCCCGCCAGCAGAGCAACCCGTCGACGTTCCTGACCCGGCTCAAGGTCGGGGAGAAGCTCGTCGACGCCAAGGCCGTTGCCACGCTGTACCGCAGCCGGGTGTCAGGCGGCGCCATCGCGCTGCTGGTGCTCGCCGTACTGATCGCGGTGATCGTCGCGCTGTGGGTGGCGCGCGTCGATGCCGCGATGCTGGACTGGATCGCCGATTACTGGAACCGCTTCTCGCTCTGGGTCCAGGGCTGGGTCACCTAGGAGCACCCGATGATATCCCTACGTACACACGCGATTTCGCTGGCGGCGGTGTTCCTCGCGCTCGCCATCGGTGTCGCCCTCGGCTCGGGGTTGTTGTCCAACACTGTGCTCTCGGGTCTGCGCGACGACAAACACGAACTGCAGGACCGGATCAACTCCCTGACCGACGAGCGCAACGGACTCAACGAAAAGCTCGGTGCGGCAGGGGAGTTCGACGCCCAGATGTCACCGCGCATTCTTCGTGACACGTTCGTTGACAAGTCGGTGGTGCTCTTCCGCACTCCGGACGCCTCCGACGACGACGTCGACGCGGTGACGCGACTGGTCGGTCAGGCCGGTGGCACGGTCAGCGGGACGGTGGGTCTCACGCCGCAGTTCGTCGAGGCCCACGCCGCCGAGAAGCTGCTGTCGGTCGTCAATTCACCGATCGTGCCCGCCGGCAAGCAGTTGAGCACGACGTCGGTCGACCAGGGCTCGCAGGCCGGTGACCTGCTGGGCATCGCACTGCTGATCAACCGCGACCCCAAGGTGCAGACCGTCGACGACACCCAACGCGAAACGGTGCTCGCGACGCTGCGGGACACCGGCTTCATCACCTACGGCGACCGGGTCGGCGCGGCGAACACCGCGCTGATCGTGACCGGCGGCCCGCTGGGCGACGACGCCGGTAACCGCGGCGCAACAGTCGCCCGATTCGCCGGCGGGCTTGCCCCACACGGCACGGGCACGGTGCTGGTGGGCCGCGACGGCTCGGCGTCGGGTACCGCGGCGATCGCCGTGACCCGCGCGGACCCCGCGCTGACTTCGGCGGTGACCACGGTCGACGACGTTGACACCGAGGCCGGCCGCATCACCTCGGTGCTGGCGTTGAGTGATCTGGTCAACGGCGGACGGCCTGGCCAGTACGGCATCGGCCAGGGGTCGACGTCGGTCACCGTCCCGCAGTGACGCTCGGGCCCTCGGCGCGTCACCGACGGGGTGTCGGCCTCGGTGTTAGGGTGGGGTTCCGTGGGTCGGCAGGCCCCAAACTAGGAATCAGCCTAGGAACGTAAGCCCTGCCCGTCGTCACGGAGGTGCCTTTCAGTGAAACCCTTACGCAAGCACCCCCAGACGGCCACCAAGCACCTCTTCGTCACCGGCGGCGTCGTCTCCTCGCTCGGCAAGGGTCTCACCGCGTCGAGCCTCGGCCAACTGCTGACCGCGCGCGGACTGCAGGTGACGATGCAGAAGCTCGACCCCTACCTCAACGTCGACCCGGGCACCATGAACCCGTTCCAGCACGGTGAAGTGTTCGTCACCGAGGACGGCGCCGAGACCGACCTCGACGTCGGGCACTATGAGCGCTTCCTCGACCGCAACCTGTCCGGATCGGCGAACGTCACGACGGGACAGGTGTATTCGTCGGTAATCGCCAAGGAACGCCGCGGCGAGTACCTCGGCGACACCGTGCAGGTGATTCCGCACATCACGGACGAGATCAAGGCCCGCATCCTCGAGATGGCCACGCCGGACGTCGACGGTCGTCGCCCCGATGTGGTGATCACCGAGATCGGTGGCACTGTCGGCGATATCGAATCGCTGCCGTTCCTGGAGGCCGCGCGGCAGGTCCGCCACGAGGTGGGCCGCGAGAACTGCTTCTTCCTGCACTGCTCGCTGGTGCCGTACATGGCGCCGTCGGGGGAGTTGAAGACCAAACCGACGCAGCATTCGGTGGCTGCTCTGCGCAGCATCGGTATCACCCCAGACGCGCTGATCCTGCGGTGCGACCGTGATGTGCCCGAACCGCTGAAGAACAAGATCGCGCTGATGTGCGACGTCGACATCGACGGCGTCATCTCCACCCCCGACGCGCCCTCGATCTACGACATCCCCAAGGTGCTGCACCGCGAGGAACTCGACGCGTACGTAGTGCGTCGGCTGAATCTGCCGTTCCGCGACGTCGACTGGACGCAGTGGAACGACCTGCTTCAGCGCGTGCACGAACCGCACGAGACGGTGCGAATCGCGTTGGTGGGCAAGTACATCGACTTGTCGGACGCCTATTTGTCGGTGGCCGAGGCGCTGCGGGCGGGCGGGTTCGCGCACCGGGCCAAGGTAGAGATGCGCTGGGTGGCCTCCGACGACTGCGAGATCGACGGCGACGCGGCCGCGGCGCTGGCCGACGTGCACGGCGTACTCATTCCGGGCGGCTTCGGCATCCGCGGCATCGAGGGCAAGATCGGCGCGATCCAGTACGCCCGCAAGCGTGGCCTGCCCGTGTTGGGCCTGTGCCTGGGCCTGCAGTGCATCGTGATCGAGGCGGCTCGTTCGGTCGGCATCGCCGACGCCAACTCCGCGGAGTTCGATCCGACCACCCCGCACCCGGTGATCTCCACGATGGCCGATCAGCGTGACGCCGTCGCCGGCGAGGCCGATCTCGGCGGCACCATGCGTCTGGGCGCGTATCCGGCTGTGCTGGAAGCCGGTTCGATCGTCGCCGCGGCCTACGACGCCACCGAGGTGTCGGAGCGGCATCGTCACCGCTATGAGGTGAACAACGAGTACCGCGACCGCATCGGCGAGAGCGGTCTGCGGTTCTCCGGGACGTCCCCGGACGGGCACCTCGTCGAGTTCGTCGAATACCCGCGCGACGTGCATCGCTTCATCGTTGGCACCCAGGCGCACCCCGAACTCAAGAGCAGGCCCACCCGGCCGCATCCGCTGTTCGTCGCGTTCGTCGGGGCGGCGCTCGACTACAAGGCGGAGGAGCGGCTCCCCGGTATGGACATCCCCGAGCAGCGCTCCAACGGCGTCGAGCATGCCGACAAGGTGGGAGCCCTCCTGCAAGAGCCCGCGACCCGTGGCTGACCACGACTTCGAGACGGTCGCCTCCGAAACCCTCTACGTCGGGAAGATCTTCGCGTTGCGCGCCGACGAGGTCCGCATGCCCGGCGGGCACACCGCCCGCCGCGAGGTCGTCGAGCACTACGGCGCCGTCGCTGTGCTCGCGATGGACGACGACCGCAACATCGCGATGGTCTACCAGTACCGGCATCCGCTGGGGCGACGCCTCTGGGAGCTGCCCGCCGGCCTGCTCGACCTCGGCGGCGAACCGCCACACGTGACCGCCGCGCGCGAACTCAAGGAAGAGGCCGGGCTGTCGGCCATCGCCTGGCGGGTGCTGGTCGATCTGGACTCCGCGCCGGGCTTCAGCGACGAGAGCGTGCGGGTGTACCTGGCCACCGGGCTTAGCAACGTCGGGCGCCCCGATGCCCACGACGAGGAAGCCGACCTGACGCTGCGGTGGTATCCGCTCGAGGAGGCGGTGCGCCTGGTGTTTGCGGGCGAGATCGTGAATTCCATTGCAGTGAGCGGCATTCTGGCCGTCCACACCGTCACGAACCCCGGCTCGCTGCGGGACGTCGACGCGCCGTGGATCGATCGCCCCACCTCATTCGGTCGCCGTCAGGGGCATCCGTGACGACCTTCACGTCCGCGCTCGAAAGTCAGGTCCAGGGTTATCTCGACCACCTGACCATCGAACGCGGTGCGGCGGCCAACACGTTGAGCTCCTACCGGCGCGACCTGCGTCGCTACATCGAACACCTGACCGCGCGCGGCGTGGACGACCTGACCAAAGTGACCGAAACCGATGTCAGCGAGTTCCTGGTGGCGCTGCGCCGCGGCGACGCCGAGGCGGGCATGGCTCCGTTGTCGGCCGTCTCTGCCGCGCGAGCGCTGATCGCGGTGCGCGGTCTGCACCGCTTCGCCGCCGCCGAGGGGCTGACCGAGCTGGACGTCGCCTCGGAGGTCAGGCCGCCGACCCCGAGCAGGCGGCTGCCCAAGAGCCTGTCGATCGACGAGGTGCTCGCCCTGCTCGAGGCCGCGGGCGGCGACAGCGGCGCCGACAGCCCGCTCACGCTGCGTAACCGGGCACTGCTCGAACTGCTGTACTCGACCGGAGCCCGGATCTCGGAGGCGGTCGGCCTCGACGTCGACGACGTCGACACCCGTGCGCGCTCGCTCCTGCTGCGCGGCAAGGGCGGCAAACACCGGCTGGTCCCGATCGGCAGGCCCGCCGTCACCGCGCTGGACGCCTACTTCGTGCGTGGGCGCCCGGATCTGGCTCGCCGCGGACGGGGCACCCCCGCGATCTTCCTCAACGCCCGCGGCGGGCGGCTGTCGCGGCAGAGCGCGTGGCAGGTGCTGCAGGATGCCGCCGAGCGGGCCGGCATCACCGCCGCGGTGTCGCCGCATGTGCTGCGGCACTCGTTCGCCACGCATCTGCTCGACGGCGGCGCCGACGTGCGCGTGGTGCAGGAGCTGCTCGGCCACGCCTCGGTGACGACCACGCAGATCTACACCATGGTCACCGTCAACGCTCTGCGGGAGGTCTGGGCCGGCGCACATCCGCGGGCGCGCTGAGGGTCACCCAAACAGCGCGAGCAGACGCAAAACTGCCGGAAATTCCGCGGTGATTTTGCGCAGTTTCCGCCTGCTTGCGGAAAGAGGCGGAAAAGAGGTCAGCCCCGGTAGCGCGACTCGAGCACCAGGTCGGCGAGCATCGTCTGATACTCCGCATGGGTCTTGTGCTCGACGGTGTCGAACAGCTTGCCCTGTTGCCGCCGCATGTACTCGCGGTACTTCGGAGCCCCCGGCACCTTGACGTTGTCGGCGACGACCACGGATCCGGGGTGCAGCCAGCTGCGATCCAGGATGCTCTGCAGGTCGGTCAGGTACGCGTCCTTGTCGTGGTCGAGGAACAGCACGTCGAGCAGTCCCGGGCCGAATCCGTGCTCGGAGCCCAGCGCGTCGAGCGTGCGACCGCCGTCGCCGATCGTGCCGACGACACACGTGACGCGGTCGGCCACACCCGCGTGCGCCCAGATGCTGCGGGCGATCTCCGCGTTGGCCTCGGCGAGTTCGACCGAATAGATCCGCGCCGACGGTGCCGCCCTGGCCAGACGCAGCGCGCCGTATCCGCAGTAGGTGCCGAGCTCGAGCACCAACTGCGGGTCCGCGCCGCGCACCGCGGCGTCGAGGATCGCGCCCTTCTCATCGCCGACGTTGATCAGGAACGATTTCTCATAGGCGAACCGGTCGATCGTGGCGATGACGTCGTCGATGTCGTTGCGCCGCGCATTGGCCAGCACGTAGTCGCGGGCGGCCGCCTCGCGGCCGTCGCCAATCTGACCGGTCGTGAAGATGTTGCGCGCGCCAACGGCCATCCGCAGGAACGACCATCTCAGCAGCGGAATCCGTTGCCTCAAGCCCATGGCGTCAGCTTAGGACGCGATGCGGTGCATTCGGCTTTCAAGTTGCCCGCGGGTCTGGCTGACCTGCGCCGTTCCTGCCGTTAAACTTGCCCGGATGTCCGCCATGTCTGTGAACTGCCTGACCAGCGACGGTCTGGTATGAGCGACGACGCAGGGGGCGGCGGAACGCCGGAACCGATTGGCCTGACCGGCCGTCCACCCCGGAGCATTCCCGAACCGGAGCCGAGGACGACGCACGGTCCGGCCAAGGTCATCGCGATGTGCAACCAGAAGGGTGGGGTCGGTAAGACCACGTCGACGATCAACCTCGGCGCCAGCCTCGCCGAGTACGGCCGTCGCGTGCTGCTCGTCGATCTCGACCCTCAGGGCGCGCTGTCGGCGGGCCTGGGGGTGCCGCACTACGAACTCGAACACACCGTGCACAACCTGCTGGTCGAACCCCGGGTGTCGATCGACAACGTGCTGATCCACACCCGCGTCAAGAACCTCGACCTGGTGCCCAGCAACATCGACCTGTCGGCTGCTGAGATCCAGCTGGTCAACGAGGTGGGTCGCGAGCAGTCGCTGGCCCGTGCGCTGTACCCGGTGCTGGACCGCTATGACTACGTTCTGATCGACTGCCAGCCCTCGCTCGGGTTGCTCACCGTGAACGGCCTGGCCTGCAGCGACGGAGTGATCATCCCGACCGAGTGCGAGTTCTTCTCGCTACGCGGCCTGGCGCTGCTGACCGACACCGTCGACAAGGTGCACGATCGGCTGAACCCCAAGCTGTCGATCAGCGGCATCCTGATCACCCGCTACGACCCGCGCACCGTAAACTCTCGGGAAGTCATGGCCCGTGTAGTGGAGCGCTTCGGCGACCTCGTATTCGACACCGTCATCACCCGTACGGTGCGTTTCCCCGAGACCAGCGTCGCCGGTGAACCGATCACCACGTGGGCACCGAAATCCGGTGGGGCGCAATCATATCGATCGCTGGCTCGCGAGGTCATCCACCGGTTCGGCGCGTGAATGACGCGGTGACGGAGACCGAAGCCGCGGCAACCACGGATTCGGATGAATCTCCGCAGTCGGGTTTCCAGGTTCGGCTGAGTAATTTCGAGGGTCCGTTCGACCTGCTCCTGCAGTTGATCTTCGCGCACCGCCTCGACGTCACCGAGGTGGCGCTGCACCAGGTCACCGACGATTTCATCGCCTACACCAAGGCGATCGGCCGCCAGCTGGAGCTCGACGAGACCACCGCGTTCCTGGTGATCGCCGCGACCCTGCTCGACCTGAAGGCCGCTCGGCTGCTGCCGGCCGGCGAGGTGCACGACGAAGAGGATCTCGCCCTGCTCGAGGTGCGGGACCTGCTGTTCGCTCGGCTGCTGCAGTACCGCGCGTTCAAACACGTCGCCGAGATGTTCGCAGAACTGGAGGCCGCGGCGCTACGCAGCTACCCGCGCGCCGTGGCGCTGGAGGAACGCTTCTCGCAGCTGCTGCCCGAAGTGATGATCGGCGTCGACGCCCAGGACTTCGCGCAGATCGCCGCGGCGGCGTTCACGCCGCGGCCGGTGCCGACCGTGAGCACCGAGCATCTGCACCATGCGGCGGTGTCGGTGCCAGAGCAGATCGGTAACCTGATGGCGCTGCTGGAGAGCCGGGGGATCGGCCAGTGGGCGTCGTTCCGGGATCTGGTCGCCGACTGCGACGCCCCGATCGAGATCGTCGGACGGTTCCTGGCGCTCCTCGAGCTCTACCGCGCCAGGGCGGTAGCATTCGAACAACCTGAACCGCTTGGTGTGCTGCAGATTTCGTGGACCGGTGAGCGGCCGACACATCAACAGCTGGCGGTGGAAGAAAATCAGTATGGATAGCGAAGACCACGACAACCTCGACGAGGTCGCGACGGACCTCGACCACGAGGGCGTCGCGGCCGACAGTGCCGGTCTGGGAATCGACGTCGCCGAACCGCCCGAGATGGACGACGGTGAACTCGGCGCGGTGCTCGAGGCGCTGCTGCTGGTGGTCGACACACCGGCGACCGTCGAGCAGCTGGCGCTGGCGATCGAGCAGCCGCCCTACCGTGTCGCGGCCAAACTCCAGGCGATGGCGCAGCAGTACAGCGACCGCGACAGCGGCATCGACTTGCGTGAAGCCGGTGGTGGCTGGCGGATGTACACCCGGTCGCGCTACGCCCCCTACGTGGAGCGGTTGCTGCTCGACGGCGCCCGCTCGAAGCTGACCCGCGCGGCGCTGGAGACGCTCGCCGTGGTGGCCTACCGGCAGCCGGTGACGCGCGCCCGGGTGAGCGCGGTGCGCGGGGTCAACGTCGATGCGGTGATGCGCACGCTGGTGGCCCGCGGCCTGATCACCGAGGCGGGCACCGATCCCGACTCGGGCGCGGTGACTTTCGCCACCACGGAACTGTTCCTCGAACGGCTGGGGCTGACGTCGCTGGCCGATCTTCCCGACATCGCCCCGCTGCTGCCCGACGTCGACGTGATCGACGATCTCAGCGAAACCCTCGACGAAGACCCGCGTTTCATGAAGCTCAGCGGCGCGCCGGCACCCGAACAGCCGCTGTCGTTCGACGTGGACACCGATGCGAATGGCTGAGTCCGAGGGCGTGCGACTGCAGAAGGTGTTGTCGCAGGCCGGAATTGCGTCGCGCCGGGTGGCCGAGAAGATGATCAGGGACGGCCGCGTCGAAGTCGACGACCGCATCGTCACCGAGCTGGGCACCCGCGTCGACCCCGAGGTCTCGGTGATCCGGGTCGACGGCGCGCGGGTCACGGTCGACGACACCCTGGTGCACCTGGCGATCAACAAACCCAAGGGCATGCACTCGACGATGTCCGACGACCGGGGCCGCCCGTGCATCGGCGACCTCGTCGAGCACCGGGTCCGCGGAAACAAGAAGCTGTTCCACGTCGGTCGGCTCGACGCCGACACCGAGGGGCTGATGCTGCTGACCAACGACGGCGAGCTGGCGCACCGGCTGATGCACCCGTCGTTCGAGGTGCCCAAAACGTACCTGGCCACCGTCCTGGGCGCGGTTCCGCGCGGGCTGGGCCGCGAACTGCGCAACGGCGTCGAGCTCGACGACGGGCCGGCGCGGGTCGACGACTTCGCCGTCGTCGACAAGGCTCCCGGCAAGACCCTGGTGCGGGTGACGTTGCACGAGGGCCGCAAGCGGATCGTGCGCCGAATGCTCGCCGCCGTCGGCTATCCCGTGCAGGAGCTGGTGCGGACCCACATCGGCACCGTCGCGCTGGGTGAGCAGCGTCCCGGCAGCATCCGGGTGCTGACGCAGAAGGAACTCGGCGAGTTGTACAAGGCGGTCGGCCTGTGACATCACTGGTGATCGCCGTCGACGGCCCCGCCGGAACCGGGAAGTCCACGGTGTCAAGGGGTTTGGCGCGTGAACTGAACGCTCGCTATCTCGATACCGGAGCGATGTACCGGATCGTGACGCTGGCGGTGCTGCGTGCCGGGGTCGATCTCGCCGACGCCGAAGCCGTCGCCTCGGCGGCCGCCGCTGTTGAACTCGTGGTGGGTCACGACCCCGACGAAGACCGCTCTTATCTTGACGGAGAAGACGTTTCGGCCGAGATCCGCGGTGACGCGGTGACCCAGGCGGTGTCTGCGGTCTCGGCGGTGCCCGCGGTGCGCACGCGGCTCGTCGACATCCAACGGCAGCTGGCCACCCGGCAGGGCAGTGTCGTCGTGGAGGGCCGCGACATCGGCACGGTCGTGCTACCCGACGCCGACGTGAAGATCTTCCTGACCGCGTCGGCCGAGGAGCGAGCGTGGCGCCGCAATGACCAGAACAAGGCGGCCGGGCTGGCCGACGACTACGAGGCGGTGCTGGCCGACGTCAAGCGACGCGATCACCTCGACTCCACGCGAGCGGTGTCGCCGTTGCGGCCCGCCGACGACGCCGTCGTCGTCGACACCAGCGCGATGACGCAGCCCGAGGTGATCGAACATCTGACGCACCTCGTGCGGGAGCGGGCAGGAGTGCAGCGATGAGCGAGGACGGCACCTGGGTCGACGAAAGCGATTGGGAGATCGCAGGAGACATCCCAGGAGACATCGCCGAAGCCATCGAGGAGGCGGCCGCAGCGCCGCCGGTCGTCGCCGTCGTCGGGCGCCCGAACGTCGGTAAGTCCACGCTGGTGAACCGCATCCTGGGCCGGCGCGAAGCCGTCGTGCAGGACGTGCCCGGGGTGACCCGTGACCGCGTGTCCTATGACGCGCTGTGGCTGGGCCGTCGGTTCGTTCTGCAGGACACGGGTGGTTGGGAGCCCGACGCGAAGGGCCTGCAGCAGCTGGTCGCCGAGCAGGCGTCGGTCGCCATGCGCACCGCCGACGCGATCATCTTCGTCGTCGACTCGGTGGTCGGCGCGACCTCCGCTGACGAGGCGGCCGCGAAACTGCTTCAGCGCTCGGGTAAGCCGGTGTTCCTGGCGGCCAACAAGGTCGACAGCGAGCGCGGCGAGGCCGACGCCGCGATGCTGTGGTCGCTGGGTCTGGGTGAGCCGCACCCGATCAGCGCCATGCACGGCCGCGGGGTGGCCGATCTGCTCGACACCGTGATCGACGCGCTGCCCACGGTGTCAGAGATGTCGAGCGGTGGGGGAGGACCGCGCCGGGTTGCATTGGTGGGCAAGCCGAATGTGGGCAAGAGCTCACTGCTGAACCGGCTGGCGGGCGATCAGCGCTCGGTGGTCCACGACGTCGCGGGCACCACGGTCGATCCGGTCGACTCGCTGATCGAGATGGACGGCAAAGTGTGGCGGTTCGTCGACACCGCGGGTCTGCGGCGCAAGGTTGGCCAGGCGAGTGGACACGAGTTCTACGCGTCGGTGCGCACGCACGGCGCCATCGACGCGGCCGAGGTGGCGATCGTGTTGATCGACGCCTCGCAGCCGCTGACCGAGCAGGACCAGCGCGTGCTGTCGATGGTGATCGAGGCCGGCCGGGCGCTCGTGCTCGCATTCAACAAGTGGGACCTGGTCGATGAGGACCGGCGCAACCTGCTGGACCGTGAGATCGACCGCGAACTCGTGCAGCTGCAGTGGGCGCCGCGGGTGAACATCTCCGCGAAGACCGGTCGCGCGGTGCAGAAGCTGGTGCCCGCGTTGGAGAAGTCGCTGGAGTCGTGGGACACCCGCGTGCCGACGGGCCGTCTGAACACGTTCTTCAAGGAAGTGATCGCGGCGCATCCGCCGCCGGTGCGCGGTGGTAAGCAGCCGCGGATCCTGTTCGCGACCCAGGCGACCGCCCGGCCGCCAACGTTTGTGCTGTTCACCACCGGTTTCCTGGAAGCGGGTTATCGGCGGTTCCTGGAGCGGCGACTGCGCGAGACGTTCGGCTTCGAGGGCAGCCCGATCCGGATCAACGTGCGGATGCGCGAGAAGCGGGGATCGCGCTCGCGGTGATGGGGATTTCGGTGCGTAATCAATCGCTGCGCGACCAGTACCGCACCGAAACCGCTTAGTAGAGTTGCGCCAGTGCCCGTCGTCGACATGGTCCTCATCGCATTGGCGGGCTTGGGAGCCGGCGCGATCAACACGCTTGTCGGCTCCGGCACTCTGATCACGTTTCCGACGCTGGTGACGCTGGGTTATCCGCCCGTGACGGCGACGATGTCGAACGCCATCGGTTTGGTGGCCGGCGGGGTGTCGGGCACCTGGGGATACCGCCGCGAATTGCGGGGGCAGTGGCACCGGCTGCGCTGGCAGATCCCGGCGTCGTTCGCCGGAGCGGTGCTCGGCGCGTGGCTGCTGCTGCACCTGCCGGAGACGGTGTTCGAGCAGGTCGTCCCGGTGCTTCTGATCGCGGCGCTGATGCTGGTGGTCATCGGCCCGCGGATCCAGTCGTATGCGCGGACACGGGCCGAGGCCGCGGGGCAGTCCGCCGAGCACGTGTCGCGGCGCCGCATGGCCGCCGTCGTCTTCGCGACGTTCGCGGTCGGGATCTACGGGGGCTACTTCACCGCGGCACAGGGGATCCTGCTGATCGCCGCAATGGGTGCACTGCTGCCCGAGAACATGCAGCGCATGAACGCCGCCAAGAACCTGCTGTCGCTGGTGGTCAACGTGGTCGCGGCCGTGGCGTACACGCTGGTGGCGTTCGACCGGATCAGCTGGGCGGCGGCCGGGTTGATCGCGCTGGGTTCCCTGGTCGGTGGCTTCCTCGGAGCCCGCTACGGTCGTCGACTCTCACCCAACGCGTTGCGTGCGGTCATCGTGGTGGTGGGAATCATCGGTCTGTACCGATTGCTGACTGTCTAGAGCACTTGGGTACGGTTGCATGAAGCCGTCTGAGCAGGAGAGGGGGAGCGCGGTGGCCGAACGCCGATTCCGCACCGCGCCGTCGGCCCTCTGCGCCCTCGAGCCGTTCTGGCCGTCACGGCGGATCATCGCCTTCGACGAGTGGTGTCGCGCGCGCATCTGATTCCGCGCCACCCGTCCGTCCGTCGCGCTCCTCGCGCTGACCACTTTCGAAAGCAGTCGAACGTATGCGTTCGCTTCTGATATTCACGCTCGTCGGTGTCGGAGCGCAGTTGGTGGACGGCGCGCTGGGCATGGCGTTCGGCGTGACGGCCTCCACGCTGCTGGTGCTGAGCGGACTCGGCGCCGCGCAGGCGAGTGCTGCCGTGCACCTGGCGGAGGTCGGCACGACCCTGGCGTCCGGTCTGTCGCACTGGCGATTCAAGAACATCGACTGGTCGATCGTGCTGAAGCTTGGCCTGCCCGGTGCGATCGGGGCCTTCGTCGGTGCGACCGTGCTGTCGTGGCTGTCGACGGAGCACGCCGCCCCGCTGATGGCGGCGATCCTGGTCGCGATCGGTGCCTACGTGCTGCTGCGGTTCTCGCTGCGCAACCCGCCGGTGATGCGACACGGCGAAACGCCGCACACGGCGAAGTTCCTGAGTCCGCTCGGTCTGTTCGGCGGGTTCATCGATGCGTCCGGTGGCGGCGGTTGGGGCCCGGTGACGACGAGCACGCTGTTGTCCCGCGGTAAAACCGCCCCGCGCACGGTGATCGGTTCGGTCAGTGCGTCGGAGTTTTTGGTGGCGGCGTCAGCGTCGGCCGGTTTCGGTGTGGGGCTGCGCGAGGAATTCGTTCAGAACCTGCCGGTGGTTCTCGGCCTGGCCGTGGGTGGCGTGATCGCCGCCCCGTTCGCTGCCTGGCTCGTCAGCCGGATACGGCCTGCATTGCTGGGTACCGCCGTCGGCGGTGTGATCGTGCTGACCAACAGCCAGAAGCTGGTGCACTACTTCGGTATCCAGTGGCCGTGGTCGACAGGGGTTTACACGCTGATCGTGATCGCCTGGGCGGCAGCGCTTTACGTGGCGTGGCGGTACCGCCGGCCGGTGGCGTCGGTGCCGGCGGCCGACGACGCCCAAAGCGTCGCTGTCGGCGGGTGAGTGGGCCCGCTCTCCGCAGGGTCGCATCGGTGGCGGTTGGGATTGCAGGGCAAGCCTGCGGTAGCATTTCGACCTGCTGCCGGCGATCCCGGCGGCACCGCGGGCTGTGGCGCAGTTTGGTAGCGCACTTGACTGGGGGTCAAGTGGTCGCAGGTTCAAATCCTGTCAGCCCGACCGTGTGAACTGCATAAATGCGGGTCCGTGCAAGATTCGTGCGACAAGGTTCGGAGTGGCCCCAACCCAGGGATCCGCCACTATGCCCGCTTCGAGATTCGGCCGACATATGCGCGCGCGGCGGCATATGCGAGATTCCGACATTTGCGCTGGTAGCGGCATATGTACGACTTTCCGGCCGGCAGTCATGGAGCGTCGAGACGCGTCGGAATCATCGCAATACGGCCGTGTCGTTCTTCGGGTGGGCGCACCGCGCCGGCCACTTGTCGACGAACCCGGCCGCGGGCCTTCCGGTGATGCGTGCGGCTGCGCCGTCGCCGCGGCCCGCCCCTGACGCGGTGTGGATCGCGGCGATCGCCGCCGCGGGCCCGCGGGTGCGCCTGATGCTGCGTCTTGCGGCCGAAGCTGGTCTTCGGCGCGCCGAGATAGCGCGCGTGCATCGCCGCGACCTCACCCGCGGACCGACCGGCGCCGCCCTCCTGGTCAACGGCAAGGGCAGCAAGCGGCGAACCGTGCCGGTCGGCGACGACCTGGCCGCGGCGATCGCGGGGGACGGCGCCGACGGTTACCTCTTCCCCGGCGCCGACGACGGTCACCCGTCACCGCGCTACGTCGGCGACCTGATGGCCGACGCCCTGCCCGACCACTGGACCGCGCACACCCTGCGGCACCGATTCGCCACCAGGGCCTACCGGGGCTCACGGAACCTGCGCGCAGTGCAAACGCTGCTCGGCCATTCCAGCGTGGCGACAACTGAGCGGTACACGGCGGTTGACGACGACGAGATACGGGCCGCGGCGATGGCTGCGGGCTGATCGGCGGACCCCGCAATCGGTGCGACCAGTTACGTCGCTGCACAGGTTTGTCGCGCTGTGGTTTTACAGTCGTCTGCGAAGGCGGTGCTTCATCGCTGAATACACCAGCGCGACGGACGGCCGCTCGGGGACGGTCAAGGGGGACACGAATGGCGACGGGAGCCAATGCGAAGTATTGGAAGGACGCGCGCCTACCCGGTGTGCTGAAACATAGCCTTCTCAAGCGCTACCTGCCTGTGTTCCTCATCCGGACCTCATCGCGCGCTCGCCACGCCGCGTATTTCGACGGCTTCGCGGGCCGGGGAATCTACGAAAACGGGAAGCCCGGACCGCCTAAACAAATGCTCGAATTCGCTGTCGGTCAGCAGTACGGGCAGAGAAAGGTCCCGCTGTCCCTGTTCTTCTGCGAACGAGACCCTGAGTCGTTCGAGATTCTCGATCAATTGTGCGAGCAGTACCGATCCAAGGGCATTGACGCGCGCACTCGCCGCGACGACGCCACCGCTTACCTCCGAGACAGCCTGCCAGAGTTCAGCCAGATACCCGCGTTTCTGTTCCTGGACCCTTGCGGCGTCGGCATACCCTTCGAAGACCTGGTTGCCGCGTTGAATCGCGGTGGCGATAAGGCTTGGCCGCCAACAGAAGTCATGATCAATTTTAGCCTTGAGGCGTTGCGTCGAATAGGCGGCATCGTAACCTCGCCGAAGCCGATCGAAGCAACTATGAAGACCCTCGACACCAGCCTAGGAGGCGATTGGTGGCGGGCTTATTTCCAGGACATGCCCCCGGCCAAGGCTGTCGACGCCGTGGTTGACGAGTTCGGTCGCAGGCTTGAAGAAGCAACAGGAATGACGCTGATTGCGATTCCGGTTCATCGCGCCCCGAGACACAAGCCGATCTACTACCTGATATTTGGCACGCGTCACCCCGCTGGCGTCTGGAACTTCGCACACTGCGCCGCCAAGGCCACTGAGGACTGGTGGGCGGAAGTCCGGGCCAAGCAGGAGCAGGTCGAGGGCCCGTCGCTGTTCGATGTGACGCCACAAATCAGCGAAGTCGAATCGGATGCAATCCCGATTATCGCGGCGCAGATTCAATATCTGACGAGGACCCACGGTGAGATTCGCCTCGGCGATTTTCCCGGAGAAGTGTTCGGCCCGTTCCTTGGCCGCGTGCGCGATACTACGGCCCGCGCGGCAGTAAAACACCTGTATAAGGCGGGTTTGACGCCTAGTACGGGGGTCGGCGGCAAGCCTGAAAATTTGATCGTGGCGCCCGCTCAGGACGCCAACGAGGACGGCATTTCGTCCCATAGTTGACCGTCGAGTTCGCGTCCTTCGGCTTTCGGTGTCCGTCCGCCCCACTGCTTGAAGAAGAACGCGACGCCGGCGTCCTGGCACGCGTCGCGGATGCCGCGCACCCATTCCCCGTCAACAGGACGATGACTCGGGCCGGACTCGCCTCCGGCGATGACCCAGTGGATGCCGTCGAGGTTGAGTCCTTCGAGCGGTCCTATCAGTGGCTCACACGACAGGAAGCGCACGGCTGCGGGTACGTCGCGCAGATGGTCGACCCGCGGCAGCGCGTCCGCGTTCTCTACGGACACACCCATCCACAGATTGCTTGGCCAGTCGAGACTTTCGCCGAGTCGGCGCAGCCGCAAGCTGCGCTTGGTGAGCACCTGGTACGTGTGCTGAGGCGTATCGCGGCAGACGTCGAACACGTCGCGGATGAAGCTGACCGGCACGCGGGCGTGGAACAGGTCGGACATGGAGTTCACGAAGACGACGCGCGGCTGGCGCCAGCGGCGCGGTTCGTCGAGTGCCTGCGGATGGACGGTCACGCCGAAGCCCGGTCCTGATGTGCGCGGGTCACCGTCGTTCTGGTACTTCGCGGATCCCATGGCCTTCAACCGTTTTGCCAACGTCATGGCGTAGCAGTGGTCGCAGCCGGCGGAAACGCGATCGCAGCCGGTGACGGGGTTCCAGGTAGCCTCTGTCCATTCGATCGCCGATCGGTCAGCCATGCGCCCACCCTCACAAGTCCGTTGCGCTCACCCTAGGTCACTGCGATTGGTCATCAGGTCAGGACCGCCAACCGTGTTGTTGCAGATCGCCGCAACGCTATTCGATCGCACAAGGTATCGGCCGGGTCCGACAGCCGGCGGCGAGCACGGCGGGGCAGCCGTCATTCCGGCAGGGGTTCCTCTGCGGCACGCGCGGCGCGGTATCGCGCCATCGCCGGCCTGGTCTTAACGCGGACGCGCAGCATCCGCATGTACCCGCGCATCCACAGCTTCGCCAAGGCCAGCGAACGGCCGGCGTACGGGTTGCGGTCGCCGGGATCGGCAAGTGAGCCCTCGTATAGTGCTCGCGTCGCCTCCTGCCGCATCGTCACCCGCCAAGCATGGGGGACCATAGGGCGCATCGGCGGGATCCCACGCCGACGTGGATCAGGCAGGCCGGCCCGCCTGCCGCACGCGTGTTGGGGTTGTCGTCGCACCACCGACCCGGTTTGCAAATTCGCTGATTTCAGGTGTGTGCCTGACTAGCGCGATATTCGCTGCCGCAACAACGGCAATCCGGGGCCGTTAAGCGCATCCAGCGTGGCGGTGCGGCCAACCGCCGCCATCAGCAGATCAGCGGTCCGCCCACGGATTGCGGGTCCTCTTCCCCATCTTCGGTCGATGTCGGTGGCCTGCCAACTAAGGCCGCGTAGCCGTCTGAGCGGCATGAAGCCGTACGGGAACGGTCCAGTTAGCATCTTCAGCGCGACCATTGTGGATTCCGGATCGGGTTCGAAGGGCAATCCAAGCGGGATTCTGATGTCGCCGCTATGGCAGAGGATTTCAACCAGCCTTCCCGTGATTTTCGGCGGGGGCCGCCAGTATTGGTGTTCCGCAAGGTTGCGGAGACTTGCCGCGATTTCTGTGGCGGGCGACTGCGCCCTGAGACGGGCCATCTCGTCCAACGCCCGAGCCGGGTTGCGACGTCGCCAGGTCAAGATGATGGTCCGGAAAACTCCCCGAACTCCCCCTTCCAGGGGGACAACCAGATGGGCGGCCACGGTCTTCACATCCCAACCCGTACACAAGCTTTCCGTCGCTAGCTGCGAGTCATCCAAACTATCGATCAGATCCGCAATGTCGCGACGCTCCTGCGCGATAGCGGCGTGAATTTCATCGCGGTCCATCCGCCGAGGATATGAGCGGTCGGGCGCATGGCGAAGTGGAATGGCTGCAAGCAGGTGCGGCGAGCGCCATGTCACGAACGTGGACCAGGGCCACGATGTCCCAAGCCGTTTTTTTTGTGGGAAAGCTAGGGGGGCGGCGCCAATGCCATGGGTGGCGGCTGGGCGCGGGGTGGGGGGTCACCCGCCCTGGGTGCGGTCATGGTTGGTCGTCGCCGTCGGCCGCGGCCAGGTCGAGCAGTCGGCCGGCCTCGGCTGCCAGCCAGCGCGTGGTGTTGGCCGTGCGGCCAGCGCTCGCCTCGGCGTCGCCTGGGCGGCGCGATGGCGCTCCCGATGCGCTGGCCGCACGGCTGCTTGGTGGCCGGCCTTGGGCCTCGCAGGCGGCGCGCTGGCGGGGTTCCGGGAAAGCCCCCGCTCGCGCCGGCCTGCAAGGTGTCTCTGTGCGGATCGTTGGTCTACCTCCCGATAGCGGTTCTGCGTGCTTCGGCTTGGACGGCTTCGGCTTGTTCCTGGGCGGCCTGGCGTTGCCGCTCATAGTTGGCGAGGCGCTCGGCGAACCCGGTGATCGTGGCGAGTTCGAGCGGGATGCCGTGCTGCGCCAGTAGCCACGGCGTCACTTCGGTTCGCTCGCGGACGGCCTCGTCGCGGATCGTCGCGAACTCGAGAATCCCGATGTCGGGCGTGATGCTCAACGGCCGAGTGTGATTGTGGAACGGCGGCCCTGCTGTCTTCACCAGAACACCGAACCCTTGAATCGCGGCAGCCCACAGTTTCACGGCGATCTGGGCGTTGCTCAGGTGCTTCATGCCCTCGACGGTGAGCGTCGTGACCTGTTCGGTGTTGGCCAGGTCGTGGCTGGGTAGGGCTTCGGCGGCGTCGGCTAGGGCCTGGGCGTGTGGCTTCAGAAACTCTGCCCACGAGGCGAGGATGTCGTCGGCGTAGTCCAGGAGCGCGGCGTGGGCGATTTCTTTTCTGCGCTGGTCGGCGTCTATTTCGATGCCGCCGGCAACGAGGTTCCGGGCGAACATCATCCGCTGCACGATCGTGTCGGTGTGGACGTCGCGGCCGGCTTCGATCGCGTCGAGGACGGCGGAGTTGAGTTGGCTCGCGGAGGTTTCGCGGAATCGTTCGGCGCCGGCGACGATGGCGCGCGCTTTGTCGAGTTCGGCGATGTAGCCGGCGGGTAGTGAAACACCAAGTGTTTCAGCGGCTTTGGTGACGACGATCAGGGTCGAACGGAGGGTGATGTCCATGTGGGCTGTGCCTTTCAGGTGGGTTGGTTGGTGCTCGGGGGTTCGGTTGGTGGCCCGCCGTGGGCGTGGCTTAACAGTTGACGGAGGAAGGCACGGTTGTCGACGCTGGCGCTGCTGGCCGGGCGGGCGGCGGAAAGCCGGTCGAGGGTTTCGGCGAGCCAGCTGTTGGGTTCGGCTACGAGGTTGCGGACGAATTGCCGTTCCGCGTCGTCGTCTTCGGGCGGTGCAGCGTCGGCGATGCCGGCGCGGGCGCGCAGGGCGCTTAGTTCGTCGTCGGTGAGGCTGGCGAGCAGCCGGTCTTGCTCGTGGCGGTTCATTGCTTCCCTTCGATGTGTTCGCGCAGTGCCGTCTCGTCGACGAACCACCGGGCCCCGATCTTCTGGCCTCCGATCTTGTCGGCCAGTCGACGCGCTTGTCTGTCCGAGACGCCCAGGCGGGTAGCGGCTTCGGTGAGCGGCACGGTCGGTTGCATGGGGACAGGGTCGCTGATGGCAGGCAAGCGGACGTCCGTTTGGCCGCTGGCGGCCATCGCTGCGCCATAGGCGCAGGCCAGATCTTCGTAGGCCTTAGTGGGGAGACCGTCCCGCTTGCGTTGCTTGATGGCGGTAAGCGCGCTCAGAAGTGCGGGGCGTAGCGCGGCCCCGGTCACGATGACGAGTTCCCCGGACTGCGTCAGTCCGTTGTCGTTCATCTGCTGACCTCAGTTCGGCTGAGGGCACCGGGCACGCGGCGATTCGCACGCTTGCGATCTGGTCCGCGGTTGAGTCTGACGACGCTGTGAACACCGATGCACAGCGGGCCGCACGGAGTGAGTTCGGCTTCAGCTTGTCGTGCTTGCCTGGTGCTTTCCCAGTAGGTCCACTCGACGGTGATGGGTCCGGTTTCGGTGCTGCGGTGGCACACCAGCGCGGCGCGGGCGCTCATCGCGCGGCCTTCGCGCGATGCCATTCGCAAGCCTGACCTTCGGCCGGTACCCGGATGCGGCAGGGCCGGCCGGCTTGTGTGCGCCGGCCGCAGCGGTGCGTGCGTCTACTGATGGTGATGCGACGGACGTATTCGAGCGGCAGCGCGCCCAGCTGTTCGTGCGCGACGTCACGGCAGCTGCTGTCGTAGCAGACGTTGGGATCGCCGATCGCGGAGTGCTTGGCGAGGACCAGGTGCTCGTCGCCGCCGGCGGTGATCGCGGTGGCTGCGAAGTAGTCGGCCTGCCCGACGTCGCAGAGACAGGCGGAGCGGTCGTAGTCGAGCAAGTGGCCGTTAAGGTCAGCGCTCATCAGGCCCGCCGCACCGCGACGACGGAGGTCAGCGGTCCTTCGATGGGCGTTCCCTCGTCGTCGTCTTCGATGAACCGGAACCCGCACGCCGGGATGAGTGTTTCTTGTCCGCCGCTCAGGGGCGGGTACGGGTTGCGGTGCGGATCGGGATGGAACTCGACGAACTCGTAGGAGTCGAGGTCGAAGCTGCGGTCTGCGACCTTGTGCCAGCCGTCGGGGAGCAGGACGGCGGTCACGCTGTTGACGTCGATAGCAAGACTCATGGTTTGGTTCCTCTGCGTTGGGTTGTGGGTTTGACGGTGTTCGCGCGACCTCGGCCGACCTCGGCCGACCTCGGCCGCCGATGTGCGCCGACCAGACGTCTCGGACCTCGGCCCACCCCGGCGCACCTCCCGTAGGGAGGCGCCGGGCTGGGGTCGAGCGCCGAGGTCGGCACGGGCTCGGATGGCTGTTTCATTCGTCCGAGTCCCGCGCCGAGGTCGGGACAACTGCGCGATAACCTCGGGCGCCCCGCCGGCCTGACATTTCGATGAACCGTCCGGCGACGACCAGATCCGCGGCAGCGTCTCGGATGGCCTTGTCCTTGATCTGGTGACCGGCCTTGCGGACTTCGGCGTAGAGCAGGTCACTGGAACGGACTTCGTGCTCGGCAAGCGCGGCGACGACTTCGTAAACCGCGTCAGCCGGCTTGACTGTCGATGCGTCCGGTCGCTCGTCCTCGTCGGGTTTCGGCGCGTAGAGGGTCAGGAAGTCGGGTGTGGTGTCGGTGTCGTCGACGACCAGCGTCCCGAGGTAGACGACGCCGCTGTCGTTGTCGCTGCCGTGAAGTTCGACCTGGCCGTTTCGGTCTTTCGTCGAGTACAGCAGCGCGCGACCGCGCCGGCGCCGGCCGAATCGTTCCTTGCGGACCAGCGCGAAGCGCACGCCGTCGACCACGTTGCCCTTGTGGACCGTGCCGTAGGCGTCTCCGCGCAGGGGGTCGGCGCTCAGCGGCAGGTGGTCGCACTCAAGCACGGCCGCGGCGACCTCCTTGAACGGCACGATCAGCGTGCGCCGCACCATCGACCAGCCTTCGAGGTCGATCTTCTGGCCTTGCAGCACCATCGCTTCGTTCACGCCGTCAATGACGACCAGGGTCGGCCGGCGCGCGAGTAGCTGGTCGAGCCAGCCGTGGCGAAGCGGCTTGCTCGGCGTGACGAACATCAACTGCCGCTGAATCAGGTCTGCTGAAAGCCCGATCTGTCGTAACCGTTCGACTGTCGACGCTGCACTGGATTCTTCGAAGTGCAGATACACGACGGGATTGCCGGCGAGAAGTTCGGCGGTCACGCACGCGAGCGCGAACCAGGTCTTGCCGGCGGCAGTGTGGGCGATGACGGCGTGTTCAAGACCGGGATAAAGCAGCCGTTGGCCGTCAGTGCGGCACGCGCCGACCGTGGGTGTGATGGGCTCGACCTCGCCGCGCAGGTAAGGCCCGAGGTCGATTGGCTCCCAGGTTGTCGCGGCTTCGGGGTCTTGGCCGGCGGATTCCGACTGGCCGGCTGGCTCTGGTGGGCCGGGGTCGTCGGGATGCCGGCCGTTGTGGACGGCCAGCTGGCGTCGCTGCTGCTCGGCTTCTTCCTCGGCGATCCATTCGGCGTACTCGTCGGAGCGGTCGACGTCGGTCATGGTCGCGGCCATCCGTCGACCCGTTCCCGCGGTGTCAGCGGGTCGCGCCGGCCGCTTTGCTCAAGCGGCGGTAGCCGGCGGGCGGCATCGTTGCGGCGACGCATCTGGGCCAGCAGCGCGGCGCCGCGGCCTTGTCGCGCGTTGCCGCTATCCTGGTCGCGGTCCATCACCAGGGGCTCTGAGGTCGCCGAATCCTGCCCGGGTCGGCGACTTCTCTCTTCGGTCATGCCGCGCCGCCGTTGAGGATTTTGTCGACGTCGGCGGCGTCGACTTTCAGCAGCTTCGGGCCGACTCGAATAGCCGGGATATAGCCGGTCCGAACCCAGCGTCGGAATGTGCGGTAGTGAACGCCGCACCGTTCGGCTGCTTCAGGTAGGCCGATCAGTTCACGTTGTGCGGCAGGGGTTTTCGTATGTACGGCAGTTTTTGCCATCGCCCAACTCCAGGGGTCGCTTAAGCGAATCCCACCGGGTTGGAGCGGGGGTCGAACACGCAGGCCATTGTGAGAATGTCCCGGCCATCCCTGCGGCTACAGCCGGTAAGTCCGCGTCACGCGGAACGCTCACGACTGTACCGAAACGCGTTGATTTAGTCCCGAAACGACACGTCGAGGTCTAGGCCCATACGGACCGCGGCGGCAATCTCAGCTTTACGGACCCTCGGCTTTCGCCCGTACTCGGCGACTGTCCGCGTGGCGCCACTGCCGCACTTCGGGCAGGAGAATTCCCAGGCATCGGACGCCATGAGCGCCTGCGGCGTCTGCTCCCCGGTCCGCGGGACACGGACGTAGCGCAGCGCGTTCGCTGGCTCACCGACGTCGAGTCGGCCACTGCCCGTCACGCGTGGCGCATAGTGCTGGCCGGCCGGTTCGACCAGGCCGCTATGGGTGTAGACCATCACGCCGAGCAAGACCAGCCGCTGGTGCCTACCGCGGCCGGTGCAGACGACAACAGCCGGCGTCGGTGGGGGTCCGCCGTAACGCTGCCGCCACCAGTCCGATGCCATCACTTAGCTTCTGCCGCAGCGAGTTTCGACAACCGTTCCGCTATCTCGGCGTCGCGTCCCTCGGCGACATGCTGGTAGCGCAGCGCCATCTGTGGCGTAGTGTGGCCGAGTCGGTGCATGAGTTCAGCTGTGGTAGCACCAGATTGGGCGGCGAGCACCGCGCCGACATGCCGCAAATCGTGGATCCGCAGGTTCGGTTTGCCGATGAGTTTGCGCGCGGCAATCCAGTGGTAGCGGTACACGTGGTTCGGTAGGTGCTTGCCGTCCTCGCTCGGAAACAGTAGCGAGTCGGCGTCCTTGCCGACATGCCGACGCAAGTGCGCCTTGAGGGCCGGCCGGATATGCGGCGGCACGGCGACGTCGCGCACACCGGCCGCGGTCTTGGGTTCACCGACGACGAACCGGCCGGCGCTGTAGGTGACCGCGCGGCGGATCCGCAGCACGCTGCCATCGGCGGCGACGTCCTTGCGTCGCAGTTCGGAAGTCTCGCCCCATCGGAGTCCGCACCACGCGGCCAAGGTGACGCTGGCCTGTAATTCGTCGGGCATCTTGGTGGCGAGTTTGGCTACCTCGGCGGGAGTGAGCACGCTGACGTCGCGTTTGCGCTTGGTCGCCATCGCCGAGCGGATGCGGCACGGGTTGGCGTCAAGCACTTCGTCCTGGACTGCGGTGGCGCAGATGGCGTGCAGCAGCGAGTAGGCGTGCGCGTTGCGGGTCGGATTGTCCGTGCCGAGGTCGGCGTGCCAGGTGCGAACCTTCGCCGGTGTGATCGTCGCGAACTTCACGTCTCCGAGGTCGGGCAGAATCAGCCGTTCCAGCATGGACTTGTAGTGCTGGCGGGTCCGTGGCCGCAGCGGGCGCTGTTCAATCCAGCGGTCGGCGTAGGCGCGTAGCGTGATGCCGTCTGAGCGTTCGACAGCACCCCACGTCCCTAGGTCGATCTTGCGGCGCTCATCGCCTATCCAGCGTTCTGCGTCCGTCTCATGCAGGAACGTCTTGGGGGCTTTGTGCAGCTTGCCATCGGGGCCGATGTAAGACGCCTGGAATCGTCCCGACGGTAGCTGTCGGATGCGGCCGAAGCTGCGTCGATTCCGCGCCATTGCGCCATTCCCCCCAGCGTGCTGTCGTGCAATATTCGTGCAACAGCAATGTACCGGAACGCCCGACAGAGTTACATACTGTCGGTGCTGCGAGTCGCCTATATCAGCAGGTAGAAGCACAGAAACGACACGTGACGACACGCAGTCACTCCGAACGATAGAACTGATTCAAATCCTGTCAGCCCGACAGTGTGATGTCTCGGGACATCGTTGGCAGATGTCCCGAGACATCATTTACATCTGGAGCCTGTTTTCGGGTGAGTTTCCGCATTTGACGCCGCGTGGTTGGTAGTCGCGGGTGGGGTCGAGGGTCAGTTTGCGGATGAGTTGGCCGGTGTCGTGGTGCAGGACTCGGATGTCGCGGTGAAGTACCCCAGGTTTTGTTCCTACTCGGTTGCGAGGGCCGGGGTTGGCTGGCTCGCGGGGTGTGAGGTGCCGGTG
>NZ_LZMD01000090.1 GCF_001668575.1 Mycobacterium sp. 1164985.4
GCAGATCGACCCCGCGACGCGGGCGGCGTTGGAGGCGGTGCTGGCGGTGTGGGCGGCTCCCGGGCGCAACAACCCCGCCGACGATCCACCCGACGCGGACAAGCCCGACGGTGACCGACCCGATCCTGCTGCGGAACCCTCGCCGGAGGCGGTGCGCTCCGATACCCGCACGGCCGGGCAGCGCAACCACGACGCGCTGAACGCGATGTGCCGGGCGTTGTTGGCCTCGGGGCAGCTCGGGGCGCAGAACGGGGTGCCGGCCACGCTGTTGATCACGACCACGCTGCAAGAACTGGAGTCCGGCACCGGGCAGGCGGTCACCGGCGGGGGGTCGCTGTTGCCGATGAGCGAGGTGATCCGGCAGGCCGCGGCGGCGCATCCGTATCTGGCGGTGTTCGACAAGGCCACCGAACAACCCCTGTTTTTGGGGCGGGGGCGCCGGTTGGCGTCCAAGGCGCAGCGGTTGCTGTTGTTCGCCAAGTACCGCGGCTGCACGAGACCCGGCTGCACGGCCCCGGCGTATCAATGCCAGGTCCATCACGCCAATGGTGACTGGGCTGCTGGTGGGCGCACCGATGTCACCGACCTGACCCTGGCCTGCGGGCCCGATAACCGCCGCGTCACACCCGGCGGCTGGCGCACCCGTAACCGCAAAGACGGGTGCACCGAATGGCGGCCCCCACCCCAACTCGACACCGGCCAAGCCCGCACCAACAACTACCACCACCCCCACCGCTACCTCATCGACGACAACACCGAGGGCGACGACGCGGAGTGTTGCGACAGCGATGATGAAGACGTCGCTGGCGGCTCCGAGCGCTAATCGCCTGTGTAACTTCGCCTCTCGTTGACTCAGGCTGAGCGACCGCGCTCGCTGCGGTATCGGCGCACCAGGGCGTCGGTCGACGAGTCCGACTGTTCGGCGGGGGAGTTGTCGCCGGTGATGACCGGCAGCAGAGCTTTCGCCTGTGTCTTGCCGAGTTCGACGCCCCACTGATCGAACGAGTCGATGCCCCAGACAACTCCCTCGGTGAACACCTGATGTTCGTACAGCGCGATCAACTGACCGAGCACCGACGGCGTCAGCCGTGTCGCGAGGATCGACGTGCTGGGCCGATTCCCCGGCATCACTTTGTGGGGCACCACATTCGGCGGTGTGCCTTCAGAGGCGATTTCGTCGGCTGTCTTACCGAACGCCAGCACCTGCGTCTGTGCGAAGAAGTTGCTCATCAGCAGGTCGTGCATGCTGCCCGTGCCGTCCGCGGTCGGCAGATCGTCTGTCGGTTGTGAGAATGCGATGAAATCGGCGGGTACGAGCCGCGTGCCCTGGTGCAGCAGTTGGTAGAACGCATGCTGGCCGTTGGTTCCCGGCTCGCCCCAGAAGATCTCGCCGGTGCTCGTGGTGACCGGTGAACCGTCGGCGCGCACCGACTTGCCGTTCGACTCCATCGTCAGCTGCTGCAGATACGCGGCGAACCGAGCGAGATCGTTCGAATACGGCAGCACAGCACGGGTTTCCGCTCCGAAGAACTCGTTGTACCACAGTCCGATGAGGCCGAGCAGCGCCGGCACATTCGATTCCAGCGGCGCCGTGCGGAAGTGCTCGTCGACGATGTGAAACCCGGACAGGAACTCGGCGAACCGCTCGCGGCCGATCACCGCCATGACGCTCAAACCGATTGCGCTGTCGACCGAATACCGGCCACCAACCCAGTCCCAGAACCCGAACATGTTCTCGGTGTTGATGCCGAAATCGTCGACCAGCTTCTTGTTGGTCGACACCGCCACGAAGTGTCGCGACACCGCTGCATCGCCGAGCGCATCGGTCAACCAGCGCCGCGCCGCCGTCGCGTTGGTCAGCGTTTCGAGCGTAGAGAACGTCTTAGACGCGACGATGAAAAGTGTTGTCGCGGGGTCGAGTCCGTCGAGCTTGGCCACCAGGTCCGCCGGGTCGACGTTCGACACGAACCGCGCCGAGATACCGGCATCGGCGTAGTGGCGCAGCGCGAGCGTGGCCATCGCCGGTCCGAGGTCCGACCCGCCGATGCCGATATTGACGACCGTCTTGATGGCTTCACCCGTCGCGCCGGTCCACTCGCCGCTGCGCAACCGGTCGGTGAAATCGCCCATCTTGTCGAGCACCTCGTGCACGTCGGCGACGACGTTCTGCCCGTCGACGACCAGCTCGGCGCCGCGCGGCAACCGCAGGGCCGTATGGAGAACGGCGCGATCCTCGGAGGTGTTGATGTGCACGCCGGAGAACATCGCGTCACGCTTCTGCTCCAGACGCGCGGCGCGCGCCAGGTCCACCAGCAGCTTGAGCGTCTCGCGCGTCACCCGGTGCTTGCTGTAGTCGACGTAGAGGTCGCCGACCGTCGCCGCCAACTCCGTGCCGCGGGCCGGATCCTCGGCAAACAACTCGCGCAGGTGTTTCGCGCCCACCTCGTCGTGATGCCGTTGCAACGCCTGCCACGCCGGAGTCGCGGCGATATCGGGTGTCTGGTCGGTGTCGGCACTCATGAACACGACCCTAGTGCGGTGAAAAGGCCAAAGGTGTACAGAAGAGTTATGGATACCGCGAAGCTGTTGTCGTCAGTGCCCACCGGACTGTGGATCGGCGGTGAGGAGCGTGAGGCGTCCTCCACCTTCGACGTGCTCGACCCTTCCGACGACCAGGTGCTGGCCTCGGTCGGCAATGCGACCGCCGACGACGCGATCGCCGCACTCGACGCGGCCTGTGCGGTGCAGACGGAGTGGGCGGCCACCGCGCCGCGCGAACGGGGCGAGATTCTGCGCGCGGTGTTCGAGAAGATCCGCGAACGCGCCGAGGACATCGCCACGTTGATGACCCTCGAGATGGGCAAGGTGCTGCGCGAGAGCATGGGCGAAGTCACCTACGGCGGCGAGTTCTTCCGGTGGTTCTCTGAAGAGGCGGTGCGCGTCGCCGGTCGCTACACGCACAGCCCCGCGGGCAGCGGTCGCGTTCTGGTCACCAAACAGCCCGTCGGCCCCTGCTACGCGATTACGCCATGGAACTTCCCGCTCGCAATGGGCACCCGCAAGATCGGGCCCGCCTTTGCCGCCGGCTGCACCATGATCGTCAAGCCCGCGCAGGAGACGCCTCTGACGATGCTGCTGCTCGCCAAGCTGATGGACGAGGCCGGCCTGCCAAAGGGTGTGCTGTCGGTGCTGCCGACGAAGAGCCCCGGCGACGTCACCGCCGCGTTGATCGACGACGGCCGGCTGCGCAAGCTGACCTTCACCGGTTCCACCGGCGTGGGTAAGGCACTGGTCAAACAGTCCGCCGACAAACTGCTGCGAACCTCGATGGAACTCGGCGGAAACGCCCCGTTCGTCGTGTTCGACGACGCCGATGTCGACGCCGCCGTCGAGGGCGCGATCCTGGCCAAGATGCGCAACGGTGGGGAGGCGTGCACCGCGGCCAACCGCTTCCACGTCGCCAACTCCGTGCGCGAGGAGTTCACCGACAAGCTGGTCAAGCGGATGAGCGAGTTCAGCCTCGGCAAGGGAGTCGACGAGTCGGCCACCCTCGGGCCGCTGATCAACGCCAAGCAGGTCGCCACCGTCGAGGACCTGGTCTCCGATGCGGTCTCGCGCGGCGCGAAGGTCGCGATCGGCGGGGTGGCCCCCGGCGGGCCGGGCAACTTCTATCCGGCCACTGTGCTGGCCGACGTGCCCGCCGACGCCCGCATCCTCAAGGAGGAGGTGTTCGGCCCCGTCGCCCCTATCACCGGATTCGATACCGAGGAAGAGGGCATCGCAGCGGCCAACGACACCGAGTACGGCCTGGCGGCCTACATCTACACCCAGTCGCTCGACCGCGCGCTGCGCGTTGCCGAGGCCATCGAATCGGGCATGGTCGGCATCAACCGCGGCGTGATCTCCGACCCCGCCGCACCGTTCGGCGGCGTCAAGGAATCCGGGTTCGGGCGCGAGGGCGGCTTCGAGGGCATGGAGGAGTACCTCGAGGTCAAATACATCGCGCTGACGAAGTAGCTCGACACGCCGCCGCGCCTGCGCCCGCGCGTCCACTCGCGCGGGCAAGATTTCGCAAGTGAATGCGCGTCGCTCCGTCGCGCCCGCTGATCGCCGCCCGCTGTCAGTACGTCCCTCCTCGCGCGCGCATCGGCGTGGCGAGATCCCCGCCCTCGACGGCATCCGCGCCGTCGCCGTCGCCCTCGTGCTCGCCGATCACGGCGGCATCCCGGGCGTCGACGGCGGCTTCCTCGGCGTCGACGTGTTCTTCGTGCTCAGCGGCTTCCTGATCACCTCGCTGCTGCTCGACGAACACGCCCGCACCGGCCGAATCCGCCTGCGGGACTTCTGGATCCGTCGCGCCCGCCGCCTGCTGCCAGCGCTGCTGGTGATGGTGCTCGCCGTCGTAGCGGCGCGGCAGTTTTTCTCGACGGAGGCGATCGCCAACCTGCGCGATGACGCCGTGGCCTCGTTCTTCTGGGTGGCCAACTGGGCGTTCGTCGCGCAGCGCACCGACTATTTCTCCCAAGGGGCACCGCCGTCGCCGCTGCAGCACACCTGGTCGCTCGGGGTTGAGGAGCAGTACTACCTGATCTGGCCGCTTCTGCTGATCGCGGTCGCGTTCGTCTTCTGCCGGCGCAACCCAACGCATCTGCGGTGGGCCGTGTTGGGCCTTGCCACTGCCGGTGCAGTCGCGTCGGCCGCCGCGGCGATCGTCTTCGTCGGCGACGCAACGCTGAACCGGGTTTACTTCGGCACCGACACCCGCGCGCAGGCGCTGCTCGTCGGCGCCGCTGCGGCCGCCCTGCTGGTGCGGGACTGGACCACGGTGACGCTCGCCGGGCCGGTGATCAGGACGCGGTGGCTGCGGTGGGTCGCCCGGGTCGTCTCCGTGGCCGGCCTCGTCATGTCGGGCTTCGCGGTACACATGGCGACCGGCAGCGTCGGCGACTTCCACAAGGGTCTGCTGATCATCGTCGCCATATCCGCTGCCTGCGTGGTCGGCGCGGTCGCGCTGGACCAGGAAGGCCCGGTGGCGCGCGTGCTCGCATGGCGGCCGCTGGTGTGGCTGGGCGCGATCTCGTACGGCGTCTACCTGTGGCACTGGCCGATCTTCCTCGCGCTCAACGGCGAGCGCACCGGATGGTCGGGCTGGTCGCTGTTCGCCCTGAGATGCGGCGCGACGATCGCGGTGGCGGCGCTGTCGTGGTGGCTCCTCGAACAACCGATCCGGCGGTGGCGACCGGTGATCGTGCCGATGCTGCCGTTGGCGGGTGCGACGGCCGCCACGGCAGCGGTGATCACGATGACCGTGCTGCCGGTCGGGGTGGCGCCCGGCGGTCCGGCGCTGAAGGAGCCCAGCATCGACTCCGCCGCGCTGATCGCACCGGAGGTGCCGGTCGAGGTGGAACGCCCGACGGCTCGCGATCCCGGCGCCAGGACCGTGGCGGTGTTCGGCGACTCCGTGGCCTGGACGCTGATGCGCTACCTGCCGGAGATACCGGGCATGGCGTTCACCAACCACACGATGATCGGATGCGGCATCGCGCGCGGCGGCCCCTACCGCTACGTCGGGCAGACGCTGAACCAGAAACCCGAATGCGATTCGTGGCCGAGCAGGTGGTCACAGCGCGTCAAGAGCGACCGACCCGACGTTGTGCTGCTGATCGTGGGGCGCTGGGAGGTCGTCGACCGGATGAACGAAGGCCGGTGGACGCACATCGGCGAGCCGACGTACGACGCGTATCTGCGTTCCGAACTGAACCGCGCGCTCGACATTCTGTCCTCGACCGGCGCGCGCGTCGTCGTCACGACCGAGCCCTACAACCGCCGCGCCGAGAAACGCGACGGCAGCCTGTACCCGGAGGACGATCCCGATCGGGTCGACGACTGGAACGCGTTGTTGCGCAGCGCCGTCAAATACCGGTCGAACGTCACCGTGCTCGATCTAAACCGCAAGCTCGGCCCGAACGGGGGCTACACCAACTGGATCGACGGCATCCGCATCCGCAGCGACGGCGTGCACCCCACGCCGGAAGCGGTCGAGTGGTTGACGCCGTGGCTGACCGATGCGCTGCGCTGACGCGGGGCGGTTTCGGTGCTCTACCTATCGCTGAGCGACTGGTAGTGCACCCAAATCACGGGATATCTCAGTGGCCGAGGCGGCCGCGGCCCAGCCGCAGCAACAGCATCGCGAGGTCTTTGCCCTCGGGGCCGAGTTCGCTGTAGCGCTCGATGACCTTCATCTCGCGGCTGTGAACCAAGCGTGTTCCCCCGGAGGCCATCCGGGCCTGACCGATCGTCTTGGACACCTCGGTACGGCGCTTCACGGCCGCGAGAATCTCGGCGTCGAGCCGGTCGATCTCCCGGCGAAGGTCATCGATATCAGGCACAGTCTCGGTTTCGGTCGTCATGGGATTCACCGCCTCGTTGTGTGGGTTCCTGGTCTCGTCCGGTCCGGCCTCACACAAGAGACGAGCCGCGGATCCGGGACCGCGGCACTCTCACAGAAGCTGCTAGACCACGGGCACCGTGCAGCGGCACCCGCAGATAAATCGCTGTTTGCTGAGCACGGGACAAAGTGTGCCACCAAACGTCGAGCCAGCGCAAAGCCCATGAGCGGTCCGACCGCAGGAGCTGATGCGCGGTTCGGGCGCAGGAGTGTCCCTGTGCAGCGGTAAGTTCGTCACTGACATGAGTGCACCGAACATGATCGCACCGAACGGGGCCACCGAATCAGACTCCCTGCTCGACGGGCTCAACCCACAGCAGCGTCAGGCTGTCCTGCACGAGGGATCGCCGCTGCTCATCGTCGCGGGCGCCGGCTCCGGCAAGACGGCTGTGCTCACCCGACGTATCGCCTACCTGCTCGCCGCCCGCGACGTCGGCGTGGGACAGGTGCTGGCCATCACGTTCACCAACAAGGCCGCCGCCGAGATGCGCGAGCGGGTGGTGGGCCTCGTCGGCCCGCGCGCCCGTTCGATGTGGGTGTCGACGTTCCACTCCACCTGCGTGCGGATCCTGCGCAACCAGGCCTCTCTCATCAAGGGCCTGAATTCGAACTTCTCGATCTACGACGCCGACGACTCACGCCGCCTGCTGCTGATGATCGGCAAGGACATGGGCCTGGACACCAAGCGGTATTCGCCGCGGTTGCTGTCCAACGCCATCTCCAACCACAAGAACGAGCTGGTTGGCCCGGAGCAGGCGGCCTCCGAGGCCGCAGAGGCGGGCGAGGAACTGCCCGGCATCATCGCCGAGGTCTACGGCGAATACCAGCGCCGCCTGCGTGCGGCCAACGCGCTCGACTTCGACGACCTGATCGGCGAGACGGTCGCTGTGCTGCAAGCGTTTCCGCAGATCGCCCAGTACTACCGGCGGCGGTTCCGGCACATCCTCGTCGACGAGTACCAGGACACCAACCACGCCCAGTACGTGCTGGTGCGGGAACTCGTGGGAACCGAAACGGTGGACGGGGTGCCGCCGGCCGAATTGTGCGTCGTGGGCGACGCCGACCAGTCGATCTATGCGTTTCGCGGTGCGACGATCCGCAACATCGAGGACTTCGAACGCGATTATCCGAACGCGACAACCATTCTGCTGGAACAGAATTACCGGTCGACGCAGAACATCCTCAACGCTGCGAACGCGGTGATCTCCCGCAACGCCGGTCGCCGCGAGAAGCGGCTGTGGACCGACGAAGGGGAGGGCGAGCTGATCGTCGGCTACGTCGCCGACAACGAGCACGACGAGGCGCGATTCGTCGCCCAGGAGATCGACGCGCTCGTCGACGACGGAGGCAATTACAGCGATGTGGCGGTGTTCTACCGCACCAACAACTCCTCGCGGGCTCTCGAAGAGGTGTTCATCCGGGCGGGCATCCCGTACAAAGTCGTTGGAGGCGTTCGCTTCTACGAACGCCGGGAGATCCGCGACATCGTCGCGTACCTGCGGGTGCTGGACAATCCCGGCGACTCGGTGAGCATGCGTCGCATCCTGAACACCCCGCGCCGCGGCATCGGTGACCGCGCCGAAGCGTGCGTCGCGGTGTACGCCGAGAACACAGGCCTGAGCTTCAACGACGCACTGCAGGCGGCCGCCGAGGGCAGGGTGCCGATGCTCAACACCCGTGCCGAGAAATGCATCTCGGCGTTCGTGGAGATGCTCGACGATCTTCGCGGCCGCCTCGACGGTGAGCTGGGTGAGTTGGTCGAGGCCGTGCTCGACCGCACCGGCTACCGCGGCGAACTCGAGTCGTCGAGCGATCCGCAGGACCTCGCGCGGTTGGACAACCTCAACGAGTTGGTGAGCGTCGCACACGAATTCAGTACCGACCTGGCCAATGCGCAGGCGCTCGCCGAGGAGGAGACCCTCGACGAGGACATTCCCGACACCGGCGTGCTGGCGCAGTTCCTGGAGCGGGTGTCACTGGTGGCCGACGCCGACGAACTTCCCGAGCACGGCGCCGGTGTCGTCACGATGATGACGCTGCACACCGCTAAGGGGCTCGAGTTCCCCGTCGTGTTCGTGACCGGCTGGGAGGACGGCATGTTCCCGCACATGCGGGCGCTGGGCGACCCCGCCGAGCTGTCCGAGGAACGCCGGTTGGCCTACGTCGGCATCACCCGGGCGCGACAGCGGCTCTACCTCAGCCGGGCCAAGGTGCGTTCGTCGTGGGGGCAACCGATGCTCAATCCGGAATCACGTTTCCTCAAAGAGATTCCGCAACACCTCATCGACTGGCGGCGCACCGACCCGACTCCGTCGTCGTTCAGCGCAGCTGTCAGCGGTGCGGGACGCTTCGGGACTCCGAGGCCGTCGCCGACACGGTCCGGCGCCGGTAAACGACCGCTGCTGGTGCTCGAACCCGGCGACCGGGTCACGCACGACAAGTACGGGCTGGGCCGCGTGGAGGAGGTGAGCGGTGTGGGCGAGTCGGCGATGTCGCTCATCGACTTCGGCAGCTCCGGTCGCGTGAAGCTGATGCACAATCACGCGCCGATCACCAAGCTCTAGCCGGAGCGTTCCCAGCGTCCGGTGGCGGGCAGGGCGGCGAACACGATGCTCGCCACCGGCAACAGCGGGATCGCGTAGACGACGGCGGGCAGCTTCGCACCGGCGACGAACAGGCTGGAGAAGATCAGCAGCGCCACCATCGCACCGACCATCACCAATAGGCGGCTCACCCACCGGCGCAGGAGCAGGCCGATGAGCCCGGCGATGAGGGCGGCGGCCGAGATCGCGGTCAGGAAGCCGATCGCGACGCAGAACAGTTGGTCCGAGCGCCACCATCCAGTGATCAGATCGGTGGCGATCACGGCGGTGGTCCACCCGGTCAAGATGCTCGCCACCGCGGTCGCGATCGCCGTCTTCGGGCTGGCCGCCGGCGACACCGTGACCGGCCTGGCCCGCGGGATGTACGTGGTGTCCGGCGCGGCCCGGTCGGACATCTGCGTCGGCCCGCCGATATCGGACATCTGTGTCGGCCCGCCGATGTCGGACATCTGCGTCGCGCCGCTGGTATCCACCATCTGCGTGGGCGGATCCGCGATCGGAATCGCTCCGGTCGGATGGCGCCGGATGATGCTGGTCCTCGGTTCCTGACCGGTCGGGATCTCACCGGAGGGGTGACGACGAATGATGCCTGTGTCAGCGCTCGACGGCGCTCGACGTGTCAGATCGGAATCGTCGTCGCTGGCCACTCAGCCAGAGTAGTTGCCGAGCGACAGGCCGCGTTTGGCCAGCCAACCCACCGGGTCGACACGATCGGTGCCGTTGAGGTGGACCTCGAAATGCAGGTGCGGCCCGGTCGAGTTGCCGGTATTACCCATCTTGGCGATCTGGTCACCGGCCCACACCCGCTGGCCGACCTCCACCTGCCACGCGCTGAGGTGGCCGTACAGCGTCACGGTGCCGTCGGAGTGCCGCAGCTTGACCATGTTGCCGTAGCCGGCGTACGGGCCTGCCGAGATGACCACGCCGTCGGAGGCGGCGAGCACCGGGGTGCCGATCGAGTTCGCGATGTCGACGCCGCCGTGCAGCGCGCCCCACCGGTAGCCGAAGCCCGACGTCCACACGCCCTTGGTGGGCATCACGAACATCGGCCGCTGCAGGCGGGCCTCGCGTTCCGCACGCTCCTGCGCGAACGCGGCGGCCTTCTGGATCTCCTCGGTGTGCAGCGTCGAGCTGGCGGCCGGTGTCACCGCGACCACCTGCATACCGCCCGTCGACCCACTGATGGGATTGGCGAGCGCGGACTGGTCGGCGGCCAGCACGGTCTCCGAGGACTTCTCCTGCGTCGCGTTGGCCATCGAGTACGCGCCCGCCGCCGTGGCCCCGACCGCCATCGCGGCGACCATCAGACGGCCCTTGACGGGGACTTCCTGCTTGCGGTGCGCCGGCGTGCGGGTGCCGATCCGGATGACGTCGGTGGCGGCCATCCCGTCGCTGGTGTCGGTGTGGCTGTCGCGGTAGGCGTGTGAACGGCGCGCGTGACGGGGGCCGGCCGCGAACTCCGTGGGCACGGCCAGGCGCAGCGGAACGAGGTCGTCGGTGTCGGTCAGGTCGTCGAGTTCGGGAGCGCGGATGACCTGGGCTTCGCGGTCGAAGGCGCTGTTCTCACGGAAATCGATGTCGTCGAGATCGCCGAATTCGTTGAACGGAATGATGTCGGTGACTTCCGACGGGGATTCGCTTACGCGGCGGCTGATTTGCCGATTCGTCGACGATCTGCGATGAGATCCGGACGAACGGTGCGAAGCCAACCTGGAAAATCCTTGCCTGTCGGGATGCCTGTCGTGACCAAAGCGTTATCGAGACCAGAGGCACGTTAACCAACTCCGGACGACGGCTGCAACCCGAGAGACTATTCCACGGGCGATTGTGATTCGTATCACTGGAGCGCGGCGGTGAGATCTACCACATGAGCGGTGGGCGGTGCCAACGCGTTTTGGGCGTGTGGATAAAGTTCCTCCGAGCCTTCGGCCCAACAACTCCGCAATCGACGCGCTAGAGACAGGGACGTTCCAAAGCCAATGGACCTCTTCGAATATCAGGCGAAAGAGCTCTTCGCCAAGCACAACGTGCCCACCACACCCGGACGGGTGACCGACACCGCCGAGGACGCCAAGGCCATCGCCGAGGAGATCGGCAAGCCTGTGATGGTCAAGGCGCAGGTCAAAACGGGCGGTCGCGGTAAGGCCGGCGGCGTGAAATACGCGGCCACCGCCGACGACGCGTTCACCCACGCGCAGAACATCCTCGGCCTCGACATCAAGGGCCACATCGTCAAGAAGTTGCTGGTGTCCGAGGCCAGCGACATCGCCGAGGAGTACTACATCTCCTTCTTGCTCGACCGGGCGAACCGCACCTACCTGGCCATGTGCTCGGTCGAGGGCGGTATGGAGATCGAGGAGGTCGCCGCGACCAAGCCCGATCGGCTCGCCCGGATCCCGGTCGACGCCACCAAGGGCGTCGACGAGGCCTTCGCGCGCGAGATCGCCAAGAAGGGCCACCTGCCCGAGGAGGTGCTCGACGCCGCCGCGGTGACGATCGCCAAGCTGTGGGAGGTCTTCGTCGGCGAGGACGCCACGCTGGTCGAGGTCAACCCGTTGGTGCGCACCCCCTCCCGCGGTGGAGACGATCCAGGCCAGATCCTCGCCCTGGACGGCAAGGTCACCCTGGACGGCAACGCCGACTTCCGCCATCCCGAGCACGCCGAGTTCGAGGATCGCGACGCGACCGACCCGCTGGAGCTCAAGGCCAAGGAGCACGACCTCAACTACGTCAAGCTCGACGGCGAGGTGGGCATCATCGGCAACGGCGCCGGCCTCGTGATGTCGACGCTCGACGTGGTCGCCTACGCCGGTGAGAACCACGGCGGCGTCAAGCCCGCCAATTTCCTCGACATCGGCGGTGGCGCCTCGGCCGAGGTGATGGCCGCGGGCCTCGACGTCATCCTCAACGACTCACAGGTAAAGAGCGTGTTCGTCAACGTGTTCGGCGGCATCACCGCCTGTGACGCCGTGGCCAACGGAATCGTCAACGCGCTGAAGATCCTCGGCGACGAGGCCAACAAGCCGCTCGTCGTGCGGTTGGACGGCAACAACGTCGAGGAAGGCCGTCGCATCCTGGCCGATGCCAACCATCCGCTGGTGACCGAGGTGGGAACGATGGACGAAGCCGCCGATAAGGCCGCCGAGCTGGCGGCGAAGGCCTGAAGGGACTGACGATGTCGATTTTTCTGAACAAAAATTCCAAGGTCATCGTCCAGGGCATCACCGGCGGCGAGGGCACCAAGCACACCGCGCTGATGCTCAAGGCCGGCACCCAGCTGGTCGGCGGCGTGAACGCGCGCAAGGCCGGTACGACGGTGTCGCACAAGGACAAAGACGGCAAGGACGTTGAGTTGCCGGTGTTCGGCAGCGTCGCCGAAGCGATGAAGGAGACGGGCGCCGACGTCTCGGTGGTGTTCGTGCCGCCGAAGTTCGCCAAGGACGCGATCATCGAAGCCATCGATGCGGAGATCCCGCTGCTGGTCGTCATCACCGAGGGAATCCCGGTGCAGGACACCGCGTATGCGTGGGCCTACAACGTTGAGAAAGGGCGAAAGACCCGCATCATCGGGCCGAACTGCCCGGGCATCATCACGCCGGGTGAAGCCCTGGCGGGCATCACGCCGGCCAACATCACCGGTTCGGGTCCGGTCGGTTTGGTGTCCAAGTCGGGCACGCTGACCTATCAGATGATGTTCGAACTGGGCGATCTCGGGTTCTCCACCTCGATCGGCATCGGCGGCGACCCAGTGATCGGTACGACGCACATCGACGCGATCGAGGCCTTCGAGAAGGACCCCGACACGAAGATCATCGTGATGATCGGTGAGATCGGCGGCGACGCCGAGGAGCGGGCGGCCGATTACATCAAGGCCAACGTGAGCAAGCCCGTCGTCGGTTACGTCGCGGGCTTCACGGCGCCGGAGGGCAAGACGATGGGCCACGCGGGCGCCATCGTGTCCGGTTCCTCGGGCACCGCGCAGGCCAAGAAGGAAGCGCTGGAGGCAGCGGGCGTGAAGGTCGGCAAGACACCGTCGGAGACCGCCCGACTGGCTCGCGAGATCCTGCAGAGCCTGTAATTCGCCTGACATCGAAACCGTCCCCGGCTTCACGGCCGGGGACGGTTTCGTGTTCGGGGTGGCTGTCGATTAGCCTGGCGAATTAACACCCGTCAGGAGGTCTGTAATGGTCGATTCCCGGACCCCGGTCATCGTCGGCGTCGGGCAGTTCACCGAACGTATCGACGATCCCGGCTATCGGGGCATGTCGGCGGTCGACCTCGCGACGGAGGCGGTGCGTGCGGCGCTGACCGACACCGGACTCGACGCCACGGCGGCCGCAAAGGCCATCGAGACGGTGTACGCGCTGCGCCAGTTCGAGATCTCCGGGCCGATGCCCGCGGCGCTGGGCAAGTCGAACAACTATCCGCGGTCGGTCATGCGCCGCGTCGGCGGCGACCCCGCACGCGTCGTGCTCGAACCCGTCGGCGGACAGGGCCCGCAGAAACTCGTCACCGAGGCCGGTAACGCCATAGCCACGGGCGAACTCGACGTGGCGATGGTGATCGGCTCGGAGCCGGGTTCGACGGCTCGCTACTTTGCGCAACGCGACGACAAGCCCGATTTCACCGAATACGTCGACGGCCAGCTCGAGGACCGCGGTCACCAGGTCCACCAGTACTTCACCGACTACACCGTGGCGCACGGGTTGACCGGCGCCGCAGTGCAATACGGCCTGCTGGACAACGCACGCCGCAGCCGGTTGGGACTGGGTGTGGCCGAATATCGCCGGCAGATGGCCGAACTGTTCGCGCCGTTGTCGAAAGTCGCTGCGAAGAACCCGTTCTCGTCATCGCCGGTCGAACGGTTGGTGGACGAGATCATCACGGTCACCGACGACAACCGGATGATCTGCGACCCGTACCCGCGCCTGCTGGTGGCCCGCGATCAGGTCAACCAGGGCGCCGCCGCGATCATGATGTCGGTGGCGTCCGCACGCCGACTCGGGGTGCCCGAGGAGAAGTGGGTCTATCTGCACGGGCATTCGGACCTGACCGAGCAAAGCCTACTGGACCGCGTCGACCTCGGCGCGAGTCCCGCGACCGTGCACGCCGTGCGAGAAGCGTTGCGGGTGGCCCAGATCGGCGTCGACGACATCTCCACCTTCGATCTCTACAGCTGCTTCCCATTTCCGGTGTACGTCGCCTGCGAGGCGCTGGGTATCGACGGGGATGACCCGCGGGGTCTGACGGTGACCGGTGGCCTGCCGTATTTCGGAGGCCCGGGAAACAGCTACTCCTTGCATGCCATCGCCGAGACGGTCGCCCAAATGCGCGATAGGCCTGGACAATACGGCCTGGTGGGCGCCAACGGCGGCACGATGAGCAAGTATTCCGTCGGGATCTATTCGACGCTGCCGGCCGACTGGCGCACCAATGACAGCGAACGCCTCAGCGCCGATGTCGCAACACTCCCGGCGGTCTCGGTGACCGAGCGACCCGAAGGGAGCGCGACCATCGAGACCTACTCGGTGCGCTACGACTGGCCGGTCCGCACCGGAATCATCGTCGGCAGGCTCGATTCGGACAACTCGCGGTTTCTGGCGATCTCCGAGGATGACGAGCTCGTCGCGTTGATGTCCGACGGCGACCCGCTGGGTGCGGCGATCACGGTGCGTCCGGATGAGAAGGTCAACCGCGCGAGTTTGGCCTGAGCGCAGGTGTCTCAGCCGTGAGAGCCCTCTCCCTTCTGGCCGCACTCGTTTTCACGGTGACCGCCGGGTGCGCAAAAGAGCCGGCGGCTGATTCGCTGATGGTGTTCGCTGCCGCATCGCTGAGGGCGACGTTCACCGAGATCGGTGCGCAGTTCGAACAGCACCACCCCGGGACCCGGGTGGAGTTTTCCTTCGCCGGGTCCTCGGACCTGGCCGCGCAGCTGACGCAGGGTGCACGGGCCGACGTGTTCGCCTCCGCGGACACCGCCAACATGGATAAGGTCGCCACGGCGGGGCTGCTCGCCGGCGCCCCGGTGAGCTTTGCATCGAACACGCTGACGATCGCGGTGGCGCCGGGAAATCCGGGGAACATCAACACGATTCGTGATCTGACCCGGCCCGGCGTCAGCGCCGTAGTGTGTGCCCCTCAGGTCCCGTGCGGATCGGCGACACGGAAGGTCGAACAGGCCGCCAATATCGAGCTGTCGCCGGTCAGCGAGGAGTCGTCCGTCACCGACGTGCTGAGCAAGGTGACGAGCGGTCAGGCGGACGCCGGAATCGTCTATGTCACCGACGCGCGGGAAGCGGGTGCCCGGGTCACCGCGGTGCCCATTCCCGAAGGCGCCGATGTGGTCAACGTCTATCCCATTGCACCACTGAAGGACTCGGCGCACCGAGACCGCGCACAGGAGTTCGTCGACGCGGTGATCGGCGAGGCGGGACAGCAGGTGCTCGCCGCAGCGGGCTTCGGTGAGCCCTGATCAGACCGATGCGGCCAGCTTGCCGGCCAGCCGTTCGACGTAGGCGGCGACGTCGTCGGCAGACTTGTCGGGGAGGCCGAAGAGCACTTCGGTGACACCGAGATCTGCCCAGCGAGCGAGTTTTTCGGGATCGGGTTTGAAATCGAGAGCCACGATCTGCGGTGCGCCGTCGCGTCCGGCGGCTGCCCATGTGTCCTGCAGCAGCTTGACCGGTTCGTCGATGTCGAAGTCGCGTGGTGTGGTGATCCAACCGTCCGCCGAGCGGGCGATCCATTTGAAATTCTTCTCGGTGCCCGCGGCGCCGACCAGTACCGGGATGTGCGATTGAACGGGCTTCGGCCACGCCCAGCTGGGACCGAAGTTGACGAACTCGCCCTCGTACGACGCCTCCTCGTCGGTCCACAGCGCCCGCATCGCTTCAAGATATTCGCGCAACATGGTGCGCCTGCGACCCGGCGGGACGTTGTGGTCGGCAAGCTCGTCGGTGTTCCAGCCGAAGCCGACCCCGAGGCTCACGCGGCCACCAGACAGGTGGTCGAGCGTGGCGATCGACTTCGCCAGTGTGATCGGGTCGTGCTCGACCGGCAGCGCCACCGCGGTCGACAGCCGGACACGCGAGGTCACGGCCGCGGCCGTGCCAAGGCTCACCCAGGGATCGAGCGTGCGCATATAGCGGTCGTCGGGCAGCGACTCGTCGCCCGTCGTGGGATGCGCGGCCTGCCGTTTGACCGGTATGTGCGTGTGTTCGGGCACGTAGAACGTGGTGAACCCGTGGTCATCGGCCAGCTTGGCGGCCGCAGCGGGGGTGATCCCGCGATCGCTGGTGAACAGAACGAGCCCGTAGTCCATGCCCAGAATTAGAACGTGTTTCAGTCTGAGGGGCAAGCATGGTTCTATTTGGGCTCCCATTGCCGCGCTGCCTTGGCGGTCCGAGCCCCGACGGCCAGCCGGGACGGTGCCGCCTCATCGTGTCGTAATTGCTGGGTGAGCAGGCCGAACGCGCATGTTTCGAATCACTTGTTCGCGCGTCAATTGTTCTGCTTCCCAGACCCTTTCGAGGGCGACGTGACGTACTGCACGTAACGGGCACGTGTGCCGGGGCGACATGCACAGAGATAGCGCTCTTGTTCGAGATGCACGAGAGAGCTGGTTCAGAGGTGTTCGCCGTGCCGGTTCTCAGCACGCAGCGGCACCTCCCGTCGAGGTTGCGACGGGCGCAGGTGTCGCCAGACTTTAGGCGAGAAAATGCCCCGCATAACCCGTGGCGGCGCCGCGTTCGGCGCCGTCGTGTTGATATTCGCCGCGTTCGTGGTCTTCGGTGGCCATTGGTTCGGCGGCGACGACGAATCCGGTGGGCCGCCGTCGGTGCCTGCCGGTGACTCCGCGGTGACCCAGTCGGGCCCGGCGCCTGCTGCCCAGCAGGACAGCCGCTCGGTCGGCGCGTCGGGTGGGGCGCTGCCTCAGGCAGACGGCGTGCAAGCCGCCTCCGGCGATGACGGTCAGGCGGCACCCCTGCCGCCGCCGCACCGCAACGACCCGCTGAGCCTCGCCGACATCGTGTTGTTCGTCGTGATGGGGTCGGTGTCGTTGCTCTTGTTCGTGGTCGCCGCGACGACGCTGTGGTGGATGCTGCATGCCTGGCACAGCCCAGAGGCATTGTCCGGGACAGGTTTTCGCCGTCGTTCGGCTAACCGGCCGTGGTCGTTCTCACTGTTGCTGCCCGCCCGGCATGAGCAGGATGTCCTCGGCGACACCATCGACGCATTGGCCCGGCTCGACCATCCCGCCTACGAGGTGATCGTCATCATCGGCCACGACGATCCCGAGACCGAGCGCGTGGCCCGGGCGGCTGCCGCGCGGCACCGGCGCACTGTCCGCGTCGTCATCGACGACAACATCCCGAAGAACAAGCCCAAGGCGCTCAACACCGCGTTACCGGCCTGCCGCGGTGAGGTCGTCGGGGTGTTCGACGCCGAGGACGAGGTCCATCCGAGCCTGCTACGGCTGGTCGAGGCCCGATTCGAAGAGTCGGGCGCCGACGTCGTCCAGTCGGGTGTGCAGTTGATGAACGTGCGCACCAGTTGGTGGTCGCTGCGCAACTGTCTGGAGTACTACTTCTGGTTCCGCTCCCGTCTTCACTTCCATGCCGAACAGCGGTTCATTCCGCTGGGCGGCAACACAGTGTTCGCGCGGACCGCGCTGTTGCGAGCCGTCGGCGGATGGGATCGCAACTGCCTGGCCGAGGACTGTGAGATCGGCGTTCGGCTCTCCACCCGCGGCGCGCGCGTCGCGGTGGCATACGACCCCCGTGTGGTCACCCGCGAGGAGACACCGGGCACAGTTCGGGCACTGGTCAAACAACGCACTCGCTGGGACCAGGGCTTCATGCAGGTCTATCAGAAGGGCGAATGGCGCAAGCTTCCGACTCGGCGCCAACGCCTGCTCGCCCGTTACACGCTGGCGATGCCGTTCCTGCAGGCCGCCACGGGCGCGCTGGTCCCTATCGCCATCGTGTGCATGTTCGTCCTCAAAGTTCCCGTGCCGCTGACCTTGCTGACGTTTCTGCCGCTGGTGCCGACGTTGGTCACCGTGGCCGTCGAGGCCGCCGCGCTCGGGGAGTTCGGCAAGGAGTTCGGCGTGCGAATCCGGCTCTGGGACCACGTCCGCCTCGTACTCGGCGCCTTCCCGTACCAGCTCCTGCTCGCCGCCGCGGCGGTGCGGTCGGCGTGGCGGCAGAGCCGCGGACAAGGCGGCTGGGAGAAGACCGAGCACGCCAACGCTCACCGCGCGGTCGGCCGGGAAGAGAGGATCGCCGCGTGATCCGATCGATTCGACTGAATCCCTCGATTCCCATCGTCATCGCGTTGATGGCGCTGACTGCCGTGTTGCGCACGATCAACATCACCGGATCTCCGACCCGGCTCGATGACGAAGGCACCTATGTCGCACAGGCTTTCGCGGTCGTGCAATGGGGTGAGCTTGCGCACTACACCTACTGGTACGACCACCCGCCCGCCGGCTGGCTGCAGCTGGCGGCGTGGATGGTGATCACCGGCCCAGGGTTCGGTGGCAATGCCGTTGTCGCGGCCCGCTTCCTGATGGTTCTCGTCGCGGTGCTCACTGCCGGGCTGCTGTGGTTACTGGCATGTCGCGTCGGCCTGTCCCGCTGGGCGGCCACGCTGGCCGTGACGATCTTCGCCCTCTCGCCGCTCGCGATCTCCCTCGGCCGCTCCGTCTATCTGGACAACTTGGCAGTGGCGTGGGTGCTCGGTGCGCTGGTTCTGATCTGCTCACCGCGCCACCGACTCTCGGCGATGTTCGGGGCGGCGGTCTGTTTCGGCGTCGCGGTGCTGACCAAGGAAACCATGCTGCTGCTGGTACCGATGGTGGCCTGGCTGGTGTGGTGCAAGACCGTGCCCGCGACCCGGCGGTACGCGTTGGCGGTCTTCGGCGCGGTCTCCGTCCTGGTGGTCAGTACCTACGTCGTGATGGCCGTCATCCGGGGTGAACTCGTACCCGGCCCGGGCCACGTGAGCCTGTGGGACGGCATCAAATTCCAGCTGTGGCAGCGCGAATCCGGGGGAGCGCTGGGTGATCCGTTGTCGCTGAAGCGGCACACGATCGACGAGTGGTTGCGTCTGGATCCGGTGCTTCCGCTGCTCACCGCGCCGATTGCACTGACCGCTCTGCTGATCGAGCGTCTGCGGCCGTATGCGGTCGGACTTCTGATCCTGGTTGTCATGGTGGTCCGACCGGGTTATCTGCCCGTGCCGTTCGTGATCGCCACGTTGCCGCTGACCGCGATGCTGGCGGCCGGACTGGCCCAAGAAGCCGTCGGCCTCCTGAAGCGCAGCGGGCCGCAGCACGTGAGGACCCGCCGTTGGCTGCGCCCAGCGTCGGGCCTGGCCGCCGCCTTCGGTGTTTCGATGGTGGTCGCGCTCTGGCTTCCGGGCCACGGACAGGTGTTGGCGAGCGATGACGATGCATCGTTACAGGCGGCGCAGCAATGGATTTCGCAGAACGTCGCAAAGAAGGACCGGCTCATCGTCGACGACGCGCTGTGGGTCGACCTTCTGCGGGAGGGCCGCGACCGCCACAACGTGGTCTGGTCGTACAAGGTGGACACCGACGAACAGGTGCAGAAGCTGGCGCCCGCCGGCTGGGCCGATTACGACTGGGTCGTGTCGACGCCGTCGATGCGCGCCAACATGCCCGATCAGGGCGTACTGACCGATGCGATCGCACACGCGCAGCCGGTGGCCACGTTCGGGAACGGCGGCAAGAAGGTCGACGTGCTCCGCGTCGACGACGGCGCGCAGACATCCAGTCCCGCGCAACCGGCGGCACCGCCGTTCGGGGTACAGGTGGCCGCGCGCCTGGACGCCGGGTCTGACCCCGACGCGGTCACAACCCTGCAGTCGGCCACCGTCGATCAACGTGTCGTCGCCGCGCTGGCGGTGATCACGGTGACGCAGCCCGTCGCCCTCGAGGGCATCACGTCTGTTTCCGCGGAGCGGACCGCCGGAACTCCCGAAAGGGAATTCACGGTCGGTGGTCCACCGGAGCGGCTGCGGACGGTCGCCGCCTTCCTCGAGCGGCAGGAGAGCCCCTTCGCGGTCGAGTCGGTCGCCCTTCGCGACGGACGGCTGACGGTCCGTTTTCCCGCCAAGGCGACGAACATCGGTCTCGGCGGGAACGCAGCGCCGGCGCCCGAAGGCGCGGGCTCGGTCCGGATCAGCGACATGCGACGGGGCTCAGCGCCGGATCGCGTGGAATTCGTGCGCATCGATGGCGGCCCGGGCGGCTCGATCTCGTTGGGCGACAGGCCGAATCCCACCGAGTACCGCAGCATCGCCGCGGGCACTTATGTGATGACCACGGTCGAACAGCGCACCGGCACCGTGAAGATGCGCCAGGCCTTCACGGTCTCGCCGGGCGTCTCGTACACGCTGGGGTTGTTCTCCGCTGCGGAGTCGTCGGAGGTGGCCGCGCAGCTCGCGCCCGACGGCGGGCCGTCGCCCGAGCCGACGGTCCGACTGATGCACGCCGCCGGGGCGACCGGCCCGGTGAAGCTGGCGCTGACCTCGGGCGCGTCCGATCCAACTGTGCTGGCGGACAACGCTTCCTACGGTCTGATCACTGGATACCTACCTCAGCCGCCGGGCGCTCACGAAGCAGTGATCACCGTCGAGGGCAGAGAATTCCGACGGCCCGTCGTACTCGCCGACGGCGCGCCCACGACGCTCGTACTCACCGACGGGCCCGACGGCCCAGACCTTCGTCAGGTGCGCGATGTGCCCGACGCGTCGGCGCCGCTCGACCCGCCCGGCGTGGCGATCTCCGCGGCCGAGCTGCCGCCGGACAAGGCGCCGTCGAAACCGGTCGGCACCAACGACCCACGGCAGCAGGCGATCCCGCTCGTGCTGTGTACATCCGTGATCGCGGGCGCGGTGGGCCTGGCCGTACGAGCCCGAAGGAGTCGACAGTGATTCGCTTACGCACTGTGGTCGTGAAGATCTTGATGGTGGTGACCGTGGTGGCCGCCGGATGGGGCGTCGCACACGCGGCGGATCCGCGCGTCTCGCAAACCGACATCGGCACCATGCGAGAGGCGGCCGCTCGCCAGGCCGGACAAGACTTCCTCAACCGCTACGTCGAAGGCGACGGACGCGTGGTGCGCCGCGACGAGGGCGGTGACGTGGTCAGCGAAGGCCAGGCGTACGGCATGTTGATCGCCGCCGCGCTGAACGACGAGGACCGGTTTCGATCGATCTGGGACTGGACGAAATCACAGCTAGGCCGCCCCGACGGGCTTCTGTCGTGGCGGTGGGCGGACGGCAAGGTGGTCGACGCCAACAGCGCCACCGACGCCGACCTCGACGCGGCGCGCGCCCTGGTTCTCGCGGGCAACCGGTTCGATGCGCAGGAATTGGTCGACGACGGTAAGCGGCTGGGCGCCGATGTCATGCGGGCCGAAACAGTCCCGGTCGGTTCCCCCACGCCGCCGCCGCGCGACGTGGCTCCGCCCGGGCAGTGGCTCGTCGGTGGTGGCCTGACGACGGTCGCGGGCAACTGGGCGACCACGCCGCCGCACGCCATCAACCCGGGTTACTTCAGCCCTCGTGCCGAGGACGAACTGTTCCGGGCCTCCGGTGACCGGAGTTGGCTCGAGATCAGCCGCACCCAGCGAACGCTGAGCTGGCAGTTGGTCGGTGTCGACCGGCTGCCGCCGGACTGGGCGGCCGTGAACCCGGCCGGCCATGCGACGCCGATCGAACCGCCCGGCGGAGGACCCGTGAATTTTGGCTTGGATGCCGCGCGCCTTCCCGTCCGCTTCGCCGAGTCCTGCGATCCCGAGGACCGGGCCCTCGCGGCATCGATGCGCGAGCAGATTGCGGCGCCGGGGAACCCGCCGGCGGTGCGCAACCTCGACGGGTCGACCGCCGGAGAGTGGCAGCATCCCCTGGCGCTCGTCAGCGCCGCGGCCACCGAGACCGCCGCGGGAGACGGCGACGCGGCGGCGGCGCGCCTCGACCAGGCCTCGACGTTGCTGCAGCGCTATCCGACCTACTACGGCGCCGCATGGGTGGCCCTTGGCAGGATCATGCTCGCGACTGACTTGTTGGGCGAGTGTCCGCAGGGTGGGGCGCGTTTCCTTCAACGTGATTGATACCGGCGACGTGCGGGGCCCGCACTGCTGTCATGTCAGACCATGACGACCGAACGCATTGCCGATCATGTGAAGTTCGCCTACTGGGTGCCCAACGTCAGTGGTGGTCTGGTGACGAGCGATATCGAGCAGCGCACTGATTGGAACTACGAGTACAACGCCAAGCTGGCGCAGACCGCGGAGAACAACGGGTTCGAATACGCGCTGAGCCAGGTGCGCTACGAAGCGAGCTACGGCGCTGAGTACCAACACGAATCGACGAGCTTCTCGCTGGCGCTGTTGCTGGCCACGCAGAAGCTGAAGGTGATCGCGGCGGTGCATCCGGGGCTGTGGCAGCCGGCGGTGCTGGCCAAGCTGGGAGCCACCGCCGACCATCTCAGCAACGGTCGCTTCGCGGTCAACGTCGTGTCGGGGTGGTTCAAGGACGAGTTCACCCATCTGGGCGAGCCGTGGCTCGAACACGATGAGCGCTACCGGCGAAGCGCCGAGTTCCTGCAGGTGCTGCGCAAGATCTGGACCGAGGACGACGTCGATTTCCGCGGCGACTTCTATCGCATCCACGACTTCACGCTCAAACCCAAACCACTCAACACCCCAGAGCGTCCCAACCCCGAGTTGTTCCAGGGCGGCAACTCGACCGCCGCGCGGCGCAACGGCGGCCTGTACGCCGATTGGTACTTCTCCAACGGCAAGGACTTCGACGGGGTGACCGAGCAGATCGTGGACGTGCGTGAGCACGCTCGCGGGGCGGGCCGCGAAGTCCGATTCGGGCTCAACGGCTTCATCATCGCCCGCGACACAGAAAAAGAAGCGAAAGACGTCCTGCGCGAGATCATCGCGAAGGCCAACAAGCCGGCCGTGGACGGATTCCGCGCCGCGGTGCAGCAGGCGGGCAACTCGACCGGGGACAAGCGCGGTATGTGGGCTGATTCGACGTTTGAGGACTTGGTGCAGTACAACGACGGGTTCCGCACGCAGTTGATCGGCACACCCGAGCAGATCGCCGAACGCATTGCGACGTACCGCAAACGCGGTGTCGATCTGATCCTCGGCGGGTTCCTGCACTTTCAAGAAGAGATCGAGTACTTCGGCGCGAACGTGTTGCCGCTGGTCCGCGAAATCGAACGGTCCGAACAAGACAGCGTGGGCGAACCGGTGCTCGTCTCTGCGTAACCGGCTGTGCGCTAGCGTGGTTTTCAAAGCCCGCCCGAGCACAGGAGAGGTCATGTCGTACCCGCAAGGACCGCCGGGTAGCCCCGGATACCCGCCCGCGCAGCAGCCGACCACCCAGTTCTCCGCGCCGACGCAGCAGTTCGGCAGGGCGCCGGAGGCTTCGCCGTCGACGACCGACGTCGCGAACAAGCTGCCGATGTATTTGGCCATCGCCGTGGCTCTGCTGGGCCTGGCGGTGTACCTGTCGAGCTTCGCGCCGCTGTTCACCATTTCCGCGTCCGACTTCCCGGGATTGGGCAGCATCAGCGGAAGCTCGTTCGGCCTGGTGCTCGCCGTCGCGACATCGCTCGTGGCCGGGCTGCTGGCCGGCACGACGCTGTTGCCGAGACACGGCGCGTCCACGGCGGTGTACGCCGTGCTCGCGGTCGCCGCGTTCCTGCTCATCATCGCCGAGGTGATCAACCGCCCGAGCGGCGCGGCGATCGACTGGGGCCTGTACCTGATCATCGCCTTCTCGTTGTTCCAGGCGATCGTCGCGGTGGCGGCGCTGCTGTTCGAGTCGGGCATCATCACCCCGCCCGCGCCGCGTCCGAAGTACGACCAGTCCTACGGCCAGCAGTACGGCGCCCCCGGCCCGTACTACGGCCAGCAGGGCCAGCCGCAGCACGGCGGACCCCAGCAGCAGCACCGACCGGGATATCCGTCGACCTATCCGGGCGGTTATCCGGGCGGTCCGTCGACCGGCGGCTTCCCGGGAGCGCCGCACCAGGGCCACCAGCAAGGGCAGCAGGGCCAGCAGGGCCCGCCGACACCGCCGACCGGGTTCCCCGCGTATGGGCAGCCGCCGTCGTCTCAGCCGACGACTCAGACTCCGGCGCAGCCGTCGTCCTCCTCGGAGTCGGGTCCGCCGCCTTCGTGAGGTGAGCCAGTAGTCTGAGCCGCGCGTGCGTCACCGCCGCACGGCAGCCTGACTGAGGAGCGGCTCAACCAGTGGATCAACGGCCAGTCGGCGCACGCCAGGCGCGTGAGCTCCTTCGGGTCGCGTTCGGGCCGTCGTTGGTCGCGCTCGTCATCATCGCGGCCGTCGTGCTGCTGCAACTGCTGATCGCCAACAGCGACATGACCGGCGCGCTCGGCGCGATCGCCAGCATGTGGCTCGGCGTGCACCTGGTGCCGGTGTCGATCGGCGGCGCCGAGCTCGGCGTGATGCCGTTGCTGCCCGCCCTCGCGATGGTGTGGGGCACCGCCCGCACGACGGCCGCCGCCACCAGCCCGAACGGTTCGTGGTTCGTGACGCGCTGGGTGGTGGCCTCAGCGCTGGGCGGGCCGCTGTTGATCGCCGCGATCGCGTTGGCCGTGGTCCACGACGCCGCGTCGGTGCTCACCCAGCTCCAGACCCCGCACGCGTTACGCGCCTTCGGCGGCGTACTCGCCGTGCACGCGATCGGTGCGGCGGTGGGGGTCGGGTCACGCTTGGGCAGGCGGTTGATGGCCCCAACTTCGCACCGGGCGTCGCTGCCCCCGTGGCTGCCGGACGCGTTCCGCGCCGCGGCCGCGGGCGTGCTCGCGTTGGCGGGCCTCTCCGGCGTGGTGATGGCCGGATCGATGGTCGTGCACTGGTCGACGATGCACGATCTCTACTCGATCACCGACTCGATGTTCGGCCAGCTGAGCCTGACGGTGCTGTCGGTGCTGTACATCCCGAATGTGCTGGTCGGCACGGCGGCGGTGGCGGTCGGGTCCAGCGCGCACGTCGGGCTCGCCACCTTCAGTTCGTTCACGGTGTTCGGCGGCGACATTCCGGCACTGCCTGTCCTGGCGGCGGTGCCGACGCCGCCGCTGGGGCCGGTGTGGGTGGCGCTGCTCATCGTCGCGGCGGTCGCGGCGGTGGCGGTGGGGCAACAGTGTGCGCGACGCCCCGTCCCGCTCGGCCCGGCGCTGGCCAAGCTCCTGGTCGCGTCGGCGCTGGCGGCGCTCACCATGGCCCTGCTCGGCTATGCCGGCGGCGGGCGGCTGGGCAACTTCGGCGACGTCGGCGTCGACCAGGCGACGTTCGGGCCCGCGGTGTTCCTGTGGTTCGCCGGAATCGGTGCGCTGACCGTAGTGATGGCGGGTGGCGTGGCCCGCAGGCCGAGGGCGCCCAAGCCCATCCTCGAGGATCACGTCGAGGACTACGACCACGACCGTGACGACGTAGAGCCCGAATCCGAGGACATCGAACCCGAGAACCCCGAACCCGAAGACCTCGAGCCCGACCTCGAACCGATGGACGTCGAAGCCGAAGACCTCGAACCGGTGGACGTCGAACCCGGGCCCGCTGACGAGGAGCCCGCGGGTGCGCCGGACACCGAAGCCGCCGGCCGTGTCGAGCCGCGGCCGAACCCGAACGACGTCGTCGAGGACCCCGAAGAGCACTTCATGGCGGACGACGACGGCCCGCCGGGCACCCATTAGGCTGCCAGGCGTGCAGCAACCCCTCCGCGTACCGCCGAAGGTTCCTGCACGGGTCGTCGTGCTGGCGTCGGGCACCGGTTCGCTGCTGCGGTCGCTGTTGGACGCCACGGCGGGCGAGTACCCCGCATCGATCGTCGCCGTCGGTGTCGACCGCGACTGCCCCGCCGTCGACATCGCCTCGGCCGCCTCGGTTCCCTCGTACACCGTGCGGCTGCGCGACTATCCCGACCGGGAGGCGTGGGACGCCGCGATCACCGAAGCCACCGCCGCATATGAGCCCGACTTGATCGTGTCCGCGGGCTTCATGAAAATCCTTGGGCCGCACTTCCTGTCGCGGTTCATGGGGCACATCATCAACACGCACCCCGCGTTGCTGCCCGCTTTTCCCGGCGCGCACGCGGTGGCCGACGCGCTCGCGTACGGCGTCAAGGTGACCGGATGCAGCGTGCATCTGGTCGATGCGGGAACCGACACCGGGCCGGTGCTGGCGCAGGAGGCGGTGCCCGTCCTCGATGAGGACGACGAGGCGACGCTGCACGAACGGATCAAGGTCGTCGAGCGGCGACTTCTGGCGGAAGTACTTGCCGCGGTGGCAGTCCGCGGCGTGACCTGGACCGGACGAAAGGCGACATTGGGATGACCGAGGGCAAGCGGCCGATTCGACGGGCGCTGATCAGCGTCTACGACAAGACGGGCCTCGCCGACCTGGCCCGCGGGCTGCATGAGGCGGGCGTCAGCATCGTGTCCACCGGGTCGACAGCGAAAACCATTGCTGCAGCCGGTGTTCCGGTGACCCCGGTGGAAGAGGTCACCGGCTTCCCCGAGGTGCTCGACGGGCGCGTCAAAACGCTGCACCCGCATGTGCATGCCGGACTGCTCGCCGATCAACGCAAACCCGAACACGTCTCGGCCCTGAGCGAACTGGGTGTCGAGGCGTTCGAGCTCGTCGTGGTCAACCTGTATCCGTTCGCCGAGACCGTCGCCTCCGGCGCGAGCATCGACGAGTGTGTCGAGCAGATCGACATCGGCGGCCCCTCGATGGTGCGGGCCGCCGCGAAGAACCACCCCAGCGTGGCGGTGGTCGTCGACCCGCTGGGGTACGACGGTGTGCTCGCCGCGGTCCGCGCGGGCGGGTTCACCCTCGACGAACGAAAGAGGCTCGCGTCGCTGGCGTTTCGGCACACCGCGGAGTACGACGTCGCCGTCGCGTCGTGGATGGGTTCGGTGCTGGCGCCGGAGCAGTCGGAGAGCCCCCTGCCGGGCTGGGTCGGCGCTACGTGGCAGCGCAGCGCCGTGTTGCGTTACGGCGAGAACCCGCATCAGCAGGCGGCGCTCTATCGCAACGACGCCGCGTGGCCGGGCCTTGCGCAGGCCGAGCAGTTGCACGGCAAGGAGATGTCCTACAACAACTACACCGACGCCGACGCCGCATGGCGGGCCGCCTTCGACCACTCCGAGATCTGTGTGGCGATCATCAAACACGCCAACCCATGTGGCATCGCGATCTCGTCGCAGTCCGTGGCGGACGCGCATCGCAAAGCCCACGAATGCGATCCGCTGTCGGCGTTCGGCGGGGTGATCGCGGCCAACACTGCGGTGTCTGTCGAGATGGCCGAGACCGTCGCCGACATCTTCACCGAGGTGATCATCGCGCCCGCGTACGAACCCGGCGCGGTGGAGGTGCTGACCCGAAAGAAGAACATCCGGGTGTTGGTGGCCTCCGAGCCACAACCCGGCGGCACCGAGTTCCGCCAGATCAGCGGCGGGCTGTTGGTGCAGCAGCGCGACGAGTTCACCGCCGACGGCGACGATCCGCTCAGCTGGACGCTGGCCACCGGCGAGCCTGCCGATCCCGCGACCCTGGCAGACCTGAAGTTCGCGTGGCGCGTGTGCCGGGCGGTGAAGTCGAACGCGATCGTCGTCGCCGCGGACGGTGCCACCGTCGGCGTCGGCATGGGCCAGGTGAACCGCGTCGACGCGGCGAGGCTCGCGGTGCAGCGGGCCGGCGACCGGGTACGCGGCGCCGTCGCGGCCTCCGACGCGTTCTTCCCGTTCCCCGACGGACTGGAGGTGCTGACCGAAGGCGGCGTGAAGGCGATCGTCCACCCTGGTGGGTCCGTGCGCGACGATCAGGTCACCGAAGCCGCTGCCCGAGCGGGTATCTCGCTGTACCTCACCGGTGCGCGTCACTTCGCGCACTGATGTCTGGCTGAACTCGGGCTAAGACGGCAGGAGGCCGTTATGTTGCACACCATGGTCTCTGCCTCGCGTGCCGTCACCCTCGTGGTGGCGGCGACGACGATCCTGATCGTCTCGTGCACCAGGGTCGTCGACGATGCACGCGCGGTCGCCGGAGCGGACCTGACAGCGGCGGCCGAATCCGGCGGGTCCGACTCGTCGCAGTGTGAAACTGTCGATTTGCCACTGACGAATATTCCGGCCAGGAACGACAACGAGCCGGTGATGAAGATCCCGACGCCACCGGGGTGGCAGCGGACCACGCTGATGGATTCGGAACTGATCCGCTTCGCCATGCGCAACGACGAGCTCACCTCCCAGGGGTTCACCCCGAACGTCGTGGTCACGCTCGAGAGCGCGCCGGGCGTACAGGACGCGAACCTGGTGTTCACCAACATGCGCGATGCGCTCGAGTCCGGCATCGGCGCGACGGATGTCCGTGTCAGCGAACGCACGCTGTGCGGGGTGCCTGCCAGGATGTTCGACTACCGCATGCCGACGATGGGAAACGTCGCGCCGCATCCGGCCGTCGCACTCGGCGCGGTGATGCGTGCCGAGGGCCGAACCTTCGCGGTCAGCGTCACCGCCCAGACGCTCGATTCCGATGACCCGACGTATCAACGGGACAGCACGGCGATTCTCGACGGGTTCCAGCTACTGCCTCCGTCGGCGGGCTGAGCGCCGCGAGCGTGCGGGAAGTCTGACGAAACAACGGCGTCGACCAGCGGGGGACACGCACCGTCGCGAGACAAGTCGTAGCGTGGAGTGGTGACTCAACCCCAAGATCAACCCCGCACCGTCGGCGAGCTGAGGGCATCCGGCCATCGCGAACGGGGCGTCAAGCAAGAGATCCGGGAAAACCTGCTGGCCGCGTTGGCGGAGGGACGTGACGCGTGGCCCGGGATCCTCGGCTTCGAGGACACCGTCATTCCGCAGCTCGAGCGGGCGCTGATTGCCGGCCACGACGTCGTGCTGCTCGGCGAACGCGGCCAGGGCAAGACGCGCCTACTGCGCGCGCTGACCGGCCTGCTCGACGAGTGGACGCCGGTGATCGCCGGCTCGGAGTTGGGTGAGCACCCGTACAACCCGATCATCCCTGAGTCGATCCGGCGCGTGGCCGACTCGGGTGACGACCTGCCGATCGCCTGGCGGCACCGCAGCGAGCGGTACACCGAGAAGCTGGCCACCCCCGACACCAGCGTGGCCGACCTGGTCGGCGACATCGACCCCATCAAGGTTGCCGAGGGGCGCAGCCTCGGCGACCCGGAAACCATCGCCTATGGGCTGATTCCGAGGGCGCACCGCGGCATCGTCGCGATCAACGAGCTGCCAGACCTCGCCGAGCGGATCCAGGTGTCGATGCTCAACGTGATGGAGGAGCGCGACATCCAGGTTCGCGGCTACACGTTGCGGCTGCCGCTCGACGTGCTCGTGGTGGCCAGCGCCAATCCGGAGGACTACACCAACCGCGGTCGGATCATCACGCCGCTCAAGGACCGGTTCGGCGCCGAGATCCGCACGCACTATCCGCTGGAACTCAATGCGGAGGTCGGCGTCATCACGCAGGAAGCGCACCTAGCGGCCGAGGTTCCCGAGTACCTGATACAGGTGCTGGCCCGGTTCGCGCGCTACCTGCGCGAGTCGCGTTCCATCGACCAGCGCTCCGGGGTGTCGGCGCGCTTCGCGATCGCCGCAGCCGAGACCGTCGCGGCGGCCGCCCGTCACCGGTCTGCGGTGCTCGGTGAGCAGGAGCCGGTGGCCCGCGTGGTCGACCTTGGCTCGGTCGTCGATGTGCTGCGCGGCAAGCTCGAGTTCGAGACCGGCGAGGAGGGCCGTGAGCAGGCGGTGCTCGAGCATCTGCTGCGCCGGGCCACCGCCGACACCGCGCAGCGGCTGCTCGGCGGCATCGACGTCGGACCGCTGGTGGTCGCGATCGAGAACGGCTCCGCCGTCACCACGGGAGAGCGGGTTTCGGCGCGCGACGTACTGGCCGCGGTTCCCGAGGTGCCCGCGATCGCCGAGATCCAGAAGCGGCTCGATGCCACGACCGACGGACAGCGGGCCGCCGCAGTCGAGTTGGCACTCGAGGCGCTGTACCTGGCCAAGCGGATCGACAAGGTTTCCGATGAGGGCGAAACGACATATGGCTAGACACGTCTCGCGGTATTCGCGATACACCGGCGGGCCGGACCCGCTGGCGCCGCCGATCGACCTGCGCGAGGCGCTCGAGCAGATCGGTCAGGACGTGATGGAGGGCAGCTCGCCGCGGCGGGCGCTGTCGGAGATGTTGCGTCGCGGCACCAAGAACATGCGCGGCTCCGACAAGCTCGCCGCCGAAGCCAATCGTCGTCGCCGGGAGTTGTTGACTCGCAACAACCTCGACGGCACATTGGCCGAAATCAAGAAGCTCCTCGACGAAGCGGTGCTGGCCGAGCGCAAAGAGTTGGCCCGTGCGCTGGACGACGACGCGCGGTTCCAGGAGATGCGCATCGAGAACCTGCCGCCGTCACCGGCTAAGGCCGTGCAGGAACTCGCCGATTACGAGTGGCGCAGCCCCGAGGGTCGCGAGAAGTACGACCAGATCAAGGATCTGCTTGGTCGCGAGATGCTCGACCAGCGCTTCGCCGGGATGAAGGAGGCGCTGGAGAACGCCACCGACGAGGACCGTCAGCGCGTCAACGAGATGCTCGACGACCTCAACGACCTGCTCGACAAGCACGCCAAAGGCGAAGACACCCAAGAAGATTTCGAAAACTTCATGAACAAGCACGGCGAGTTCTTCCCGGAGAACCCGCGCAACGTCGACGAACTCCTGGACTCGCTGGCCCAACGCGCGGCGGCCGCTCAGCGGTTTCGCAACAGCCTGAGCGCGGAGCAGCGCGCCGAGCTGGATTCGTTGGCGCAGCAGGCATTCGGCTCGCCGTCGCTGATGAACGCGCTGAACCGCCTCGACGCCCACCTGCAAGCGGCACGGCCCGGGGAGGACTGGACCGGCTCGTCGAACTTCTCCGGCGACAACCCGTTGGGCATGGGGGAGGGCGCGCAGGCGATGGCCGACATCGCCGAACTGGAGCAGCTGGCCGAGGCGCTGTCGCAGAGCTACGCCGGCGCCACGATGGAGGACGTCGACCTCGACATGTTGGCCCGCCAGCTGGGCGAGGACGCCGCGGTCGATGCGCGCACGTTGGCCGAGCTCGAGCGGGCCCTGATGGACCAGGGTTTCCTCGACCGCGGGTCCGATGGGCAGTGGCGGCTGTCGCCCAAGGCGATGCGTCAGCTCGGGCAGACGGCGTTACGCGATGTGGCGCAACAGCTTTCGGGGCGGCACGGGGAGCGCGACACCCGCCGGGCAGGCGCGGCGGGCGAGCTGACGGGCGCGACCCGGCCGTGGGCTTTCGGTGACACCGAACCATGGAACGTAACGCGCACCCTCACCAACGCGGTACTGCGCCAGGCAGGGACGGGGGTCGCCGAGCGTCCGATTCGCATCACGGTCGAGGACGTCGAGATCTCCGAGACGGAGACGCGGACCCAGGCGGCGGTCGCGTTGCTGGTCGACACCTCGTTCTCGATGGTGATGGAGAACCGGTGGTTGCCGATGAAGCGCACCGCGCTGGCGCTCAACCATCTCGTCAGCACGCGCTTTCGGTCCGACGCGCTGCAGATCATCGCATTCGGCCGCTACGCGCGAACCGTTACCGCCGCCGAGCTCACCGGCCTGGAGGGCGTGTACGAGCAGGGCACCAACCTGCACCACGCGTTGGCCTTGGCCGGGCGGCATTTGCGCCGTCACTCCAATGCCCAGCCGGTGGTGCTCGTCGTCACCGACGGCGAGCCGACGGCGCACCTCGAGAGTTCGGCGAACGACGACGCCGGTTCTGCTGTGTTCTTCGACTATCCGCCGCATCCGCGGACGATCGCCCACACGGTGAAGGGCTTCGATGAGGTCGCCGCGTTGGGGGCGCAGGTGACGATCTTCCGGCTCGGCAACGACCCGGGGCTGGCACGATTCATCGATCAGGTGGCGCGCCGGGTCGAGGGTCGTGTGGTGGTGCCGGACCTCGACGGGCTGGGCGCCGCGGTCGTCGGCGACTATCTGCGGTCGCGCCGACGCCGCTGAGCAGCCGCTAGGAGGCCTTGCGCTTCTTGCGCTTGACGCCGACGCGGCCCCACAGGGAGAAGCCGCGGATGCACACGCACGGCGCCCCTGGCGAGCCTTCGCCCTGCACAGAGTGGTCGAAGTGACCCATCACGCCGACACCGCGAAGGTCGACGTTGACCTCCGGCGGAACCAGGATGGTCTGACCGCCGAAGATCGAATACGAATGGATCTCCACCTCCGGTGACGTGAAGTCGGCATACCGCAAATCCAGCACGCCGCCGCCGAACAGAGCGAAGGTCGTCATCCGTCGTGGCACGTTCCAGCGGCCGCGGCGCTCGAAGCCGCTCATGATCGCCAGCAGCATCGTCGACGGCGCGGGCCGGCACGGGCCCCCGCTGCGTGCCCGGGTGATCGCACCCGGCAGATCTGCGGACAAACGGTCTAGCTCATCGTAGGTCTGCGCGGCATATGCCCTGGTCAGCCGGTCCTCATACTCGTTGAGTTGAAGCCGGCCCTGTGCGGCGGCGTCAGTGAGCAGCTGTGCCACCTGGATTCGATCGGTGTCAGCAGCACGCATCGAACGGCTCCGCGACGCTGGATTGCTCATCGGATACGAGCGTACGACGAACCGTGGCACATGCAAGCAAGTAGGCCAAACTGTGCCCTGGCTCGCTACGGCGAAGAATGTAGACGGCCAAACTTATTGCCGGGCTGCCAGGAACTCGGCGAAGCCCACCGAACCGACCCGGTTCTGCGGGACCAAGTTGGCGCCCGCTCTGAGCTCCCGCCCGATCCGCCCCGGAACGGGTAGCGCGAGCACTCCGCGTCGGCTCCCCGATGCCTCGAGGTACATGCGTGCCAGATCCGTGTGGGTGTGCACCACCGGACCGCCGATGTCGGGCGCTCGCCCGGCGGGTGCGACGTCGGCCAATTCGACCAGCCGCGCTGCGACGTCGGCTGTGTCGATCGGCTGGAAACGCACCCTTCGGAAGGCCCACAGCGCCGGCGAGTACCTCTGCAGCGCGAAGATGGTGCGGATCAGGTCGTGGAACTGGGTTGCGCGTAGCACTGTGTGGCCGATCCCCGAGGATTCCAGAACCTGTTCGGCGCGCAGTTTGGTGCGGTAGTAGGGCAGCGGGATGCGGTCGATGCCGACGATCGACACGTGGACGATCTGAGCGATGCCCGCCCGCCGGGCGGATTCGACGAGGTTGCGCATCGCGGTGACGTCCTTGTCGCCGGTCGGCTGCGTCGCGCAGTTGATCACGACCTCGATGCCGTCGACGGCGGCGTCCAGGCCCGTCCCCGTCAGCACGTCTGCCTGCGCCCAGTGCACGCCGGTGTATCCCACGTGGCTCTTGCGGCTCAGCGCCCGCACATCGTGGCCCGCGGCGATCGCCTCGGGCACGACGCGATGGCCCAGCGTGCCCGTGGCGCCGGTGACGAGAACCGTACGTGCCATCGGGTCTCAGCCTAATTCCCCAGGCAAGGCCTGAATCGACGCGGAACCTTCGGGCGACGCGACGCTCGGGCAAAAACCGCGAGGTGAATTAGGGTGTTTCCGACGAAAGGCGAGAGCGGGTGATGGTGACGCCAAAGGAACAGCAGGTGGAGGACCGTCGCTCGCGGCTGGGCGGCCTCGGCAGCCTCCAGCAGCAGTTCGAGGAATCGTCGGTGGGTAAGGCGGTCATCAGCGCGGGCATGGCGCTGTTCGTGGCCGTCGGAATCGTCTGCAACCTTCCCGACTCACCGATCAAGCGGGAGGTGCTGCCGGTCGTCGAACCGGTCGCAGTGCCTGCAGCGCTCGACCAGAGCTGGGCGATGTACGCCAACCCGAGCAGGCGACAGGACAGCGTCGAGGTTCAGGTGCGCTTCGCCGATGGGCAAACCCGCGCATGGAACTTCTTGCCCAGCGCGCAGGGTGTCGGGTGGTGGGATCGCTGGCTGCTGCTCAGATATGCCGCCGTACTCAATCCCGACTTCCGCAGGCAGTTGGCGCACTGGGTGGTCGGCAAGCTGAGTCAGCCCGACGATGAACCTGCGACCGTCACGATGCTGCTGCACACCGAGACGTTGACGGCGCCGGGTGAAGAGGCAGGCGAGACACGACGCCCGACCGCTTCCAAGCTCCTGTATCAAGAGGACTTGGCGGGTTCCCGATGACCACCGGAGAGCGGGTCCGATCGCCGCTTGGGGTGTTCGTGGACCGCTGGAACACCTTCTTCTTCGACGCTGAGCCGATCTATCCGCTCGGGCTTGTGCGGATCGGATTCGGGCTGGCCGTCGTCGCATGGACCTTGGTGTTGCTCCCTGATTTGTTCCCGGTCTTCGGGGCGGACGGCGTCACGCCCGAGCATCCTGAAATCAACTACCAGTGGAGCGTTTTCGCCGCGTGGCCGGGAGACACCGCTCTTCTCACCGGGTGGATAGTGCTCCTCGTGTCCGCCGTCGCGATGACGGTGGGTTGGCACAGCCGCGCCGCCGCGGTTCTGGTTTTCGTTTTGCTGCAGTCGTTTGTGCGGCGCGGCGATTACTACTTCAACGCCGGCGACTCCATCCTCACCGTCGTCGCCCTGATCCTGGCGCTCTCTTCCTGCGGCGCGGCCCTATCGCTGGATCAGCGACGGCGGACTGGTTCGTTCTGGTCGGCACAGACCAGATCGGTATGGCCCATCCGGCTGCTGCAGATCGAGTTGTCGATCATCTACCTGGCGACGGTGCAGGCCAAGCTGGCGAACAAGACCTGGGTGGACGGCTCGGCGGTGTACTACGCGTGGGGCACCGACGGCCGATGGGCGTTGCTGCCTGCGCCGGAATGGTTGGCCGCCAACGCGATTCTGATCAACGTCATCACGTGGGGCACCCTACTGATCGAGCTGGCACTGGCGGTTCTCGTGTGGAGCAGGCGCTGGCGATTCTGGGTGCTGGCCGCGGGCATGGTGATGCACCTGACGATCATGGTCAACCTGAACGTCGGTTTCTTCAGCGTTGCGATGTTCGTGTTGTATCTGGCGTTCGTGCCCTGGGAAGTGGCCGAGCGTCTGCCGGCCCGGCTGAGGACCAGGAGACGAGCGCCGAGTCGGCCGTCAGCGCCGTCGGAAGAGTCTGCGGTGCCTCAAGAGTCGGTCGAGTGAGTCCACTTCGGCGGCCGCTTCTCCAGGAACGCGAGCATGCCCTCGCGGGCTTCTTCGGAGACGAACAACTCGGCGGACTGCGCGGTGAGCTCCTCGGCATGCCGGTCGAAGGACTCCAAGATGGGCGCGTTGACCAGCGCTTTGGACGTCGCCAGTCCCTGCGGCGAAGCCTTGGCGATCGCCGCGGTCAAGTCGGCAACGCCGGCATCGACGTCGTCGCAGGCGATCGTGACCAGACCCATCTCGGCGCCCTCCGCGGCCGAGAATTTCTCGCCGGTGACGAAATAGCGGCTCGCCGCGCGACTGGTCATCCTCGGCAACAGGGTGAGCGAGATGATCGACGGCGCGACGCCGATGCGCGCCTCGGTCAGCGCGAATGTGCTCTGGCGTCCGGCGACCACGATGTCGCACGCACCGACCAGGCCGAGGCCGCCGGCGCGGACGTGCCCGTCGATGGCACCGATGACCGGGACCGGCAGCTCGAGGATGCGGCGCAGCAGACGGGTCATCTCGCGGGCGCGGTCGACGGCCAACTCACCCGGCTCGCGGCCCGCCGCCTCACTCAGGTCGGCTCCGGCGCAAAACGTTCCGCCGGTGTGACCGAGCACGACGACCCGCACGCCCGGATCGGTGACGGCGTCGGTGAAGCCCTGGTGCAGCTGTTCGACCAGCGCGGTCGACAACGCGTTGCGATTGGCGGGCGAGTCGAGGGTCAGCCGGGCGACCGGCCCGTCGACGGCATACCTGACGAGCGTGTCCATCAGTACGACCGGGGCAGCCCGAGCGAGGTCTGCGCGACGAAGTTGAGGATCATCTCCCTGCTGACCGGCGCGATGCGGGCCAGCTTCGACGCCGTGACCGCGGCGGCGATGCCGTACTCCTTGGTGAGCCCGTTGCCGCCCAACGACTGCACCGCCTGATCGACCGCGCGCACCGACGCCTCGCCAGCGGCGTACTTGGCCATGTTCGCGGCCTCGGCGGCACCGATGTCGTCACCGGTGTCGTAGAGCCACGCCGCCTTCTGCATCATCAGCTTCGCCAGCTCGATCTCGATGTGATTCTGCGCCAACGGATGCGAGAGCCCTTGGTGGGCGCCGATCGGTGTCTTCCACACCTGTCGCGTCTTGACGTAGTCGACGGCCTTGTCGATCGCGAACCGGCCCATGCCGACCGCGCTGGCGGCGCCCATGATCCGCTCGGGATTCAGCCCGGCGAACAGCTGCGCGATCGCGGCGTCCTCGGAGCCGACCAGGGCGTCGGCGGGCAGCCGGACCTCGTCGAGGAAGAGCTGGAATTGGTTCTCCGGGCTGACCAGTTCCATCTCGATCTTCGTCCAGTGCAAACCCTTGGTGTCGGTGGGCACGATGAACAACGCCGGCTTGAGGTTCCCGGTCTTGTGGTCTTCCGTCCGACCTACCACAAGCACCGCCTGCGCCTGGTCGACGCCCGAGATGTACACCTTTTGACCCGACAGGATCCAGTCGCCGCCGTCGCGCCGTGCGGTGGTGGTGATGCGGTGGCTGTTGGAGCCCGCGTCGGGTTCGGTGATCGCGAACGCCATCGTGATCGAACCGTCGGCGATCCCCGGCAGCCAACGCTTCTTCTGGTCCTCGGTGCCGAACTTAGCGATGATGGTGCCGTTGATCGCGGGGGAGACCACCATCAGCAACAGCGGGCATCCCGCCGCCGCCATCTCCTCCATCACGATCGACAGCTCGTACATGCCCGCGCCGCCGCCGCCGTACTCCTCGGGCAGGTTCACCCCGATGAAGCCGAGTTTTCCTGCTTCCGACCACAACTCGTCGGTGTGCTGATCGGCGCGGGCCTTCTCCAGGTAATAGTCCTGACCGAAGTTCGCGGCCATGGCGGCGACCGACTTGCGTAACGCCTGCTGCTCTTCGGTCTCGACGAAACTGCTCACTGCTCTCCTTCGGCTTGGGCGAGGACTCGGGCTATGACGAAGCCGACGTCGACCTGTTGGCCGGGCTCCACATTGAGTTCGGCGAGCACACCGTCGCTGGGCGCGGTGATGGTGTGTTCCATCTTCATCGCCTCCAGCCACACCAGCGGTTGGCCCGCGGTGACGGCGTCGCCGACTCCGGCGCCCACGCGCAGCACCGAACCGGGCATCGGCGCCAGCAGCGAACCGTGCGCGACCGCGTCGTCGGGATCACCGAAACGCGGTATTGCAATGAGATGCACCGGGCCCGTAGGGCAGTCGACGAAAACGTCGTGGCCGTACCGCGCCACCTCGAACGGCCGGTCGACACCCGCCACGGTCAACACGACACGGTCCGGAGTCGCGGAGACGAGCGATACGCCGTCGTGGTCGGGCAACTCGAGGCCCGACCGAGTGAACCGGTAGCGGACCTCATGTTCGGCCCCCGCGGAGTCCGTGTACCGCTTGACCTGGTGTCCCGACGCCAGATTGCGCCACCCGCTGGGAGCGGCCGCGAATGCTACAGCGTCACCGCGGTTCTGGGCCGCATTGGCGAGCGCGGCGGCCACCGCGGACAATGCGACCGTGCGAGCGTCAGTGAGCGGTGCGGCCAACGCGGCGAGGCCGTGCGTGTCGAAGAACGCGGTGTCGGTCGCACCGTCGACGAAGGCTGGATGCCGCAGTACGTTGACCAGCAGGTCACGGTTGGTACGCACACCGTGAATGCGGCTGCGCGTCAGAGCGTCCGCGAGAACGGCGGCCGCCTGCCGCCGGCTGGGCGCAGCGGAGATCACCTTGGCCAGCATCGGGTCGTAGAAGATGGACACCACCGAGCCGTCAACGATTCCGGAATCCACGCGGACATTGGCCGGGACCTCGAACCGGTGCACGGTGCCGGCCTGCGGCTGCCAATCCTTCGCCGGATCCTCGGCGTAGAGGCGGGCCTCGATCGCGTGCCCCCGTGACGGCGGCGGCTCCGTGTCGAGCCTGCCACCGTCGGCGACCCGCAGTTGCAGCTCAACGAGATCCAGGCCCGTGGTTTCCTCGGTCACGGGGTGTTCGACCTGCAACCGGGTGTTCATCTCGAGGAAGTAGAAGTCCCCGGAAGCGTCCGCCATGAACTCAACGGTGCCCGCACCGGTGTAGCCGATGGCGGTCGCGGCCAGCCGCGCGGCATCGAAAAGCTTGGCGCGCATGCCCGGTGTGCGCTCGACAAGCGGTGAGGGCGCCTCCTCGATGATCTTCTGGTGGCGCCGCTGGATCGAGCATTCGCGTTCGCCGACCGCCCAAACGGTGTCGTGCTCGTCGGCGAGCACCTGGACCTCGACGTGGTGCCCGCTGGCCAGATAGCGCTCGCAGAACACCGTCGGGTCGCCGAATGCGGCAGCCGCCTCCCGGCGCGCGGCCTCGACCTGGCTCGACAAATCCGACAGCTCGCGGACAACACGCATTCCGCGACCGCCGCCTCCCGCGGACGCCTTGATCAACACGGGCAGTTGGTCGGCGGTAACGCTCTCGGGGTCCAGCTCGTCGAGGACCGGCACGCCCGCGGCGGCCATCATCTTCTTCGCCTCGATCTTGCTGCCCATCGCGGCCACCGCTGCGGGGGGTGGTCCGATCCACGTCAAGTCCGCGTCGCGCACCGCACTCGCGAATTCGGCGTTCTCCGAGAGGAAACCGTAGCCGGGATGGACGGCATCGGCGCCGGCCGCCCGCGCCGCAGCGATCAGCTGTTCGGCGTCGAGGTATCCGTTGCGACCTTGCAGGCGTACCCGCGCATCGGCTTCACCGACATGCGGGGAGTGCTCGTCGGGATCGGTGTAGACGGCGACCGTTCCGATGCCGAGCCGCCTGCACGTGGCGAAGACCCGCCGGGCGATCTCGCCGCGGTTGGCGACCAGGACTCGAGTGATCATCACGCTCACATCCGGAAGACGCCGAAGTTCGACGTCCCCTCGATCGGGCCATTGGCGATGGCGGACAGACACATTCCGAGTACCGTTCGGGTGTCGCGCGGATCGATCACGCCGTCGTCGTAGAGCCGGCCGGACAGAAACATCGGAAGCGACTCCGCGTCGATCTGCGCTTCGACCGCGGCCCGCAGGGCGGCGTCGGCGTCCTCGTCGACGGCCTGGCCCCGCGCCTCGGCGGCGGCGCGGCTGACGATCGACAGGACGCCCGCCAGCTGAGTTCCGCCCATCACCGCCGATTTGGCGCTCGGCCAGGCGAACAGGAAGCGCGGATCGTAGGCGCGCCCGCACATACCGTAGTGGCCAGCGCCGTACGAGGCACCGATCAGCAGCGAGATGTGGGGCACGGTCGAGTTCGATACGGCGTTGATCATCATCGACCCGTGCTTGATCATGCCGCCTTCCTCGTACTTGCGCCCGACCATGTACCCGGTCGTGTTGTGCAGGAACAACAGTGGCGTATTCGAGCGATTCGCGAGCTGGATGAACTGGGTGGCCTTCTGTGACTCCTCGCTGAACAGCACGCCGCGGGCGTTGGCCAGGATGCCGATCGGGTAGCCGTAAAGGCGCGCCCACCCCGTCACCAACGACGAGCCGTACATCGGTTTGAACTCGTCGAAATCTGAGCCGTCGACGACGCGGGCGATCACATCGCGGGGGTCGAACGGGATGCGCAGATCCGCCGGCACGATGCCGACCAGCTCTTCGGCGTCGAAGAGCGGCTCAACAACGGGCGCGGGCGTCGGACCCTGCTTGCGCCAGTTCAGCCGGGCGACGACGCGCCGGCCGATCCGGATGGCATCGGGTTCGTCGAGCGCGAAGTAGTCGGCTAGACCCGATGTGCGGGCGTGCATCTCGGCACCGCCGAGCGACTCGTCGTCGGCTTCCTCACCGGTGGCCATCTTCACTAACGGCGGCCCCGCCAGGAACACCTTGGACCGTTCCTTGATCATCACGACGTGGTCGGACATGCCGGGGATGTACGCGCCACCCGCGGTCGAGTTGCCGAACACCAGGGCGACCGTCGGAATTCCTGCCGCCGACAACCTGGTCAGGTCGCGGAACATCTGCCCGCCGGGGATGAAGATCTCCTTCTGCGTCGGCAGGTCGGCGCCGCCGGACTCAACCAGCGAGATCAGCGGAAGCCGGTTCTCCAGCGCGATCTGGTTGGCGCGCAGCATCTTCTTCAGCGTCCACGGGTTGCTGGTGCCGCCCTTGACGGTGGGGTCATTGGCCACGAGCAGGCATTCGGTGCCCTCGACCGCGCCGATGCCTGTGATGAGGCTGGCGCCGACCGTGAAGTCGCTGCCCCATGCGGCCAGCGGGCTCAGCTCCAGGAACGGTGAGTCGGGATCGATGAGCAGCTCGATGCGTTCGCGGGCGGTCAGCTTGCCACGGTCGTGGTGTCGTTGCACGTACTTCTCGCCGCCACCTGCGAGTGCCTTGGCGTGCTCGGCCTCGAGTTCGGCGAGCTTGGTTGCCATCGCCGCCCTCGCCTCGCCGAAGGTCGGCGACGCGGCGTCGAGCGTCGAGCGAAGAGTGGTCACGACTGAAATCCCAACGTCTTGGCGGCCAACGAAGTCAGTATCTCGGTTGTGCCGCCGCCGATTCCGAGAATCCGCATATCGCGATACTGACGTTCGACCTCCGACTCGGCCATATAGCCCATCCCGCCGAACAACTGCACGGCCTGGTTGGCCACCCACTCGCCGGCCTCGACGGCGGTGTTCTTGGCGAAGCACACCGCGGCGATCAGATCGGTCTCACCGGAGATCTGCCGCTCAACGACGTGGTGTGTGTACACCCGTGCGACGTCGACGCGCCGGGCCATCTCCGCGAGCGTGTTCTGCACCTGTTGTCGTGAGATCAGCGGCCGGCCAAAGGTTTCCCGGCTACGGCACCACTCGACGGTCAGGTCGAGGCACCGTTGCGCGCTGGCATAGGCCTGCGTGGCGAGCCCGACACGCTCGGAGACGAACGCCGCCGCGATCTGCAGGAAACCGGAGTTCTCGACGCCCACCAGGTTGGCTGCGGGAACGCGGACGTCGGTGTAGGACAGTTCGGCGGTGTCCGATGAGCGCCAGCCCATCTTGTCGAGTTTGCGGGTGACTTCGAATCCGGGGGTGCCCTTGTCGACCACGATCAACGAGATCCCCGCCGCCCCCGGCCCTCCGGTGCGCACCGCGGTCACGACGTAGTCGGCGCGCACGCCCGAGGTGATGTAGGTCTTAGCGCCGTTGATGATGAAGTCCCCATCTCCCGAGCCGTCTCGCACAGCTTTGGTCGTCAGGTGACCGACGTCGGAGCCGCCGCCGGGCTCGGTGATCGCGAGGCTGCCGATCTTCTCCCCGTTCAGCGTCGGCCGCACATAGGTGTCGATCAGCCGCTCGTCGCCGGACGCGATCATGTGCGGCACCGCGATACCCGAGGTGAACAGCGAGGCGAAGACGCCGCCCGGAGAGCCGGCGTAGTGCATCTCCTCGCAGATCACCACGGCGTCGGCGCCGTCGCCGCCACCACCGCCGACCGACTCGGGAAAGCCGGCGCCCAACAGGCCGGCCTCGCCCGCCTTCTGGTGGAGTTCGCGCGGTATCTCGCCGTCACGTTCCCACTCGTCGACGTGCGGGAGCACCTCGCGTTCGGCGAATGTCCGCACGGCCTTGCGGAGCTCATCGCGTTCGGGCGTGTGCCACATGCTCACGACATCAGCTCCTCGGGAATGTCGACATATCTGCTGCGCAACCACTCGCCGAGCCCTTTCGCCTGGGGATCGAACCGAGCCTGGTAGGCGACGCCCTCGCCGAGGATGCCCTCGATGACGAAGTTGACTGCTCGAAGGTTGGGCAGCAGATACCGGGCGACCTCGAGATCCCTTGTCTCGGGCAGCAGCTCGCGCAGCTTGTCGATCGTCAGCATGTGCGAGAGCCAACGCCACTGCTGGTCGGTGCGCACCCACACGCCGACGTTCGCGCTGCCACCCTTGTCGCCGCTGCGGGCGCCTGCGATGACGCCGAGCGGCGCGCGTCGGGTTTCACCGAACGGCAGCGGCTCGGGTAGGGCGAACGGCGGCACTGGCGAAAGCTCCAAGGTTTCCTGCGCGGGCGGTATCTCGACACGGGGACCGTCGGCGTGCACGGCGACGTGGGGCACCTCCGTCGCCGCGACGAACGCCGGCCTGAACACGCCGTAGACCTGACCTTGACCGGGCGGGCTGGTGGCATGGAATCCGGGATAGCTCGCAAGCGCGAGTTCGACTGCTGCAGAGGAGAATTGGCGACCGACGTTGTCTGGGTCGGGATCGCGTACGACGCAGCGCAGCAGCGCGCTGGCCGCCTCCTCGGTGTCGGCGTCGTCGTGGTCGGTGCGCGCCAGCGACCACTCCAGCTCGGCCGGCTTGACGGTCAGTGCCGCCTCTAGCTGGCGCCGCACCAACTCGGCCTTGGCCTCGATGTCGAGCCCGGTGAGGACGAGCGTCATCTCGTTGCGAAAGCCGCCGATGGCGTTGAGTGACACCTTCAGGGTGGGCGGCGGGGGTTCCCCGCGCACGCCGGAGATTTGCACGCGGTCCGGTCCGTCATCGGACAACTCGATGCTGTCGACGCGCAGCGTCGCGTCGGGGTTGGCGTAGCGCGCCCCTCCGATCTCGTACAGCAGTTGTGCGGTGACGGTGTCGACGCTGACCGCTCCGCCGGTGCCCGGGTGTTTGGTGATGACCGACGATCCGTCCGAGTGGATCTCGGCGAGCGGAAAGCCCGGGTGGGTCAGCGCGCTCAGATCAGTGAAGTCTCGCGCGAAAAACGCGTAGTTGCCGCCGGTGGCCTGGGCACCGCATTCGATGACGTGCCCGGCCGCGATCGCACCGGCGAGTCTGTCGTAGTCCGAACGGCTCCAGCCGTGGTGCGCGGCCGCCGGCCCGACGGTGACGGATGCGTCGGTGACGCGGCCGGTGACCACCACGTCGGCGCCCGCCTCGAGACAGTCGACGATGCCCCACGCGCCGAGATAGGCGTTGGCGGCCAGAACCGACCCGAAGCCGAACTCGTCCACGCGACCGATCAGGTCGTCGCCCTCGACGTGCGCCACGTTGACCGTCAGCCCCAGCCGCTCGGCGAGCGCACGCACCGCCTCGGCGAGCCCCGCGGGGTTCAGCCCTCCGGCGTTGGTGACGATGCGCACACCCCGGTCGAGCGCGGTGCCCAGACACTCCTCGAGCTGGGTCAGGAACGTCTTGGCATAGCCGCGGTCGGCCGACTTCGCGCGGTCGCGCGCGAGAATCAACATCGTGAGCTCGGCCAGATAATCGCCGGTCAGGTAGTCGAGATCACCACCGGCCAGCATCTCGCGCATGGCCGCGAGCCGGTCGCCGTAGAACCCCGAGCAGTTGCCGATGCGGACCGGACCACGAGCAGAGGTCACGCGGGCTCCCTTCGTCGCGGCCGCTGCCAACCAACCGGTAGGTTAACGATGAGCGGCGGTACCGCGTCAAGGTTCGGGCCATCGAATTCGGCTGTTTTGGAGGCTACGCAGGTCGTTGGCTATCCTGAAGAACACTTGCCGTCGCCTGACCGTGTGCGCGGCGCCAGACTTACCCCTCAAGAGGAGATCTCGACCATGGCTGTGCCCAAGCGCAGGATGTCGCGCGCGAACACCCGTAGCCGGCGCGCGCAGTGGAAGGCCAAGCGCACCGAGCTCGTGGGCGTCAACGTCGCCGGTCAGCAGCACAAGGTGCCGCGCCGGCTGCTCAAGGCCGCTCGCCTCGGTCTGATCGACCTGGACCGCCGCTAACACCGGACCGGATGTCGCCGACGACCCCAGCGGCACCGGCGCGCCTCTCAGGTCACTCTCAGATAGGGGGTTGACACTGTGGCTGTGCGCATACTTGTCGTCGATGACGATCGTGCGGTGCGCGAGTCGCTGCGCCGTTCGCTTTCCTTCAATGGTTACTCCGTAGAACTCGCCGGGGACGGCCTCGAAGCATTGGATCGCATCGCCAGCGATCGCCCCGACGCCCTGGTCCTGGATGTGATGATGCCGCGGCTGGACGGTCTCGAGGTGTGCCGTCAGCTTCGCAGCACCGGCGACGACCTGCCGATCCTTGTGCTGACGGCGCGTGACTCGGTCTCCGAGCGGGTGGCAGGCCTCGATGCCGGCGCCGACGACTATCTGCCGAAGCCGTTCGCGCTCGAAGAACTGCTGGCCCGGATGCGGGCGCTGCTGCGGCGTACGGGTCCCGACAACGGTGCCGAGTCGGCTGCGATGACCTTCTCCGATCTGACACTGGACCCGGTCACTCGCGAGGTGACCAGGGGCCAGCGCCAGATCAGCCTCACCCGCACCGAGTTTGCGCTGCTCGAGATGCTCATCGCCAATCCGCGCCGGGTGCTGACCCGCAGCCGCATCCTCGAAGAGGTGTGGGGATTCGATTTCCCGACGTCCGGCAACGCCCTCGAGGTGTACGTCGGTTACCTGCGCCGCAAGACCGAAGCCGAAGGAGAGCCGCGACTGATCCACACCGTGCGCGGGGTGGGTTATGTACTTCGCGAAACGCCTCCCTGATGTCTGCGCCGAGTTACGGGGCCGCGCCCCAGCCCGAATCGCCTCGCCCGCCGTCGAGAACCAGTTCGGTGTCGCTGCGGTGGCGCGTGATGCTGCTGGCGATGTCCATGGTGGCGATGGTCGTGGTCCTGATGGCGGTGGCGGTGTGGGCCGTGGTGTCCCGGGCGTTGTACGACGACGTCGACAACCAGCTGCGCAACCGGGCCCGGCTGCTCATGGAAAGCGGTTCGCTGCAAGCCGATCCGAGTAAGGCCATCGAGGGCACCGCGTACTCCGACGTCAACGCGATGCTCGTGATCCCGGGCCGGGCCATCTTCACGGCTAATCAGCAGGGGCAGACCCTCCCGCTGGGTGACCCCGAAAAGGCGGTGCTGCGAGGCGATCTGATCATGTCGCTGCGCACCGCCGATCATCAGCGGGTGCTCGCGATGCACTTGTCCAACGACAGCTCCCTACTGATCTCCAAGAGCATGGCGCCCACCACGCAGCTGCTCCGACGACTGAGCACGGTGTTGATCATCGTCGGTGGAATCGGTGTGGCGGTGGCCGCGATCGCGGGTGGGGCGGTCGCGCGGGCGGGCCTACGCCCGGTGGCGCGGCTGACTCAGGCCGCCGAGCGTGTGGCGCGTACCGACGATCTGCGGCCGATCCCGGTGTACGGCAGCGACGAACTCGCCCGTCTCACAGAAGCTTTCAACATGATGCTGCGCGCATTGGCAGAGTCTCGGGAACGGCAGGCCAGACTCGTCACCGATGCCGGCCATGAACTGCGCACACCGCTGACGTCGTTACGCACGAACGTCGAACTGCTGATGGCGTCGATGGCGCCCGGTGCGCCGCGGCTGCCGGAGGAGGAGATGGCCGAACTGCGTGCTGACGTGATCGCGCAGATCGAGGAACTGTCGACCCTCGTCGGTGATCTCGTCGACCTGACCCGCGACGACGCTGGAGTCACCGTTCACGAGTCGGTTGACGTCGCCGAGATCGTGGACCGCTCGCTGGAACGGGTTCGCCGCCGCCGCAACGACATTGTGTTCGAGGCCACGACGACCCCGTGGTTGGTCTACGGCGACGAAGCCGGCTTGGGTCGCGCCGTGCTCAACCTGCTCGACAATGCCGCCAAGTGGAGTCCCCCCGGCGGACTGGTGACCGTGCGGCTGACCCAGATCGACGCGTTGAACGCCGAGCTGGTGGTCTCCGACTACGGCCCGGGAATCCCGCCCCATGAACGTCCGCTCGTGTTCGAGCGGTTTTACCGGTCGACGACCGCACGGTCGATGTCCGGCTCCGGGCTCGGATTGGCGATCGTGAAGCAGGTCGTGCTCAAGCACGGCGGTTCTCTGCGGATCGAGGACACCGTGCCGGGCGGGCAGCCTCCCGGCACGTCGATGCACGTCGTACTGCCGGGGCGGCCACCGCTTCAGCACGCTCCCGACTGGGTCGCGCCCCGACACGCCCCGGCCGAGTAACTCCCGCGCACGGTCGACGTCAACGATGATTGACATCGGCGGGAACGGTGGGAACGAAGTTTGGGTATGTCCCGAACGTTCTCTAAGTGGATTCTCAGCCCGACGGGGCACTGTTGAGCAAGCGTCCAACGTTGTGCAGATGTCGGAAAACAACAGAACCAAAAGAGCAGGAAGAAGAGCCCGAGCGACATGACGAACCACCCGAGGTATTCGCCGCCGCCCCCGCCGCCGTACGGCCGCCGACCGATCGGCCCTGACCACGGGGTGTCCGGCTACCCTGGTGGCGCTCAGCGCCCCGGCCCGTACCAACAGCAGCAACAGCCGTACGACTGGCGTTACGCGACCCAGCAGCATCAGACGCAGCAGCAGTTCCGCGCGCCCTACGACCCCTACCGCGGGGCGCCCCAGCCGCTGGCCGGCCAACCACCGCAAAAGCGTTCGCGCGCAGGGGTGTTGACGGCCGGCGCCCTTGCCGTGGCGGTCGTCTCGGCCGGCATCGGCGGCGGTGTCGTCCTGCTGGCACAGCCGGATTCGCCGTCGGCGTCGTCTTCTACCAACGGCGCGGCACCCAGCATGCCCGCTGCGAGCCTGCCGGTGGGCTCCGTCGAACAGGTCGCGGCCAAGGTGGTACCCAGCGTCGTCAAGCTCGAGACCGACATGGGGCGCGCATCCGAGGAAGGTTCGGGCGTCATTCTGACCTCCGACGGGTTGATCCTGACCAACAACCACGTGGTGTCGGCCGCTTCAGACGGCCCGTCCAGCCCGGACGCCCCCGTCGCCCGCGCGCAGACCAAGGTCACGTTCGCCAACGGGCACACCGCCCCGTTCACCGTCGTCGGGACCGATCCGAGCAGCGATATCGCCGTCGTGAAGGCACAGGGCGTGTCCGACCTGACCCCCATCACCGTCGGCTCCTCGGCCAACCTGCAGGTGGGCCAGGACGTCGTTGCCGTCGGCTCGCCGCTCGGGCTGGAGGGCACGGTGACGACAGGAATCATCAGTGCGCTGAACCGGCCCGTCGCCGCCAGCGGTGACGCGCGGAATCAGAACACCGTTCTCGATGCGATCCAGACCGACGCCGCGATCAACCCGGGCAACTCCGGAGGCGCGCTGGTGAACATGAACGGGGAGCTGATCGGCATCAACTCCGCGATCGCCACGTTGGGTGCGGACGCCGGACCTCAGGCGCAGAGCGGTTCTATCGGCCTCGGCTTCGCCATTCCGGTGGATCAGGCCAAGCGGATCGCCGATGAGCTGATCAAGAACGGCACCGCTGCGCACGCCTCGCTGGGTGTGCAGGTGGGCAACGATGCATCGATCGACGGCGCCCGGATCGTGGAGGTCACCGACGGTGGCGCCGCCGCCGCGGCGGGTCTGCCGAGCGGTGTCGTGGTCACCAAGGTCGACGACCGAGTGATCAGCAGCGCCGACGCGCTGGTCGCCGCCATTCGGTCCAGGGCGCCAGGAGAGAAGGTCACGCTGTCGTATCTGGATCCGTCGGGCAAGCCCAAGACCGTCCAGGTCACGCTGGGTAAGGCTCAGCAGTGAGCACGCCGACCGATGTGACCACCCTGAGAGTGGCCGCGCCGCCGTCCCGGCCCGCATATACGGTTGCAGTCATGGAACAGCCAGGGGAGTTGGTGGGCCGGGCTCTTGTCGTCGTGGTCGATGACCGCACCGCACATGGCGACGAGGAGGACCACAGTGGTCCGTTGGTCACCGAGTTGCTCGGTGAGGCGGGCTTCGTCGTCGACGGGGTTGTCGTCGTGTCGTCCGACGAGGTCGAGATCCGCAACGCCCTGAACACCGCGGTGATCGGCGGTGTGGACCTCGTGGTGTCGGTCGGCGGCACGGGCGTCACGCCCCGCGATGTCACGCCAGAGGCGACGCGGGACATCCTCGACCGCGAGCTGCTCGGCATCTCCGAGGCGCTGCGTGCCTCCGGGCTGTCCGCCGGCATCATCGACGCCGGCGTCTCTCGTGGCCTGGCCGGCATTTCGGGCAGCACGCTCGTCGTCAATCTCGCCGGTTCGCGCGCAGCGGTGCGCGACGGTATGGCGACCCTGAACCCCCTCGCGGTTCAGATCATCGGGCAGCTGGTCGACATCTAACACATTGTCGCTATGGTCAATATGTGATCTTAATCACAATGGAGCTGGCTCATGAGTGATAGGCCGAAGCGCAACCGGGATTCCATCGACGACGTGTTCGGCGAGGCGTTCCCACAGATTCCGGCCGACGAACGTGGCGCCCCCGACCCAGATGATGACGCTGACCGCGATCGTTGGATGCGCGAAAACCGTCCGCCACATCACAATTGACCGCCCGACCTCATGCCGCATCGGTGACGGCCGGTCATGCCTCACATCCGCGCAGCTGCCACCCGATGCACCGGATCGAACCGGTCAGGTAACGAGCCGATCGCGGGGCGTCGCCGGGTACCCGGGCTACGCGCCCAACAAACCAGCAGGTCGGGTAACGCCCGGCGGGCGATCGACGATCTCGCGTTGCCGGGTTCTTGCCCGACCGTTATGTTCCTCGTGTCACGAACGATGAACACCACGTAACAGCGACATGTGAGGTCTCTCATCTACGTCGCAGGGACTCGTGCCTCTGCGGCTAGACGCGCCAGGCGCCAACTACAGAGCACGGTGAGCCGAGGGCTGACCGCCGACACAGCTAGGGAGAAGATGAAGGGTTTCAGTCGGGTGCCGATGGCGCTGGTTCTGGCGGTAGCTGGAGCCGTCGCGTCGTTGTTTGTGGGCACGGGCACCTCTCACGCAGGGCTGGACAATGAGTTGAGCCTGGTTGACGGCAAGGATCGGACGTTGACCATTCAGCAGTGGGACACGTTCCTCAATGGTGTGTTTCCTCTTGACCGCAACCGGCTGACCCGTGAGTGGTTCCACAGTGGTCGGGCGAAGTACATCGTGGCCGGCCCGGGTGCTGATGAGTTCGAGGGCACCTTGGAGCTGGGTTATCAGATCGGCTTTCCGTGGTCGTTGGGTGTGGGCATCAACTTCAGCTACACCACCCCCAACGTCCTGTTCGACCAGGCGCCGCCGAACCTCAATCCGGCCGCGGGCTTCTTGACCACCCCGAACTTCTTCCCGGGTGTGTCGATCAGCGCTGATCTCGGCAATGGTCCGGGTATCCAGGAGGTCGCGACGTTCTCGGTGGATGTGGCCGGCGCTAATGGCGGTGTGGCGGTGTCGAATGCGCACGGCACGGTGACCGGTGCTGCCGGTGGCGTGTTGTTGCGCCCGTTCGCTCGGCTGATCTCCTCGGCCGGTGACAGCGTCACCACCTACGGCGAACCGTGGAACATGAACTGACAAACGCTCTTCCGAGCAACGAGCAGCCCCCGGAAACCTCCGGGGGCTGTCTTGTATCTGGCCGTCTGTGGAACATGAGGTTGCGTCTAGGTAAACGGCGCCAGGACTTTGCTGGTGATCTTGATCACAACGTGTAACAGGGTCGAAACTGTGACCTCACCGCACGTTGCGCTTCGGTGTGCCCCAGCACACGGTCTTGTAGGGCGTAGCCGCCGAAAGTGCGTGTTCGGAACCCCACACTACCCGCGATACAGTTCCGAAATCCGTCTCGTGCAAGCGTTATTCGCGGCGTGAGCAGAACTGGACCGCGGTGGTCCGTTGACGCGTCGCCGACTCGCGCGCGTCCGTTCGCGTTGCCGGTTTCCGTCAGCGCCGTTATGTTCCTCGTGTCAACGGATGAGCGAAACATTAGAGCAGCATGTGAAGTCTCTCATTTGCTCAAATGCGACTCATGCGTCGTGCGGCGCTAGCGCCAGCTACGGCTGACACCAGTTGCGGGTCCATAGGGGGCCCGCATCGACTAGCTAGGGAGAACATGAAGAGTTTCAGTCGGGTGCTGATGGCACTGATTTTGGCGATAGCTGGGGCCGTCGCGTCGGTGTTCGTGGGCGCGGGCACGTCTCACGCAGGGCTGGACAACGAGCTGAGCCTGGTCGACGGCAAGGATCGGACGTTGACCATTCAGCAGTGGGACACGTTCCTCAATGGTGTGTTTCCCCTTGACCGCAACCGGCTGACCCGTGAGTGGTTCCACAGTGGTCGGGCGAAGTACATCGTGGCCGGCCCGGGTGCTGATGAGTTCGAGGGCACCTTGGAGTTGGGTTATCAGATCGGCTTTCCGTGGTCGCTGGGTGTGGGCATCAACTTTAGCTACACCACCCCCAACATCCTGTTCGACCAGGCGCCGCCGAACCTCGACCCGTCGGCGGGCTTCTTGACCACCCCGAACCTGTTCCCGGGTGTGTCGATCAGCGCTGATCTCGGCAATGGTCCGGGTATCCAGGAGGTCGCGACGTTCTCGGTGGATGTGGCCGGCGCCAATGGCGGTGTGGCGGTGTCGAATGCGCACGGCACGGTGACCGGTGCTGCCGGTGGCGTGTTGTTGCGCCCGTTCGCTCGGCTGATCTCCTCGGCCGGTGACAGCGTCACCACCTATGGCGAACCGTGGAACATGAACTGACGAACGCTCTCCCGAGCCGCAGAACAGCCCCCGGAAACCTCCGGGGGCTGTTCCGTTTCCATCAGGACTTGTCGGCGCTGGTCGTCTTGGCGGTATCGGGGTCGGGACCGGTGCCGGGACCCGCGCTGTGAGCGCCCGACGATCCGTTGGTCTCTGCGAGAATGTTGCGGATCTCGGTGAGCAGGGTCAGCTCGGTGTCCTGAGCCTGCTCGACCTCCCCCTTCTTGCGGAGTCGGTTGTACGGCAGGACGACGAGGAAATACACCACGGCCGCAACCAATATGAAGTTGATCGCCGCCGAAAGCAGCACGTTGAGATCGATCGTCTCGCCCCCGCCGATGCCGATGCGCAAAATGCCGTAGTCGGAGTCTTTTCCGGCGCCGACACGGTTGATCAGCGGTTGGATGATGCTCTCGGTGAACTTCGTGACCAGCCCGGTGAACGCCGTGCCGATCACCACCGCGACCGATAGGTCGACGATGTTGCCTCGGGCAAGAAAATCTTTGAAGCCCTTCAACATGTGTCTCGAATCCTCCCTGCCGTGGTGTGCGGTCGACAGTCATCGACGTTAGCTGCGTCGCCACCGAACAGGGGCGGAATGCGCGAGCGGAAAGCCCTGTATCAATGCAGGGTGAGCGTCACTGTCTGCATGAGCGTCGCGGCCGCCACCTCGTTGGCAGCATGAGCGGGCAGCGCCACCAGAACCACTCGATCCGCGCCGGCGCCCGTCCCCGAGGACTTTTCGGATACCAGCACGACGATCCCGTCTGTCGCCACAACTCGCGGGCGGCTGTCGGATTCTCCGCTGGCCGCTAGCACATCGACCACGTCGCCCGGCCGGATCAGGTCGAGCACCGCCGTCTCGTCGAGTGACAGTGGAACGATGCGAGCCGTCGGCCCCGCAGCCGCTTCGGCGAGTCTGGGCGTCAACAGGCGGACATCGGTGATTGCTTCGCCACGGCGGACGGGACCGGTCAGCGTGGCACCGACGACCGACGCGAGGTCGGATTGGATGCCGTCGGCAAGCGTTGCGGCACTGAGTTTTTCAACACGAACGTCGTTGACGCCCAACTGGCTTCCCGGCCTCAGGTCCCGGGCGGCGACAATGGCATCGACGCGTGCGTCATCAGGGTCCGAGCGCACGGCCGCGACGGCGGCGAGAATTACCAGGCCGCCCGCAGCGATTCGACGGGCCAGGACGGTGCGTGTCCAGTCCGGTCGCAAGATCCCGGTGAACCGATGAAACAGTGACGGATTGAGTGAGTCCCCCATGCGGCCAAATTAGGCAGCGCACTGCGGCGATGGGCGAGTTACTCGCCCGCCTGTGGATAACCGCGGAGGTCAGCTCGAAGCCGCGGCCGGCGCGGTCGAGCTCGACGAGATCGAACCGGAGTCGCTCGACCCGCTGCCGCTCGACTTCTCGGAGGAGGTCGACTTCTCGGACGAGGCGCTCGAGCCGTTGCTGGAACCGTTCGACGAGCTCTTGCCGGCTTCGCGGCTGTCGGTGCGGTAGAAGCCGCTGCCCTTGAACACCACGCCCACGTTGCCGAACAGCTTGCGCAGGCGGCCGTTGCACTTCTTGCAGGTGGTCAGCGACGCGTCGCTGAACGCCTGGATGGCGTCGAACTTATCGCCGCACTCGGTGCACGCATAGGAATACGTAGGCACGGGACCCCTCCCTGATGGTCAGATCTGTTAGCACTCTACCGGCTCAAGTGCTAGAACCGCTACGTGGCGTGCGTCATTCCCGGTCCGCCGCATCGAGGACCACCAAGCCGCGTTGCGGCGTCAGCGCATGGGTCATCGACACATCGTGTGGTTGAGCGGGCAGCCGGTCCACGAGTTCGGCATCGCGAACCACCGCAATGAGCCGCGCCGACCGCGACACCCGCCGCAGCGACCGGTCGTAGAACCCGGCACCTCGTCCCAGTCGCACACCGCTCCGATCGACGGCGAGGGCCGGAATCAAGAGCGTGGGGGCGCGCGCGACACTCTCGGGCGCCAGCCACGGGCCCTTCGGCTCACGAAGCCCGAAGCGTCCCTCCACCAACTGCCCGGGCATGTACTCGCCCCACTGCAGCGGTTGCGGCACACCCGCGGTGTCGTGCCTGGCCACCGGAAGCAGCACCCGCACACCCCGACGGTGAAGCGAGTCGATCAGCGCGAGCGAGCCGGGCTCGGAGCCGACGGGCACATACGCGCAGACGGTTTCTCCGGCCGAGATGAGCGTCGTCGCGTGGCCGATCAACGCGTGCGCGTCGGCGTCATGCTCATGCGCGGGGACAGCCCGGCGGGCCGCCAGAATTGCCGCCCGTAGCTTCGCCTTCGCCGCGCTCACGTCATCTCCTCAACACGCCCGACCTCGCCATGTTCAACCTGCCCTTGGACGTTAGTGTGTGAACGATGACACGGCCTTTGGTCTCTATCCCTCACACGGCGGTGGTGCCTGCAGCGGGCCTGGGCACGCGTTTCCTGCCTGCCACCAAGACGGTCCCCAAGGAGCTCCTGCCGGTCGTCGACACACCCGGTATCGAGCTCGTCGCCGCGGAAGCGGCCGAGGCCGGCGCGGAACGCCTGATCATCATCACGTCCGAGGGCAAAGACGGCGTCGTCGCCCACTTCGTCGAGGACCTCGTGCTGGAAGGCACCCTGGAAGCCCGCGGCAAGAAATCGATGCTGGAAAAGGTTCGGCGCGCACCGGCACTCATCCAGGTCGAGTCCGTGGTCCAGGCCGAGCCGCTCGGCCTCGGCCACGCGGTCAGCTGCGTGGAACCGAAGTTGGGACCGGAGGAGGACGCGATCGCGGTGCTGCTGCCCGACGATCTTGTGCTGCCGACCGGCGTGCTGGAGACCATGTCGAAGGTGCGCGCCAAACGCGGCGGTTCGGTGCTGTGTGCGATCGAGGTGCCGCGCGAGGAGATCAGCGCCTATGGCGTCTTCGATGTCGAACCCGTCTCCGATACCAACAACCCGAACGTCATGCGCGTGAAGGGTATGTATGAGAAGCCGAAGCCCGAGAACGCGCCGTCGCCGTACGCCGCGGCCGGCCGGTACGTCCTCGACCGGGCGATCTTCGATGCGCTGCGGCGGGTTCCGCGCGGCGCCGGCGGCGAGATCCAGTTGACGGACGCCGTCGCGCTGCTCATCAATGAAGGACATCCCGTCCATGTCGTCGTGCACCGCGGCTCTCGACACGACCTCGGAAATCCTGGAGGCTACCTCAAGGCTGCGGTTGACTTTGCGTTGAAGCGCGATGACTACGGGCCGGAACTCCGGCGGTGGTTGGTGGAGCGATTGGGGCTGGTCGACTGCTAGAGCCCCGACGCATAGATAGGGGTGCAGTGCGTTCGGTCGAGGAACAGCAGGCACGAGTTGCGGCTGCGGCGGTTGCGCCGCGCCCGGTTCGGGTGGCGATTGCCGAAGCGCAGGGGCTGATGTGCGCCGAGGAGGTTGTCACTGAGCGTCCGCTGCCCGGATTCGATCAAGCCGCGATCGACGGATACGCGGTGCGCAGCGTGGACGTGCTCGGCATAGGCGACAGCGGTGACGGAGAAGAGGCGTCCGACGGCGAGGTGAGCCTTCCGGTGATGGGCGTGATCGAAGCCGGCGCCCGGACCCCCAGCCGATTGCAGCCGCGGCAGGCCGCGCGGGTGCAGACCGGGGCTCCGATGCCGACGCTTGCCGACGCGGTGCTCCCGCTGCGCTGGACCGATGGCGGCGATGCGCGGGTGAAGGTGTTGCGCGGCGTCCGGTCGGGTGCGTACGTACGACGCACGGGCGACGACGTCCAGCCCGGCGATGTCGCGGTCCGGGCGGGCACGATCATCGGTCCGGCACAGGTCGGCCTGCTGGCCGCGGTCGGCAGGGAACGGGTGCTGGTGCATCCGCGGCCGCGGCTGTCGGTCTTGTGCGTCGGTGGTGAGCTTGTCGACATCTCCCGCACGCCCGGCAACGGGCAGGTCTACGACGTGAACTCCTACGCGCTGGCCGCCGCGGGACGTGACGCGGGCGCCGAGGTGAACCGGGTCGGCATTGTCGACACCGACCCGAAGCGGCTTCGCGAAGTGGTCGAGGGTCAGCTCAATCGCGCCGAGGTCGTCGTCATCGCCGGTGCGGTCGGCGGCGCGGCGGCAGAGGGCGTTCGCTCGGTGCTCTCCGAGCTGGGGGAAATGGAGGTGACCCGCATCGCCATGCACCCGGGGTCGGTGCAGGGATTCGGTCAGCTCGGCCGCGACGGTGTGCCGGTGTTCCTGTTGCCCGCCAATCCGGTCAGCGCGCTTGTGGTGTTCGAGGTGATGGTGCGTCCACTGATTCGGCTGTCACTCGGTAAGCGCCAGGCGCACCGGCGGATCGTGCAGGCCCGCGCACTGTCGCCGATTGAGTCGGTTGCGGGACGGACGGGATATCTGCGGGGCCAGCTCATGCGCGATCAGGACACCGGTGAGTACCTCGTTCAGGCGCTCGGCGGAGCGCCCGGCGCGTCGCATCTGCTGGCCACGCTGGCCGAAGCGAACTGTCTGGTGGTCGTCCCCTCCGAGGCCGAACAGGTCCGCACCGGCGAGATCGTCGACGTCGCATTCCTGGCCCAACGCGGCTGAATCCGCGCGCGTGTCGATATGAGTCTGTTGCGGTTGAGTGCGGCGCATCCGGGTTGGCGGATGACCGCTGGGCCCCTGCGCGTGGCTGCCGGCGTGGTGCGGTTGCGTCCTGTCCGGTTACGAGATGGTGGGAAGTGGAGCCGCATCCGACTGGCCGACCGCGCCCACCTTGAGCCATGGGAACCGGCTGCCACGGTGGATTGGGAGGCTCGGCACGCCGTCACGTCGTGGCCGTCGGTGTGTTCGGGGCTGCGATCCGAGGCCCGCAACGGTCGAATGCTGCCTTTCGCGATCGAGTTGGACGGCCAGTTCTGCGGACAGCTCACGATCGGCAATGTCACGCACGGGGCCTTACGCTCCGCGTGGATCGGGTACTGGGTAGCGAAGGCAGTCAACGGTGGCGGCGTTGCTACCGCCGCATTGGCCCTGGGCGTCGACCATTCTTTCGGTCCGGTCAGACTGCATCGCGTCGAAGCGACCGTGCGCCCGGAAAACGCTGCCAGCCGTGCAGTTTTAGAGAAGGTCGGCTTTCGCGAGGAAGGGTTGCTGCGACGGTATCTCAACGTCGATGGCGCCTGGCGCGACCATTTACTGGTGGCCATCACGATCGAAGAGCTCACCGGATCGGCGGTCGGTGCGCTGGTGCGGCAGGGACGCGCCCGGTGGGCGTAGTTGACCCGCGCTCGCGAGACGTACGACATAACTGTGCGTGTTAGCACGATCGCGACCCTGGTGTTGATTACGCGGTGCTCGGTACACGCCAGCTGTTACGAAAGTGACATTTGTGACTGTTGGTGCTTGTCTCCCGCGAATTACAGGTGTGTAATTGTCTCGGCGCGCCGCCCACGGATGCGCAGGTCACAGACCTAGCCTTTAGGGGAAAGGAGCAGGCGACATGCCAAGCATCCCCCAGTCCCTTCTGTGGATATCCCTCGTCGTCCTCTGGCTCTTCGTGCTCGTGCCGATGCTGATCAGCAAGCGCGACACCGTGCGCCGGACCAGTGACGTAGCGCTGGCGACGCGTGTGCTCAACAGCGGCCGCAACGCCCGACTGCTGAAACGACGCGGCCCCGCCGCCGGCCACGCCAGCGATCCGGACTGGCGGCCCTCGGAAGACGACCTCGACGACGAGATCGAATCGGAACCGGAGCCCGTGGGCCGCGCGGTCGTGCGCGCAGCCGCGGTCGGCGTCCAGGAGAAAGTGGAGCCGGACTACCTCGACGTGGACATCATCGACGAGGACTCGGGCGCACTTCCCGTGGGCGATTCGGATCGGCAGGAAGCCGAAAAGGAAGAACTCACACTGCAGTTCGACGAGGCGGCAGACGAAACCGATGACCACGCCGACGATGAGACCGTCGCCGAGGAACAGGCCGTCGAACCCGAAGACGACGAGTACGAGACCGTTGACGATTCGTCGGGGCTCGAGGCGCCGTCGGAAGCGGACCTGCGGATGGCCGACTCACTGTCCGAAGCGCGCCGCCGGCGCTACGAGTCGAAGACCTCGGCCGCGGTGAGCGAACGTAAGTACCGGTTCCGTAAGCGGATGCTGACGGCGCTGGGTGTGCTGCTGGTGGCGTCGGCGGCTGCGGTGTTCACGCTGAGCCCGACGCTGTGGTGGCTGTGTGGCGCGGTCGGCGGCTTCACCGTCCTGTACCTCGGTTATCTGCGGCGTCAGACCCGGATCGAGGAGCGGCTGCGTCGCAGGCGTGCGCAGCGCATCGCCCGCTCGCGGCTGGGTGTGGAGAACACCGACGACCGCGAATTCGACGTGGTGCCGGCCCGGCTGCGGCGCCCCGGTTCAGTGGTGCTAGAGATCGACGACGAGGATCCGATCTTCGAGCATTTGGACTACGCCCCGTTCGCGCGGCACTTCGACCTGCCGCGGGCTGCGGGCCAGTAGACCGAGGAGCGCCGTCGATTTTCGGCGGCCGTCCGGTGGCTGGTAGCCTGCTACCGGTATCAGGGGCTATGGCGCAGTTGGTAGCGCGACTCGTTCGCATCGAGTAGGTCAGGGGTTCGATTCCCCTTAGCTCCACAGAGTTTGACCAGGCCTGTGAGCCGTAGTCTGAGTTCAGTCGACACTACTCAGGGATATTCGAGGCCTCTCGCACTTGCGTCTGGCAATCGGTGAAACGCGGACGTCATGAGTGATGGGAAGCCTCTGCCGGCCAACCTGACCCGGTGCTCAGCGCCGCCATCCAGCCGCGTGCGAAGTGGTTCGACGGGGGTTCGCCTGCGGTTCGACAGCGCAAAGAGTTTCGACGAACTCGTCGCGGCGGCGCTCGGCGAGGTCGGTGATGAACCGGTGCCGATGGAGGAGATCCCTCCGCCGGAACTCACGGTGAGATTCGACCTCGCACGGGAAGTCGAATCTCACGAGGGTGCCACCGGTTTCATGCTGTTCGCACGATGGGATCACGGCGGGTGGCTCGCCAAGGCGGGCGTCCACAGGGAAGTGCTCCGCCTGGTGATCGGCAACCCATTGATCGCGATCACGATGCTGCGCCACGATGCGTCCGCCGGGCTCTTCGCGCCGGTTGAGCTGGTGCTGACCGATGAAGCCGACAACCGCAGCGCGCTCACCTATGTGGTGCCGTCCTCGCTCATGCTCCTCGAACCCAACGAGCCGCTCCGACGGGCGGCGACACAGCTGGACGCCAAACTGGCCGTGTTCGCCTCAAAATCACCGGAGTTTCGGTCGCCGCGTAGCGTCGTGGGATCCCGCCCTGTTTACCGCGTCATGAAGTGGGGCACAGTTCGCCGCAGTGGGTGGCGATCGGTGAGGGTTGCGCCGGTGCCGCCTGCGAGGCGGTCAGCGGGGTCAACCTCTTTGTTGAGCAGACAGCTCTGCCTCGCTGCCCGTCGCCTACTTACTCGCAGTCGTGGCGAGCCCGCCGTCGACGGGGATGACCGCTCCGGTGAGGAAGGCGCCCGCCCGGCTGGCGAGATATACCGCGATGCCGGCCATGTCGTCGTCGCGGCCGATGCGGCGCAGCGGCGCGGACGCGGCGATCTCATCGCCGAACGCATCGAGAGTCGCGGCCATCATCTTCGATGGAAATGCGCCTGGCGCAACGGCGTTGACGGTGATGTGCTGCGGGCCCAGTTCGCGGGCGAGCACACGGGTGAGATGGTGGACCGCTGCCTTGCTGCTGCTGTAGGAGTACGTCGGCAGCTCGGGAACCCGGATGCCGTCGACGCTGCCGAGGTTGATGACCCGGGCCGGATCGTCGGCGGTTCCGGCGGCGCGAAGTGCCGGCAGCAGTGCCTGAGCGAGCCAGAACGGCGACTTGACGTTGACGTTGAGGATCTTGTCCCACGCGGAGTCGGGGAAGCTCTCCAGCGGCTCACCCCACGTGGCGCCCGCGTTGTTGACCAGGATGTGCAACGGCTCGCCGCCGCCGGTCACCTCTTCGGCCAGCCGTATGCATTCGTCGTGACGCGAGAGGTCGGCGGGTATGGCCCGGACCTGCCCGAACTGAGACAACTCGGCTTGTGCGCGCTCGCACGCGTCGGCCTTGCGCGAGCTGATCACCACGCTGGCTCCCGCCTGCAGCAGCCCGCGGCTCATCATCACTCCGATGCCGCTTGTGCCGCCGGTGACGAGGGCGCGTTTGCCGGTGAGGTCGAAAAGTTCTGTGTGCGTACTGAACTGGCCGTCACTCATTGGCAAGCACCTCCATCGTCGTCTCCGCGGCGCACGGCCGCCTCGATTGAGACTAGAAGATGAGGCCGGAGGCCTTGCTGGTGGCCGCGGCGAACCGGTTCTGCCCGTCCTCCCAATTCACCACATTTCAGAACGCCTTGACGTAATCGGCCTTCATGTTCTTGTACTGCAGGTAATACGCGCCTTTGACGTAGGTGGCGTGATGCTTGCTGCTGTGAATCTCGTTGATCTGACCCGAGATATGCGGCTCGAGCGCGCGGTAGTCGTAGTCGAGGTCAGGCAGTGTGACTCACCCATGAAACGACTTAGGGTTGGGTCCGACGCTGTGCACCCGCGGTGCGCCGGAATCCAGGAAAGCCTCGGCGCCTGTAACGTGGTTCGGTGGGTCGGCGTCGAGAGAATTATCTGTCTGCATGTTCAGATGTTGTGCTATTTTGGGATTGCGGGCGGCCGTGGTCAACATGATGCAGCACATCGTGTAGCGACTTGTAATCCGGAGGGTGGCGAGCGCCACGGCCACCCGCGCCAACCCTCGCACTATTTGCTGTTCGGTCAATGGGGTGATTGCCGCCCGTTTGGCTCATCAGGGCACGCCGCCACGTCGCTTGCCCGCCGCGACGAGCAGCCCGTAGCCTCATGGCGTGGCCGGCCCGACCGGCGTTCGCGCCGACGAACTCACTCCGTTGGAAATTTTCGACGGCTATCGGGCCGAGGATCTCGTGCCGCTGGCCGCCCAATTGACCCCACTCGACGCCGCTTCTGGCCAGGTCCTCATGCATCAGGACGAACTCGCAGTGTCCTTCTTGTTGATCGGATCCGGCGCGGCCGAGGTGACGCACGTGGGAGACGGCGGGCACGACACCGTCGCGAAACTCGCCGCGGGCATGATTGTCGGCGAGATCGCCTTACTGCGTGACACGACCCGAACCGCGACGGTCATCGCGACTGAACCGGTGCGCGGTTGGGTCGGCGGACGCGAGGCGTTCGCGACGCTGCTCGAGATCCCGGGCATGCTCGACCGCCTGTTGAGCACCGCCCGGCAGCGCCTCGCCACTTTCGTCAGCCCCGTCCCGGTCAGGATGCGCGACGGAACCGAACTGTGCCTGCGCCCGGTGCTACCCGGCGACAACGAACGGACCACCAAAGACCCGGTGCAATTCTCGAGCGAGACGCTGTACCGGCGGTTCCAGTCGATGATCACCCCGAGCAAGTCCCTGATGCGGTACCTGTTCGAGGTGGACTACGAACACCATTTCGTCTGGGTGATGACCGACGGGCCCGACGGGCCGGTGGTCGCCGACGCGCGCCTGGTGCGCGACGAGGCCGATCCGACGGTCGCCGAGGTCGCGTTCATCGTCGCGGATGCATACCAGAACAAGGGTATCGGATCATTCTTGATGGGGGCACTTGCGATTGCAGCGAAATTCCTTGGCGTGCAACGCTTCACCGCGCGGGTGCTCATCGACAACTATGCCATGCGCACCATCCTCACCCGCCACGGTGCACATTGGCAGCGCGACGATCTCGGGGTGGTCACCACCACCATCGATGTACCGAAGCTGACCGATCCGCCGTTCTCCGCAGAGCTGGTCAAAGAGATCCGCGACATGGCCGCACAGGTCGTCCGGGCAGTCGGCTGATGCGCGTTGCCCTGTCGAAGGACACCCGGCTGTGCATCTCGCTGGCGGGCCGGCCGAGCAATATCGGTACCCGATTTCACAACTACCTCTACGACCTGCTCGGGCTCGACTTCATCTACAAAGCCTTCACCACAACGGATCTCGCCGCGGCGATCGGCGGTGTGCGCGCGCTGGGCATCCGCGGTTGCTCGGTGTCGATGCCGTTCAAGCAGGACGTGCTGGCGCTGGTCGACGAGGTCGAGCAGTCGGCCCGAGCCATCCGAGCGGTGAACACGATCGTCAACGACGAGGGCCGGCTCACCGCTTCGAACACCGATTACCTTGCCGTGCAGGCACTTATCGCCGAACACGACTTGCAGCCATCGCAGTCGTTGCTGGTGTACGGCAGTGGCGGGATGGCCAGTGCGGTAGGAGCCGCCTTCCGCGATCTCGGATTCGATAGGGGCACGGTCGTGGCAAGGAATACCGAGAGCGGGCGCCCCTTGGCCGATCGGCTGGGCTACGACTACGCCCAGGATGTCGGTTCTCGCACCGCCGATGTGCTGATCAATGTCACTCCGCTGGGAATGGCCGGCGGGCCGGAGGCGAACGGAATGGCGTACGGCGAAGCCGCGATCGCCAACGCGCACACCGTCTTCGACGTCGTCGCAATGCCGTCGGATACACCGCTCGTCAAGGCCGCGCGCGGCGCAGGTATCGCGGTGATCACCGGTGCGGAAGTGATCGCGCTGCAAGCCGCCGAGCAGTTCGAGCGTTACACCGGGGTTCGGCCGACGGCCGAACAGGTCATGGCCGCGTCAGCGCTATCGCGGGCCTGAGTCAGGGTGTGATCTTGGTTTGTTCGTCGATGACCCCCGTCGCGTCCATCAGCGCCGTCATCTGGTTCTCACGGCCGTCGGCGTTGAGTTGCAGCACGTACAAGCCGTCCTGGCCCGGGATCACAACGGTTTTCTGGGCGATCGCCCGTGGGACACCGTCTTTGGTGTAGGTGCCGCCGATCTGCACCGCCTCGAAATCGGAGAGCGTGGACGGGCTGCCTTCCTCCGCACCTTCGTAGCCGGGAAGATTCTGGATCTCGCCGGGGGCGAACTCGAGGATCTTCGCGGGGTCGACATTACCGGTCAGCTTCGACACCAGCGCGATGATGGTCGGAGGGTCATCGGCCATGGCGGGATCGTCGGAAACTATTGCCCCGTACGCCCACTCCGGGGTGCGGGGACCGGCATCACTCCACCCGGGCGGGAAGGGCAGGTCAATGCTGGGCGAACCCGGGTCGCCGCGCTTGACCGGAGTCTCCTGGATTCCGTTTTCGCGAATGTAGTCGACGATCGTGTAGTGGGCGCCCTGTGCCTGGGGCGAAGGGGTGGGTGCGGCTGAGGTACTGCTTGCAGACGTGCTGGTGTCCTCGGATGTCGTGGACTCGGATTTCGTATCCGAGTTGCAGCCGGCGAGGCCAAGCCCGACTGCCACGGCCGCGACCGCGATTACGCCGGCCCTCATAGACGTGCTCATTTGCTCCTCCAGCGGTTTGATCTTGCCGTAGCCTACGGGCGGTGTCCGTCCCTCGCAGTCAAAAACATAGACAACGGCTACTTGCTGGGCCGAGAGTTCGATGATGGTACTTTGCTAATACGCTTGAGCATGCTTAGCTGTGTGCGGCTGTCGGGGGCGCGGGATACGGTGGCAAGGAGGGGTGCGCGATGTGGGTGCAGAGTGCACGAATGAGGGCGATACTGCGTTCGCTGGGTGCAATGGTTCTCGCGCTGCTCGGCGCGGTCGCCCTGGTTGTGGCGTGGACGACGGCAACCGCTGTGCAGTTGGCGGCGAGCGCGTTGATCATGGGTGGAACGGACCATCCGCTCAGTACGCCGCCGGATGACCCCTTCTACGTCAACCAGTACTTGAACAACGCTGTCAAAGGATTCATCAACCCGGCCTCGCAAGCGCCCACCGGCACCGACGGCGAGCCCATCGACAGTGTCGGCGGTGGAGACAGCGTCTATGCCGTTATCTACCCGGCGGAATTCTTCCCGGTCTTCGGCAGTAAGACATTCGACGCCTCCGTGGCGGAGGGCGTGGGGAACCTGGAGCGGTGCGCGCGTGGATCCCTGAGCTGCAGATACAACCCTTATCAGCCGATATTGAAACCGCCGGTAGGGCCGCCCTCGGCGACCGACGATCTGGTGATATTCGGCTACTCCCAGAGCGCTGTGGTCGCGTCCCTGGTCAAGCGGAATCTGATCGCCAATCCGCGACCAGGAGAGACCTCGTTCTTTCTTCTGGCCAACCCGATGCGTCCCAATGGCGGCATCCTGGCGCGAGGACCCGATGGGCTCACTATTCCAATCCTTGGGGTGACCTTCTACGGCGCTACTCCAACGGACTCCTGCAAGGGTGACGGTCCGTGCATGCCGACGGTCGACGCCGCGGCGCAGTACGACGGACTCGGGGGTGACGCACCCGCCAGCCTCACCAATGTGCTCGCCATCGTCAACTCTCTCGCTGGCTACTACTACCTTCACGGCGACCTGCAGAACGCCGACTTTGACGATGCCAAGTACCAGGGCTCCTACGGTGACACCGACTACTACCTCTATCCGACGAAGCGGCTGCCGATCCTGATGCCATTCGAAGCGTTGGTACCGTCGCCGATCCTGACCGCTCTTGACGCACCTCTGCGCGTCTTGATCGAGGGGGCGTATGCGCGTGACGTGAACCCCGGTATCGCGACGAAGGTAGGCCTGCTCCCGTTCAGAAACCCGATCAAGACGGCGATCGATCTCGTGAAATCGATCCCGACCGGTATCGACGACGCCGTCCAAGAGGTCTCCGGGAAGCGTCCCTTGGGCACGGAGCCGACCACCAGCCCCTTCGGAGTCGGCGGCCCCGACTTACCGCCGCCCCCGACACAGCCGGAAAGCATCGGGGCGAGGTCGATGATGTGGTCGCGCGCGGGGGACATGAATCAGGATGGCCAAACCGTGATCGAGGCTGACGGATCGTCCATCGGTGAGGATGGGTTGTTGGATGACCCACTCAAACAGGATCCGTTGAAAATCGAACCGAACGAGGTGACGGCAAACCCAGTGCCACTCGGTGCTGACGGCGAAGCCGCGAATCTGGGCGAAAAAGGCCAAGCCGTGGTTTCTGGTGAGGAAGGACAAGCCACCAATCCTGGCGACGTGGTGCCGATCAATGAGCGTGCAGATGGCCAGCCCGCGGAAAATGCCGGAACCGGTGTGCTCACGCTTAAGCCGCCAAAGGTTTCCGTCAAGCCCGCCCTGCCAAAACTGCCGAAGCTGCGCGGGCCCATCAAGTTCGATTCGCCCGTCCGGCTGGGTCCGTCGCCCGGCGTTCGGCCGAACCGATCGGGAACCGGCGACTCGCCGACGGAATCGCAGCCCGGCAGCACCGACGACAACCCGGCTGGCGCCAACCCTGGCGCGAACCCCGGCGGAGGCGCCGGCGCAGAGGGTGCCGCTGCGTGACGGCGGTCAGCGGGAACAGTTGAGCGAGACCGTGATCGACCTGCTCACCACGACCGTGATGTACTCCCGGTCCTCGCCCTTACCGACCGCGAACGTTCGAGTCACTTCCTGCGGGTTGCGCACGCTGGTGACGATGCACTCGTTGATCGGACCGCTGCCGACCCGATCGATGACGACGTCATAGCCCTGGTCTTCCAGTTCCGCGATCGTCCTCGGTGCGTCACCGGGTTTCACCGGTTGCGCGGTGGCCACCCCCGTCGGCGCGAGAATGACGCCCACGACCGCTGTTGTTGCTGCCACACTCCAAAGAGCACGCATGACAGCCTCCGTTCATGAGGGTTGATGTCACTACTTGTTGATCGCCGAAAGGCCACCAACCGTTGCATTGTCGCGGCCGCGATGCTGCTGATCTGGACCAGCGCGTGCGGAAACACTTCAGGCCCGTCGCCGGACGACCAGTCGACATCCGAGAAGCCTCCACAAATCAACCCCGCCAGGATCGACAGGGCGCGCACGTTCCTGCCCGACGGGTACGAGGTTTCCGACCTCGTCGGGCCCATCAGCCCAATCACAGCGTGGGGATTCGGCGCGCGCTGGACCACCGACCCCGTGGGGTGCGCGGCGCTGGCCGACCCCACCGCGGATGCGTCGAGCAGCGACGGCTGGACGGCATCGGGGCCAGGCGGCATTGTCTACGCCGTGGTCGCGAGCGCGCCCGGCGACGTCGACCAAGCGGTGCTCGACGACTGCGGCCAGTGGACGGTCGAAAGCGGACGCACCACGGGAAGCGTCACCCTCGAATCCGCTCCGGCGCTCGAGGACGCTTCGACCGTCGCGATGGCCACGTCGAGCAGCACCGTCGTCGAGGGCGGCACAGAAACCCGCGCGCACGCCGACACCGTCACCGCCTACCTCGGCGACCACGTCGCCTTCGTCGCCGTCGTCACCGATCCCGGCTCGCCGAACCCGCAACTCGACTCGGATTTCGCCGCCAACCTCATGACCGAAACGGTGTCCGCGTTACGGGGCTGAGTGCTCGTCTCCCGGTACATTGTGCGGCGATGTCGATGAGGGTCGTGGTCGCGCTCGCGTGCACAACAGTGCTCAGCGGCTGCGCGACCGGCGCGTCGGGCGACGATCTGTCCACGGCCGACATCGCGCGCGTGAAGGATGTGCGGGCCAGCTTCGGACCCGGCTTCAAGGTCACCGATGTCGGGCCTACCGGCATCGACCCGCGACTGCTCGGCAGGCAGCAGCTGCCCCAGGGGATGAAGTTCGAGCCCCCCGGCTGCGCGTCGTTCGCCGATCAGCAGATGCTGCCCGAGGGTGCCAAGGGCAACATGGCCGCGACGACGGCCGAGGGCGAGGGCAACCGATTCATCACGATCGCCGTCGAGACATCCGAGGCCGCGTCGGTCAACGCGCCTGCCGAGAACTGTCGCAAGGTCGGGTTCGCGGGCGGCGCGATGCGCGGGCTGGTCGAGGTCGTCGAGGCGCCCCAGATCGATGGGGCGCAGACGTTGGGCACGCACCGAGTGGTGCAGACGTCGGTGGACGGCAAGCCGCGTACGGGCGAGTTGTACAACTACCTCGCCAGCTTCGGGCCCTTCCTGGTGATCGTGACGGCCAACCCGCTGGTGCTCCCCGACAAGCCCGTCGCGAAGGTCGACACCCAGCGCGCCCGTGACCTCCTGGTGGAAGCGGTCAACGCGGTCAAGGCTTAACGCACGTCGTGCGGACGGAACTGGATGCTGATCCGTGCGCCGACGGGCCGCGCCGTCTTCGGAATGGCGTGCTCCCACGTGCGTTGGCACGAGCCGCCCATCACGAGGAGATCGCCGTGGGCGTGCTGTAGGCGTAACGACTTACCGCCACCGCGCGGCCGCAGCGCGAATGTCCGGGTGGCGCCGAGCCCGATGATCGCGACCATGGTGTCCTCGGTGCTGCTGCGGCCGATGGTGTCCCCATGCCAGGCGACGCTGTCGTTACCGTCGCGGTACAGGCACAGCCCGGCCGTGGTGAACGGCTCACCGAGTTCACCCGCGTAGGCGTCGTTTAGCCGACGGCGAAGTTGCTTGAGGCGAGGATGGGGCGGCGGGTCGTCGACCAGGTTGTGGAAGCTGACCAGGCGGGGGACGTCGACGACGCGGTCGTACATCGGCCGGCGCTCCGCACGCCACGGGATGACCTCGGAGAGTTCGGCGAAGAGCTCGTCGGCATCGTCGAGCCACCCGGACCGAAAGTCGATCCAGGCCCCGTTGCCGAGATGGCGGCGTTCGGCGTGCTCGAACAGCGAGCTCTGAAGAGCCGGCTCCATGTCCGCGATCCTATCGCACAAGCGTTCGATATGTCAGAGCCGCACCGCGCCGGGCCCTTGGTCGGCGAGGACGTCACCGGGGTTGGTCAGCGCGCATGTCTTCAGGCTCAGGCAGCCGCAGCCGATGCAGCCGGTCAGGTTGTCGCGCAGGCGCTGCAGGTGCAGGATGCGATCGTCGAGATCTTGGCGCCAGCCCGCGGACAGTCGCGCCCAGTCCTTACTCGTCGGAACCCTGTCATTGGGCAGCGTGGCCAGCGCTTCGCGGATGCGGGACAGCGGGATTCCGAGCCGTTGCGACATCCGGATGAATGCGACGCGGCGCAAGGTCTCCCGCGCGTAGCGACGCTGGTTTCCGGTGGTGCGTCTGCTTTGAATGAGCCCTTCGCGCTCGTAGAAATGCAGCGCCGAGACGGCAACACCGCTGCGGGCGGACATCTCGCCGGGAGTCAGCTCGTGAATCAACTCCATAACATCAACCATAGTTGAGGTGCCTCTGCGGGTTACGGTGCTAAATGTGACATTGGGCTGCGACTCCGAGGTGGGCCGGCTGAATGCGGTCATCCTGCACCGGCCCGGGGCCGAGTTGCAGAGGTTGACGCCCCGCAACAACGACGCGCTGCTGTTCGATGGCCTGCCCTGGGTGGCCAGGGCGCAGGACGAGCACGACGCGTTCGCCGCGCTGCTGGTCGAGCGCGGAGTCGAGGTGATGCTGCTCGCGGATCTGCTGACCGAGGCGTTGTCGCACAGCGGCGCGGCCCGGATGCACGGAATCGCGGCGGCGGTCGATCCGCGGAGACTGGGTCTGCCGCTGGCGCAGGAACTTTCGGCGTACCTGCGCTCGCTGGCGCCGGCGCCGTTGGCCCATGTGCTGATGGCGGGTATGACGTTCAACGAGTTGCCGCTCTCGGGGGCGGACTTGTCGTTGGTGCGACGCATGCATCACGGTGGCGACTTCGTCATCGACCCGTTGCCGAACCTGCTGTTCACGCGCGACTCGTCGTTCTGGATCGGCCCGAGGGTTGCGATCACGTCGCTGGCGCTGCCGGCGCGGGTGCGTGAAACTTCGTTGACGGACGTGATTTACGCGCATCACCCTCGATTCCTCGGCGTTCGGCGAGCGTACGAGTCGCGGTCCGCACCCGTCGAAGGCGGCGACGTGTTGCTGCTCGCGCCGGGGGTTGTGGCGGTCGGTGTGGGGGAGCGGACGACGCCCGCGGGTGCGGAGGCGTTGGCGCGCAGCCTGTTCGACGACGATCTAGCCCATACCGTGCTCGCGGTGCCGATCGAGCAGTCGCGAGCACAGATGCATCTCGACACCGTGTGCACGATGGTCGACGTCGACGCGGTGGTGATGTACCCGCCTGTCGTGGACTCGTTGTCCGCGTTCACGATTCATCGTGACGGTAACGGCGGAGTGCGGATCGACGATGATCTGCCGTTCGTCGAGGCCGCAGCGACGGCGATGGGCATCGACCGGCTGCGCGTCATCGCGACGGGGTTGGATCCGGTGACCGCCGAACGCGAGCAGTGGGACGACGGCAACAACACGCTCGCGCTCGCGCCGGGTGTGGTGGTCGCCTACGAGCGCAACGTCGAAACCAATGCGCGGCTGACGGACGCGGGCATCGAGGTGCTGCCGATCCAGGCGTCCGAACTGGGTACCGGCCGCGGTGGTCCGCGGTGTATGTCGTGTCCGGCCGGCCGCGACCCGCTGTAGCCGTCTCTTGCGCGTTTCGCGAGACGTACACCAGGGCCGTCAGCTGGCCACCTATTACGACCCAGGTGTACGCCTCGCGAGAGGAGACCATCCGCGACGCTCAGCGGCTTCCCGTAGCCGGTGCAGCGTGAAGCCGCGGCTGTGTTCTTTGACCACATGGATGTCGAGCCAACCCTGACTCTCGACCATCGCGTTGCGTCCGATGTCATGAACGAATCGAGATCGGTCGGTCTGATGCTGATCACCGTCGTAGTCCAACGCGATCATGGGCTCGTCCCAACCCATGTCGAGAAAAGCCTCGGTGGCGCCGTCGTGAACCCGAATCTGGGTGCGAGGGCGTGGATACCCTGCGTCCAGGACGAGGAGGCGCAGCCACGTCTCCTTCGGCGACTCAGCGCCGCCGTCCATCAGGCGCAGTGCGATGCGAGCGCGCTTCATGCCCCGCCAACCGCGATACCTCTCCAGGAGCGGCGCTACGTCGTCCACCGTCACGCCGGTCGCCGCCGCTAATGCGTCGAGGTGCCTTAGGGCTGAGTCGCGGTTGAGGTGTCGCGCCAGGTCCAGCGCGGTGCGAGCCGGCGTGGTGACTGCGAGTTCGCCGATCGTGCAGATCTCATCCCAATCGATCCGTTCATTCCGAACGACCACACCTGATCTGAGCCGCTCGCGCGGGGCGATCAATTCGATCGGCGTTTCGGGAGAGACCCATTTGGCTCCATGAAGTGAAGCTGCCGCTCGCCCGGCGACGATGCCGCGCCGATCGGTCCAAAGCCAAGCCGCGTGCGCCGCGAGCTCAAGCGATGGCAAGGCGGCGCGTGGCACGTATACCCGTGGGTGAACCGACCTGTAGCGCCAGCGTAGTTGGCTGCGAGTGAGGCCGCGCTCAAGTAGTTCGGCGCCGAGAAATGCTCGTTCCATGAGTCGGATGCTGGGTGCGCGCACTGACAAGTCGACCCACGATTCGCGAGATCTACACCAGGGCTGTGGATAACTCGTCGACTGCGACCCTGGTGTGAGTTTCGCGAAAAGTAGTGGGTGTCCGAGAGCCGCAACTCTCAGCGCCAGGACGGCAACCAGATCTGCATGTTCCACGTGGTCTGCGATATCGGGATGCCGGTCAGGATCGGGTACATCCACGCGAAGTTGGTCAGCACCAACGCGATATAACAGCTCACCGCGATCAGCCCTAGCGTTCGGCGCTCGGCGTTCTGGTTCGGCTTGTGCAGGATGTCGCCGAGTATCAACGCGATCATCATCACCATGAACGGTGCCATCGTCGCCGCATAGAAGAAGTACATCTGGCGGTCGATGTCGGCGAACCACGGCAGGAAGCCCGCGCCGTAGCCCACCAATGCGACGCCATAACGCCAGTCGCGCTTGATGAATGCACGCCAGATCGCCCACCCCAGAATCGGCACCGCGAGGAACCACATCGCGGGTGTGCCGACCAACATCACGGCCTTGACGCACGACTGCGCGCCACACCCGGGCACATCCTGATTGTCGATCGCGTAGAGCACCGGCCGTAGCGACATCGGCCACATCCACGGCTTCGATTCCCACGGGTGATGGTTACCATCGGCGTTGGTCAGCCCGGAGTGAAACCTATACGCGGCGTAGGTGTAATGCCACAGCGAACGCAACGCGTCGGGGACCGGCAACACGCTGTCCGGGCCGATCGACTGACCGACCTCGTGGCGATTGACGGCCGTCTCGGAGGCGAACCATGGTGCGTACGACGCCAGGTACACACCGAACGGAATGAGCACCAGCGCGTACAACGACGGTCCAAGGTCGCGCCGGAACGCGCCGAGCCACGGCCGCGGCACGCGGTACTGCCGTCGAGCCAGGATGTCGAACACCATCGTCATCACGCCAAAGAAGGCGATGAAGTAGACGCCCGACCACTTTGTCGCGCAAGCCAATCCGAGCAGCACGCCCGCGCCGAACCGCCACCACCGGACCCCGAGTCTGGGGCCCCACAACGTCTCGCCGATGCGGCCGTCCAGCAGCGCGAGGTGCATGCGCTCGCGTACCTGGTCGCGATCGACGATCAGACAGCCGAACGCCGCCACCACGAACGTCACCAGGAACCCGTCGAGCAGCGCGGTGCGTGACGCAACAAAGCTCACCCCGTCGGCGGTGACCAGCAGGCCGGCGATACCGCCCACCACAGTCGAACGGCTGATGCGGCGCGTGATCCGCGCAACCAGCACCACGACGATCACCCCGCACACGGCGCCGGTGAACCGCCACCCGAGCCCGGTGTAGCCGAACAGCGCCTCGCCGATCGCGATCAACTGCTTGCCCACAGGCGGATGGACCACCAGGCCGTAGCCCGGGTTGTCCTCGACGCCGTGGTTGTGCAGCATCTGCCAGGCCTGCGGCGCGTAATGCTTCTCGTCGAAGATCGGCGTCCCGGCGTCGGTCGGCGAGCCGAGGTTGAGGAACCGCGTCACCGCGGCCAGTGCGGCGATGACGGCGGTCATCACCCAGCCCTGCATCCGGTCGACGGGCCCGAAGTCCGCGGCGGGCACTTGCGGCGCGGGGCTGATGACCGGGACCGCGCGCGGCGCTTTGGTGGCGGGGGCGGTCACGAGTGCGATCGTAGGCTGTCCGGATGAGCCTCGGCCGACTGCTCATCGGCGCCACGCCGCTGGGCCAACCCTCGGACGCCTCTGCGCGCCTGGTCGCCGCGCTGAAGGCCGCCGACGTCATCGCCGCCGAGGACACCCGCCGAGTGCGCACGCTGGCCCAGAACCTCGAGATCAGGACGGCCGCGAGGGTGGTCAGCCTCTATGACCAGAACGAGGCGTCGCGGGTGGCGGGCCTGCTCGACGACATCCGCGCAGGCGCGACGGTTCTGCTGGTCAGCGACGCCGGCATGCCGCTGATCAGCGACCCCGGCTACCGCCTGGTGACGGCATGTATCGAAGCGGAACTCCCGGTCACGTGTCTGCCCGGCCCGTCCGCGGTGACGACGGCGCTGGCGGTCTCGGGACTACCGGCCGAGAGGTTCTGCTTCGAGGGATTCGCGCCGCGCAAGCAGGCCGCCCGCAAGGCGTGGCTGGCGACGCTGGCCGCCGAGCAGCGGACCTGCGTGTTCTTCGAGTCACCCCGCCGCCTCGCGGGCACGCTCGCCGACGCAGTCGACGTGCTCGGCGCCGACCGCCGCGCGGTGGTGTGCCGGGAGCTGACCAAGACGCACGAGGAGATCGTCCGTGGTCGGCTGGCCGAACTCGCCGAGTGGGCCGCCGACGGGGTGCTCGGCGAGATCACCGTCGTGCTGGCGGGCGCGGTGCCGAAGGCGGACCTCGACACCCTGATCGCGGCGGTCCACAAGCTCGTCGACGACGGCGCGCGGGTCAAAGACGCGTGCGCCGACGTCGTTGCGGCGAACCCGGGCTCACCGTCACGGCGCGAGCTCTACGACGCGGTTCTGCGGTCTCGGCAGTAGTCCCAGCCGCAAAGGTCAGCCGGTGATCGACCAGCGTGCCGTCGCGATCAACTCGGCCCGCTCCAACGCCTCCTCGCGGTGCACGTGCACCTTCGCATACTCCTCGCTGCTCACCATCTCCAGAAACGCCGCGGGCGTCGGATACTCGACCACGAGGATCACGTCCCACCACGGCTTGGCCTCGTCGCCGATGACATATGCGGGGAGTTCGCCGCCGTAGCGCACGGTGGCGCCCGCCTTCTCGAGCAGGGGAGCGACGCCGGCGCCGTACTCGAGATAGCTCTCCAGTCCGCCGGGCTCCTTGAACTTCAGGAGGTTCACCATGAGGATCGGCGCGTCCGGGGCGAAAGTCGTCAGGGCAGGAAGGTCCATAGCCGCCCTGACTATCACAGCTGAGCGCCGGCCGTCAGGGATTGCATGATCGGTGCCGCCTTGTGCAGGCACTCCTCCCACTCACGATCCGGGTCGGAGTCGGCCGTGATACCGCCCCCGACGCCGAGGACAGCACCGCCCGAAGCGTCGAATTCAACGGTCCGGATGGCCACGTTCAGCTCGCACCCGGCTGCCGGTGATGCGAAACCGACTGTCCCGCAATACACTCCTCGTCGCAGCGGCTCCCATTCCGCGAGCAGTTGACGCGCCCGCACCTTCGGCGTTCCCGTCACCGACGCCGGCGGGAACGCCGCGTCGAGCACCTCCGACATCGGCACATCGACCCTCACCTGGGCAGCCACCGTCGACACGAGGTGCCACACGCCGGGCGCCGGTCGCACAACCAATAACTCCGGGACCGTGACCGAACCGACGTCGGCCACACGTCCCAGGTCGTTGCGCACGAGGTCGACGATCATGATGTTCTCCGCCACGTCTTTGACTGAACAGCGGAGCGCGGCCGGATCCGCCGAGCGCGGCAGCGTCCCCTTGATCGGACTCGACGCGATGTCCTCACCTCGCCTGCGCAGGAACAGTTCCGGCGACAACGACGCCACCGCCCCCCAGCTCCCGGCCACGTACGCGGCGCGCGCCGGCGCGGTCTGATGCACCGCGTCGGCGAAGAAGTCGAGCGATGATCCGTCGAGCCTGCCGCGGAACTGCGTGCACACACACGCCTGGTAGACCTCCCCGGCAGCGATCGCCTCCATGCACTCCAACATCCCCCGCCGGTGCACATCGCGGTCGGCGTCACCCCACTCGACGTGGAACGGCCGCGGCTCGACCGGCACTCGCAGCGCCTCGGCCACCCACTCCGGAATCGTTGCGTCGGAAAGGCTTTCGAACCACCACCGCCCATCGCCGTCCTGGCGCAGCACACAGTCGGACCAGCCGCCCGCGGCCTCCGGTATCCGCGGTCCCGACCCGTCGGCGGCGGCGTCCGGGTACGACAGATAGCCGAACCAGCCGCCTCCCACCGCATCCCCCGGCCCCGAACCCACAGGGACGTCGAACACTCGCGAGGACTCGACCGGCACGACCTCGACAGAAGGCGCGATGACCGCACCCGAGCCGAACCATTCGCCGATCAGGGCGGCCGGCGGCGCCAGCCCACGTTCGGCCGCGGCGTATCCGACGGCACGCAGAACCGCTGGGGCGCTGCCGAGGTCGCCGAGGAGATTGATCCGCACCGACCCAGCTTGTCAGATGTTGCGCGTGACTTCCCGCGGGATGTCCACCCCGGCCAGCTTGTCCGGGTTGCGCATCACATAGAAGTGCGAGATCCGGTCCTCGGTGATCTCGATGGTGATCAGCCCCTCGAAACGGTCGCCCAGGTAGAGCTTGAGGGCGGGCGCGTTGTTGTACATCGCCGGTTCGACGCGACCGGCCTCGCCCGCGACCCGCACCAGCCCGACCAGGACCCTGGCGACCTTCTCGGCGCCGACGACCGGCCGCCGGGCCGCGCTGACCTTGCCGTCGGAGTCCGCGGTCCACTGGACGTCGTCGGTCAACATCTCGAGCAGCGCGTCGACGTCGCCGGTGGCCGCCGCCGCGAAGAACCGCTGCGTGATCTCCATCGACACCTTCGGATCGACGGGCTCGAACCGCTTCCGCCGCGACTGCACGTGTTCGCGCGCCCGGTGCGCCATCTGGCGCACTGCGGCCGCCGACTTGCCGACGGCGTCGGCGATCTCGTCGTGGCTGAAACCGAACACCTCGCGCAGCACGAACACCGCGCGCTCGTCCGGGCTCAGGGTCTCCAGCACCACGAGCATCGCCATCGAAACCGACTCCGCCAGAACGACATCAGACGATGCGTCGCGCGTGTCGAGCAGCAGCGGTTCGGGCAGCCACGGGCCGACGTACTCCTCGCGCCTCCGGGACTGCGCCCTCAACGCGTTGAGTGACTGGCGGGTGACGAGCTGGGCGAGGTAGGCCTTGGTGTCGTGCACCCTCGTCAGGTCCACCTTCGCCCAGCGCAGGTAGCTCTCCTGCAACACGTCGTCGGCTTCGGTTGCGCTGCCCAGGATCTCGTAGGCGATCGTGAACAGCAGCGGACGCAGCACCGTGAACCGGTCGGCGTGTTCGTCACCCGTGCCGCTCATCGGATCGCCGGCTCTGTCCCATGCCCCGTCGCCACCACCTGCTGGCGGCGCGGGTTCGTCTTCCAGGTGTAGGAGCCCGGCTTGTCGGCTTCACCCCGGATCCACTTCAGCGTGTAGCGGCACACCTGCTCTTTGATCAGCGCACCGGTGCGACCACCGATGTACCAGCGCCGCGGCGTGTCGTCGACGTCGGCGAACTGGAATATGCCCGCCTTGCGTCCCAGGCTGATGCACTGCCCGGCCATCGCATGGTTCACCGCGGCCGGATCCTCGCCGGCCAGGCGCGACAGCACCGTATTCGCGGCCTGGGCGCCCAGCGGGAGGGCGGCCTGGCAGCTCATCCGCCACGGCTGATTCGACGGCGACGCCGCGTCGCCGGCACCGACGATGCGGACATCATCGACGCTGGTGAGCGTCTCGTCGGTGAGCAGCCGGCCGAGTGCGTCGGTGGCCAGGCCGCTGGCGGCGGCCAATCCGGGTACGCCGAATCCGGCCGTCCACACCGTCACCGCGCTCGGCACCTCGCGGCCGTCGGCCACCACCACCCGGTCGGCCCGGACCTGCGCGACAGCGCTGCCTTCGATCACGTCGACCCCCAGCTTGGCCAGCCGCTTGGCGATCGACCGGCGACCACTGGCCGCCAGTGACGGCCCGAGCACGTCGGTCACCAACGTGACGGGGCGCCCGGCTTCGGCCAGTTCGGTCGCGGTCTCGATGCCGGTCAACCCGCCGCCGACGACCACCACAGGCGCCGAGGTCGGCACATCCGCCATCCGCGCGGTCAGCCGTTTCGCCTGCTCCAATTCACTGAGCGGATAGGCGAACTCGGCGGCGCCCGGCACCGCGGCCGGGACCTCACCCGTGCTGCCGACGGCATACACCAGGTAGTCGTACGGCAGTGGTGTGCCGGACGTCAGCGTGACGGTGCGGGCGGCCGCGTCGATCCGCGAAGCCCCGTCGACCACGAGCCGCACGTCGGGTGACAGCACGGCTGCGTAGTCGGCGACGGCGTCGTCGTTGCCCACGACCAGTTGGTGCAGGCGGATCCGTTCGACGAATTCGGCGCGCGGATTCACCAATGTCACGCGGGCGTGCGGGGCGAGCCTGTTCGCGGCCATCACCCCGGCGTAGCCGCCACCGATCACAACGACGTTGTTGGTCATTTCGGTCATGTCGAACTCCTCGGGTCATCCGGCTTGCCGTGGCCGCCGGGGGTGGCGGTTCGGCTCAGAGCCGGTCTGACCTCGAGACACCGGGCATCAGGGCAGTGTGACATCTCAAGCCCGAATGTGGCAGAGGTCACCCGCGGCTGATGCTGCGGGGGATCGCGATGCCCGCGAGCTTGTCCGGGTTGCGCATGGCGTACAGGTTGGTGATCTTGTCGTCGAGCACCTCGAAGACGAAGAGGCCTTCCAAGTGCTCGCCGGTGTAGATCACGACGGCGGGCGCGCTGTTGTAGATCGCCGTTTCGAAGCGCATCGCGGGCGTCTCCTTGGCGACCTCAAACAGCCGTGCCATGAGCGCTGCCACTCGACGCGCACCGACCACCGGCCTGCGGATGGCGGTGGCCTTCCCGCCGTGGTCCGCGGTCCAGGTGACACCGGGGGACAGCAGCGACATCAGCCCCTCCATGTCACCCGTGGACGCCGCGGCCAGGAACTGCTCGGTGATCTGCTTGGTGCGCCGTTCGTCCACCGGGCCGAAACGGTTACGCCGCGCGTGAACGTGTTCGCGAGCACGGTGCGCCATCTGGCGCACTGCGGCCGCCGACTTGCCGACGGCGTCGGCGATCTCGTCGTAGTCGAAGCCGAACACCTCGCGCAGCACGAACACCGCGCGCTCGTCGGGCGTCAGCGTCTCGAGCAGCACCAGCATCGCCATCGAAACCGACTCGGCGAGCACGACATCGGACGATGCGTCACGCGACTCGAGCAGTAGCGGTTCCGGGAGCCACGGGCCGATGTACTCCTCGCGTCGCCGTGACCTGGTGCGCAACGCGTTCAGGGCCTCGCGGGTCACCAGCTGCGCCAGGTAGGACTTCGTGTCGCGGACCGTGTCGAGGTCGACCTCGGCCCACCGCAGATAGCTGTCCTGCAGCACATCGTCGGACTCTGTTGCGCTGCCCAGGATCTCGTAGGCGATCGTGAACAACAGCGGCCGCAGCACCGTGAACCGCTCGGCATGGTCGCCCGTCGTGGTGGTCACGTCCGGTTGACCACCTTCGGCGGCAGCGCCGCCTGGCGGGACCGCGGGCCGCCCTTGAGCCAGAACGTCCAATCCGGCTTGCGGGCCGAGCGCCGCATCGCCCACAGCGTGCCCTTGCAGACCGCCTCCTTAAACGTGGCGACCGCGCGTCCCGCGAAGTAGACGTTCACCGGGGTGTCGTCCTTGCGGGTGAACTGCACCGTCGCGGCATGCCGACCCAGGCTGATGCACGACCCGGCGTACGCATACTCGAACTCGGCGGGGGCGGTGCCGGCGATGCGGCTCAGCACGGTGTTTGCCCCCTGCGGGGCGAGCTGCGTCGCTGTGGCGCAACACATCCGCAGCGGTTCGTTCGACGGGGCCGCACAGTCACCGACGGCGACGATACGCTCGTCGTCCACGCTGGTCAGCGTCTCGTCGGTGATGAGGCGACCGATGTCGTCGGTGCTCAGACCGCTCGCGGTCGCGAGGTCCGGCACGCCGAACCCGGCGGTCCAGATGGTCAGCGCGGTCGGGCGCACTGCACCGTCGGCGAAGACGACCGCATCGGCGCGTACCTCGGCGACCACGTCGTCCTCCATGATCGTCACGCCGAGCTTGGCCAGTGCCTTGGCGGTGGAGCGTCGAGCGGGTTCGGACAGCGACGGCCCGAGGCGCCCGCCGCAGACCAGCGTTACGTTGCGGCCCTGCTCGGCGAGTTCCGCGGCGGTCTCGATCCCCGTCAGGCCGGCGCCGACAACCGTGACGGGAGCCGCGAGATGCAGCTGTTCCAGTGTCGTGCGCAGCCGCTGTGCCTGCTCGAGTTCGGCAATGGGATAGGCGAATTCGGCCGCACCCGGGACGGTGGTCGGAACCGTGCCGGTGCTGCCGACAGCATAGATGACGTAGTCGTAATCGACCTCGCGACCGGACGCCAGACGGACGGTGCGTGCCGCGGGATCGATGCGGACCCCGGTGTCGACCACGAGCCGGATGCCATCGCCGAGCAGCGTGCCGTAGTCGACCCCGGCGTCATAACCGGCGGCGACCATCTGGTGCAGCCGGATCCGCTCGACGAACTTGGGCCTGGGGTTGACCAGCGTGACGTCGACGTCGGCGTGTACGCGAAGGTGGTTGGCCGCCAATATCCCGGAGTAACCGCCGCCGATGACGACGACGCGGGTGAGATGAACCTTGTGTGTGCGTGCGGTGAATCCAGTCATGCCCTCTAGACACCGGCCGGCGCCGGGGCGTGACAGATTGTGACGCGCGTCACGTCGGCGTTCAGACCAGGCCCAGTGCCAGCATTGCGTCGGCAACCCGGATGAACCCCGCGATGTTCGCGCCCGCCACGTAGTTGCCCGGTTGGCCGTACTCGTCGGCGGTGACCAGGCAGCGGTTGTGGATGCGCCGCATGATCTGCTCGAGGCGCTGTTCGGTTTCGGCGAACGTCCACGAATCGCGCGACGCGTTCTGCTGCATCTCCAAGGCGCTGGTGGCGACGCCCCCCGCGTTGGCGGCCTTACCCGGCGCGAACGTCACACCCGCGGTCGCGAAATGTTTGACCGCGCTGGGGGAACACGGCATGTTCGCCCCCTCGGCCACGATGCGGCAGCCGTTCTCGATCAGCGCCCGCGCCTCGTCGCCGTTGATCTCGTTCTGCGTGGCGCACGGCAGCGCGATCTCACACGGCACGTTCCACACGTTGCGGTCGGCGACGAACTCGGCTGTGCCGCCGCGTATCCCGGCATACTCGGCGATCCGGCCACGACGCACTTCCTTGATGTCCTTGAGGATGTCGAGGTCGATGCCCTTCTCGTCGACGACATAGCCACTGGAATCCGAACAGGCCACCACGGTGCCGCCGAGTTCCTGGATCTTCTCGATCGCGTAGATCGCCACGTTGCCCGACCCGGACACCACCGCGCGCTTGCCCTCGAAGGTGTCGTTGTTGGCCCGGAGGATCTCGTTGACGAAAAAGACCGTCCCGTACCCCGTGGCTTCGGTGCGGACCTGTGAACCGCCCCAGGTCAGACCCTTGCCCGTGAGGGTGCCGGACTCGTAGCGGTTGGTGATCCGTTTGTATTGACCGAAGAGATAACCGATTTCACGCATGCCGACGCCCGCGTCGCCTGCGGGCACGTCGGTGTATTCGCCCAGGTGGCGGTACAACTCCGTCATGAACGACTGACAGAACCGCATGACCTCGTCGTCGGAGCGGCCCTTGGGATCGAAGTCGGCGCCGCCCTTACCACCGCCGATCGGCATACCGGTCAGTGAGTTCTTGAAGATCTGTTCGAAGCCCAGGAATTTGACGATTCCCAGGTACACCGACGGATGAAAGCGCAGCCCGCCCTTGAACGGTCCGAGTGCGGAGTTGAACTCGACGCGGAAGCCCCTGTTGATCTGGACGGTGCCGCGATCGTCGACCCAGGGCACCCGGAAGATGATCTGGCGTTCGGGCTCGCACAGCCGCCGAATCACCTCGGAGTCGACGTACTCCGGGTGCTTCTCGACCACCGGACCGAGGCTGGTGAGCACCTCGTACACGGATTGGTGGAACTCGGTCTCGCCTGCGTTGCGCCGGGCGACCTCCTCGTAGAGGTCGTGCAGTTTCTCGTGTAGTCCGTTCACTTTTCGTATCACTCAGCCTGGTAGCGGGGGAACACACCGGTCGGCGCCGGTAGGGCGGTGCCCGGCTTCAGCCGGGTGCTGACAGCGGCGAACGTTCGGTCGTCGGGGGGCTGCCCGAGCAGGTCGAGCAGCTTGGCCGACGACTCCGGCATCACGGGCTGGGTCAGCAGCGCCGCGATCCGCACGACCTCGAGCGTCGTGTACAGCACCGTGCCGAACCGCCGCTGGTCGTCGGCCGACTCCGACTTGCGCAGCACCCACGGCTCCTGGGCGGAGAAGTACCTGTTCGCCGACCCGAGTACCGACCAGATCGCCTCCAGCGCCAGGTGCATGGCGATCGCGTCGTAATGACCGCGCACCCGCTCCAGCAAGGCGTCGGCCAATTCGAGCAACGCCGTGTCGTCGTCGGTGAAATCACCTGGCTCCGGGACGATCCCGTCGAGGTTCTTGGCCACCATCGACAGCGAGCGCTGCGCCAGGTTACCCAGCTCGTTGGCCAGATCGGCGTTGATGCGGCCGATGATCGCCTCCTCGCTGTAGCTGCCGTCCTGGCCGAACGGCACCTCGCGAAGGAAGAAGTAGCGAACCTGGTCGAGCCCGAACGTGTCGACGAGGTCCACCGGATCGACGATGTTGCCGACGGACTTGCTCATCTTCTCGCCGCGGTTGAGCACGAACCCGTGCGCAAAAACCCTGCGCGGCAACTCGATTCCCGCCGACATGAGGAACGCCGGCCAGTAGACCGTGTGGAACCGGATGATGTCCTTGCCGATCATGTGCAGATCGGCCGGCCAGAACCGCCGGAAGGCTTCCGATGACGTATCCGGAAAGCCCACGCCGGTCAGGTAATTCGTCAGCGCATCCACCCACACGTACATGACGTGATCCGGATGGCCGGGCACCGGAACACCCCAGTCGAACGTGGTGCGCGAGATCGACAGGTCCTTCAGGCCGCCGGAGACGAAGCTGACGATCTCGTTGCGCCGTACCTCGGGCTCGATGAAGTCCGGATGCGTCCGGTAGAGCTCCAGCAGCCGATCTGTGTAGGCAGACAGTCGGAAGAAATACGTCTGCTCCTCGGTCCACGTCACCGGCGCGCCGGTTTCGATCGCCACCCGAACGCCGTCGGCGCCGACGGTGGTCTCGGCGTCGGTGAAGAACCGTTCGTCGCGAACCGAATACCAGCCCTTGTATGCGTCCAGGTAGATGTCGCCGCCGTCGTTCATCCTGCGCCAGATCTCCTTGGACGCCTCGTAGTGGTCGGCATCGGAGGTGCGGATGAACCGGTCGAAGGAGATGTTCAGCTTCTCCTGCAGGCGCTGGAACACGTCGGAGTTCTGCCGCGCCAGGTCGGCCGTGGGAACACCGAGCGCCTTCGCCGCCTCGGCCATCTTCAGGCCGTGCACATCGGTGCCGGTCAGATACCGGACATCGAACCCGTCCAGCCGTTTGAACCGGGCGATCGCGTCGGTGGCGATGTACTCGTAGGCGTGTCCGACGTGCGGATCGCCGTTCGGATAGGCGATCGCGGTGGTGATGTAGAAGGGCTCGCTCATTTGAACTCAGCTTATGGTGTGGCGGTGAGCGCGAAGCGTCCAGGCAGAAGGGAGCAGCCCCCCGCCCCGGCCCCGCTGAGCCCGCTGATCGATGCCCACACTCATCTCGATGCGTGCGGCGCGTCCGATGCGGCAAGCGTGACCGCGATCGTCGACCGCGCCGCGGCGGTGGGTGTGCGGGCCGTCGTCACCATCGCCGACGACCTGGACTCCGCCCGTTGGGTCACCGAGGCCGCCGACGCTGACGAGCGGGTCTACGCCGCCGTCGCCCTGCACCCGACGCGTGCCGACGCGCTGACCGACGAGGCCAAGTCCGTCATCGAGCGCCTCGCGAGCCATCCACGGGTCGTCGCGATCGGCGAGACCGGCCTGGACCTGTATTGGCCCGGCAAGCTCGAGGGCTGCGCGGAACCCACCGTTCAGCGAGACGCCTTCGCCTGGCACATCGACCTCGCCAAGCGGACCAACAAGCCGCTGATGATTCACAACCGGGATGCCGACGACCAGGTTCTCGACGTGCTGGAAGCCGAAGGCGCTCCCGACACCGTGATCTTTCACTGCTTTTCCTCGGGTCCGGAGATGGCACGTCGGTGCACAGACCACGGCTGGTTGTTGAGTTTGTCGGGCACCGTCAGCTTCAAGAACGCAAAAGCGCTGCAGGAAGCCGCGGCGCTCATCCCGCGCGGGCAAATGCTCGTCGAGACCGACGCGCCGTTCCTCACACCCCACCCGTACCGCGGTGCCCCCAACGAGCCCTACTGCCTTCCGTACACTGTGCGAGCGTTGGCGGAAATCATCGGGAAGCCGGCTGAGCTGGTCGCACAGGAAACGACGACCACCGCCGAGCACGCCTACGGCCTTCCGAGTTGCTGACCCGTGGCCTCTCCGTTACCGTGCTGTGACCGAAAGCGAAGTGCTACGAGGACGTGGCGCTCCGTCCGATAGTCGGGGATATACGACGTTTTGAACACTTTCATAAAACTCCACGAGGCGCGTTCACCGTTACTTCGTCTGCTGGTCGGTGCGACGTTGCTCGCGCTCACCTTCGCAGGCGGCTACGCGGTAGCTGCGCACAAGACCGTCACGCTGACCGTCGACGGCTCCTCAACGACGGTGGCGACCATGAAGTCGCGGGTGATTGACGTGGTCGAGGAGAACGGGTTCGACGTCGGTGAGCGCGACGACCTCTTCCCGGCCGCTGATCAGCAGGTCCACCAGTCCGAGACGATCGTGTTGCGCCGCAGCCGGCCGCTGCAGCTGTCGCTGGACGGCCAGGACAGCAGGCAGGTGTGGACGACCGCGTCCACGGTCGACGAGGCTCTCAGCCAGCTGCAGATGACCGACAAGGCGCCCGCCGCCGCGTCGCGCGGTAGTCGGGTTCCGCTGGCAGGAATGTCGCTGCCGGTCGTCAGCGCCAAGACGGTGCACATCAACGACGGCGGAGCCACGCGCACGGTCACGTTGGCCGCCCCCGACGTCGCCGGCTTGCTCGCCGCGGCGGGCGCTCCGCTCGAGCAGCGCGACACCGTGGTTCCCGCGCCGTCGGCCCCCGTCAACGACGGTATGCAGGTCGATGTGACGCGCAATCGGATCGACAAGATCGCCGAGCGCGTGCCCCTGCCGCCAGGTCTCAAGCGAATCGAGGATCCGACGCTGAACCAGAGCCGCGAGGTCGTCGAGGACCCGGGGATGCCGGGCACGCAGGACGTGATCTTTGCGGTGGCCAAACTCAATGGCATCGAGACAGGAAGATTGCCAGTAGCCAATGTCGTTGTGGCCCCCGCCCGTGAAGGCGTCGTGCGGGTGGGCACCAAACCCGGCACCGAGGTGCCGCCGATCTCCAACGGCTCTACGTGGGACGCCCTTGCCCGGTGTGAAGCCGGTGGTAATTGGGCGATCAACACCGGTAACGGTTTTTACGGTGGCGTTCAATTCGACCAAAACACGTGGGAGCGCAACGGTGGTCTGCGGTATGCTGCGAGAGCCGATTTGGCGACACGAGAAGAACAGATAGCGATTGCTGAAGTCACTCGGGCGCGACAAGGGTGGGGCGCGTGGCCGACTTGTAGCGGGAGGATTGGTGCGCGCTGACCATTCGACTACTCGGGCGGACCGAGATACGACAATTGGCGAAGGCAATCGACTTCCGGCCACGCAAATCGTTCGGCCAGAACTTTGTCCATGACGCCAACACCGTACGCCGGATCGTCTCGTCGTCCGGTGTGCACAAACACGACCACGTGCTCGAGGTCGGGCCCGGTCTGGGCTCGCTGACACTGGCGGTGCTCGATCGCGGCGCGCGGGTGACCGCCGTCGAAATCGATCCCGTATTGGCCCAGCAACTACCGACCACGATCGCCGAGCACTCGCACAGCGAGATCAACCGGCTCACCGTGCTCAACCGCGACATCCTGGGGTTGCGTCGCGACGAGCTCGACGAGGAGCCGACGGCCCTGGTCGCCAACCTGCCGTACAACATCGCGGTTCCTGCGCTGCTGCATCTGATGGCAGAGTTCCCCTCTATCCGCACTGTGATGGTGATGGTGCAGGCCGAGGTCGCCGAGCGGCTCGCGGCCGAACCCGGCGGCAAGGACTACGGCGTGCCCAGCGCCAAGGTGCGCTTCTTTGGCAAGGTCCGCCGGTACGGAATGGTGTCGCCGACGGTGTTCTGGCCGATTCCGCGGGTGTACTCGGGCCTGGTCGGCATCGAGCGCTACGAGACGTCGCCGTGGCCCACCGACGAGTCCTTCCGCGAGCAGGTGTTCGCGCTGATCGACATCGCGTTCGCCCAGCGGCGCAAGACGGCGCGCAACGCGTTCGCCGAGTGGGCGGGTTCGGGCAACGAGTCGGCGCGCAGGCTGCTCGCAGCCAGCATCGACCCGTCGCGTCGCGGTGAGACTCTCTCGATCGCCGATTTCGTCCGGCTGCTGCAGCGGTCCGGAGAGGTCGACGAGCCGACGTCGAGATCCAAGGGCTCGATCACCGTCCGCTGACGTTTCGCGCCACGGGGTCTATTGCAACGCGCGGACGATCAACGCGATGAACTCGCGGCACGACTGATACCGGTCCGCGGGCGTCTTCGCCAACGCCTTGGCCATGATCGAGTCGAAAGCGCGTGGCAGCCAGTCGGTTTCCCGTGAGAACCGCGGCGGCGGGTGATGCAGGTGCGCCTCGACCAGACCCACGCGGGAGTCTTCCCGATAAGGCGGCGATCCGGTGATCAGCTCGACCGCCGTGCACGCCAGCGCGTATTCGTCGGTGGCCTCCGACGGCGCCCGCCCGGCGATCAGTTCCGGGGCCGAGTACGCCAGCGAGGCCTCCACCTCCGTCGGGCGACGACAGAAGTCGTCGGTCAGCTCGACGGCCACCCCGAAGTCGATGAGCACTGCGCGCGAGCCGTCGGGCTCGATCAGGATGTTCGCGGGTTTGACATCGCAGTGCACGATCGCGCGGTTGTGGATGTAGTCGAGGGCGTCGGCTATCTGGCCGAGGGCGGCGAGACGTTCGGGCAGTGTCCGCAGGCGCTGCGCCCCGCCACCGGCGACGAACTCCATCGTCAGCCACCCCGCCCCCCGTTCGTACACGGTCACGATGTGCGGGTGGTCGAGTCGGTGGGCGAACTCGAACTCCCGCCGCAGGCGGGCCACGTGGGCACGGTCGCGCGCGTGTTCGTCGAGCACCTTGAACGCGATAACCCGCGCCGGGTTTTCGGCGTCGTGCACCCGGTAGACCGTGGCGGATCCGCCTCGGCCGAGGACCTCGTCGACCACGTAATCGTCGAACCGGTCGCCGACGGACAGCACGAGTTCAGACTAATGCCGGCGGCAACGTGCACCTTCTGAGACGGCTGCCCGCCGCTCTGTCCCTCCGATAGTGTCGTGACGTGCCAGGTTGGAACGGGAACACCGCCTCCGAGTGGGTCCCCACCGGATCGGTCACCGTGCGGGTGCCCGGCAAGGTAAACCTCTATCTTGAAGTCGGTGACCGCCGCGGCGACGGCTATCACGAACTCACCACCGTGTTCCACGCCGTGTCGCTGCTCGACGAGGTCACCGTACGCAACGCGGACATGCTGTCGCTGGAGATGTCCGGTGAAGGCGCCGAATCGCTGCCCGCCGCCGAACGCAACCTGGCGTGGCAGGCGGCCGAGCTGATGGCCGAGCACGTGGGCCGCGCCCCGGACGTGGCGATAACGATCGACAAATCCATCCCCGTCGCCGGCGGGATGGCGGGCGGCAGCGCCGACGCGGCCGCTGTGCTGGTGGCGATGAACACGCTGTGGGAGTTGGGAGTGCCGCGCCGCGACCTCCACACGCTGGCGGCCCGGCTCGGCAGCGACGTGCCGTTCGCGCTGCACGGGGGGACGGCGCTCGGCACGGGCCGCGGCGAGGAGCTGGCGACGGTTCTGGCCCGCACCACCTTCCACTGGGTGCTGGCGTTCGCCGACGGTGGGCTTTCGACACCCGCGGTGTTCACGGAGATCGACCGCCTGCGCGAGTCGGCGGGACCGGACCGCGAGGCCCCGCCGCGTCTCGACGATCCCGAGCCGGTGCTGGCGGCACTGGCGTCCGGCGATGCCGCGCAACTCGCCCCGCTGCTCGGCAACGACCTGCAACCCGCCGCGCTGAGCCTCGACCCGGGCTTGCGCCGCACGCTGCGGGCCGGCACCGAGGCCGGGGCGCTGGCCGGCATCGTGTCCGGATCCGGCCCGACGTGCGCTTTCCTGTGCGCATCGGCCGGTCAGGCCGTCGATGTGGGCGCGCAGCTGGCAGGCGCGGGCGTGTGCCGCACCGTGCGGGTCGCCAGCGGCCCCGTCCAGGGAGCCCGGGTGGTGCCGACGCCGTCCACCTCGGTGTAGTCGCTCGAGCGTTCGGTTGTGCACACGAACGCCGAGATCAGGCGTACCCAACCGGGTGCTCGGCGGGTGTGACGGAGTGTGAGCCAGACCTCAATAATCGCGAGAGTTTGGCGGCTACTTAAGAGTTGCTTAAGATGAGCGATGGTGAAGATTAGCTGTCAAGCATCAGGCGCGATGATCTTTCCCGCCGGTGACTTCGGTGGGCGTCTCGTCGGATACGGCGCAGGTTCTGGTGCATCACCATTTCGAGACTCAACCGCTCCCAAATCGTGCGCGCGCCTACGCGAAAGCGCCTCCGATCAGGCGGAGCATATGACGTGGGCATTTGCGCTGGGGCTGATGTCGCCGGCGCAGCGGCTCCAGAAACCGAGGAGGTCGTCGTGAGCCGATTCACCGAGAAGATGTACCGCAACGCCCACACCGTGACGACGGGCATGGTCACCGGTGAACCGCACGAACCGGTCCGGCACACCTGGGGCGAGGTGCACGAGCGGGCGCGCTGCATTGCTGGTGGCCTGAGGAAGGCCGGCATCGGCCTGGGCGACGCCATCGGCGTGCTGGCCGGCTTCCCGGTCGAGATCGCACCGACCGCGCAGGGTCTGTGGATGCGCGGCGCCAGCCTGACCATGCTGCACCAGCCCACCCCGCGTACCGACCTCGCCGTGTGGGCCGCGGACACCATGAACGTCGTGCGGATGATCGAGGCCAAGGCCGTGATCGTCTCCGAGCCGTTTCTGGT
>NZ_LZMD01000091.1 GCF_001668575.1 Mycobacterium sp. 1164985.4
GTGTGGGCCGCGGACACCATGAACGTCGTGCGGATGATCGAGGCCAAGGCCGTGATCGTCTCCGAGCCGTTTCTGGTGGCAGTTCCGGTTCTCGAAGAGCAGGGCATCAAGGTTCTGACGGTCGCCGACCTCCTGAGGTCCGAGCCGATCGATCCGATCGATGTCGGCGAGGACGATCTCGCGCTGATGCAGCTGACGTCCGGATCGACGGGTTCGCCCAAGGCGGTCCAGATCACCCATCGCAACATCTACTCCAACGCGGAAGCGATGTTCATCGGCGCCGAGTACGACGTCAACAAGGACGTCATGGTCAGCTGGCTGCCGTGCTTCCACGACATGGGCATGGTCGGCTTCCTGACGATCCCGATGTACTTCGGTGCGGAGCTGGTCAAGGTCACGCCGATGGACTTCCTGCGGGACACCCTGCTGTGGGCCAAGCTCATCGACAAGTACAAGGGCACGATGACCGCAGCGCCCAACTTCGCCTATGCGCTGTTCGCCAAGCGGTTACGTCGCCAGGCCAAGCCGGGCGAGTTCGATCTGTCGTCGCTCCGATTCGCATTGTCGGGCGCCGAGCCCGTCGAGCCTGCGGACGTGGAGGATCTGCTGGACGCGGGTGCGCCGTTCGGGCTGAAGCCCGACGCCATCCTGCCCGCCTATGGAATGGCCGAGACCACGCTTGCGGTGTCGTTCTCGCCGTGCGGCGCGGGTCTGGTCGTCGACGAGGTCGACGCCGATCTGCTGGCCGCCCTGCGCCGTGCCGTGCCCGCCACCAAAGGCAATACCCGGCGCCTGGCCTCTCTGGGACCGTTGCTGCGCGACCTCGAGGCGCGCGTCATCGACGAGCAGGGCAACGTGATGCCGCCGCGCGGCGTCGGCGTCATCGAACTCCGAGGCGAGTGCTTGACGCCCGGCTACCTCACCATGGGTGGATTCATCCCGGCGCAGGACGAGCACGGCTGGTACGACACCGGCGACCTCGGCTACATCACCGAGGAAGGCAACATCGTCGTATGCGGCCGCGTGAAGGACGTCATCATCATGGCGGGCCGCAACATCTATCCGACCGACATCGAGCGGGCCGCGTGCCGCGTCGAGGGCGTCCGACCGGGTTGTGCGGTCGCCGTGCGACTTGACGCAGGGCATGCGCGCGAGACGTTCGCCGTCGCCGTCGAGTCCAACTCGTGGCAGGACCCTAACGAAGTGCACCGCATCGAGCGACAGGTCGCCCACGAGGTGGTGGCCGAGGTCGACGTGCGTCCCCGCAACGTCGTCGTACTCGGACCTGGCACCATCCCGAAGACGCCGTCGGGCAAGCTGCGCCGCAGCAACTCGGTCTCGCTCGTCACCTAGCCCCTTCGCGAGGGCTCACCCGCAGGTGGCGGTAACGAGCTGTCGGTAAATGTCGATACGGTCGGTGTCATGCCGTCCGCACCCGCCATCGAGGCGATCGATCTCGTCAAGCGGTTTGGTGCCGCCGGCGGCGGACCGGCGGTCGACCACGTCGGCTTCACCGTTCCGCCCGGTACCGTGCTCGGGCTGCTCGGTCCGAACGGTGCGGGCAAGACCACTACGGTGCGGATGATGACGACGCTGACCGCACCCACCGGCGGGACCGCCCGCGTCGCGGGATACGACGTCGTCCGCGAACCCGACCAGGTGCGCCGCAACATAGGGCTGACCGGTCAGGTCGCCACCGTCGACGAACTGCTCACCGGCCGCGAGAACATCCGGATGATCGGCGGGCTTTACGGCATCCGCAGAAAAGACCTCAAGCGGCTGGGTGATCAACTCCTCGAGCAGTTTTCGCTCACCGACGCCGCCGACCGTATGGTGAAGTCCTACTCGGGCGGCATGCGCCGGCGCCTCGATCTCGCGGTGAGCCTGCTGGCATCGCCACCGGTGTTGTTCCTCGACGAGCCGACCACCGGCCTGGATCCGCGCAGCCGCAGCGAATTGTGGGATGCCCTAAGGGAATTGGTCAGGCAGGGCACAACGCTGCTGCTGACCACGCAGTACCTCGAGGAGGCCGATCAGCTCGCCGACAACATCCTGGTGATCGATAAGGGTCGCATCATCGCCGAGGGGTCGCCACTCGAGCTCAAACAGCAGGCGGGCAATGCCAGCCTGGTCGTCACCGTGACGAACGCCGAGGACCTGCGCGCTGCCGAGGCGCTGCTGGCGAGGAGCGGCGCCGAGGTGTTCGTCAACGCCGGCGCCCGCGAGTTGACCGCGCCCGCCGACGGACTCGACGACATGATCCGCGTCGCGGGGTGGCTCCGGGAGAGCAACATTGCGGTCGACGACATCGGGTTGTCACGACCGAGCCTTGACGACGTGTTCCTGTCTCTGACCGGACACCGCAGCGAAGAGGGGGACGAGGCGTGACCGCCGAAGACGTCGAAACCATCGCGCCGCCCACGCAGGGCCATGCGCGACGGGTGCCGTTGCACACCCCGAACATCGCCCAGCAGTCGTGGATCATGGTCAAGCGCAACATGATCCACACCAAACGCATGCCCGAGATGCTCAGCGACGTCACCGCTCAGCCGATCATGTTCGTGTTGCTGTTCGCCTTTGTGTTCGGCGCCTCGATACCCAACCCCGGAGGAACGAACTACCGCGAGTTCCTGCTGCCCGGCATCCAGGCGCAGACCATCGTGTTCTCGGCGTTCGTCGTGGCCTCCGGTATCACCGCCGACGTCGAGAAGGGCATCATCGACCGGTTCCGGTCGCTGCCGATTTCGCGGTCGTCGGTGCTCATCGGCCGCAGCATCGCCAGCTTGATCCACTCCTCGCTCGGCGTGGTGGTGATGGCGCTCACGGGCCTGGCGATCGGGTGGCGGATCCGGGGAAGCGTCGCCGAGGCGGTGCTGGCCTTCGCCCTGGTTCCGGTTTTCGGATTCGGCATGATTTGGTTCGGCATCCTGATCGGGTCGCTGCTGCGTACCGTCGAAGCCGTCAACGGCGTGATGTTCACCGTCTTGTTCCCGATCACGTTCCTGGCCAACACATTTGTGCCCACCGAGCCAATGCCGCACTGGCTGCGGGTGATCGCCGAATGGAATCCGGTGTCGTCGCTCGCTCAGGCGATGCGTCAACTGTGGGGCAACGGCGGGCCCGCGCCGGAAAGCGCGCAG
>NZ_LZMD01000092.1 GCF_001668575.1 Mycobacterium sp. 1164985.4
CCACCGGCAAGTCGGTGGCACAGCGCAGCGCGGCCGAGAAGGAACTCGACACCGCACTGGCGCCACTGTTGGCGCTCGGCCAGCAGTACCCACAGCTCAACTCGTCGAACAACTTCCTGAACCTGCAGGAGAATCTGACGGACAGCGAGAACAAGCTGGCGTTCGCGCGGCAGTACTACAACGACGCGGTCGCGACCCTGAACCGGTCGCTCACCACGATCCCGTGGATGTTCGTCGCCCCGCTGACCGGTGTGTCCGAGCGAGAGTATTACCAGACCCCACGCTGAGCGCTGGGAGGCGGCTGAGCGTCGTCTCTAGACTGGCCCGGTGCGCATCGTCTTCGCCGGCACCCCGGAACCCGCCCTGCCGCCGCTGCGCCGACTCATCGAATCGCCACGTCACGACGTCATCGCGGTGTTGACCCGCCCCGACGCGGCGGCCGGCCGGCGCGGCAAGCCGGCACCGTCCCCGGTTGCGCGGCTGGCGCTCGAGCACGGGATCCCGGTGCTGCGGCCGTCGAAGCCGAACTCCGACGAGTTCGTCGCCGAACTGACCGAGCTGGCACCGGAATGCTGCGCGGTGGTCGCCTACGGCGCGCTGCTGCGCGAGCCGCTCCTCGCGGTGCCCGAGCGCGGCTGGGTGAACCTGCACTTCTCCGTGCTGCCCGCCTGGCGTGGGGCGGCGCCGGTGCAGGCCGCGATCGCCGCGGGCGACACCGTGACCGGTGCGACGACGTTCCTCATCGAACCCGCGCTCGACTCCGGTCCCGTCTACGGCGTCGTCACCGAGACCATCCGGCCGACCGACACTGCCGGTGATCTGCTTGAGCGACTGTCGATCTCGGGTGCCGAGCTGTTGAGCCACACGCTCGACGGCATCGCCGACGGCACGCTGACCGCAGTGCCGCAGCCCTTGGAGGGGGTGACCATCGCCCCGAAGATCACCGTCGACGAGGCCAGGGTGCGATGGGATCTACCCGCGCACGTCGTCGAGCGACGGATCCGTGCGGTAACACCGAATCCCGGTGCCTGGACGATGATCGGCGACCTGAGGGTCAAACTCGGCCCCGTCACCGTCGAGGAGGCGGCCGAACACCTGCAGCCCGGTGCGATCCGGGCCGCCCGCGACGGGGTGCGCATCGGTACCGCATCCGCCCCTGTGCGCCTCGGTCTCATCCAGCCGCCCGGCAAGAAACCGATGAACGCGGCCGACTGGGCCCGCGGCGCCCGTCTGGACGACACGGTGCGAGCCGAATGACCCGGCCGCGCAACCGTCGACCGCAACGACGCAAGCCGCTCGATCCGGCGCGTCGCGCCGCGTTCGACGTGCTGCGTGCCGTCTCGGAGAAGGACGCCTACGCCAATCTTGCGTTGCCGCCGATCCTGCGCGATCGCGGCATCAGCGGCCGCGACGCGGCCTTCGCCACCGAACTCGCCTACGGCGCCTGCCGGACTCGGGGCCTGCTGGACGCAGTCATCGCCGGCGCCGCGGGCCGTCCGACCGACAAGATCGACCCCGTCCTGCTCGACCTGCTGCGGCTCGGCGCCTACCAACTGCTGCGTACGCGGGTCGAACAACATGCCGCGGTGTCCACCACCGTCGAGCAGGCTGGCATCGAATTCGACACGGCTCGTGCGGGTTTCGTCAACGGTGTGCTGCGCACGATCGCGTCGCGCGACGAAGAGGGCTGGATCGCGGAACTGGCACCGGACGCGGCTTCCGATCCGATCGGGCATGCGGCATTCGTCCACGCACACCCCCGGTGGATCGCTCAGGCCTTCGCCGATGCGCTCGGCGCCGACGCCGGTCAGCTCGATGCGCTGCTGGCCAGCGACGACGCCCGACCCGCGGTTCACCTCGCCGCCCGTCCGGGGGCGCTGACCGCCGCGGAGCTGGCGGCGCAGGTCGACGGCAGTGTCGGCCGGTATTCGCCGTACGCGGTGTACCTCGCCGGAGGCGACCCGGGCCGAGTGCAGGCCGTGCGAGACGGCGCCGCGCTGGTCCAGGACGAGGGCAGCCAACTCGTGGCGCGGGCACTGACCCTGGCGGAGGTCGACGGCACCGACGGCGGCCGATGGCTGGACCTGTGTTCCGGCCCCGGCGGAAAGACCGCGCTGCTGGCCGCACTCGCGCCGCACGGCGCCCGGGTCACCGCGGTCGAACCGGCACCCGCGCGCGCCGACCTCGTGGAGCAGAACACCCGCGGCCTGCCGGTCGACGTGCTGAGCGTCGACGGCCGCGACCCCGGCATCGAGCCGGGTTTCGACCGCGTGCTGGTGGACGCGCCGTGCACCGGCCTCGGGGCGCTGCGGCGCAGGCCCGAGGCGCGCTGGCGACGCAAGCCGAACGACGTGCCGCCCCTGGCCAAACTGCAACGCGAACTCCTCGCATCGGCGATCCGGCTGACGCGGCCGGGCGGCGTGGTGCTCTACGCCACCTGTTCGCCGCATCTCGCCGAGACGGTCGGCGTCGTCTCGGACGCGCTGCGCCGGCATCCCGTGACGGCCGTGGACACCCGGCCGCTCTTCGCGCCCGTCGACGGTCTCGGCGACGGCCCGCACGTGCAGTTGTGGCCGCACCGCCACGGCACCGATGCGATGTTCGCCGCCGCGCTCAAAGTAGGGTAGGCCCATGGCTGGACCCCTGATCGCGCCGTCGATCCTGGCTGCCGACTTCGCCAGACTCGCCGAGGAGGCCGAGGCGGTGCAGGGTGCGGACTGGCTGCACGTCGACGTGATGGACAACCACTTCGTCCCGAACCTGACGATCGGTCAGCCGGTTGTCGAGTCGCTGCTGAAGGTGACCGACATCCCGATGGACTGCCACCTGATGATCGAGAACCCCGACCGATGGGCACCGCCGTATGCCGAGGCGGGCGCCTACAACGTCACCTTCCACGCCGAGGCCACCGACAACCCGGTCGGCGTCGCCCGCGACATCCGGGCGGCCGGGGCCAAGGCGGGCCTCTCGGTCAAGCCCGGTACTCCGCTGGAGCCCTACCTGGAGATCCTGCCGGAATTCGACACGCTGCTGATCATGTCGGTGGAGCCGGGTTTCGGCGGCCAGAAGTTCATCCCGGAGGTGCTGGTCAAGGTCGGCACCGCCCGGCGACTCGTGGACGCGGGTGAGTTGACGATCGTCGTCGAGATCGACGGCGGCATCAACGCCGACACCATCGAGCAGGCGGCCGAGGCCGGCGTGGACTGCTTCGTCGCGGGATCGGCCGTCTACAGCGCGGAGGATCCGGCGGCGGCGGTGGAGTCCCTGCGCAGGCAGGCCGCCGCGGCGTCCAAGCATCTGCGGGCATGAACCTCGAAGCCGCGATGCGGCTGGCGATTCAGCAGGCCGAGAAGGTCAAGGGCACGACCTACCCCAATCCGCCCGTCGGAGCGGTGATCCTGGACCGCGACGGCGAGGTGGCCGGCGTGGGCGCGACCGAACCCCCAGGCGGTCCGCACGCCGAGGTGCTCGCGCTGCGCAGGTCTGGCGAGCGCGCCGCGGGCGGCACCGCCGTCGTCACGCTCGAACCGTGCAACCATCACGGCAGGACGCCGCCGTGCGTGGACGCGCTTGTCGCCGCGGGTGTTTCGGCAGTCGCCTACGCGGTCGGCGACCCGAACCCGATCGCCGCGGGAGGGGCCGCACGCCTCGCCGAGTCCGAGATCGCCGTGACAGCCGGAGTACTCGTCGACGCCGTGGCCGGTGGCCCACTGCGCGAGTGGCTGCACAAACAACGCACCGGATCTCCGCATGTGACATGGAAATTCGCGACGAGCGTGGACGGCCGCAGCGCGGCCGCCGACGGCAGCAGCCAATGGATCACAAGCGAAGCCGCTCGCGCGGACGTGCACCGCAGGCGTGCGGTCGCCGACGCGATCGTGGTGGGCACCGGGACTGTGTTCGTCGACGACCCGACGCTGACGGCCCGCCTTCCCGACGGTTCGCTGGCCGAGCGTCAGCCGTTGCGTGTCGTCGTCGGCGAACGTGAGATCTCGCAGGAGGCACGGGTTCTCAACGACGACTCACGCACGATGGTGATCCGCACCCGTGATCCCCACGAGGTGATCAAGGCCCTGTCGGATCGGACCGATGTGCTGCTCGAGGGCGGTCCGACGTTGGCGGGCGCCTTCCTGCGCGCTGGCGTGATCGACCGGATCTTGGCCTACGTCGCGCCCATTCTGCTCGGCGGTCCGATCACCGCGGTGGACGACGTGGGTGTGTTGAGCATCGCGCATGCGCAGCGGTGGCGCTTCGATGGGATCGAGCCGATCGGTCCCGACGTTCTGCTGAGCCTCATTCCGGCGTAGCCTCGTCTGATTCGCCGCTCAGCGGGTCCTCGTCTGATTCGCCGCTCAGCGGGCGGTGCTCAATCAGGTCGCGAACTCCCGCCATCCCCAGACGTTCTCGGAACGCCTGCACGGTGTGGCCCACGACCGTCGCGTCGGTGCGGGCGCGAGCGGTCGCCGACCGAGGCAGGTGGAACAGCGGCCCGATCTCTCCGAAGTAGTCGCCTTTGCCAGCCGATTTCAGCAATTCCTCACCACCGCCGGGCAGTTCGCGCACGATCTCGATCTCGCCGTCGTCCACGATGTAGATCAGGTCGCCCATGGTGCCCTGTTCGAAGAGCACCTGACCGACCTCCAACGCCACCGTCTCCGGCGGACGGTCGGCGGAGGCGAAGTTGGGCACCATCTCGACGACGCGGTCGGCGAGCGGAAGGATCCGGCTGTCGTGTGTGGCGACGACGACCATCCGGGTGCCGGAGGCGAGTTCGCGAATCAGCTTGAGCACCTCCTCGACCTGGATGAAATCCAGGTGCGCGGTGGGCTCGTCGGCCAGGATCAGCGGGGGATCGAGCGCGATGGCCCGGGCCACCGCCACGCGCTGCTGCTGTCCGCCGCTGAGGTCGCCCGGCCGGTGGTCCAGGCGGTCCTCCAGACCCACGCGGGCCAGGAGCTGTTCGGCGCGTTTGCGAGAAGCGCGGCGCGACGTACCCGATGCGCGCAACGGCACCATCACGTTCTCGACCGCGGTGAGGCTGGGCACCAGGTTGAAAGCCTGGAACACGAAGCCCACTGTCTCGCGTCGATAGGTCGCAAGCTCCTTGGCGCTCAGCGACGTCACGTCGACGTCGCCGAACTTGATTGCGCCCGTGTTGGGTTGGAGGATTCCGCCGAGACACGACAACAGCGTGGTCTTCCCGCATCCGCTGGGGCCCATCAGGATCACCAACGATCCCGCAGGCACGTCGAGGTTTAGGCCGTCGATCGGGCGCACGGTGTGTCCGCCGCTGGTGTATTCGACCGCGAGGTTTTGAATCGACAGATCGCCCATCGGTCAGGGCCCCCCGAAAGCCAGTGCGGGATCGACGGATACCGCGCGGCGCAGTCCGGCCGCGCTGGCGATGAGACCGATCGCCACCGCGACCACCGGCAGCGCGACGAACGCCTGCGTGGGGATGATCACTTGCATCGGGAACAGTGGTCCGAGCAGCAGCGAGAGCCCGGCCCCGACCAGCGCGGCCAGCAGCGCCACGATCACTGCCTGCAGGGCGAGCCCGGCCATCACCGAACGTGTCGGCACCCCAATCGCCTTGAAAACGGCGAAGTCCCGTAGCCGTTCCAACGCCGACAGATAGACCACCGACCCCACGATCAGCGCCGCGACGATCCACAGCAGGACCGCGACGATCGTGATCGAATTGACCGCCACCTTCAACGGTCGCAGCAGATCATCAATGGCCCCGGCGCGATCGACCGCCCGATATCCGCGCGGCACGCGCTCCAGCGAACCGCGCACACCGATGGAGGCAACCAGTGGCTCACCCCCGTACACCAACTCCTGCGCGCCCTCTGTGGTGAGAAAGACGTTGGGCAGGTTCGCCAACGCGGTCGAGTTCTCCACCAGGCCGACGATCCGCAGCCGCTGTGAGGCGATCTCGACCTCGTCGCCGAGGCCGCGGCCCAGCGTCGTCGACACCGCGACCTCGCCCGGGACCGCGGGCGCACGTCCCTCGATGACCGGCGGCATCCCCGGTCCACGCTCGGGCGCGCCGAAGATGTCGACGTTGCGGGTATCCCCGTCGAGCGTCGCGGTGCCGCCGGCATAGGCCAGGGGAGCTGCGGCGTCGACACCGGGCGCCCCGGCGATGCGGCGCAATTCCACCGGCGCGAACGGCGTGGCGCCGACGAACGGGCCGGATGCGCCGGCCTTGACGATGAACTGGTCCACTCCGAGGGAGTCGACGGTGCGCCGGGCCTCGGTCTGGAAACCGTTGGCCAGACCCGTGAGAGCCAGCGTCATCCCGAAAATGATCGCCGTGGACAGCACCGCGATGGCGAAACGTCGCCGTCGCCACTGCATGTCGCGCAGCGCGGCGATGAGCATGTCGGCGACGTTACCCCGGCGACGTTGGTCGGCGCGTCGGGTTTCGGCTACTTCGCGAAAGCGCTGACCAACGTGTTACAGAATGCGGGCAGGTCATCCGGCTTGCGGCTGGACACCAAAGTGTTTGGCCCACGCGAGCATTCGACGACTTCGTCGTCGACCCAATTGGCGCCGGCGTTCACCAGGTCGGTCTTCACGCTGGGCCACGACGTGATGGTGCGTCCCCGCACCACGTCGGCCTCGATGAGCGTCCACGGCCCGTGACAGATCACCGCGACCGGTTTTCCCGCATCGAAGAAGCTCTTCGCGAACGCGACCGCGTCGCCGTTCATCCGCAGGTTGTCGGGGTTGGCGACGCCGCCGGGCAGCACCAGCGCGGCGTAGTCGGACGCCGACACGTCGTCGGCGGACTTCTCGGCGTCGAAGGTGTCGGCCGGGGTCAAGTGGTTGAACGCCTGAATCTTGCCGACCTCCGTCGACACCAGTTCGGGGGTGCCTCCGGCCTGCTCGACGGCCTTCCACGGCTCGGTCAGCTCGACCTGCTCCACACCTTCGGGGGCGACCAGGAACGCAATCTTCTTGCCATTCAGTGAACTTGCCATCAGCTTTCTCCGTTGAGGTAGGTGTGATGCCACGCATACCCCGCGCGTCTAGGAGTCAATCAGTGCGATTACCTCGGTACACTCGTACCAGAGTGGGCCCGACAGGCCCTCCGCAATCGCGCTTTCACCGACGATTTGCGCGCTGGTGAGCACGAACGAAGGACGACCCATGACTGCACTGCAGGACTGGCTTACTGATCGCCCGATGTACCCCCGCACCCTGAGGGCGCTGATTTGTGGCACCTTTCGAGGTCAGACAACGCAACCCGCCGAACACGAGAGTAGTTCGGCCGAGCCCAAGCTGCTGCGTCCGGGCCTCGAGCGCTGCTAGGAGCCACCCACTCCGTCGTCGTCAGCGTGCTCGGTCCGTCCGCTGATCACCAATCCGAGCAAAGCGCCGACCACGCATACGACAGCTGTCGCCAGGAAGATGACGCCATATTGCATCGTGTACGCTTCCACGTTTGCCCGGGCTAGCCGGGCGGCCTGAGCGGCCAATAGCCCGCCGGGGGTGTCCGCCGCCGGGGCAGGCAGGACGTCGAGGCGCTCCTGGAGATACTGGTTGAACTTGTACAACCCCCAGGCGGTCAGCGCGGCCAGGCCGATCAACATGCCGATCATCCGCGCCACCACGACGGCAGCCGATGCGATGCCGTGCTGAGCAGCAGGAACCACCCGGAGCGTTGCGGACGTGAGCGGTCCGATCACGAGACCGAGGCCGAAGCCGGCGATCGCCAAGTCCGTGTCGAGTACCGGCAGGGCAATAAAGCCGAGGTCGTGATGTGTGGTCAGGACGTCAACGCCCCAGTTTGACACCAACCAGTAACCGCCTGCCGCGATCATCAGGCCGGCGAAGGCGACCAGTCGGTCCCCGATGCGGGTCGCGATCCATCCCCCGACCACGGCGCCGATCGGGAGCGCGATCAAGAAGCGCAGCAGCAGAAGCACAGCTCCGGTCTGATCCTTGGCGAGCACTCCCTGCCCGAACAACTCGACGTTGACGAGCGTCACCATCAGCGCAGCACCGGCACACAGCGAGGCGCCCAGGGCGGCCAGGAACGGCCGGAAATGGACGCCGGCCGGTTCGATCAGCCGCGTGCGGGCGAACCGCTCCCACACGAAGAACCCCACGAGGGCTACCGTCGCGATCAGGAGCACCGGCAGCCCGTAGCTCGGCAGGATCTTGCGGCCGTCCGGCGCGGGGTTGTACAACCCGATCACCGTCAGCCCGAGCGCGACCGCCAGCAGCACGCCGCCGACCACGTCAACGCGCTCCGGATCTTCGGTTTTCAGCCGGGCGGGCAGGCTGAAGTGGATCAACAGCATGGCGATGGCCGCAAGCGGCACGTTAATCCAGAACACGTCGCGCCAGGTGCTCAACGCCGCGACGACGGCGATGCCGTAGAGCGGGCCCAGCACGCTGCCGAGCTCCTGGGCGGCGCCGATCCCGCCCAACACCGACGCTCGGTTACGGGTGGACCACAGATCGGCGGCCAGTGCCAGCGTGACCGGCAGCAACGCGCCACTGGCGACGCCCTGAATAGTTCGGCCGATCACCATGGGAACGAGGTCGTTCGACAAGGCCGTGACGACGGAGCCGACGGCGAACCCAGCCAGGCTCAGCTGGAGGATGAACTTGCGGCCGAACCGGTCGGAGGCACGGCCCAGCAGCGGCATCGCGGCGATGTAGCCCAGCAGATAACACGTGATGATCGGTGTGACCCGTTGCAACTGGTTCAGCGGAATGCTGAGGTCGACGATGATGTCCCGGATGATGGCGACGACGACGTACGTGTCGAGTGCGCCGAGCAACACCGCGAGGCCGCCCGCACTGATCGCAATCCGGCGGTTCGACGCCGTCGTCGCAGCGGTTTTGGTGTCTGTAGATTCTGAAATCGACATCAGGCGGCCGGCGGCTTGGCGACCGTCACTGGCTTGCCCCACTCAGACAACGCCATGGTGACGCTGGAGTCGGACTCGGTCTGCAACTTCACCTGAACCAGCTTGTGGTCGCCGTCTTCGGCGATCCAAGCGGTCCCCGGCACCGGGCCGGTCGCTGCAATTTGCGGCGCGATCTTGTTCACGGCGTCCGCGCTGACGTTTCCGGTGATGCGAACGGTCCGGACCCCGTTGATGTCCTCGCGGCCCTCGGCCTTGGGATCCGAGAAGTTGGCCAGCACGTTGCCAACGCCAGTCTGCGGGTTGAGGATCAGCGAGGCGTCGTAGATGTCTGCGGCGGGGCCGAAGTTCGACAACCCGGCACCCGGGGTCATCGAGGCGTAAAGGTCGCCGTCGACGACCGCGAACTGCACGCCCTCGAGGCGCTGCCCCATCATCAGAAGATTGACTTTTCCTTCCGCCGTAAACGTCGGCGCGTTGCTCAGATCGCCTTCCAGCAACTCGATCGGCAGCTTTTCGCTCTTACCGTCCACTGTCAGCTTGATATGCGCGCTTGTCTGGTTCTGAGTGGTCTGGCTCGATTGCTGCAGGAGCGTCGCAGCATCGGGCAGGTCCTTGGCGGGCTCCTCGGACTTGGAGCACCCCGCGAAGACAACGACGGCGGTGGCGAGGGCTAACAAGATCAACACGACGCGCTTGGGCATGACTGCATGGTAGAGGGTGCGGGTGCACGGGCGCGGTTCGCGGGGCATGGGCGTGTACCTAAACACCACTCCTAACCTCGACTTTTCCGAGTTTCGGAAAATTCACGGCGGCGGTGCCGCGGCGAAACGTTCCGGCGGAAAGCCGTCATCCCGTGAGTCGGCCGCACCACCCTATAGTCTGGCGGCGTGTTCACCGGAATCGTCGAAGAGGTCGGCGAGGTTGTCGGCAAAGAGGATCTCGGCGATATCGCGCGGCTCGCCATCCGCGGGCCCCTCGTCGCCTCCGATGCGCGCCACGGTGACTCGATCGCGGTGAACGGTGTCTGCCTCACCGTCGTCGAGGTGCAACCGGAAGCGACATTCACCACCGATGTGATCGGCGAAACGCTGAACCGGTCGAGCCTCGGCCGACTCGGGGTGGGCAGCAGGGTCAACCTCGAGCGCGCCGCGGCGGTGAACAGCCGCCTCGGCGGGCACATCGTGCAGGGACATGTCGACGGCACTGGTCATGTCATCGCGCGCTCTCCGTCGCAGCGCTGGACCGTGGTGCGCGTCGCACTGCCGACCGCGCTGTCGCGGTACGTCGTCGAGAAGGGCTCCATCACCGTCGACGGTGTCTCGCTGACGGTGTCCGGGCTCGGACACGACTGGTTCGAGGTGTCGTTGATCCCCACGACGCTTGATCTCACGATTCTCGGCCGTGCCGAGGTCGGCACGTTGGTCAATCTCGAGGTGGACGTGATCGCTAAATACGTCGAGCGGTTGCTGTCACCCGAAACCGATTAGCCAAGCACGACTTTCGGGGTCTCCCATGCGTGGTGTGCGTCCTATGCAGTCGGCTGTATCGACGGCGTAGCGTGCCGACTGCCGATGATGTCGATGCGAACGCCGCCGGCGTTGCTGACAACGGTGTAGCGGTCCCCACCGAACGGACGGCCAAAGGGCCGCGTCGGCATTAGAAACCATTGCTGTGTAGCCGCGTCCTCCTACGCGATTGGCCCCGGGATCGGCATGGGTGCACGGAAGTGTTCAAGAAATCCAAACAAGGCGCCGACTTGCGCGGGATTCGGTACGAAATCGCTGAAGAACCGATCAACTGACGCCATCTGGTCGGGCGGCGCGGCATCAGGGGGAACGTATGTCCTCCACATACCTTCGAGCACCCCCACCGCCGGGATCACGTCCGACGCACCGCCGGAAGGCCCGGGTGGGGCCGGATCGAACGGCTCGGCGGTCGCGGGAGCGGAGGCGAAGAAGAATCCGGAGGCGGCCACGGCACACGCGGCGATCAGCAGCCTCCGGGCGGTGATGCGTGACGCTTTCATACAAGACCTCTTCGAAGTGACCGGGAAATTAGCGTAGGCGTCAGGCGACGTGGTCGAGGAGCGTTTACCGAAACACCGATCGCCGGCCCGGCCGTCGGCACTGACTTCACCGGTATACCCCCAGGTCAGCGGACCGGCAATAAGTTTTGGACCCCGGTGGTTCATACTGATGTGGTGACGAGGCTTGACACTGTTGAGCGCGCGGTGGCCGATATCGCCGCGGGCAAGGCCGTCGTCGTGATCGACGATGAGGATCGCGAGAACGAGGGCGACCTCATCTTCGCCGCCGAGAAGGCGACCCCCGAACTCGTCGCGTTCATGGTCCGCTACACCTCCGGTTACCTCTGTGTGCCGCTGGACGGGGCGATCTGCGACAAGCTCGGCCTGCTGCCGATGTACGCGGTCAACCAGGACAAGCACGGCACCGCCTACACCGTCACCGTGGACGCAAAAAACGGTGTGGGGACGGGTATCTCAGCCGCAGACCGCGCGACGACGATGCGCCTGCTGGCGGATCCGTCGAGCATCGCCGACGATTTCACCAAACCGGGGCACGTCGTGCCGCTGCGCGCGAAGGACGGTGGGGTGCTGCGCCGCCCGGGCCACACCGAGGCCGCGGTCGACCTGGCGCGACTCGCCGGGCTGCAACCCGCCGGTGCGATCTGCGAGATCGTCAGCCAGAAAGACGAAGGCTCGATGGCGCAGACCGACGAGCTGCGCATCTTCGCCGACGAACACGACCTCGCGCTGATCTCGATCGCCGACCTGATCGAGTGGCGGCGCAAGCATGAGAAGCACATCGAGCGCATCGCCGAGGCCCGGATTCCGACCCGCCACGGCGAATTCCGCGCCGTCGGCTACACCAGCATCTATGACGACGTCGAGCACGTCGCGCTGGTCAAGGGTGACGTCGCGGGTCCGACCAGCGACGGCCATGACGTGCTGGTGCGCGTGCACTCGGAATGCCTCACCGGCGACGTGTTCGGTTCCCAGCGCTGCGACTGCGGACCCCAACTCGACGCGGCGATGGCGATGGTCGCCCGCGAAGGCCGCGGCATCGTGCTGTACATGCGCGGACATGAGGGTCGGGGCATCGGCCTCATGCACAAGCTGCAGGCGTATCAACTTCAGGACGCCGGCGACGACACCGTCGACGCCAACCTCAAGCTCGGCCTGCCCGCCGACGCCCGCGACTACGGTATCGGCGCGCAGATCCTCGTCGATCTCGGTGTGCGGTCGATGCGTCTGCTGACCAACAACCCCGCCAAGCGCGTCGGGCTCGACGGCTACGGGCTGCACATCATCGAACGTGTGCCGCTGCCGGTGCGCGCCAACAAAGAGAACATCCGCTACCTGATGACCAAGCGCGACCGGATGGGCCACGACCTGAGCGGCCTCGACGATTACCACGAGGCGACCACCATGGCCGACTACGACGAGGGCGTGTACCTGCTCGGTGATCGCCGGCCGACCGATCTCGGCGGAGCCCTGTGAGCGGTACGGGCGTACCCGATCTCCCACACATCGACGGATCGGGACTCAAGCTTGCCGTCGTGGCCAGCACCTGGCACGAGACCATCTGCGATGCCCTGCTCGACGGCGCGCTCAAGGTCGCTGCGGATGCCGGCCTCGACAATCCCACGGTCGTGCGGGTGCTCGGTGCCATCGAGATTCCCGTCGTGGCACAGGCTTTGGCGGCCACTCATGACGCGGTTGTGGCGCTCGGTGTGGTGATCCGCGGTGAGACACCGCATTTCGACTACGTGTGCGACGCGGTGACCCAGGGCTTGACCCGGGTGTCGCTGGACGCGTCGACGCCGGTGGCCAATGGCGTGCTGACGACGAACACCGAACAGCAGGCCCTCGACCGGGCCGGCCTGCCCTCGTCGTCCGAAGACAAGGGCGCGCAGGCGGCGGCCGCGGCCCTGTCCACCGCGCTGACGTTGCGGAACCTGCGTTCGGGCTCATGACCGACTGGGATGTCGAGGTACGCCCTCACCTGGCACCGTATTTCGCTTACACGGCCGCAGCGCTGATCCTCATCGCGCATGTCACGGTCGGCGCGCTGCTGAAGGTGGGCTCCACCGGGGTGATCTTCCGCACCGCCGACCAGGTTGCGATCGCGCTGCTCGGTGTCGTCATCGCCGCGGTGGTGTTGATGTTCGCGCGTCCCCGGCTGCGGGCGGGCGCATCGGGTGTGGCGGTACGAAATCTGGTTGCCGACAAGGTGATTCCCTGGTCCGAGGTCGTCGACATCTCGTTCCCGCGGGGTGCGCGGTGGGCCCGTGTGGATCTGCCCGACGACGAGTACATCCCGATCATGGCGATCCAGGCCGTTGACAAGGACCGCGCGGTGGACGCGATGGACCGCGTTCGCGGCGTGCTCGAGCACTACAAGGGCCTCAACTCACGCTGAGCGACATCGCCAGTTCGTCGGCGATGGACTTGGTTTGATCCTCTGCGACCGTGAACCCGATGCTCTCGTACACCTGGCGCGCCGCCGCATTGTCGGTCGCCACGCGCAACCGGACGGTGTGCACGTTGCTGCTGCGCGCCCAGTCGAGCGCCGCCGCGACCAACTGCTTCGCCAGCCCGCGCCCGCGGACCGCCGGATCGAGCCACAGCGAGTACAGGTACACGGCCTCGGCGTTCTCCTGTTGCGCCCCGATCAGGCCGACTGGACGCTCGCCGATCAGGGCGACGAACTGCGCATGGTCGCGTAGCCGTCGGCGCCACTGCGCGGCGGTGAAGGCGGCCTCGTCGCGATAGCTCGGGTCGTTCTCGCCCAGCGAGTCGGCCAGCGCCCTCATCCGAACGGTGGCGAAGACCCGCCAGTCGGTTTCGCCCAGGCGGGCAATGCGTTCGGTCATCGGGTGTCGCCCATGACCAACCCTTCCCGGCGCGGATCCGCACCACCGATGAGGCCCGCGCTGTCTCGGGTGATCGCCGACAGGCCGCTCGATTGGTCGGCCAGATCCACCTGGTGGCCGAGTTCGCGCAAGCCCCGCACGAGCGGGTCATGGTCGCCAGCCAATCCTGGTGGGCCGGAGATGTCGATGATCGGATGCTCGCCGCCGATATTGGTCTTCGGCGTGTTGGCGGCACCGAAGTCGACCATCGACACGGCCTGCTGCGGATCGAGCCCCCAATCCAGCATCCCCACAATTGTTTTCGCCACGAACTGGATGATCACCGCGCCGCCGGGCGAACCGAGCACGGCGTACAGGTCGCCACGTTGTCCACCCTGCGCCTGGTCGAAGATCAGCGTCGGCGCCATCGTGCTGCGGGGCCGCTTTCCGGGCTGGACGCGGTTGGCGACCGATGTTCCGTCGGGGCCGGTGGGTTCGGCCGAGAAGTCGGTGAGCTGGTTGTTGAGGATGAACCCGTCGACCATGTGGAACGAGCCGAACGCGGATTCCACCGTGGTGGTCAACGACGCGGCGTTGCCCTGCGAGTCGACGATGCTGACCTGGCTGGTGCCGTGTTCGGGAACCGGCGGCGCCGGACTGGTCGGCGGCCCGAACTCGCCGGCTTTGGCGGTGCCCATGCTGTGCTGTTCGGAGATCAGCGCGGCGCGCCCGGCGAGGTAGTCGCTGCCGAGCAGCGTCTCGGGGGAACCGCCGGGCAGCGGAACGAAATCGGTGTCCGCGACATACTTGTCGCGGTCGGCGTACGCCAGCCGTTCCGCCTCGGAGATCAGGTGCACGCCCATGACGGAGGGCCGACCGCCGTTGCGATCGATGTCGGTGGGCTTGTGATCTGCCATCGGGAAGTGTTCGAGGATGCCGAGCGTGGCCAGGACCGCGATGCCGCCGGACGACGGTGGCGGCATCCCGCACACCTCCCGGCCGCGGTACGGCGCACACAGCGGTTCACGTTTCTTGGCCGTATAGCCGGCGAGGTCCTCGGCGGTCATCAGGCTGGGTGTGCGGCCGCCGGAGCCGTCGGTCGCCGCCGCGACGATGTTGCGGGCGATCGCGCCGGTGTAGAACGACTGGGGGTCGGTTGCGATGACGCCCAACGTTTTCGAGTACGCGGGGTTGGTCAGTCGGGTGCCCTCCGTTTTGGGGCTGCCGTCGGATTCGAGAAAGTATTCGGCGGCTTCGCGGTCGAGCTTGAGCTCAGGTGCCGCGTCCTCGATGGCCGCCGCGAGCCGGGCGCTGATGTCGAAGCCGTCGTCGGCCAGCCGGACGGCGGGGGCGAAAAGGTCGCGCCAGCCCGTCTTGCCGTGCTCGGCGTGGACGTCGGTCAGCATCCGCAGAATGCCCGGTACGCCGATCGAGCGTCCGGAGGCCCTGGCGTCCGGCTTGGGTTCCGTGCGGTCGGCATCGGAGACCCAGCGCAGATAGTTCTCGGTCGCGGCGGCCGGCGCGACCTCACGCCCGTCGTACGCCTGGACCCTTCCGGACGCCGCGTCGAAGTAGAGCAGGAAGCCTCCGCCGCCAAGGCCGGAAGCCTGTGGCTCGACGAGGCCGAGCACGGCCTGCGCGGTGACGAGCGCGTCCGCCGCGGTGCCGCCGTCGCGCAGCACTTCACACGCGGCCTGGGTGGCCGACGGGTTTGCGGTGGCGACGGAGAAGCTGCTGGTGCGCACCGGCGTCATGTCGCTGCGGTACCCCGTGGCCACCTCAGGGTTGGTGGAGATGTCCCTGGAGGTGGGAGGGGAACCGGGGACGGCTGCGGCGGTGGTCTTGACCACCGGGGTGCCGTTCTCGACGATCGCGCACGGTCCCGAGGCTTCGGGTTCGGTGCGCTCGTCTGCGGAGCATCCGGCCAACACCAGCACCAACCCGGTCAGCGGGGCCATCACCCTCGTCACGGAGGAGATCCGCATCACTCGACGGTAGTGGATCGGGGCCGTCGGGAGGCGGCAGTAACCTGGAATCCGTGCCCGATCCATCGACGTACCGACCCGCCCCCGGGTCGATTCCCGTCGAACCGGGCGTCTATCGGTTCCGCGACCCACACGGCCGGGTGATCTACGTCGGCAAGGCCAAGAGCCTGCGCAGCCGACTGAACTCCTACTTCGCCGACATCGCGAACCTGGCGCCGCGCACGCGCCAGATGGTGATGTCGGCGGGCAGCGTCGAGTGGACGGTGGTCAACACCGAAGTCGAGGCGCTGCAGCTCGAATACAACTGGATCAAGGAGTTCGATCCGCGGTTCAACATCAGGTACCGCGACGACAAGTCGTATCCAGTGCTGGCAGTGACACTCAACGAGGAGTACCCGCGGCTGATGGTGTACCGCGGTGCGCGGCGCAGAGGCGTCCGCTACTTCGGTCCCTACTCGCACGCGTGGGCGATCCGCGAAACACTCGATCTCCTCATGCGGGTGTTCCCGGCGCGGACCTGCTCTGCGGGAGTCTTCAAGCGGCACAGGCAAATCGACCGACCCTGTCTGCTGGGCTACATCGACAAGTGCTCGGCGCCGTGCATCGGACGGGTGAGCGCCGACGAGCATCGCCAAATCGTCCTCGACTTCTGCGATTTCCTCGCGGGCAAGACCGACCGGCTGGTCCGCGACATGGAACAGCAGATGAACGAGGCCGCCGAGCAACTGGACTTCGAGAGGGCCGCACGCCTGCGCGACGACATCGGCGCGCTCAAACGTGCGCTGGAGAAGCAGGCGGTGGTGTTCGGTGACGGCACCGACGCGGATGTGGTCGCGTTCGCCGACGACGAACTCGAAGCGGCGGTGCAGGTTTTCCACGTCCGCGGTGGCCGGGTTCGTGGCCAGCGCGGGTGGATCGTCGAGAAGTCCGGTGAGCCTGGAGAAACCAGCCAGGAACACCTGGTCGAACAGTTTTTGACCCAGTTCTACGGCGATCAGGCCGAATTGGGCGGGGCCAGCGACAGCGGCGGCGACGAGTCGACCAACCCGGTGCCGCGCCAGGTACTGGTTCCATGCCTGCCGAGCAACTCCGACGAGCTTTCGGCCTGGCTGACCCAGCTGCGAGGGTCGCGGGTGATGCTTCGGGTTCCCCAGCGCGGCGACAAGCGTGCGCTCGCCGAGACCGTGCGTCGCAACGCGCAGGACGCGCTCACCCAGCACAAACTCAAGCGGGCGGGTGACTTCACCGCGAGAACCGCTGCACTGCAGAGCATTCAGGATGCGCTCGGGCTGGCCGACGCACCGCTACGCATCGAATGCGTCGACATCAGCCATGTGCAGGGCACCGATGTGGTGGCCTCGTTGGTGGTTTTCGAAGACGGCCTGCCGCGCAAGTCCGACTACCGGCACTACGCGATCCGGGAGGCCGCGGGCGACGGCCGCTCCGACGACGTCGCCTCCATCGCCGAGGTGACCAGGCGGCGCTTCTATCGTCACCTGCACGACCTCCAGCATCCGACAGAGCTTGCGCCGGAAGGCAAGTCGCGCAAGTTCGCGTATCCACCCAACCTGTACGTCGTCGACGGTGGTGCGCCGCAGGTCAATGCCGCGCAATCGGTGCTCGACGAGCTCGGCATCACCGACGTGGCGGTGATCGGGTTGGCCAAGCGCCTGGAGGAGGTGTGGGTTCCGTCCGAGCCGGACCCGCTGATCATGCCGCGCAACAGCGAAGGGCTCTATCTGTTGCAGCGCGTGCGTGACGAGGCGCACCGGTTCGCCATCGCCTACCACCGCAGCAAGCGATCGAAGCGGATGACCGCGTCGGCGCTGGACTCGGTCCGGGGGCTCGGTGAGCATCGCCGCAAAGCGCTGGTCACCCACTTCGGCTCGGTGGCCCGATTGAAGGAGGCGTCGATCGAGGAGATCACCGCTGTACCGGGTATCGGGGTCGCCACCGCCCGCGCCGTGCTCGACGCGCTGGGCGTACCGTCCGAAAGCGACGCGCCCGACGCAGCGATCGGCAATGATCAGAGCAAGGTATCGGGATGACGGACCAGGGAATGCACGCGGATCTTCGGGATGGGGCCAGCGCCGACTCCGGCATCGACGTGGTTCTCGTCACCGGCCTTTCGGGAGCGGGCCGGGGCACGGCGGCCAAGGTGCTCGAGGATCTCGGTTGGTACGTCGCCGACAATCTGCCCCCGGAACTGATCGCGCAGATGGTCGAGTTGGGGCTGGCCGCCGGATCGCGGATCACCCAGCTGGCAGTGGTGATGGACGTGCGGTCGCGCGGTTTCACCGGTGACCTGGATTGGGTGCGTAACGAGCTCGCGACCCGCAACATCGCGCCGCGGGTGTTGTTCTTGGAGGCCTCGGACGAGAGCCTGGTGCGCCGATACGAGCAAAACCGTCGGAGTCACCCGCTGCAGGGCAATCAGACACTGGCAGAAGGCATTGCGGCCGAGCGCGCGCTGTTGGCTCCGGTGCGCGCGTCGGCCGATCTGGTGATCGACACGTCGGCGATGTCGGTGCCCGCACTGCGCGAGAGCATCGAACGCGCCTTCGGCGGCGAGACCGCCGCACACACGAACGTCACGGTCGAGTCCTTCGGCTACAAGTACGGGTTGCCGATGGACGCCGACACCGTGATGGACGTCCGGTTTCTGCCGAACCCGCACTGGGTAGACGACCTGCGCCCGCACACCGGGCAGCATCCTGCGGTTCGCGACTACGTTCTCGGGCAGCCGGGTGCAGGGGACTTCTTGGAGACCTATCATCGTCTGCTCGACGTAGTCATCGACGGATACCGTCGCGAGGGGAAGCGATATATGACCGTCGCCATCGGATGCACCGGCGGCAAACATCGAAGTGTGGCGATCGCCGAGGCGCTGGCGGCGCGGCTGCAGGACGGTGATGACCTCACGGTTCGGGTGCTGCACCGGGATCTGGGTCGCGAATGACCGCGCGGATCGTCGCACTCGGTGGTGGCCACGGACTCTACGCAACCCTGTCGGCGGCGCGTCGGCTGACGCCACACGTGACGGCCATCGTCACGGTCGCCGACGACGGTGGCTCCTCGGGGCGGCTGCGCAACGAGCTCGACGTCGTGCCTCCCGGTGATCTGCGAATGGCATTGGCGGCGTTGGCATCTGACAGCCCGCATGGCCGACTGTGGGCGACGATCATCCAGCACCGGTTCGGTGGCAGCGGGGCGCTCGCGGGACATCCGATCGGGAACCTGTTGCTCGCTGGTCTCAGCGAGGTTCTGGCCGACCCCGTGGCCGCGCTGGACGAACTGGGCCGCATCCTCGGCGTGAAGGGCCGAGTGCTGCCGATGTGTCCGATGGGACTGGGCATCGAGGCCGACGTGGCGGGTCTGGAATCCGATCCGCGGATGAGTCGCGTGATCCGCGGACAGGTGGCGATCGCCACGACCGTGGGCAAGGTCCGCCGTGTGCGGCTGCTGCCGGGTGATCCGCCGGCCACCCGGCAGGCCGTCGACGCGATCATGGCGGCTGACCTGGTGGTGCTGGGCCCGGGCTCCTGGTTCACCAGCGTCATTCCGCATGTGCTCGTTCCCGAGCTGGCGGCCGCGCTGCAGGCGACCGCGGCGCGGCGGGCGCTGGTGCTCAACCTGGTGGCCGAACCGGGGGAGACGGCCGGCTTCTCCGTCGAGCGGCACATCCATGTGCTTGCGCAGCACGCCCCCGACTTCACCGTGCACGACATCATCGTCGACGCGAGCCGAGTGCCCAGCGAACGTGAGCGTGAGCAATTGCGGCGAACCGCGAACATCCTTCGTGCTCAAGTTCAGTTTGCTGACGTGTCCAGACCTGGTACACCTTTACATGACCCGGCGCGGTTGGCCGCGGCGCTGGAAGGTGTGCGTCTTCGCGGCGCCGCAGACACGGCGCCGGCAGTGCCCACGTCGACAGCGAATGGACCGAGAGGTGACGACCCGTGGCGATGACAGCCGAGGTCAAGGATGAGTTGAGTCGGCTGGTCGTCAATTCGGTCAGCGCTCGACGCGCCGAGGTGGCCTCCCTGTTGCGCTTCGCGGGCGGACTGCACATCGTCTCGGGCCGCGTGGTGGTGGAGGCGGAGGTCGACCTCGGCAACATCGCCCGACGGCTGCGCAAGGACATCTACGACCTGTACGGCTACAACGCCTCGGTCCACGTCGTATCGGCCAGCGGAATCCGCAAGAGCACCCGGTATGTGGTGCGGGTGGCCAAGGACGGCGAGGCGTTGGCCAGGCAGACCGGTCTGCTCGATCTGCGCGGCAGGCCCGTGCGGGGGCTGCCCGCGCAGGTGGTCGGCGGCAGTGTGGCCGATGCCGAAGCAGCCTGGCGCGGAGCGTTTCTGGCGCACGGGTCGCTCACCGAGCCGGGGCGGTCGTCGGCGTTGGAAGTCAGCTGCCCTGGTCCGGAGGCAGCGCTGGCACTCGTCGGCGCTGCCCGCAGGTTGGGGGTCAGCGCCAAAGCGCGCGAGGTGCGCGGAACCGATCGGGTGGTGGTGCGCGACGGCGAGGCCATCGGCGCCCTGCTCACCCGGATGGGTGCACAGGACACCCGGCTGACGTGGGAAGAGCGTCGGATGCGGCGCGAGGTGAGGGCCACGGCCAACCGGCTGGCCAACTTCGACGACGCCAACCTGCGTCGCTCGGCACGTGCGGCGGTCGCCGCGGCCGCACGCGTGGAACGGGCGCTGGAGATCCTCGGCGATACGGTGCCCGACCACCTCGCCGCCGCGGGCAAGCTGCGAGTTGAACACCGGCAGGCTTCGTTGGAGGAGTTGGGCCGGCTCGCGGATCCGCCGATGACGAAGGACGCTGTGGCGGGCCGTATTCGACGGCTGCTGTCGATGGCCGATCGCAAGGCCAAGCAGGACGGCATTCCGGACACCGAGTCGGCCGTCACGCCGGACCTGCTCGAGGACGCTTAGCTCGAGGCGTCACACGGCGGGCATTTCGGCGAAAAGCGTGTGACAAGCGGTCACTCGGCCGACACTTCAGTTGTGTCCGCGGGTGACCCGCCCACCGGCGTCGTGACGTTCCTGTTCACCGATATCGAGGGTTCTACTCGTCGGTGGGAGTCCGACGCGGATGCCATGCGGGTGGCGCTTGCTTGCCATGACAAGGTTTTGCGGTCGGCCATCGAGGCCCATGACGGATTCGTGTTCAGCCACAGTGGTGATGGTCTTGCGGCCGCGTTCGCGTCGCCGAGTGCCGCCGTCGAGGCCGCCGTGGACGCCCAGCGCCAATTGGAATTGCCGGTGCGCATGGGTATTGCGACCGGTGAGGCCGAGGTTCGCGACGGTGACTATTTCGGCACGGTGCTCAACCGTGCGGCCCGGGTGATGGCGGCCGGGCACGGCGGCCAGATCCTTGTGGCCGAATCGACGGCGGTCCTGCTCGACGGCGTCGAACTGTTGAACCTCGGACCACGTCGGCTGCGCGACTTGCCGAATCCGGTCACGCTCTCTCAAATCGCTGCGCCGGGCTTGCGAACGGAGTTCCCTCAGCTGCGGACACTCGATTCCAATCTCGGGAATCTGCGGCCTGCGGCAAGCATGCTGATCGGTCGCGATGCCGATGTCGAGGAGGTCGTATCGGCGACCCGATCGCACCGGCTTATCACCTTGGCTGGTGTAGGCGGCGTAGGCAAGACCCGACTGGCGCTCGAGGTCGCGTCAGTTCTCGCTGACGAATTTCCCGATGGCGTATGGCTTTTCGAATTCGCATCAGTGACCGATCCGGCAGCTGTACCCGACGCCGTAGCCGCGGTGCTGGGCATCACACAACAGCCGGGGCTGACGATGGGTGAGACCATCGCGGCGGCCTTGGAGGGCAGGGTCCGCCTCCTCGTCTTCGACAACTGTGAACATGTCGTAGATTCCGCGGCTGATCTCATCGACCTCATCCTCGCGAGGTCGGCCACGGTGAAGATCGTGTCGACAAGCCGTGAGGGCCTAGGCCTCACCGACGAACGCTTGTGGCGGGTGCCCTCTTTGGAAGTCGGTGCGGCCGTGCGGCTGTTCAAGGACCGAGCGGCGCGGGACTTGTCGGCCGAGGAATCCGCGGCGGTCGAGGAGATCTGCCGGCGACTCGACGGCATCCCATTGGCGATCGAGCTGGCCGCCTCGCGAATGGAGTCGATGACCGCTACCGAGATGCGCGACCGCCTCGATCACCGATTCAAGCTGCTCGTCCGCTCGCGACGTGGGCTCGAACGCCATCAGACGCTGCGCCAGGCGGTGTCGTGGTCGTATGACCTCTTGGCAGAAACGGAAAGGTCGCTGCTGGAGCGGTGTTCGGTGTTCGCCGGCGGTTTCGACGTTCAATCCGCTTCTGCGGTATCCGGATTCGACGACGCAGACGAGTTCATGATTCTCGACCTGCTCGACTCGCTGGTACGCAAGTCCTTGCTCGTCGCGGATCGGGCGACGGGTAAGACCCGGTTCTCGATGCTGGAGACCATCCGGCAGTTCGCCGAAGAAAAACTCGTCGAACGTGGGGAAGCGGCCGAAGCGAGTTCGGCGCACGCGCGGTATTTCGCCGACCGCGAGACCGACATCCTCACACTGTGGGACAGCGCGGGTCAGCGGGAGGCATATGAGTGGTTCGCCATCGAACTCGCCAATCTGCGCACGGCATTCCGCTGGGCCGCCGACCGCGGTGACCTCGACAGTGCCGCGTCCATCGCGACATGCGGCTGGCTTCTCGGCTTTTTCGGCGCCGAAAACCATGAGCCGGTTTCGTGGGCAGAAGAATTGATCGAGCCTGCGGGCGCGATCGGGCACCCGCGCCTTGTGGATCTTTACGTCGCCGCATCGCTCTGCTGGATGACTGGCCGGGTTGAACAGGCGCTGCAGTACACCGAACGCGGTCAAACCATTTTGGCGAGCAGCTCGCATCTGCCGTCGTACGGCTTGGAAGGCGGGCTGGGCGGGCCATATATGGCGATCGGACAGGCTGAGCGGTGGGCGGAACTATGCCGCACTCAGCTCGAACACAGGGGCGACAACCACGTTGCCATTCGAATCTGCCTGGTCTTTGCGCTAGCGTGGGCCGGTCTCGTCGATGAAGCGAGAGCAGCCGCGGACGGATTGATCGAATCAGCTGTCGCGAGCGGCAACCCCTATCTGCATACGATGGCGATCGGCGCGTACGGTTCCTGCCTCGGCTCAGTAGGTTCCGAGCGTGATCTCGAACTCTGCCGCCAGGGTCTGGCGCTCGCCCAAGAAACCGGTAATCGGTACACCGAGACGGTGCTCGCGTTCATGCTGGCCCGCCTCGAAGGTGAGCCGGTTGTCACCCTCTCGGCGCTCGACCATCTGACCTTAGTTATTCGGCATTACCACGACTCGGGAAATGTCGGGAGTTTAGTTGGTCCCCTCGCGATCCTGAGCGCATTCCTGGATCGCCTGGGGCGGTTCGAAGCCGCAGCGACACTAGCCGGCTTTTCCTACGACTTCGTATCTCTTGCGTCGGTTCCAGAGCTGGCCACCACCATCGCACACCTACGCGAAGTGCTCGGCGACCAGCTCTATGAATCGCTCGCCCAGCATGGCGAGGCGATGTCCACGGCCGCCATCGTCGCGTACGCTTATGACCAAATAGACCAGGCGCGAACGCAACTGGAGCGGTCACCATGAGCCCGCCGTCGGGGGTGGTGACGTTCCTGTTCACCGATATCGAGGGTTCTACTCGTCGGTGGGAGTCCGACGCGGATGCCATGCGGGTGGCGCTTGCTTGCCATGACAAGGTTTTGCGGTCGGCCATCGAGGCCCATGACGGATTCGTGTTCAGCCACAGCGGTGATGGTCTTGCGGCCGCGTTCGCGTCGCCGAGTGCCGCCGCGGAGGCCGCCGTCGACGCCCAGCGCCAATTGGAATTGCCGGTGCGCATGGGTATTGCGACCGGTGAGGCCGAGGTTCGCGACGGTGACTATTTCGGCGCGGTGCTCAACCGTGCGGCCCGGGTGATGGCGGCCGGGCACGGCGGCCAGATCCTTGTGGCCGAATCGACGGCGGTCCTGCTCGACGGCGTCGAACTGTTGAACCTCGGACCACGTCGGCTGCGCGACGTGACTCACCCGATCACGATCTTTCAGCTGCGAAGTCAAGGCCTTCCGTGTGACTTCCCGCCGTTACGCAGCCTGGACGCTGACCGGGGAAATTTCCGGCCCGTAGGAAGAAGGCTGGTCGGGCGCGATGACGAAGTAACCCGGATCGCGGCGGCATTGCGCACGAATCGATTCGTCACATTGACCGGTGTCGGCGGAGTGGGTAAGACGCGGCTGGCGCTCGAAGTCGCTGGCCACTGCACCAACGATTTCACCGATGGTGTCTGGGTTTTCGAGCTTGCGTCCGTGGCCGACGCAGGTGCCGTGGCTGATTCGGTCGCCGCGACCTTGGGCATCGCTCAACAACCCGGGATGAGCGTGCGTGATTCGGTCGCGGCCGTCTTGGAGGACCGGAAGCGGCTGTTGATCTTCGACAACTGCGAACACGTTTTGGATGCGGCCGCAGGACTTGCCGAGGCTATCCTCGCGAAGTCCTCAACCGTGAGCATCCTCGCAACCAGCAGAGAGGGCTTGGGGGTCACCGAAGAACAGATCTGGCCGGTCCGCTCACTCTCTGACGATGCGGCGGCCGAGCTGTTCGTGGAGCGCGCCGGGAGCATTGCTCCTGGCGCTGCCGCCCACGAAATGGAGGCGGTCACCGACATATGTCGTCGCCTCGACGGCATTCCGCTGGCGATCGAACTCGCTGCATCCCGGGTTTCGGTGATGACGCTTACCGACATTCGGGACCGGCTCGACAAGAGGTTCCAACTGCTCGTGGGGTCACGGCGCAGTCTGGAGAGGCACCAGACACTTCGGCACGCGGTGCAATGGTCATACGACCTGTTGAGCGCCGAAGAAAAGAGGCTGCTGGAGCGGTGTTCGGTGTTCGCCGGTGGATTCGACATCCACAGCGCCTGCGCCGTCGCCGGACCGGAGTACGACGAGTTCGCTGTCGTGGACCTTCTCGACTCCCTGGTGCGCAAGTCGTTGCTCACGGTGGACCGATCCGAGCAGACGGCGCGGTTCTCCATGCTCGAAACCGTCCGCCAGTTCGCAGAGGAACAGCTCGCCTTTCGCGGTGCGGCCGAGGAGGTTCGAACGGCTCACGCCCACTATTTCGCACAACTCGAGAGCGCCATGATGTCCTTATGGGACAGCCCTGAGCAACGCTACGCGTACCGCTGGGTAGCGACCGAGATGGCGAATCTGCGCACGGCCTTCCGGTGGGCAGCCGACAACGGTGACATCGACCTGGCCGCGACGATCACAACATATGTGGGGTTGCTTGGTTTCGGAGTCGAGAACTACGAGGCCATCGGATGGGCCGAAGAAGTGATCCAGCCCGCTGTCACAGTCGGGCACCCCCGCGTACCCAGTCTGTACGTGATTGCAGCGGTGGCCTGGATGGCCGGGAGGCTAGAGAAGGCGCTTCAATATGCGGAGGTCGGCGCAACAGTGTTGGCCTGCAACGAAAATACGCCGCCGTACGGAATGGAGGGCTGGCTCGGAGCGGCCTACCTTCCCGGCGGCGAGCCGTTGCGATGGGCAGATATGTGCCAGGCGCAACTGAAACGACGCGGCGACAACGATGTATACATTCGCGGCTGTCGCGTCTTCGCTCTGACTTTCGGGGGACTAATTTACGAAGCGATGCAAGCCGCCGTGGGCTTGGTCGAAGCGGCAGCCGCAACCGGTAATCCTTATCTGTATACCTTCGCGGTCGCCGCCAGCACATTTCCGAGCCATGCGAAGGGGTCGGTCACGAGCATCCAAACGTGCAGAGAGGGTCTGGCGATGGCGCTGGAGAGCGGAAATCGTTTCAACGCATCGATTCTCGCGCTCGCCATGGCCAGGTTCGAAGCGCTGGATGCGGTGAACCTGGAGGCGCTCGAGCACCTGACGTTGGTTCTTCGCAATTACCACGACTCGGGCAACGTCGGCAGCATTCGCAGCCCACTTGCTGTGCTGAGCACGTTCCTCGATCGTCTAGGCCGATATGAGCAGGCAGCGGTCATCAGCGGGTTCTCGTTGAGCCCGCTGGCACTGGCCGTGCTTCCTGAGTTCACATCCTCCATAGCCCACCTCCGCACCGTGCTCGGTGACGACACGTACGAATCGCTTGCTCGAGAGGGTGGGTCGATGACGATGGCCGCGATTGTGGCTTTCGCCTACGACCAAATTGACCAGGCGCGAGTGGAGCTCGCCCGACCATCATAAATACACCGTCGGGCGTCGTGACGTTCCTGTTCACCGATATCGAGGGTTCTACTCGTCGGTGGGAGCCCGACGCGGATGTCATGCGGGTGGCGCTTGCTTGCCATGACAAGGTTTTAGGGTCGGCCATCGAGGCCCATGACGGATTCGTGTTCAGCCACAGCGGTGGTGCTGAATCTCGGCCCGCGGCGTTTGCGCGACGTCTAGGCACCGATCACGCTCCACCAGGTTAAGCGCAGGGTTTGCGGGACGCGTTCCCGCCGCTGCACACCGAAGATGCGAACGTAAGAAGTCTGAGAGCGTCGACCACGACCTTGATCGGGCGCGAGGCGGAAGTCGCCGACGTCGAGGCTGCGCTGCGGCAGCATCGGCCGCTCACCCTGACCGGTGTAGGAGGGTGGAAAGCTGCTCGAGAAACTCGGGCAGCCGGAGCCCGCAGCCACTTTGGCCGGTTTCGCGGTGCTGAGCCAGATGACCCCGGCGCACTACCCGAAGCTCACCGAGTTGATCATCCGATTGCGTGAAGCGCTCGGGCACCAGACTTTCGACCGCCTCGCAAAGAAGGGGGCGACGATGTCCCTCGCCGCAATGGCCACCTACGCCTACGAGCAGATCGATCACGCCCGGGCGCACCTGCAACAACTACGGTGAACCCATGGAGACACTGAGAGTCGGCGTGGCCGAACCCGACCCGCCCTTCAACGGGATGCCCGGCGACGGTGGCCTCGACATCGACTTGATGCAAGCGCTCAGCGATAAGATCGGCGCGACAGTCGAATTCGTGTCCTACAAGGGTGCCGACTTCGACGGTATCTTCGCTGCGCTGGGATCGGGGTACGACTGTGTCGCCGCCGGGACCACCGTCACACCCGAGCGCGAGCAGAAGGCGACTTTCCTGCCGCCGTACGTCATCTCCGGTCAATCGCTGGCCGTCGACACTCGCCGGCTGCCCCGCGTCGCCTCGATCGACGACCTGGCGGGCCTCACCATCGGCGTGCAGCGGGGCAACACCAGCCAGCCGATCGCCGAGCGGCTCGTCGCGGAGGGGAAGGCAGGCGCGGTCCGCGTCTATGACTACGGCTCGATCCGCGACGCGTTGACCGACCTGTCCACCGGTGACTGCGACGCCGTGATGAAGCTCGCGCCGGTGCTGACCGAACTGGTCAGGACGGTCCCAGGGGTCGAGGTCGTCCAGCGCGGCATCACCGTCGAGGACATCGCGATCGCGGTTCCGCTCGGTGACCAGGCGCTTCTCGGACGGCTCACCGTCGCACAAGCCGAGTTGGAGGCAGACGGCACACTCCAGCGGATTCGCCGCAAATGGCTCGGCAACCCCTACGCGGATCAACGCCTGGCCGTGCACTGACCAGGTGACACGTGGCCGCTATCACACCACTAGGCTGGCGGTCGAGCACTACACGCTGAGGCAACTAAGGGAGAGACCAGTGACCATCCGGGTAGGCGTTAACGGCTTCGGCCGCATCGGGCGCAACTTCTACCGGGCGCTCGCCGCGCAGAAGGCCGAGGGCAAGAGCACCGACATCGAGATCGTTGCCGTCAACGACCTCACCGACAACGCCAGCTTGGCGCACCTGCTGAAGTTCGACTCGATCCTCGGCCGGTTCCCCGCCGAGATCAGCCTCGAGGGCGACGACACCATCGTCATCGGCGATCAGAAGATCAAGGCGCTCGAGGTCAAGGAAGGCCCGGCGGCCCTGCCCTGGGGTGACCTCGGGGTCGATGTGGTCGTCGAGTCGACCGGCATCTTCACCAAGCGCGACAAGGCGCAGGGCCACCTGGACGCCGGCGCCAAGAAGGTCATCATTTCCGCGCCCGCCACCGATGAGGACATCACGATCGTCCTCGGCGTCAACGACGACAAGTACGACGGCAGCCAGAACATCATCTCCAACGCCTCGTGCACCACGAACTGCCTCGGCCCGTTGGCCAAGGTGCTCAACGACGAGTTCGGCATCGTCAAGGGCCTGATGACGACCGTCCACGCCTACACGCAGGACCAGAACCTGCAGGACGGCCCGCACAAGGACCTGCGCCGCGCTCGCGCAGCCGCCCTGAACATCGTCCCGACCTCCACGGGCGCCGCCAAGGCGATCGGCCTGGTGCTCCCGGAGCTGAAGGGCAAGCTCGACGGCTACGCGCTGCGCGTGCCGATTCCCACGGGTTCGTGCACCGACCTGACCGCTGAGCTGTCCAAGTCGGCCACGGCCGACGAGATCAACGCGGCGTTCAAGGCGGCTGCGGACGGCCCGCTCAAGGGCATCCTCAAGTACTACGACGCACCGATCGTCTCCAGCGACATCGTGACCGATCCGCACAGCTCGATCTTCGATGCCGGCCTGACCAAGGTGATCGACAACCAGGCCAAGACCGTGTCCTGGTACGACAACGAGTGGGGATACTCCAACCGGCTGGTCGACCTGGTCGCGCTTGTCGGCAAGTCGCTCTGACATCGTGGGCATCAAGACTCTGGAAGACCTTCTCGGTGAAGGTGTTTCAGATCGCGGCGTGCTGGTCCGCTCGGATCTGAACGTCCCGCTCGACGACGACGGTAACATCACCGACCCGGGTCGTATCACCGCGTCGGTGCCGACGCTGAAGGCGCTTTCCGACGCGGGTGCCAAGGTGATCGTCACTGCGCATCTCGGTCGGCCCAAGGGTGAGCCGGATCCAAAGCTCTCGCTGGCTCCGGTCGCGAAGGCGTTGGGGGAGCAGCTCGGTCGCCACGTTCAGCTGGCCGGCGACGTCGTCGGCACCGACGCACTCGCCCGTGCCGAAGGACTGACCGACGGCGACATCCTGCTGCTGGAGAACATCCGCTTCGATGCCCGCGAGACCAGCAAGGACGACGCCGAACGCCTGGCGCTGGCCAAGCAGCTCGTCGAACTCGTCGGCGGCCCAGATGGTTCGGGGGGCGCTTTCGTCTCCGACGGTTTCGGCGTGGTGCACCGCAAGCAGGCGTCGGTGTACGACGTCGCCACCCTGCTCCCGCACTATGCGGGCACGCTGGTGGCCGCCGAGGTCAAGGTGCTCCAGCAGCTGACCACCTCGACCGACAAGCCCTATGCAGTGGTGCTCGGCGGGTCGAAGGTCTCCGACAAGCTGGCGGTGATCGAGTCCCTGGCGGAGAAGGCCGACAGCCTGATCATCGGAGGCGGAATGTGCTTCACATTCCTTGCCTCACAGGGTGTTTCGGTGGGTACTTCGCTGCTTGAAGAAGGCATGATCGAGACCTGCCGCAAGCTGCTCGACACCTACGCTGATGTGATCCACGTCCCGGTCGACATCGTGGTGGCTGATAAGTTCGCCGCGGACGCGACGGCCGAGATCGTCGCCGCCGACAAGATTCCCGAGGACAAGATGGGCCTTGACATCGGCCCGGGCTCGGTGAAGCGCTTCACGACGCTGCTGTCCAACGCCAAGACCGTGTTCTGGAACGGCCCGATGGGCGTGTTCGAGTTCCCGGCGTTCGCAGCGGGCACCAAGGGCGTCGCCGAGGCGATCATCGCCGCGACCGGCAAGGGCGCCTTCAGCGTCGTCGGCGGCGGCGATTCCGCGGCCGCGGTCCGTTCGCTCGGCCTGGACGAAGAGGGCTTCTCCCACATTTCGACCGGGGGCGGCGCCTCGCTGGAATACCTTGAAGGCAAGAAACTGCCCGGTATCGCTGTTTTAGAAGAGTGAGAGGTACTCGAATCGTGAGCCGTAAGCCGCTGATCGCCGGCAACTGGAAGATGAACCTCAACCACTTCGAGGCGATCGCGCTGGTGCAGAAGATCGCATTCGCCCTCCCGGCGAAGTACTTCGACAAGGTCGACGTGACGGTGATCCCGCCGTTCACCGATCTGCGCAGCGTCCAGACCCTCGTCGACGGCGACAAGCTCCTGCTGACCTACGGCGCGCAGGATCTCTCACAGCACGACTCGGGCGCCTACACCGGCGACATCAGCGGCGCGTTCCTCGCCAAGCTGGGATGCACCTTCGTCGTCGTCGGGCACTCCGAACGACGCACCTACCACCACGAGGACGACGCGATCGTGGCCGCCAAGGCCGCGGCCGCCTTCCGGCACGGGTTGGTGCCGATCATCTGCATCGGTGAGCAACTCGAGGTCCGCGAGGCGGGTAACCACGTCGAGCACAACGTGGAGTCGCTGCGGGGGTCGCTGGCGGGCCTGTCGTCCGAACAGATCGGGCAGGCCGTGATCGCCTACGAGCCGGTGTGGGCCATCGGTACCGGCAGGGTGGCCAGCGCGGCCGACGCCCAGGAGGTCTGCAAGGCGATCCGCGACGAGCTGGGCAAGCTGGCGTCGCCGCAGGTGGCCGCCGGGGTTCGGGTGCTGTACGGCGGGTCGGTCAACGCCAAGAACGTCGGCGACATCGTGGCGCAGGAGGACATCGACGGGGCCCTGGTCGGCGGCGCGTCGCTCGACGGCGAGCAGTTCGCCACGCTGTCGGCCATCGCGGCCGGCGGGCCCCTGCCGTAGCGCGCCGATTAGTGAGCGTCGTCGTCGATTAGGTAGTCTTGCGCCCATGGAATTGGCCCTGCAGATCACCCTGGTAGTGACCAGTGTCTTGGTTGTGCTCCTGGTGCTGCTGCATCGCGCCAAGGGCGGCGGCCTGTCCACGCTGTTCGGCGGCGGCGTTCAGTCCAGCCTGTCGGGCTCGACGGTGGTGGAGAAGAACCTCGACCGGTTGACGTTGTTCGTGACCGGCATCTGGCTCGTCTCGATCGTCGGCGTCGCACTTCTGATCAAGTACAGCTGATTCTGCGCACCTCGTTGTGCGGCGCGGCCCGGAGCCGTCGATACTTGACTCATGGCTGAAATCGCCGGACTCGAACCGATAGGCGCGGTCAGGCGGACCAAGATCGGTCGCGACGCCACCGAGCCGATGCGTGAGGACATCCGACTCCTCGGCGCCATCCTCGGCGACACCATCCGGGAACAGAACGGTGACGAGGTCTTCGATCTGGTCGAGCGCGCCCGCGTCGAGTCGTTCCGGGTGCGCCGCTCCGAAATCGACCGCGCGGAGCTGGCGGAGATGTTCGACGGCATTGAAGTCCGCCAGGCGATCCCGGTGATCCGCGCGTTCACCCACTTCGCGCTGCTGGCGAACGTCGCCGAGGACATCCACCGGGAGCGCCGCAGGGCCGTCCGCGTGCGAGCGGGTGAGCCTCCGCAGAACAGCAGCCTCGCCGCGACCTACGCCAAGCTCGATGCCGTCGACCTCGACGCCGAGACCGTTGCCGAGGCCCTCACCGGTGCGATGGTGTCGCCGGTGATCACCGCGCACCCGACCGAGACCAGGCGACGCACGATCTTCGACACGCAGCACCGCATCACCGAGCTGATGCGGCTGCGGCTACACGGGCATGAGCAGGCCGACGGGCGAGACATCGAAAGCGAGCTGCGCCGCCACATCCTGACGCTGTGGCAGACGGCACTGGTTCGGTTGTCGCGGTTGAAAATTCAGGACGAGATCGAAACGGGCCTGCGGTATTACCCTGCCGCGTTCTTCGAGGTCATTCCTCAGGTGAACGCCGATGTGCGCACCGAGTTGCAATCTCGTTGGCCCGACGCCGGGCTGCTTGACGAACCCATCGTGCGGCCTGGATCGTGGATTGGCGGGGATCGGGACGGCAACCCCAACGTCACCGCGGAGGTCGTCCGCCTCGCGACCGGCCGGGCCGCCTATACGGCGTTCGACCACTATTTCGCCGAGATCACAGCGCTGGAAGAGGAGCTGTCGATGTCGGCGCGGCTGGTCCGGATCAGCGAGGGGCTCGAAGCGTTGGCCGCGCGTTGCGAGGAACCCGCGCGGGCCGACGAGCCCTACCGCCGAGCGTTGCGGGTGATTCATTCGCGGCTGACGTCGACGGCGAAGGAAATCCTCGACGAGCAGCCCGAGCACGAACTCGATCTGGGGCTCGAGCGCTACGAGTCGCCCGCCGAGTTGCTCGCCGACTTAGACGTGGTCGACGATTCGTTGCGCACCAACGGCAGCGCGGTCCTGGCCGACGATCGGTTGACCCGGCTGCGGGAGGCCGTGCGCACCTTCGGATTTCACCTCTGTGGTCTCGACATGCGGCAGAACTCCGAGGTTCACGAGGAAGTCATCGCCGAACTCCTGGCCTGGGCGGGCGTGCACCCCGACTACGCGTCGCTGACGGAAGCCGACCGGGTCGAGCTGTTGGCGAGCGAGTTGTCGACCCGCAGGCCGCTGGTCAAGGCCGGTGCGGAGCTGTCCGAACTGGCCCGCAAGGAACTCGACATCGTCGCGGCGGCCGCGCGGGCGGTGCGGGTTCTCGGTGCCCGAGCGGTGCCGAATTACATCATCTCGATGTGCGAGTCGGTGTCGGACATGCTGGAGGCGGCGATCCTGCTCAAGGAGGTCGGGCTGCTCGACGTGTCAGGGGGAAAGCCGTATGCCCCCGTCGGCATCGTGCCGTTGTTCGAGACCATCGACGATCTGCAGCGCGGTTCCTCGATTCTCGAAGCGGCGCTGGACCTTCCGGTGTACCGCTCGATCGTCTCGGCGCGCAGCGAGAGCCAAGAGGTGATGCTCGGCTACTCCGACTCGAACAAGGATGGCGGCTACCTGGCGGCCAACTGGGCGCTGTACCGGGCCGAACTCGACCTGGTGGAGTCGGCGCGCAAGACCGGAATCCGGCTGAGGCTCTTTCACGGTCGCGGCGGCACCGTGGGTAGGGGCGGCGGTCCCAGCTACGACGCCATCCTGGCCCAGCCGCCCGGCGCGGTGAACGGATCGCTGCGCCTCACCGAGCAGGGCGAGGTGATCGCGGCGAAATACGCGGAGCCGCAGGTGGCGTCTCGCAACCTCGAGACCCTTCTGGCCGCCACGCTGGAGGCCACGCTGCTTGATGTTGAGGGACTCGGCGACGAAGCGGGTCCGGCGTATGAGGTGCTCGACGACCTGGCTGCCCGCGCGCAGCGTGCATATGCCGAATTGGTGCACGAGACACCGGGTTTCGTCGACTACTTCAAGGCGTCGACGCCGGTGAGTGAGATCGGCGCACTCAACATCGGGAGCCGGCCGTCGTCGCGCAAGCCGACCACGTCGATTGCGGATCTGCGGGCGATCCCGTGGGTGTTGGCGTGGAGCCAGTCGCGGGTGATGCTGCCCGGGTGGTACGGCACGGGAAAGGCTTTCGAGGAGTGGATCGCCGAGGGTCCCGAGTCGGAGGAGGAGCGCGTCGAGGTCTTGCGGGATCTGTACCGGCGATGGCCATTCTTCCGCACCGTGCTGTCGAACATGGCGCAGGTCCTGGCGAAATCCGATCTGGGACTGGCGGCACGGTATTCCGAGCTGGTCGACGACGAGGAGCTGCGGCGGCGGGTGTTCGACAAGATCGCCGACGAACACGACCGCACGATCCGGATGCACAAACTGATCACCGGCCAGGACGATCTGCTGGCGGACAACCCGGCACTGGCACGTTCGGTGTTCAATCGGTTCCCCTACCTCGAACCGCTGAACCATCTGCAGGTGGAGCTGCTGCGACGGTATCGCTCCGGCGACGACGACGAACTCGTCCAGCGCGGGATCCTGCTGACGATGAGCGGCCTGGCGACCGCGCTGCGCAACAGCGGTTAGACCAGTTTCAGAGGCCGGCGGACCGGCGCACCTTGTTCACCGCGCCGCGCACCACCTGTTCGGTCGCGGCCAGTGGAGAGATCACGGACTCGCCGAGGCCGACGATCCGCTCCACGCGGCTGACGATGCCTTCCATGCGGTCGACGACGCCGTTGAGGCGTGGCGCCAATTCGTTGATCTGGTTGATCGTCTCGTTGAAGCGCTCCAGGGTGGCATCGAGGTTGGCCGTCGAGCTGTTGAGGTCCTCGAGCGTCTCGCTCAGCCCCTCCAGGATGGTGTCGACCTGCTCGACTGTGACGTCGGCGTTCAGCGCCGCCTGTGCGAGCTTCCTGATCCGTTCGGGCCCGGTGCGCACCGGCCGACCACCCTTGTCTGCCATGACGGCCATTATGACCGCAGTCGGTGGAACCGCCGGGCGGAACCCGTCGTCTGAACAGATATGAGCCATAGAGCGTCCACGTCTCGGCAATGCGTGATCGACCCGCGCAGCGTCACGGTCCGATCTGCCTCGGTGGACTACGAGGCGGGTTTTCGTGATGGCCTCGACGATTTGTCAGAAGGGCGGCGGTTCGTCGTCCCTGGCGATGCGCTCGGACAGGAGTAGCTGTTTTCGGGCGATCCGCGCGGCATTGTGTTGCCGCTCGAGCGCGATGCGGTAGGCCCTGTCCTCGGCGCGGCTGTGACGACGCAGCGGCATCATCGCTCCGCGGTGTCCGGAAGCCGGTGGGTTCGACTGCGTGATCTCGACCTGGCCGGTAGGCACCGCCAGCTGCTGGAAGAACTCCGCACCGGCCGGTGTCGTGGTGTACGTCCGCCCACTCGGCGCTAGCCAGATCACCGTTCCGTCGGGCAACTGCTGGTCGCTCCAGCCGCCCTCGCCGATCCAGAACGTCTTCAGCAGATGATGAAACACGCACAGTAGCTTGAGGTTTGACGGGTGAGTCGGTCCCATCGGCCAGGGGATCGTGTGGTCGATTTGGCAGTGCTCAGCTGGAACGTCGCACCCCGGGAACCGGCATGTCAGGTCGCGCCATCGGATGAAGCGGGCCAGCGCCGCCGACGGTCGGTACCCCGCCTCGGCGCAGGGTTCGGGAAGTGCGACCGGACGCAACTTGGCTCTCGTCAGCTGTTCGCGCAGCATCGCCGCCGGCACCGCACCGTAGCCCGGCAGAAAGCCAGGGTTGTTCGACCGGCCCTCGATCGTCGCCTGCTCGGCGAGCACGTTGATGACGATCTGGGTGGACGGCTCAGCGCTGGCACTGCTTTGGCAATTCTCGGCGCCGCAACCGCACACGAGATACATCCGGCCTTCGGACATCGCCATCATCGCGTCGACACGCCGCTGATCCTGGGTGCGCGGGTCGTCTTCGCAGACGGTGGCCACGACCTGGTCGACGCGGGTATCGAACGCGACACCCTCCTCGAAGGTGAGCCGCGCCCACACCCCGACCATCCCCTTGCCCATCGGTCCGACGTGCACGTACCGACCATCGCTCTCCGGCTTGGGTTCGCGCACACCCGCCGGATCGAACTTCTCCACCCACATGTCGATGCGTTCGTGAAGTTTAGGGCCGGACAACTTCATCCACTTCGGTGCCCATTTCGCGAACGCCGCGTCGAGGCGGGCAAGGCAGTCGTCCTCCTCGACATTGGAGCTGCGGCTGACCAGCGCGGCCATCATCCTGAAGTCGATCTGCCCGTTAGCGAAAACCTCAGCGACCTTGGGCAAGCGCTCGCGCAGGTCGATCGCGTAGCGAAGGCGGCCCGCCGCGCGGCCCCGACTGATGTTCAACGCCGCCGCAACCTCGGCCACCACGTTCGCGTGGCCGTCGATGGCCCAGTTCACCCGTTCGCGATCGTCCTCGGGGGCACGACGGGCGTAGAGCTCGCCGATGGCCATGAGTTCGCGGCCGCAGGCTGCGCTCTGCTCGCGCGACGCCGCGGTGATGGTCCCGACCACCGCCGCGTCATCGCAGCTCTCGAACATGTGTGCGATATTACTCGGACGCACTGACACGTCACGGTGCTCGCGGAAGAAGGGGCGTCCGTCGCGTGGCGTCGCGATGAGTTTCTCCCGCGGGTGCAGTCTGATCCGCGTGGGCAAACTCATCTATGGCTTCAATGTGTCCGTCGACGGCTACATCGCCGACGCACAAGGCAGCATCGACTGGTCCGAGCCGAGCCAAGAACTGCACCAGTACTGGAACGACTTCGAGCGCGAGACCGCGCTGTCGTTCTACGGCCGCCGGCTCTATGAGCTGATGGCGGCGTACTGGCCGACCGCGGACGAAGCTCCGGACGCCGATCCAGTGATCGTCGACTACGCGGGCGTCTGGCGTGACATGCCCAAGGTCGTGTTCTCGCGGACCCTGAAGTCCGTCGACTGGAACTCCCGCCTGGAACGTGGGGACCCCGTCGAGGTGGTCAGGAAGCTGAAGGCCGAGACCGACGGCAGCCTGGAGGTGGCCGGTGCAACGCTGGCCGCACCCATCGTGCAGGCTGGACTCGTGGACGAGTACCGGATCGTCGTCGCGCCCACACTGGTGGGCGGCGGCACTCGGTTCTTCCCGAGCCTGCCGTCGTGGATCACGCTGCGGCTGTTGGAGAATCGCACCTTCCCCGGTGGCACGGTCCTGCTGCGCTACGAGGCGAGCCGCTGAGCCCGCGTCAGAGCTTGCTCGCCGCAGCCTCGTCGAGCAGCCACACGGTCGCTTCGCGCCCCACGGCGCCCGCCGCCGGCACGTCGTCGGCGACGGCTCCTCCGATGGCCGCCGCCACCGCGTCGGCTTTCCCGTCTCCGGAGACGACGAACCACACCTGCCGCGAACGTCGAACCGCGGGCAGCGTCAACGTGATGCGGCGAGGAGGCGGCTTGGGGGAGTCCTCGACACCGACGACCAGGCGTTCGGTCTCGCGGACGGCGGGAGTGTGGGGGAACAGCGAGTTGATGTGTCCCTCGCCGCCCATGCCGAGGAGATGCACGTCGAAGTCCGGCGGCAGCACGCGCTCGTAGTCTGCAGCGGCGGCGTCGAGGTCGTCGCCGAACTCCGCACCGCTGGCGGCCATCGGGTGCACGTTGTCCGCTGGAATGTCGATGTGGTCCAGCAGCGCCTCGCGGGCCTGCTTGTAGTTGCGCTCGTCGTCATGCTCGGGCACGAAACGCTCGTCACCCCAATACAGGTGGACCTTCGACCAGTCGATCCGCGCGCCGCTTTCAGCGACCCGTTTGAGCAACCCGATACCGCTGCCACCACCGGTCAGGACGATCCGCGCCGACCCCCGCTCACCGATCGCGTCCACGATGGCCGCCACCAGGCGATCACCCGCGGCCGCAACCAGCGCCGCGGTGTCCGGATACCGCTCGACGGTCGCGCTCATGCGTACTGCACCTTCTCGATGCCTTCGAGCGCTTCGTGGTAGATCTCGTCGGCATCGAGCCGGCGCAGATCCTCGGCCAGACATTCCTTGGCCTCCCTGCGCGCCAACGGAAGCCGAGCCTCCGGCTTGCTCGTGCGGATGAGAGTCGCGGTGACACCGGTCTGGGGCCGCGTCAGGGTGATCGTCTCGCTCTTGCGTATGAGCTCGACCTTGAGGTCACCCACCACTCGTTGCACGGGCGCATCGGTCCTGGCCGCGAGCCATCCGGCCAAAACGTCGAGCGACGGTTCGTCGCGCAGGCCGGACACCACCGCCGACGTGATCGGTTCGTGCGGGGCCTGATCGACGGCCGCCGCCAGCAGCGCCCGCCAGTACGTTATCCGTGCCCAGCAGAGGTCGGTATCGCCCGCGGTATAACCCTCGAGTCGGCTCTTGATGGCCGCCAGCGGATCCGGGCACTGGGTGGCGTTGGTGATCCGTCGAATCGCCAACCGCCCCAATGGATCCTTCGCCGGGACAGGGGGACCGCCGGCTGGCCACCACGCCACCACCGGGGTGTCGGGCAGCAGGAACGGCAGCACCACGCTGTTGGCGTGATCGGCGAGTTCGCCGTGCAAGCGCAGCGAGACGACTTCTCCCGCCCCCGCGTCGCCGCCGACGCGCAGTTGCGCATCGAGTCGGGCCTTGGCCGCATCGCGGTCGCCGGGCACGACGACGATCACCCGGCAGGGATGCTCGCGGCTGGCGAAGTTGGCCGCCTCGATCGAATCCTCCAGCAGTTCATCGCTGTGCAAGGAAATGACGAGCGTGAGCACCCGGCTCAACGTGATCGCCCCGCCCTCTTCGCGCAAGCCGGTGATCTTCTTGTTGATGTCGTTGGTGGTGGTGTCCGGCAGATCGACGATCATTGCTCGACTCCTCCTCGCTCCGCTCCTCGCGCCTTCGGCGCTGCGATGCTCACTCGTCGTCGCCTTCGCGGATCATGGCCGTCTCCATTCCCGGCCCATGCGATGCAACATCTCATCGGCGGACGTCGGACCCCAGGTGCCTGCCTCGTATGCTTCGGGCTTCCCGCCGGCCGCCCAGTGGTCGAGCACGGGATCGAGGATCTCCCAGGACAATTCGACTTCGCGGTTCACCGGAAACAGCGACGGCTCGCCGAGCAGCACATCGAGGATCAGCCGCTCGTAGGCCTCGGGGGAGTCCTCGGCGAACGCTGAACCGTAGGAGAAGTCCATGTTCACGTCGCGGACCTCCATCGCGCTTCCGGGAACCTTCGATCCGAACCGGGTGGTGATGCCCTCGTCGGGCTGCACCCGGATCACCAGAGCGTTCTGGCCGAGTTCTTCGGTCATGGTCTTGTCGAACGGCAGGTGCGGAGCCCGCTTGAAGATCAGCGCGATCTCGGTCACCCTGCGGCCCAACCGTTTTCCGGTGCGCAGGAAGAACGGCACCCCGGCCCAGCGTCGAGTGTCGACCTCCAGGGTGATAGCGGCGTAGGTTTCGGTCGTCGAGTCCTTCGAGAACCCTTCCTCCTCGAGCAGGCCGACCACCTTCTCGCTGCCCTGCCACCCCGCGGCGTACTGCCCGCGGGCGGTGGTCTGGTCCAGCGGCTGCATGGGCTGCGTCGCCGAGAACACCTTGATTTTCTCGACCTGCAACTCCTTGGGCCCGAAGCTGACCGGCTCCTCCATCGCGGTCAATGCCAGCAACTGAAGCAGGTGGTTCTGGATGACGTCACGCGCTGCGCCGACGCCGTCGTAATAGCCTGCGCGGCCGCCGAGCCCGATGTCCTCGGCCATCGTGATCTGCACGCTGTCGACGTAGTTGTTGTTCCATATCGGCTCGTACAACTCGTTGGCGAACCGCAGCGCGAGGATGTTCTGGACGGTCTCCTTGCCGAGGTAGTGGTCGATGCGGAACACCGACTCCTCGGGAAACACGCTGTTGACGACGGCATTGAGCTCACGAGCGCTCGCAAGGTCGTGACCGAACGGCTTCTCGATCACCACACGGCTCCACCGGCCCTCCTGCGGGTTGGCGAGCCCCGACTTGTGCAGCTGCTCGCACACCTGCTGGAAGGCCTTCGGCGGAATCGACAGGTAGAACGCGTGATTGCCGCCTGTCCCGCGTTCGGCGTCGAGCTTCTCGAGCGTCTCGGCGAGCCGGGCGAACGCCGCATCGTCGTCGAAAGTGCCCTGGACGAACCGGAAGCCCTCGGCGAGCCGGTCCCACACCTCCTGACGAAACGGTGTGCGGGCGTGCTGTTTGACCGCCTCGTAGACGACCTGGCCGAAATCCTCGTCGGCCCAGTCCCTTCGGGCGAATCCGATCAGCGAGAACGACGCGGGCAACAGACCGCGGTTGGCGAGGTCGTAGATCGCCGGCATCAGCTTCTTGCGCGACAGGTCCCCGGTGACACCGAAGATGACGATCCCGCACGGCCCCGCGATACGGGGCATCCGCTTGTCGCGTTTGTCGCGGAGCGGATTCACCCAGCCCGTCATTTCTTGGCGGCGTTGAGCTGTTCCTGCGTCGCCTCGAGCAACTCGAGCCACGACTTCTCGAACTTCTCCACACCCTCGTCCTCGAGGAGCCGGAACACGTCGGGCAGGTCGATCCCGACCGACGAGAGCTGATCGAATACCGCCTTCGACTCCTCGGCCGTGCCGGTGACCGTGTCACCGGTGACGACGCCGTGGTCGGCCACGGCCTCGATTGTCTTCTCTGGCATGGTGTTCACTGTGTTCGGAGCCACCAACTCGGTGACGTACAAGGTGTCCGAGTACTCCGGGTTCTTCACGCCGGTCGACGCCCACAGCGGACGCTGCACCCGGGCGCCGGAGGCCTTGAGCGCCTCGAAGCGTTCTCCGCCGACGAACACCTCTTCGTAGGCGGCGTAGGCGAGTCGGGCGTTGGCCACGCCTGCCTTACCGCGCAACTTCAACGCCTCGTCGGAACCGATCTTCTCCAACCGCTTGTCGATCTCGGTGTCGACACGCGAGACGAAGAACGATGCGACGGAGTGGATCTTCGACACGTCGTGGCCGGCCTCCTTGGCCTTCTCCAGTCCCTGCAAGTAGGCGTCCATCACGAGGCGATAGCGCTCGACGGAGAAGATCAATGTGACGTTGACCGAAATGCCTTCAGCGAGAACGGACGCGATGGCGGGGATGCCGGCCTCGGTCGCGGGGATCTTGATCAGCAGGTTGGGCCGGTCGATGATCTTCCACAGCTCGATCGCCTGCAGGATGGTCTTGTCGGTGTCGTGGGCCAGCCGGGGGTCGACTTCGATCGAGACCCGGCCGTCGACGCCGTCGGAGAGCTCGTACTGCTTGGCCAACACGTCGCAGGCGTTGCGGACGTCGTCGGTGGTGACGGTTCGAATCGTGGCGTCGACATCGGCGCCACGTTCGGCCAGTTCCTTGACCTGATCGTCGTAAGCGTGCCCCTTTGACAACGCCGCCTGGAAGATCGACGGGTTGGTGGTCACCCCGACGACGCTTCTGGTGTCGATCAGCTCCTGCAGATTGCCGGTCTGTAGCCGGTCGCGCGACAGGTCGTCGAGCCACACCGACACGCCCGCGTCGGATAACGCTGCCAGATTCGGATTCTGAGCCATTTCAGTGCCTTTCCCGATGCCTTTCCAGGCGTTTCGATCACTAGTTGTCTATCGATCGCTCCGCGGCGGCCACTACGGCTTCGGGCGTGAACCCGAACTCGCGGAACAACGTCTTGTCATCGGCGGACTCGCCGTAGTGCTCGATCGAGACGATCTCGCCGGTGTCGCCGACGAGCTTGTACCAGCTCTGCGCGACTGCCGCCTCCACCGCGACACGCGCCGAAACGCGGGGCGGCAGAACCGAATCGCGATACTCCTGCGGCTGCGACTCGAACCACTCCACACACGGCATAGACACCACGTATGCCGTGATGTCCTTCTCCGCCAACTGCTTCCTGGCCTCCACCGCCAGCTGCAGTTCCGAACCCGTGGCGATGATGATCACGTCCGCGTCGTCGTCGGGGTTGCCGCCGCCGAGCACGTACCCGCCGCGTGCCACGCCGTCGGCGTCGGTGCCCTCCAGCACCGGAATGCCCTGACGCGTCAGGATGAAACCGACCGGACCGCTGCCGTTGCCGCGGGCGATGATGCTGCGCCAGGCGTACGCCGTCTCGTTCGGGTCGCCGGGACGAACCACGGACAGGTTCGGGATCGCGCGCAGCGCCGCGAGGTGCTCGATCGGCTGATGCGTCGGACCGTCCTCACCGAGCCCGATGGAGTCGTGCGTCCAGATGTAGATGGTGTCGATGTCCATCAGCGACGCGAGGCGCACCGCGGGCCGCATGTAGTCAGAGAACTGCAGGAACGTGCCGCCGAACGCCCGGGTCGGGCCGTGCAGCACGATGCCGGACAGGATGGCGCCCATCGCGTGCTCGCGGACCCCGAAGTGCAGCACCCGGCCGTACCAGTCCGCCGTGAAGTCAGAGGTCGAAATGGACGGCGGGCCAAACGACTTCACGCCCTTGATCGTGGTGTTGTTGCTACCGGCGAGATCTGCTGAACCACCCCACAACTCGGGCAGCTTGGGTGCGACGTCGTTGAGCACCTGACCGAATGCGGCGCGGGTCGCCAGCGGCTTGGAGCCCGGCTCCCAGTAGGTCAGGTCGGAATCCCAGCCGTCGGGCAGCTTCTGGGCCAGCAATCGGTCCAGCAGCTCCTTGCGCTCGGGCTCACGCTCGGCCCAGGCGTCAAAGTCGGTCTGCCACTTGGCGTGTGCCTCCTTGCCGCGTTCGACGAGTTTGCGGGTGTGCTCGATGACCTCGGGGCGCACCTCGAAGGTCTTGTCGGGGTCGAAGCCGAGGATCTTCTTGGTGGCCGCGACCTCCTCCTCGCCGAGCGCCGATCCGTGCACGCCGCCGGTGTTCATCTTGTTAGGCGCCGGATAGCCGATGATCGTCCGGAGCGCGATGAATGACGGCTTGTCGGTGACCTTCTTCGCCTCGGCGATGGCCTGCTCGATACCGACAACGTTCTCGCCGCCCTCGACCTCCTGCACGTGCCAGCCGTAGGCGCGGTAGCGGGCCGCGACGTCTTCGGACAGTGCGATATTGGTGTCGTGTTCGATCGAGATCTGGTTCTTGTCGTAGAACACGATGAGGTTGCCGAGTTGCTGGGTGCCCGCCAACGAGGACGCCTCGCTGGTGATGCCCTCTTCGATGTCGCCGTCGGAGGCGATCACATAGATGTAGTGGTCGAAGGGGCTCTCACCCCACGGGGTGTCGGGGTCGAACAATCCGCGCTCGTAGCGCGAGGCCATCGCCATGCCGACCGCGGATGCGAGGCCCTGCCCGAGCGGACCGGTGGTGATCTCCACGCCGTCGGTGTGGCGGAACTCCGGATGGCCGGGAGTCTTGGACTTGAACGTCCGCAACGACTCGATGTCGGAGAGCTCGAGACCGAAGCCGCCGAGATAGAGCTGGATGTAGAGCGTGAGGCTGGAATGCCCGGCGGACAGCACGAAGCGGTCCCGGCCGAGCCAGTGCACATCGCTGGGGTCATGGCGCATCTGGCGCTGGAAGAGCGTGTAGGCCAACGGCGCCAGGCTCATCGCGGTTCCGGGGTGGCCGTTGCCGACCTTCTGTACCGCGTCCGCCGCCAGCACCCGGACGGTGTCGACCGCCAGCGAGTCCACCTCGGTCCAGTCGTCGGGGTGGTTCGGGCGGGTCAGCGCGGAAATTTCTTCGAGTGTGGTCACAGGCGCACTCCTGGTTGGCGTAGAGCTCTTCTCAGCTGCACGTTCATCCACCCTAGTGCGGGATGGTCGTCCAATGCAGGCCGCTCGGTGGGAGATGCCGGGCGGGATTAGGTCGGCGTTGCCCTGCGGTCTACCATCGTCTGTAGTAGAAGCGCCCACGCTGGGACCATTTCGACAGGAGCAACTGCGTGAGAGTTCGCGACGACGGCCACCTCGTCGGCGGGGAGCGGATGTCGCCGTCGGGGCCGCTCCGGACGCGGATCCGCGACACCATTTTCGGTTACGTCTCACTGACGAAGCCGCGTGTCATCGAACTGCTTCTGGTCACCACGATCCCGGCCATGCTGCTGGCCAGCCGCGGCTCCGTCGACCCGCTGCTCATCATGAACACCCTGGTCGGCGGGCTATTGGCGGCGGCGGGTGCGAACGCGCTGAACTGCGTCGCCGACGCCGACATCGACAAGGTGATGAAGCGCACCGAGCGCAGGCCGCTGGCGCGGGCCACCGTCCCGCGCAGCCACGCGCTGATCTTCGGGCTGGCCCTGTCCGTCGGTTCGTTCTTCTGGCTGTGGTGGACGACGAACATGCTGTCGGCCCATCTCGCGGGCGCGACGATCGCTTTCTACGTGCTGGTCTACACGCTGCTGCTCAAGCGCCGCACCTCGCAGAACGTGGTGTGGGGCGGCGCGGCCGGCTGCATGCCGGTGATGATCGGCTGGTCAGCGGTCACCGGAACCATCGCCTGGCCCGCAGTGGTCATGTTCGCGATCATCTTCTTCTGGACGCCGCCGCACACCTGGGCGCTGGCGATGCGCTACAAGGAGGACTACCGCGCCGCGGGCGTCCCGATGCTGCCGGCGGTCGCCACCGAACGTCAGGTCACCAAGCAGATCCTGATCTACACGTGGCTGACGGTGGCCGCGACCCTGGCGCTCACTCCCGTCACCGGCTGGTTGTACACCGCCGTGGCGCTGCTGGCCGGCGGATGGTTCCTGGTGATGGCGCACCAGCTCTACAACGGTGTGCGCCGCGGCGAGGCGGTCAAGCCGCTGCGGTTGTTCCTGCAGTCGAACAACTACCTGGCCGTCGTGTTCCTGGCCCTCGCCATCGACTCGGTGCTGGCGCTGCCCACGGTCTTCTAGCCCCTACTAGGGCACCAACACCACCGAGCCGACGGTCTTGCGTCCCTGCAGGTCCCGGTGTGCCTGCTCGGCATCGGCGAGGCGGTACCGCTCGCTGACCGTGATCGTCAGCGTGCCCTGGGCGATCGCGTCGAGAAGTTCGCCCGCACGCCAGGCGAATTCGTCGGCCGTGCGGGTGTAGTGCACCAGGGTCGGCCGGGTGAGGAACAGCGAGCCCGCCGCGTTCAGGCGCTGTGGATCGAACGGCGGAACCGGCCCGCTCGACGCGCCGAACAACGCCAGCGTGCCCCGCACCCGCAGGCTGGCCAGGCTGGCCTCGAAGGTGGCGGCCCCGACGCCGTCGTACACGGCGGCGACGCCGCCCTCGGTCATCTCCTTGATCTCGGCGCCGAACGCCGCGGCGTCGGTCGGGTAGTCGAGCACTCGCACCGCGCCCGCCTGGCGCGACAATTCGGCCTTCTCCGGAGTCGACACCGTAGTGATCACCCGTACCGCCATACTGGTCGCCCACTGCGTGAGGATCAGCCCGACGCCGCCCGCGCCCGCGTGCACCAGCACGGAGTCGCCCTGCTGCACCGGGTAAAGCGACTTGATCAGGTAGTGCGCGGTCATGCCCTTGAGCAGAGATGCGGCGGCCGCCTCGGGGCTCACGCCGTCGGGTACGTATGCCACGAAATCGGCTGGAGCGACGTTGTATTCGGCATAGGCCCCGTTGGCCTGAGCGGTGACCACGCGGTCGCCGACCTTCAACGCGGCGACATCTTCGCCGATCGCCTCCACGGTCCCGCACACCTCGTTGCCGACGACGAACGGCGTTTCCCGCGGATACTGACCGGACCGAAAGTACGTGTCGAGGAAGTTCACGCCGATGGCCTCGGCCTTGATGAGCACCTCGCCGGGGCCCGGAGTCGGCTGCGGCTTCTCGACGTAGGTGAGGACTTCGGGTCCGCCGGTCTCGGCGACTTCGATGGCATGCATAGCTCTATCGTGCCAACTATGAAGCTCGCGCGGCCCAACCTGTTCCATCCGCGCATCGTGTTGGCCGGATGCCCGGCGCTGCCGGAGGGTGACGGCGACGACGCCGGACTGGTCGCGGCGCTGGGTAAGCACGGGTTGCATGCACGCTGGCTGTCCTGGGACGACCCCGCGACGCTGGAGGCGGATCTGGTGATCCTGCGGGCGACGTGGGACTACATCGACCGGCTCGACGATTTCCTCGAATGGGCGCGGCGGGTCCGTAATCTGCTCAACCCGGCCCGCGTCGTGCCGTGGAACACCGACAAGCGCTATCTGGCCGACCTGGCCGCGGCCGGCGTGCCGATCGTGCCGAGCCGATTCTTCGAACCGGGGGAGGTGGTGCGACTGCCGAACAGCGACGAAGTCGTGGTCAAACCCGCCGTCGGTGTCGGATCTGTTGACACGCTGCGTTTTTCGGACCGCGACGACGCACGGCAGCACGCCGCACAGTTACTAGAGGCGGGCCGCACCGTGCTGGTGCAGCCCTACGACCCGCGCATCGGGGACGGCGAGACCGCGCTGGTCTTCATCGGCGGCGCCCAGTCGCACGCCTTCACGAAGCGGCCGATTCTGCAGCAGCCCGGCCAGGCGCCGCCGTTCGACGAGTCGGGCACCTACGCCGAAGAGACGTTGAGCACCGCTGACCCCGATTTCGAGGCGTGGGACGTTGGGCACGCGGCGCTGGCGGCGGCCTCAGCGCATCTGGACCTGACGACCGAAGAGCTGCTTTACGCGCGGGTGGACGTCATCGGCGGGCGCAGCGATCCGCGGGTGCTCGAGGTCGAGCTCGTCGAGCCCTCGCTGGGCTGGATGCAACTGGACGAATCGACACGCGAGCGCCAGCAGCGCGCGTTCGTCCTCGCCGTCGAGTCAGCCCTCGAACGGTTCGGGCTCGGCCCGCTCTCGCATCGACGCCCATAGCGCGGCGGTCCCGGCGGTACAGGCCGCGGCACCCGCGACATGCACCGCCACCAACGCGGCGGGCACACCGGTGAAGAACTGCACCGTGCCGACCAGCCCCTGGGCCACTACCAGGACGACGAGAACGCCCAGCCGTAGCAGGACGGGGCGGGGTGCGCGCACCGCCAGCAGGCCGAACCCGAGGCCGATTAGCAGCGACAGGTAGGCCACCATCAACGCCGAGTGCGTGTGCACCAGCGTGGTGATCTCTACCTCCAGCCGCGGAATCGTGCGGTCGACGCTCTTGTCACCGGCATGCGGGCCCGCGCCCGTCACCAGGGTGCCCGTCACCAGCACGGCGGACAGCGCCATGGCGCTGAGCAGCGCCAGTTGTCGCAGTGCTTTCGGCGCCCGCCGGACGGGCACCCCGTCGTCGGGCTCGCCGATCTTGACGAACAACAGCACAGACAGCCAGACCATTGTCATCGACGCCAGCAGGTGGACCGCGACCGTCCACCACAGCAGACCGGTCAGCACCGTGATGCCGCCGATGACCGCCTGGACCACCGTCGACGCCGGCATCAACCACGCGTAAACCAGGACTTCGCGCCGGCGGCGGGCCCGGGTCACGGCCAGCACCGCGGCCGCCGCGGTGAGCACGACCAGAAAGGTGACCATGCGGTTGCCGAACTCGACAGCCTGGTGCACGACCGGCACTTCGGCGACCGGGACCGGCGTGAAGCTGCCCGGGAAGCACTGCGGCCACGTCGGGCACCCCAGTCCCGACGCGGTGACGCGGACGATCGCGCCCGTCACCGCGATACCGCCCTGGGTCAGGATGACGAGGAAGGCGATGACGCGCTGGGTCCGGAGGCTGGGCAGCGGCGGCAGATCGACCAGCCGCATGAAGGCACGTCGCACGGTCTCGATCGTAGAGCAGTGCAACTACAAGCCGTAGTAGCGGGTGTGGGAGGGCGAGACCTAGGTGAACCGGAACCAGCGCAGCGCGCACAACGCGGCGACGGCACCCCACACCGCGAGGACCAGGATGCCGAACCAGTCCACTGACAACGTCATCGCTTGGGTCAGCGCTTCGGTGAGGGCGCCCGACGGCGTCAGCCGGGCCACCCACTGCGCCCCAGAGGGCACCATGCCGCCCTCGAGTGTCAGCGCCCCGAGCCCCGCGAAGACGAACCACAGCAGGTTGGCCAACGCGAGCACGATCTCGGCGCGAAGCGTGCCGCCCAGCAGCAGGCCCAGCGCGGCGAAGCCCGCCGTGCCCAATGCGATGATCACCGCGCCGAGTGCCAGGCCCGCGAGGTGCGGCCGCCAGCCCAGCGCGAACCCGATGCCGCCCAACACGATCGACTGCAGGAACACGACCGCGACCACCGCCAGCGACTTGCCCGCGATGATGCCCCACACCGGAAGCGCCGTGGCGCCAAGCCGTTTCAGCGCGCCGTAGCGGCGGTCGAACGCCACCGCGATCGCCTGCCCGGTGAAGGCCGTCGAGATCACCGCCAGCGCCATGATCGCGGGGACGAAGGTGGCGGCTCGGTTCTCGCCGAACGAGCCGAGGGGGAGAAGCGTCAGCCCCACCAGCAACGTGATCGGGATGAACATCGTCAGCAGCAGCTGTTCGCCGTTGCGCAGCAGCAGCCGCAGCTCCAGGCCGAACTGCGCGGCGAGCATCTTCTGCACGGTGGCCGGTCCCGGATCGGGTGAGAAGGTGCCCGGCGCAAAGCGATTCGTCGTCACGACCGCAACTCCCGCCCGGTCAGGTCGAGGAACACGTCCTCGAGGCTCCGTTGTTCGACCCGCATGTCGGTGGCCAAGACGTCGAGACGCGCGCACCAGGCCGTCACCGTCGCCAGCACCTGCGGGTTGATCGCACCCTCGACCAGGTATTCGCCGGGCGCGGTCTCTGTCGCCCTATAGGTCTCCGGCAGCGCGGACACGAGCAGCGACAGGTCGAGCTTGCGCGGGGCGCGGAACCGCAGCTGGTTCTCGGCGCCGCTGCGCATCAGCTCCTCGGGCGTCCCGGTGGCGACCGGAACGCCGTGGTCGATGATCATGATGCGGTCGGCCAGCTCCTCGGCCTCGGTGAGCTGATGGGTCGTCAGCACCACGGTCACGCCGTCGCGCCGCAGTCCATCGATCAACTCCCACACCACGATTCGCGCATGTGCGTCCATGCCTGCGGTGGGCTCGTCGAGGAACACCAGCTCCGGGCGGCCGACCACCGCGCACGCCAGCGCCAGCCGCTGCTGCTGCCCGCCGGACAGCCGTCGGTACGTCGTACGCGCCGCCTCGGTCAGCCCGAGAGTGTCCATCAGCCAGGCGGGATCGAGTGGGTTGGCCGCGTAGGAGGCGACGAGGTTGAGCATCTCGCCTGCGCGGGCGGCCGGGTATCCGCCGCCGCCCTGCAGCATGACGCCGATGCGTTCACGCAACCGGGCGTTGTCGCCGAACGGGTCCAGCCCGAGAATCCTGATGGTTCCGGAGTCGGGCCTGATGAAGCCTTCGCACATCTCGACGGTCGTGGTCTTACCTGCGCCGTTCGGCCCGAGAAGCGCGAAGACCTCGGCGGCCTGCACCTCGAGATCGAGTTCGGACACCGCGACCGTCGACCCGTACCGCTTGGTGACTCCGCTCAGGCGCACGGGGGCCGCCGGGGACGCCCCGGATCCAGAGTGGGTCACGGGGACTCAGCGTAGGCGTCGGGCCGCACCGGTTGGGGCGGCGGTGGCGGCGGTTGCTCGTGCGGCGGGCTCGTGACGCTGCGCCAGGGCAACCGGTTGTAGGTCAGCAGGATCAGCGCGGCGACGATCACGGTGCTCGCCGCGGTCGCGAGCAGGATCTGGAAGACCGTGAACCGGTCGCCGTTCGCGGTCGGCCCGAAGATGCCGACGGCCAGGGTCACGACGATCGTGGTGCTGCGGAACGCCGGCCGGGTGGCCCACGCCGCGAGGGGAAGCACCGCCCACAGCACGTACCAGGGCTGGACCACCGGGAACAGCAGCACGGTCATGCCGAGCGCGACGCCGAGCCCGCCCACCGGATGCAGGCGCCCGCGCAGCACCGACAACAGGAGCCAGGTCACCAGGATCGCGATGATGAACACGCCGATCGCACGGGTCAGGCCCAGGACGGCGGTGGTGTGGTCGCCCAACCCCAGCAGAATGCCGACCTGCCCGGTGCCCAGCGCCAACAGGGTGGGCAGTGACATCCAACTGCGCACGACGTTCGCGGTGCCCAGCGTGTTGAGCCAGCCGAACCCGAGGCCGCTGGCCCATCCGATCAGCGCTATCACCACGACCGATACGGCCGTCAACGACCCGCCTGCCAGGAAAAACGCCTTCACAGTCCCGCCCCACCGGCAGGCCAGTGCCATCGCCACGAAGCCGAGCGCCAGCAGCGATGGCAGTTTGACCTGCGACGACAGGGTGATCAAGACGACGCCGGTCAACAACATCGCCATCGGCCACCATCGCGCCCACTGCTCGCGGTCGTGCGGCCAGGACAGCGGTCGGGGAAGCAGCGGGGTGGCGGCTGAAATGCTGCTGACGCCGCGCAGCGCGAACTCGGTGCCCGCGAGCATCAGGCCCAGCATCAGGGCCTCGTTGTGGATGCCGCCGACCAGATGCATGATCAGCAGCGGGTTGGCCGCCCCCAGCCACAGCGCGCTCACCTCGGCGACACCGCAGCGGCGCGCGAGTCGCGGCGTCGCCCAGACGATCAGCCCCACACCGAGCAGCACGACCAGCCGGTGACACAGCACCGCGGCCACGATGTTCTCGCCGGTCAACGCGGAGATGCCCTGGCCGATCCACAGGAACAGCGGCCCGTATGGTGCGGGCGTCTCGCGCCACATGTTGGGCACCGAGAGCGTGAACACGTGGTCCAGGCCCAGGCCGGTGGCCGGGCCGACCCGGTACGGATCAAGGCCCTTTATGCCGATCTCGCTCTGCGCGAGGTAGGAGTACACGTCGCGGCTGTACATGGGCGGAGCGAGGAGCAGCGGCAACACCCACAGCCACAGCAGCCGGTCCAGCTGGCTGCGCGACATCCGCCGGTCACCGAGCGCGAAGCGCCCCAGCATCAGCCAGGCCAGCGCCATCATGACCGCGCCAGTGGTGGTCATGGTCAACGACACCGTCTGTATGCGCGAAGGCAGGTTGAGCAGCCGTACGCCGAACGTCGGATCCTGCACGACCGGCCTGGCCCCGACACCCAGGGCGCCGATCGCCATCAGAACGGTGCCGGTGGCCCCGAAGAGCCGCGTCCGGCGCAGCGCGATGACCTCGGCATCGTTGAGGGGCGAACCCACGGGGCGTTCGTCGGCGTGCCAACGGGCGATCGACGTGCTGAACGAGGGGAGGCGGGCTGCCACCTCAGCAGCGTAACCGCCCATGTTATGGCTCTTGTCACGCTAAGGGTGCCCTTGCTTTACACCACTTTCCGAATTCCGTCACAATAGTGTTGTGAAATTCAGTCCGGAGGCGGGAGCCGATCGCCACACCCGTGGGGCGATCGTGCAGTTGCTGCTCGAATCCGGACCGATCACCGCCGGTGAGATCGGCGAACAGCTCGGTATCTCGGCCGCAGGCGTGCGTCGTCACCTCGACGCATTGATGGAGGCAGGAGATGCGCAGGCCAGCGCCGCGGCGGCCTGGCAGCACACCGGCCGGGGCAGGCCCGCGAAGCGTTACCGCCTCACCGCGGCCGGGCGCGCCAAGCTCGGCCACGCCTACGACGATCTGGCCGTGGCCGCCATCCGCCAGCTCCGCGAGATCGGCGGTGACGACGCCGTACGGAAGTTCGCTCGTCGCCGGATAGACGGAATCCTGGCGGGAGTAACCGACGGCCCCGATGACGTTGCATCTAAGGCCGACCGGGTCGCCGACGCGCTGACCAAGGCCGGCTACGCGACGACTGTGACATCGGTGACACCTGCCGGATCCATCCACGGAATCCAGCTGTGTCAGCACCACTGTCCGGTCTCACACGTCGCGGAGGAGTTCCCCGAGTTGTGCGAGACCGAGCGGGAGGCCTTCGCCGAGATTCTGGGAACTCACGTGCAGAGGCTCGCCACGATCGTCAACGGCGACTTCGCCTGTACGACGCACGTACCGCTGGTCGAAAAGATCAGTGCTTCAGCTCAATCAGCCCCCACTAACAAGCAAGGAGCGTCGAGATGACGACGACACCCGAGGTCCACAAGGTCGGCGAGCCGCTCAGCCAAGACGAGGCCATCGCTTCGCTGAGCCGCTACGGCTACGGCTGGGTGGACTCCGACGTCGCGGGTGCCAGCGCGCAGCGCGGGCTGTCCGAGGCGGTGGTTCGGGACATCTCCGCGAAGAAGAACGAGCCGCAGTGGATGCTCGACATCCGGCTCAAGGCGCTGCGCACCTTCGAGAAGAAGCCGATGCCGAACTGGGGTTCCAACCTCGAGGGCATCGACTTCGACAACATCAAGTACTTCGTGCGGTCGACGGAGAAGCAGGCCGCCACGTGGGACGACCTGCCCGACGACATCCGCAACACCTACGACAAGCTGGGCATCCCCGAGGCGGAGAAGCAGCGCCTGGTCTCCGGTGTCGCGGCCCAGTACGAGTCCGAGGTCGTCTACCACCAGATCCGTGAGGACCTGGAGGCTCAGGGCGTCATCTTCCTCGACACGGACACTGCGCTGCGCGAGCATCCGGAGATCTTCAAGCAGTACTTCGGCACCGTGATCCCCGCCGGCGACAACAAGTTCTCCGCGCTGAACACCGCCGTCTGGTCGGGTGGCTCCTTCATCTACGTGCCGCCCGGCGTGCATGTCGACATCCCGCTGCAGGCCTACTTCCGGATCAACACCGAGAACATGGGCCAGTTCGAGCGCACGCTGATCATCGTCGACGAGGGTGCCTACGTGCACTACGTCGAGGGCTGCACGGCGCCGATCTACAAGAGCGACTCGCTGCACTCGGCGGTCGTGGAGATCATCGTCAAGGCGGGCGGGCGCTGCCGGTACACGACCATCCAGAACTGGTCGAGCAACGTCTACAACCTGGTCACCAAGCGAGCCCGGGCCGAGGCCGGCGCGACCATGGAGTGGGTCGACGGCAACATCGGCTCCAAGGTCACCATGAAGTACCCCGCGGTGTGGATGACCGGTGAGCATGCCCGGGGCGAGGTGCTCTCGGTGGCGTTCGCCGGCGAGGGGCAGCACCAGGACACCGGCGCCAAGATGCTGCACCTGGCACCCAACACGTCGAGCAACATCGTGTCCAAGTCCGTCGCCCGTGGCGGCGGTCGTGCCTCGTATCGTGGCCTGGTCCAGGTCAACAAGGGCGCGCACGGATCACGCTCGAGCGTGAAATGCGATGCCTTGCTTGTCGATACGATCAGCCGCTCCGACACCTACCCGTACGTCGACATCCGCGAGGACGACGTGACGATGGGCCATGAGGCCACCGTGTCGAAGGTCAGTGAGGATCAGCTGTTCTACCTGATGAGCCGCGGCCTGACCGAGGACGAGGCGATGGCGATGGTGGTGCGCGGCTTCGTCGAGCCGATCGCCAAGGAGCTTCCGATGGAGTATGCGCTGGAGCTCAACCGGCTGATCGAGCTGCAGATGGAAGGCGCGGTTGGGTGACCGGGGCGAGCGAGTTGACCACTGCGATCGAGGGAACACCGGCCGGGTCGGCACTCAACAAGGGCGAGATCTTCACCTCCTTCGACGTGAACGCCTTCGAAGTGCCCGGCGGCCGCGACGAAATCTGGCGGTTCACGCCGTTGAAGCGCCTGCGCGGTCTGCACGACGGCTCCGCGGTCGCCTCGGGTAGCGCAACCATCACCGTGGGTGAACGGCCCGGTGTCACCGTGGAAACGGTCGGGCGTGACGACGAGCGGCTCGGCCAAGGCGGTGTGCCCGCCGACCGGGTTGCCGCGCAGGCGTATTCGTCGTTCGACAGCGCGACCATCGTCACGGTCGCCCGCGACACCGAGGTGGCCGAGCCGATCGAGATCGACGTCACCGGCCCGGGTGAGGGCGCGGTGGCCTACGGGCACCTGCAGATCCGCGTC
>NZ_LZMD01000093.1 GCF_001668575.1 Mycobacterium sp. 1164985.4
CGCCGACGACGGCGATCTCGGGGCCGACTCCCTACTGCGTTTCGCGTTGCGCGCCGACGCGACCCTGTGCGGCGGCCTCGGGCTGATCATCGTGATGGCCGCCGACCCGCTCTCCCGAGTGAGCGGTCTGTCGGCCACCAGCGAGTGGATCGCCGGCGCCGCGCTCGTCGGCTACGGTCTCGCGCTCTTCTTGGCCGCCGGGGTGCCCGATGTCCGGCGCGTCGGCGTCGGCGTGCTCGCGGGCAACATCGCGTTCGCGGTCGTCGTGAGCGCGGTACTGGTGGCCGGCCTGCTGCCGCTGACCGAATTCGGCGTCGTTTGCATCGCCGCGTTCACCGTCGCGACCGTCGCGTTCGCATGGGCCCAGTACCTCGGGATCCGTCGCCTGACGTGATCCCCATATGACTGGTCCGGAGCCGCCGTCGTCAGAGGTTGCGGCGTCGGCTCCGGAACGGTCCCTTCTCCCCACCAGAAAGGAAATACGATGACCGCTATCTCCACGCCAAGACTGCGCGAGTCCAACGACTCGTTCCTGCGTTTCGCATTGCGGGCTGACGCGATCGCCAGCGGGCTCATGGGCCTGGCCGGTGTCGTGTTGGCGGGGTGGCTGGCCGAGATCTCAGGAACGTCGATCGCATTCGAGTACGCGGTGGGCGCGGTCTTCATCGCGTTCGCGATCGGTGTGTTCGCATTCGCCGCCATGCCGTCGGTGAAAGCCACCGGCATCGTGATCGCGATCGGAAACGTGGCGTACACCGTCGCCACCGTCGTGTTCGTCCTGGCCGACGTCTTCCCGCTGACGACCACCGGAGTCGTGCTGACCCTGGCGACCGGCGTCTACACGTTGGTGATGGCCGAACTGCAATACCAGGGCATCCGCCGCATCAACCGGTGACGGCTACAGCTTGCGCAGGCGCAACCGGTTGATCGAGTGGTCGGCGTCCTTGCGCAGGACCAGCGTCGCCCGCGGCCGCGTCGGCAGGATGTTCTCGATCAGGTTGGGGCGGTTGATCGAATGCCAGATGTCGCGGGCGGCGAACACGGCCTGCTCATCGGTGAGCGTGGCGTAGTGGTGAAAGTGCGAGGCCGGGTCGGCGAACGCCGTCGTGCGCAAGCCGAGGAACCGATCGATGTACCACTGCTCGATGTCGTCGATGCGGGCGTCGACGTAGACCGAGAAGTCGAACAGGTCGGACACCATCAACGTCGGTCCGGTCTGCAGCACGTTGAGGCCCTCGAGGATCAGGATGTCCGGATGCCGCACGATCTGCTTCTCGCCGGGCACGATGTCGTAGAGCAGATGCGAGTAGACCGGCGCACATGCGTATTCCGCACCTGACTTGACCGTCGTGACGAACCGCATCAACGCGCGGCGGTCGTAGCTCTCGGGAAAACCCTTGCGACCCATCAAATTCCGACGCACCAGCTCGGCGTTGGGGTAAAGGAACCCGTCGGTGGTCACCAGGTCGACGCGCGGGTGATGTTCCCAGCGCGCCAGAAGTGCCTGCAGCACACGGGCGGTCGTGGATTTGCCGACCGCGACGCTGCCCGCGACGCCGATCACGAACGGCACCGGCCGGTCGGGGTTCTGCGCCGACTCGCCATTACCGTCACCGCCCAGGAACTCGGCGGTGGTCGCGAACAACCGCTGGCGCGCGGCGACCTGCAGATGGATCAGCCGGGCCAGCGGCAGGTACACCTCTTCGACTTCGAGCAGATCGATCTTCTCGCCGATGCCGCGCAGCTTTTTCAGCTCGTCCTCGGTCAGTTTGAGCGGGGTCGACATGCGGAGATTCCGCCACTGACTCCGGTCGAACTCCACGTATGGGCTGGGTTCGCTCAGCCGCGCCATGCGCCCAGTGTTGCATTTACGGTTGTGAACATGGACGCCAGCACCTCAGATTTGTTGGTTCGCGAGTATCTGCTGCTCGGTCTGCGCTTCGACCGGGTGGAGGAGGGTTACGTCGACTCGTTCACCGGCGATCCGGCGCTGCGCCGCGCCGTCGCCGCCGAACCGCCGCCCGATCCCGCGGAACTGGCCCGACAGTCCGAACGGCTGCTCGGCGAGGTGACCTCGGTCGACGGGCTGGAGCAGCCGCGCAAGGACTACATCGGCGCGCACCTGCGAGCACTGGCGTGCGCGGGCCGCAAGTTCGCCGGTGACCAGGTCCGCTTCGTCGACGAGGTCGAGGCGTACTTCGACGTGCACATCGGCAAGGGTGAGCAGGAGCGCTATCGCCAGGCCCACCGCCAGCTCGACGAGGTGCTGGACGGGTCCGGTCCGCTTGCCGACCGGATGCAGGCCTACCGCGCGGCCGAGGAGATCCCGCCGGCGCGCCTGGAGGAATGCATTCACGCGTTCTCCAGCGCGCTTCGCGACCGCGTGCGCGCCGAGTACCCGCTGCCCGACGCGGAGACCATCACGTACGAGGTGGTCACCGACAAGCCGTGGTCGGGGTTCAACTACTACCACGGGGACTACAAGTCGACCGTCGCCGTCAACGCCGACCTCAAACAGCAGATGTCGAACCTGCCGCGGTTGGTCGCTCATGAGTCGTACCCGGGCCACCACACCGAGCACTGCCGCAAGGAGGTCGGCCTGGTCGAGGGCAGGGGACAGGCCGAGCAGACAATCTTCCTGGTCAACACCCCGCAATGCCTGATGGCCGAGGGCCTTGCCGACTTGGCGCTGTACGCGGCGGTCGGCCCCGACTGGGGTGCCTGGGCGAGCGAGATCTACGCCGACCTGGGACTGCGGTTCGACGGTGAACGTGCCCAGGCGGTTGCGGAGGCGACGGCCACGCTGGCCGAGGTGCGCCAGGACGCGGCGCTGATGCTGCACGACGAGCACCGCGGCGTCGACGACGTCGTCGCGTTCCTCAAGCGGTGGCTGCTGGTGAACGACCAGCGCGCCCGCCAGATGCTGCGCTTCCTTTCGTCGCCGCTGTGGCGCGCCTACACCAGCACCTACGTCGAGGGATACCGCCTGCTGCGGGGCTGGCTGGACGCCAGGCCCGCCGACGTCGGCCTGACCCAGCGGTTCGGCACCCTGCTCGACGAACCGTTGATCCCGTCGGCCCTGCGGGCGGCCTGAGGCGCCCGACTAGGCTGAACCCCATGACTGCAGACCCCGTGACCTCCAACGGTGCCGCTCCCGGCGCGGAGTACGCCGAGACCGCGAGCGCCGCCTACCGGGCCGCGTTGCAGGTGATCGAGTCGGTCGAACCGCGCATCGCGGCGGCGACGCGCAAAGAGCTTGCCGATCAACGGGATTCGCTCAAGTTGATCGCCAGCGAGAACTACGCCTCGCCCGCGGTGCTGCTGACAATGGGCACGTGGTTCTCCGACAAGTACGCCGAGGGCACGATCGGACACCGGTTCTACGCGGGCTGCCAGAACGTCGACACTGTCGAGAGCATCGCCGCCGAGCATGCCCGCGAGCTGTTCGGGGTGCCGTACGCCTACGTGCAACCGCACTCCGGCATCGACGCCAATCTGGTCGCCTTCTGGGCGATCCTGGCCACCCGCATAGAAGGTCCTGGACTCGCGGCCCTCAATGCCAAGCACGTCAACGACTTGTCCGAGGCGGACTGGGAGAAGCTGCGTAACCAGCTCGGCAACCAGCGGCTGCTGGGGATGTCGCTGGACGCGGGCGGTCACCTCACTCACGGCTTCCGGCCCAACATCTCCGGCAAGATGTTCCACCAGCGCAGCTACGGCACCGACCCGAACACCGGGTTCCTCGACTACAAAGCCGTGGCCGAGGCCGCCCGCGAGTTCAAGCCGCTGATCATCGTGGCGGGCTACTCGGCCTACCCGCGGCGGGTCAACTTCGCCACGATGCGCGAAATCGCCGACGAGGTCGGCGCGACGCTGATGGTCGACATGGCGCACTTCGCGGGGCTGGTCGCGGGCAAGGTGTTCACCGGCGACGAGGACCCGGTGCCACATGCCCACGTCACCACCACGACGACCCACAAGTCGCTGCGCGGGCCGCGCGGCGGGATGGTGCTCGCCCAGCCCGAGTACTCCGACGCTGTCGACAAGGGCTGCCCCATGGTGCTGGGGGGACCGCTGTCGCACGTCATGGCCGCCAAGGCCGTCGCGCTCGCCGAGGCCCGCCAGCCCGCCTTCCAGGCGTACGCCCAGCGCGTCGCCGACAACGCCCAGGCCCTGGCCGACGGGTTCCTCAAGCGCGACGCCGGGCTGGTCACCGGCGGCACCGACAACCACATCGTGCTGCTCGACGTGACCTCGTTCGGCCTGACCGGCCGTCAGGCCGAGTCGGCGCTGCTCGACGCAGGCATCGTCACCAACCGCAACTCGGTGCCCGCGGACCCGAACGGCGCCTGGTACACCAGCGGGATTCGGCTGGGCACCCCCGCGCTGACCACCCGGGGATTCGGCGCGGACGACTTCGACCGTGTGGCCGAGCTCATCGTCGACGTGCTGTCCAACACTCAACCTTCTGCTGCTGCCGCAGGGGGAGTGTCGAAGGCGAAGTACACGCTGGCCGACGGCACCGCCGAGCGTGTGCACGCCGCCTCGGCCGAGCTGCTGGACGCGAACCCCCTGTATCCGGGGCTGACGCTCTAGCTCACGCGGCACGCTGGCGGGAATTTTACGATTCCCACAGAATTGGGTTACTGTAACTGCATGGCACAGAAACCTGTACCGAATGCGCTGATCCTCGAACTCGAGCCGGTCGTGCAGCAGGAGCTGCGTCGTCACGTCGACTCCGAGGACGTCTGGTACGCGCACGACTACGTCCCCTTCGACCAGGGCGAGAACTTCGCCTTCCTGGGCGGTAAAGACTGGGATCCGTCGCAGGTGACCCTGCCCAACGACGTCACCGATGCGCTCGAGATCCTGCTCATCACCAAGGACAACCTCGCCAGCTTCCACCGCGAGTTCGTCTTCAGCTTCATCCTCGAGGAGAAGTGGGGCCGTTGGATCGGCCGGTGGACCGCCGAGGAGCACCTGCACGCGATCGCGCTGCGCAACTACCTCGTCGTCACCCGTGAGATCGACCCGGCCGCGAACGAGGACGTTCGCGTCGAACACGTGATGAAGGGCTACCGCGCCGACACGTACAGCCAAATCGAGCGGCTGGTGTTCATGGCGTTCTTCGAACGCTCCCACGCCGTGTTCTGCCGCAACCTCGAGGCGAAGATCACCGAGCCGGTTCTCAGAGGCCTTATCGGGCGCATCGCCAAGGACGAGGAGCGGCACGAGGAGTTCTTCGCCAACCTCGTCTCGCACCTGCTGTCGACGAGCCGCGACGAGACCGTCGAGGCCATCGCACGGCGCGCGGGCGAACTCTTCGTCGTCGGCGGCGACATCGACGTCTACGCGGACAAGGTGCGGCATGTCGACGAGGCCGGGATCTTCGGCTCGGAGCAGGTGCGCCAGGTAACCGCCGACCGGATCGCCGCGTGGGGTCTGGCCGACGAGCCGAAACTGCGCGAGTTCACCTCCGCGTAACCGGGCGCTCATCGCCGCAGGCGAGCAGCCGCGACACTACGGCGCGCCTGCACGGCGCATGTGCCGCAACGGGAGTAGCGTCATTTGCGATGGCTAGCGACGTGCTTTGCTGTCCGGGCGGTACCCGATCGTTGCGATCACGAGAGGGCCGGCCCCGGCCCTGGTGCCGCAGTGTCCGCCGACGGTTCGCGGGGGACCCGCGGATAGCAGGAGCGCTACGTGATCGATTCGCCTCTCCGGACCTACGTGCTCGACACCTCCGTGCTGTTGTCAGATCCCTGGGCCTGCACGCGCTTTGCCGAGCACGAGGTCGTGGTTCCGCTGGTGGTGATCAGCGAACTCGAAGCCAAGCGGCACCATCCTGAGCTCGGCTGGTTCGCGCGTCAGGCCCTGCGGCTGTTCGACGATCTACGGCTCGAACACGGTCGGCTCGATCAGCCGATTCTCGTTGGGACACAAGGCGGCTCGCTGCACGTCGAGCTGAACCACAGCGACCCGTCGGTGCTTCCCGCCGGCTTCCGCAACGACAGCAACGACGCGCGGATCCTCACCGTCGCGGCCAATCTCGCCGCCGAGGGCAAGCATGTCACGCTGGTCAGCAAGGACATTCCGTTGCGCGTCAAGGCCGGTGCCGTCGGGTTGTCGGCCGACGAGTATCACGCCCAGGACGTCATCACGTCGGGGTGGACGGGCATGACCGAGGTGGAGGTCGTGGCTGACGACATCGACGCGTTGTTCGCCGAGGGTGAGATCGATCTCGAGGCCGCTCGAAACCTGCCCTGCCACACCGGAATTAGGCTGCTCGGCGGCACGTCGCACGCGCTGGGCCGGGTGACGCCGGAGAAGCGGGTGCAGTTGGTGCGCGGCGACCGGGAGGCGTTCGGGTTGCGCGGGCGTTCCGCCGAACAACGCGTGGCGCTGGACCTGCTGCTCGACGAGTCCGTCGGCATCGTCTCGCTCGGCGGCAAGGCGGGCACCGGCAAGTCGGCGCTGGCGCTGTGCGCGGGGTTGGAGGCGGTGCTGGAGCGTCGAACCCAACGCAAGGTCGTGGTGTTCCGTCCGCTGTATGCGGTCGGCGGGCAGGATCTCGGCTATCTGCCCGGCAGCGAGAGCGACAAGATGGGGCCCTGGGCGCAGGCGGTCTTCGACACCCTGGAAGGACTGGCCAGCCCGGCGGTGCTCGAGGAGGTGCTCTCGCGCGGAATGCTCGAGGTGTTGCCGCTGACCCACATCCGGGGCCGTTCGCTGCACGACTCGTTCGTGATCGTCGACGAGGCCCAGTCGCTGGAACGCAACGTGCTGCTCACCGTGCTGTCGCGGCTGGGCGCCGGCTCACGCGTCGTGCTCACCCACGATGTCGCCCAGCGCGACAACCTGCGCGTCGGCAGACATGACGGCGTGGCGGCAGTGATCGAGAAGCTCAAGGGCCACCCGTTGTTCGCCCACATCACGCTGCTGCGCAGCGAGCGCTCACCGATCGCCGCGTTGGTCACCGAGATGCTCGAGGAGATCAGCCCCGGCGCGTTGCCCTGACGGCTGGCGACGACGGTTGCTGCGGACCAGGTACCACCCCGCGGCAGCAGCACCGCCGAGCGCCACCATCCGATCGGCGCGGTCGCGTGGCAGGTCGAGCAGCGAAATTAGGCCCAGCACCGCGAATCCGGTGCCCAAGGCGGGCTGGCTGGTGGCCGTCGTCACCAGGGCGGTGCCGTGGTCGGTCAGGGTCGCGGAAGCTTGGTCGAGACGCACCGGTTCTCCAGTCGATGGCGGGTGGCAGGACAGCGATTTCGACGCTAGGTCCTGCGACCGGACGGAGGGAATAGGGTGTTTCCCTACGGCTGGTCCCCTGCAGGCGGCCCGCTCGGGCGCCCGATGTGCCGACCCAGCTCGGCTCGGGATTTGATACCCAGCTTGCGGTAGATGCGCGCGAGGTTGGCCTCGACGGTCTTGGGGCTGATGTACAGCTCCGCCGCGACGTCGCGGTTCTTCATCCCGGATGCGACGAGCTCCGCAACCCGCTGCTCGGAGGGCGTCAGCTCGCCGGTGCGTTGCGGCCCGACGTTCGCGCGCGAGAGCTCGGCACGAGCCCGCGCCGCCCACAAGGGGATGTTGAGGCGTTCGAAGAGCTGCAACGCCTCCTGAAGGTGGGCCGACGCCGATTCCTTCTTGCGCTGGCGGCGTTCGATCTGGCCGAGGATCAACAGCGTTCGCCCGCGCTCGAAGGGCATCGGCAGCCCCCGATGTGACGCGATCGCCCGCTGCGCCGCCTCGCGGGCGCCGTCGAGGTCGCCGAGCGCTTCGAGCAGCATCGCGCGTGACCGCGCGCCCACCGCGAGCATCCATTCCCGGTTCAGCCGGCGACCGTTTTTCTCCAGCGCCGCGGTCAGCCGCTCGGCGTCGGCGCGGCGGTCCAGGTGTATCAGTGCCTCGATCGCATCCGGCAGATAGCCGGCATTGGGCAGTTCGGTGGGTGTTCGGTCGGGGTCGAACTCCGAGAGCATGGGCTGGAGCGCGGCCGCCGCGGCCTCGTAGTTGCCGAGCGACACCTCGAGGAACGCCAGGGTGGCCCGGACTCGCTCGGCCATGCGGAATGTGCCGGTGGCCCTTGCGCATTCGAGCGCATCCTCGATCGCCTGGCGGGCGGCGGCCTCCTGCCCGGCGAACGCCGTCAACTGTGCCCGCAGGCTCTGGGTCAAGAACATCGCGGTGTTGCCGCCCAGTTGGCGGGCCTTGTCGAGGGCATCCTCGGCGACCAGGTTGGCCGTGACGAAGTCACCGCGCGCGATCGCGTTCGTCACGACGTGCTGGGAGACGAACACGTGCTCGCCCTCCTCGCCCTTCTCCAGGCACCGCGCGCGTATCTTCTCGACGACCCCGCGCGCTTCGTCGAGCCTGCCGGTCCACTCCAGCAGCAGAGCGTGCTGCATGGTGGGCCGGAACACCAACGGTGCGTACGTCTCGGAATCCTCCAATCGCAGCGCTCGCTGCAACGCCTCCTCGTCGTAGCCCTGCCCGGCGGCGAACCGCAGGATGACCAGCATCCCGAGCGACATGCTGAGCAGGTGCGGGTGGTCCAGGCGCTCGGCGCGCGCGACGGCCTCCGCCGCGGTCTCCAGCCCCTGCTGCAGTTGATTTGCGTGAAACAGTGTGTAGGCCAACGTGATCAGGATCTGCACGCGCAGTGCCTGGTTGTCGTGTACCTCATCGAGCGCCTCACGCAACAGCCGCGCACTTTCGATGAAGCCGGCCCCGTACAGTCGAACGACCGCCAGCCTGCTCAGCGCCTCCGCACGCAGCGCGCCCGTCGGCAGACTTTCGATGGCCTCCTCCAGCACCGCCGCCGCCCGCTCCTGATCGCCGGCGTCGAAATGGTGCAGCGCCGAACGCAACCGCCGTTCCGCGGTATCGCCGCCCAGGCCGATCGCCAGGTCCACCAGTTCGGCGGCGGCGGCGGGCGCGCCACGCACCCGCGCCGATTCCGCGGCCGTGTCGAGCGCGGCAAGGGTGAGATCGTCGCCCTTGGTGGTGGCCAGCGCCAGATGCCGTGCCCGCAGCTCGGGTTCGTCGACGATCTCGGCGAGCCGGCGGTGCATCGCGCGGCGGCGGCCGGGCGACGCCTGAGAATAGACGCCGCTGGCCAACAGCGGATGGGAGAACCGGATCCGGTTGCCGTCGATCGCGATGATGCCCTTGCTCTCGGCGATCTCGAGCAGTTCGACCAACCGGTCCTCGTCGCCGGTCGTCGCATTCGACACCAGCTCGACCGTCGGGACGGCGAGGCACGATGCGGCCAACAGCGCGTCGTGGACGTCCGTGTCGAGGCTGCCCAACCGGGTTCGCACGACGTCGGTCAGGGTGCGAGGCAGCGACGCGTCCATTCCCGGTGCCCGCTCATCGAGTGAACGCGCCAATTCGATGGCATAGAACGGGTTTCCGCCCGAAACCTGATGGATCCGGCCGATGGTCGGACGCGAGAAGGGCCGCCGCAGCCGTGCTGAGACGGCGCGATGCAGATCCTGCACGTTCAACGGGCTCAATCGGATTCGGCGCACAGCGTCGGGCCGGGACAACTCGAGCCAGTCGTCGCCGGCGCCGTCGCCGACCTCGGCGCGCAGGCTGGCCAGCAGCCCGATGCGACCGGTGAGCCGTCGTACCGCGAACGCGATGACGTGCCTGCTCGAGGGGTCGAGCCACTGCAGGTCGTCGATCGCCAGCAGCACGGGACGGTCCTCGCTGAGTCGTTCCACCACCGCGAGGAACGCGGCGGCCACCGCGCGCTGGTCGGTCACCGCATCGTTGTCGGCCCGCAGGAGCACCTGGTCCACCGCGAGGAGTTGCGGCGTCGGCAGGTCGGCCCACGTGCGCGGGTCGGCTTCCTCGAGAAGATCGGCCAGCGCGGTATAGGCGAGCACCGACTCGGCCGCCGCCGGTCGAGTCGAGAGCACGTGAAAGCCACGCTGCTGAGCCTGCTCTACGACGGCCAGCCACAGTGTCGTCTTGCCGATACCGGCTTCCCCGTCGATCACTAACGCCGAGGGGCCGAGCGCCATGGAGTCCAGGAAGGCCGCGATGGCGCGCTGATGTGTCGACTGGCCGATCACAGTGTGTCCCGTGTCCCCTGGCACCTACTCACAATTGCAGCTGAGCCTTAACCGGTCGACCCGTCTATACCCCTTGGCGGCCCCGCTGACCCATCGTGCGGGTCAGCTCGGCTCGGGAGTGGATGCCGAGCTTGCGGTACACCCGCGCGAGGGTGGCCTCGACGGTCTTTGCGCTGAGAAACAATTCACCCGCCACGTCACGGTTTGTCAGGCGGGCGGCCGCGAGTTCGGCGATGCGCAGTTCGGCCGCGGTCAGGGCGGCCGGCGCCGATGCGGCGGACCGGAGCCCATCGCGTGCGGACCTGGCGCGTTCCGCCCACACCGGCGTGCCCAGGCCGTCGAACGTGGCCAGCGCTTCGTTCAGGGTCGCCGCGGCGTCCGGCTCGCGAAGCCGGGCCTGCAACTGCCCGAGCAGCAGTTGGGTCCGCGCGCGTTCGAACGGCATCGCCAGCCGGGCGTGGTCGTCCAATGCCCGGCGCGCGCAGGCCACAGCCTCGTGGAGATCGCCCGCGGCGGCGTGCAGCATCGCCCGGCAGCGGCCGCCGACCGACAGCATCCACGCTCGATTGAGGCGACGGCCGTTGCGTTCCAATGCAGCCACCAGCGGTTCGGCCGCGGTCGTGCGGCCCAGCTCCACCAGCGCCTCGACCGCGTCCGGTACGAACGCAGCGGCCTGGATCTCGGTGCACTCCGGCGAGAGGCGCGACACGAGCGGTTCGAGGAAGTCCATCGCCGCTCCGTAGTTTCCGAGCGAGACCTCCAAGAACCCCAGCGCCGTCAGCGTCCAATCCTCGTGCCATGCGGTGCCGCTGCGCCGGCAGGCATCGATCGCGTCCGCCGCGGACAGCCTGGCCCGATTCTCGGCGCCGTCGTATGCGGCCAGCCAGGCCTGCAATACCAGGTTCAGCATCGCCGGGAACTCGCCGCCCAGTTGCCTTGCCAGATCGGTGATTTCGCGGGCCAGCCGTTTGGCCTCGGCAAGGTCGGCCCGCCAGATCCGGGTCAAGGCGACGTAGAATTCGATAAAGACCACCTCGCCCTCGGCACCCCTGTCGGTGCAGCGGCGCGAGATCTCCTTCATGCGCTCGTACGCGGTGTCGAGGTCCCCGATGCAGGCCAGCATCAGCGCGTGTTCGACGCTGGGCCGCAACATGATCGGGGTGAAGGTCTCGGTGTCTTCGAGTTCGAGCGCGCGGCGGATGTTCTCCTCGTCCAACCCGCCACCGAGAAAGAACCCCATCGTCGCCCGCACCCCGAGAGCCAGGCTGAGCAGACCGGGAATGCCGAGCTCTTCGGCGCACCCCACGGACTCCTCGGCGCGGCGTCGACCGGCGACCGGGTCGCCGGTCATGAACAACCCGTACGCCAGCGTGGTGAGCATGATCGTCTTCGGCGGGCCGTCCGGATCGTCCTCGTCGAGCGCGGTCGCCAGCAGCTCCACCGCTTCGGTGTAGCCGTCGTCGATGAATCGCACCACCGCCAGCATGTGCCGCGCCTCCGCGCGCAGCGGTCCAGGCGCAAGCCCGGCGACGACGCCCTCCAGCAGGGCGCGGGCCCTGGGCGGATCTCCGCCGTCAAAGCAGTACGCCGCCAATCGCATCCGCCGTTCGGGGGTGTCGCCGCCGAGCGAGATGGCGAGGTCGATGAGCTCTGCCGCGGCGGCCGGGGCGCCGCGCGCATGGGCGGTCGCGGCCGCTCGCTCGAGCGAGGCGACCGTCTCCCGATGGCCGGCGGAGCCGTCGGTGGTCGCGGCGAGGGCGAGATGGCGCGCCTGCAACTCGGGCTCGTCGACGACTACGGCAAGCTTGTTGTGCATACGCCTGCGCTCGTCGGCGGAGACTCCGGTGTACACGCCGGTTGCCAACAGGGGGTGCGAAAAGCGGATCCGGCTGCCGTCGATGAGGACGACGCCGTACTGCTCGGCGGCCTCGAGCAGTTCGACCGCGTGCTCATGTTCGGCATCGATCGCGGCGGCCACCAGGTCGACGGTCGGTTCGGCGGCGGAGGCGGCAGCCAGCAGCGCGCGCATGGTCTCGGCGGTCAGCCCGCTCAGCCGCGCCTCGACCACCGCGGCCAAGGTATTCGGTAGCGGACCGTCGGCCTTGTCATCTGCCACCTTGGCCAGTTCGATTGCGTAAAAGGGGATTCCGCCCGAGATCTGGCAGATGCGGGTCATCTTCGCCCGCGACAGCGGGCGTTCGAGATGCTGGGTGACGACGGCCTGAAGCGCGCGGGACGTCAACGGTTGCAGGGAGATTCGTTGGGTGGCATCGGGCCGCCGCAGTTGTAACCAGGCGTCGTCGGCGGTTTCGCCGTCGGTGCCAGAGTGCCGAGCACGCCGACCGGCCCGGTGAGCCGACGGGCCGTGTACGACAACACATGCGAGCTGGACGGATCGACCCACTGCACGTCGTCGATGGCCAGCACCAGCGGCTGTCGAGCGGCCAGCTTCTCGACGATCGACAGGAACGCCGCCGCGACAGCGCGTTGGTCGGTGGCTGCGCCGTCGGCGCGGTCGGCCCGCCGGATCCGTTCGACGGCGCCGCGCTGGGCGGCCGGCAGATCACCGAACTCGGCGGTATCGACGTCGGCGAGCAGCGCGGTCAACGTGGCGTAGGCGAGCACCGACTGGGCGCCGGCGTTGCGGGCCGACAGCACGCGGAAACCGCGCCGGCCGGCGCGTTCGAGCGCCGCCTGCCACAGCGTGGTCTTGCCGATGCCGGCCTCGCCCTCGATCAGCAGGGCCGAGGGCGATTGCGATGCGGAGTCGAGGAAGTCCGCTACCGCTCTCTCCTCCACCGGGCGTTCAGCCAGGGAGGGAGAGCGAAAATCCTTAGCGCTCGTCGTCTTTCACCTTGGCCATCGCCAACACATCGAGGCGCTTGTCCAGTTCCTCCTCGGACAGCTTGTCGCCGATCAGGCCTCGATCGATGACGGTCTGACGGATGGTCTTCTTCTCCTTGAGCGCCTGCTTGGCCACCGCGGCGGCCTCCTCGTAGCCGATCGCGGAGTTGAGCGGTGTGACGATCGAGGGTGACGACTCGGCCAGCTCGCGAAGCCGGTCCTCGTTGGCCACCAGGCCGTCGATGCACCGCTCGGCGAACAACTTCGAGGAGTTCGTCAGGATCTTGAACGACTCGAGGATGTTGCGGGCCATCATCGGGATGTAGACGTTCAGCTCGAACGCACCGTTGCCGCCGCCCCACGTGATGGCGGCGTCGTTGCCGATCACCTGCGCCGCCACCTGCGTGATCGCCTCGGGGATGACGGGATTCACCTTGCCCGGCATGATCGAGCTGCCCGGCTGCAGATCCGGCAGCTGCAGCTCGCCGAGCCCGGTCAGCGGCCCGGAGCCCATCCACCGGATGTCGTTGGCGATCTTGGTGAGCGACACGGCGATCGTGCGCAGCGCGCCGGACGCCTCGACCAGTCCGTCGCGGGCCGCCTGAGCCTCGAAATGGTTGGCGGCGACCTGCAATTCGGCCAGACCGGTCTGGTCGCGCAGCACGGCGACGACGCGTTCGTCGAAGTCGTCGGGCGCGTTGAGCCCGGTGCCCACCGCGGTGCCGCCGATGGCGAGTTCACCGAGGCGGGGGAGCGTCGCCTTGACCCGTTCGATACCGGCCTCGACCTGACGGGCATAGCCGCTGAACTCCTGGCCGAGCGTCACCGGAACGGCGTCCATCAGGTGTGTGCGCCCGGACTTCACCACGGTGCGCCACTGCCGCGCCTTGGACGTCAGGGATTCGTGCAGCACCTCGAGTGCGGGAATCAGATGGCGCACAGCGGCTTCCGTCGCGGCGATGTGCGTCGCGGTGGGGAAGGTGTCGTTCGACGACTGCGACATGTTGACGTCGTCGTTGGGGTGCACGGTCACGCCGTTGCGCGCCGCGATGCCGGCGATCACCTCGTTGGTGTTCATGTTCGAGCTGGTGCCCGAGCCGGTCTGGAACACGTCGATCGGAAACTGGTCGTCGTGAAGGCCGTCGGCGATCTCACCGGCCGCGGCGATGATCGCATCGGCCTTCTCCGGTGCCAGCAGACCGAGGTCCTTGTTGACCTGTGCGCACGCGCCCTTCAGCAGGCCGAGGGCCCGGATCTGGGTGCGCTCGAGCCCGCGCCCGGAGATCGGGAAGTTCTCGACCGCGCGCTGAGTCTGCGCGCGCCACAGCGCGTTGACCGGCACCCGGACCTCGCCCATGGTGTCGTGCTCGATGCGGTACTCGGTCTCGGTTGCGCTGTCTGACTCGACGCTCATGAATGTCCTTACTTGTCAGTGATTTACGGCAAGGGGTAGACGGCGTTGCTGTCGCCGGTGAAGTCGATCGCGGAGTACTCGCTGAGCTTGGACAGGCGGTGGTACGCCTCGATCATTCGCACGGTGCCCGACTTGGACCGCATGACGATCGACTGCGTGGTGCAACCGCCGCTGTAGAAGTGCACTCCCTTGAGCAGGTCACCGTCGGTGACGCCGGTCGCGCAGAAGAAGACGTTGTCGCCGGAGACCAGATCCTCGGTCGTCAGCACGCGGTCGAGGTCGTAGCCGCGGTCGAGCGCCTTCTGGCGTTCCTCGTCGTCCTTGGGCGCCAACTGGCCCTGGATGGCGCCGCCCATGCAGCGGATCGCGGCCGCGGCGATGATGCCCTCGGGCGTCCCGCCGATCCCGGCCAGCATGTCTGTGCTGGTGTTCGGCCGGCACGCCGAGATCGCGCCCGCGACGTCGCCGTCAGTGATCAACCGGCACCGCGCACCCGCCTCCCGCACGTCGGCGATCAGCTGCTGGTGGCGGGGCCGGTCCAGGATGCAGACCGTCAGATCGGAGACCGACACGTTCTTGGCCTTGGCCACCCGGCGGATGTTCTCCCCGATCGGGGCGGTGATGTCGATCGCGTCGACCGCCTCCGGTCCGACGGCGATCTTGCTCATGTAGAACACCGCGGAGGGGTCGAACATGGTCCCGCGCTCGGAGACCGCGAGCACCGAGATGGCATTGGACAGGCCTTTGCTCATCAGCGTGGTGCCGTCGATCGGGTCGACGGCGAAATCGCACTCCGGTCCGTCGCCGTTGCCGACCTCCTCGCCGTTGTAGAGCATCGGCGCGTTGTCCTTCTCGCCCTCGCCGATCACCACGACGCCGCGCATCGACACCGAATTCACCAGCTCACGCATGGCGTCGACGGCCGCACCGTCGCCGCCCTCCTTGTCGCCGCGACCGACCCAGCGGCCCGCGGCCATGGCGCCTGCCTCGGTCACTCGGACGAGCTCGAGCGCGAGATTTCGGTCTGGGGCTTCACCACGGGTCGGACTCATGGCCCAGATTGTCCCATTAGCGGGTCCGCGTTCGGGAGCTGGGATACTGGCAGCGTGACCACGCAACCGGCTCCTGCGCCACGCCGGCCGAATGAGGCCGGCCGACCGGCCCGGGCCGCGAAGTCGCGGCTGCTGCATGACGGCCGGGACATGTTCTGGTCGATGGCGCCGCTGGTGGTGGCCTGCATCGTGCTGGCGGGAATGCTCGGGATGTGCTCGTTTCAGGCCGGCGGTCCCAGCCAGGGGCCGGTCCCGTCGTACGACGCCCCCGCGGCTCTGCGCGCTGACGCCGCCGCGCTGAAGATCCCGATCCGGATTCCGGCGCTGCCGGACGGTTGGCAGTCGAATTCGGGTAGCCGCGGCGGAATAGAGGCCGGCCGCACCGATCCCGCGACGGGCCAGCCGCTGCGCGCCGTTAGCTCCACCGTCGGGTATCTCGCGCCGAGCGGGCTCTACGTGAGCCTGACCCAGAGCAACGCCGACGAGGAGAAGCTGGTCGGATCGCTGGACTCCGATGTCGTGCCCACCGGGGTGCAGGATGTCGACGGGGTCAAGTGGGTGGTCTATGAGGGCAGCGACAGCGACGGCAAGCCCGCCGAACCGGTGTGGACCGCGCGGGTGACCGGACCGACGGGACCCGCACAGATCGCGCTGACCGGCGCCGCGAACGCCGGCGACTTTCGTACGCTGGCTGCGGCGACGCAGTCCGCGGCGCCCCTGCCCTAGATCACGGGGAGACCATGACCGCCGCCGATGCCGCTCCGGAAGCCGACCTCACCGGTTGGGCCGCCGCGCCCTTCACCGCCGCCGGCTACACCCACGACGTCTACCGCAAGGGTGAAGGGCCCGGCGTCGTGCTCATCCCCGAGATGCCCGGCGCCCATCCCGGGGTGCTGGCCCTCGGCAACCACCTCGTCGACGCGGGGTTCACCGTCGCCATCCCCTCGCTGTTCGGCACCCCGGGCGCACCGCCGATGCGGCCGGGCATGGTGCCGGTGATGGTGCGCGGGTGCGTGGCCAAGGAGTTCGCCGCGTTCGCCACCAAGGCCGACCGTCCCGTCGCGCACTTCCTGCGGGCGCTGGCCCGCGATCTCAACGAGCAGACCCCCGGCAAAGGGGTCGGCGTCATCGGGCAGTGCTTCACCGGTGGCTTCGCGTTGGCCGCGGCAGTCGACGACAGCGTGCTCGCCCCGGTGATGAGCCAACCCTCGCTGCCGTTGCCGCTGACGCCGAAGCAGCGCCGCGACCCCGGACTGTCCGAGGCGGAGCTGCGGGTCATCGAGCGCCGCGCCGCCGACGAGGGCTTGTGCGCGCTGGGGTTGCGCTTCAGCGGTGACCGGCTGGTGCCGTCCGAGCGCTTCCAGACGCTCAAGGAACGGCTCGGGGACGCGTTCGAGGTGATCGAGATCGATTCGGGCAAAGGTAACGAGCACGGATTCGGCCCGACGGCGCATTCGGTGCTGACGCTGGAACTGCGCCAGCGGGAGGGGCATCCGACCGATGCGGCGCTCAAGCGCGTCGTCGCGTTCCTCAAGGAGCGACTGGTTTAGGTTTCGGCTCGGCCTTCGATTTACCCCTGGCCTCCTTGATGCGGCGGCCCAACCACCACAACGGGTTTCGGCGCTTGGGCTTTTCGTCGTCGCTGTCGGGCCGTCGCATCGGCACGCCCTTGTACTCCTCGAGATAGACGCTGATCGTGGTGACGATGACGATCATCAACACCGGGCCGATCACGATGCCCCATGCGCCGAACATGCTGATGCCGGCGAACACGGCGAGCAGCATGAGCGCGGCGTCGAGACGCGCCTCGCGCGGCACCAGGATAGGGCGCAGGAAGTTGTCGATGTTGGTCACCACGATCAGGTGGAACAGGACCACGAAGACGCCGCCGAAGACGTTGCCGAACAGGATCATTCCAATACCGAACGGGATCGTCACGATGCCGCTGCCGAGCGGGATGACCGACAGCGCCGACAACAGCACGGCGAACAGGAAGAAGCCCTGATGGAACCCCGCGAGGTAGATCGACGCGGCACCCGCAACGCCCTGACACACCGCGATGACGAACTGGCCCATCACGGTGCCCTTCACCATCGCGCCCATCTTCGCCATGTAGACGTCTGTGATCTCCTCGCCGAGCGGGTTGAGTTGGCGGATCATCGCCACCACCCGGTCGCGGTTCGTCAGCAGCGACACGAACACGTACACGAACAGGATCGCCGCGGTGATGCCGCCGAACAGGCCGCCCGCCGCGCCCTGCAGCAGGCCGAGCAGCCACTGGCCGGCCTCCTGGGCGACCCGCGCCATCGAACTGCGCAGCGATTCCGGGGTGACCGTCGTGTCGATGTAGGGCACGCGGCGGAGCAGGTCGTTGACGAGATGCAGTGCGCGGTCCCCGAGCGCGGACAGGTCGGTCCGGCTGACCCACTCCGCCACCCGCTCGACCATGGTCGTGATCTGGACGACGGCCAGCGTCACGAACAGGCTCAGCGGCACGATCACCGCCGCGAATGCCGCCAGTAGGGTCAGCGTCACCGACAACCCGCTGCCCATCCGCCTGTTGAGCCGCGCGTACAGCGGTGAGAACAGGTACGCCGCCACCGCGGCCACCACAATGAGGATGAAGTACCCGCGCAGGAAGTAGGCGCCGAACGCAATCGCGATGACGGTCGCGACGGCCAGCGCGCGGCGTTGAGGCAGCGAGAACTCGGTACTCATTGCCGCTATGTCTACAGCGTGCCGGACCTCACTTGCGCTTGTTTGGCGCGTTGGTCGGCGATGAACCGCATCGAGACCCGGTTCATCAGCGCGGGCGCGAGCCGCGCGAACATCCACTGCGCGTGCGCGATGCGGGGTTTGACCAGAATCGGCTTGTTCTTCTCGATCGCGCGCAGCACGTCGCTGGCGAGGCGGTCGGCGTCGTAGGGCTTGCCGCCCTGGGCCTGCAGGAAGTAGTCGCGGCCGACGAAACCTCCGACCGAGCCCTTGTCCAGGATCGGCGTCTCGACCGCGGCGGGGCACACGGCGAGCACCCCGACGCCGCGCGCGGCGGCCTCCGAGCGCAGCGCCATGCTGAGCCCGACGACCGCGTGTTTGGTCATCACGTAGCTGGTGACCTGTCCGGCCGCGGTCAGCCCGGCCATCGACGCGGTGTTGACGATGTGGCCGTGGCCCTGGCGCACCATCAACGGGTACGCGGCCGCCACACCGTGCACCACCCCGCGGATGTTGACATCGATGATCGCGTTCCAATGGTCCAGCGTCAGCAGTTCGGTGTCGCCGCCCCAGACGATTCCGGCGTTGTTGAACATCAGATCGAGCCGCCCGGCACGGTTCACGACGTCGTCGACGGCGGCCTGCACCGCCGAAGCGTCGGTCACGTCGAGGCGAGCCGCCCGGGCCTTGGTACCGAAACCGGCCACCGTGCGCTGGGCGGCGTCGCCGTCGACGTCGGTGCACACGACATCGGCGCCCGCGGCGACGAGTGCCCGGCACAAGGCGGCGCCGATACCCGAGCCACCGCCCGTGACGAGGGCCTGCTTTCCAGTGAAACTCATTGTGACTCAGCCAGTTTCATGACGTGTCCCATAACGTCGGGGTAGCGCTTCATGTGGGCGCCGCCGTTGAGGTCCAGCACCTCGCCGGTCAGCCAGGACGCCTTCGGCGAGCACAGGTACAGCACCGCTTCGGCGATGTCCTCCGGCGTGCCCGCGCGGCCGAGTGCGGTGTTCTCGACGTACTCCTCTACGACGCCGGGAACGGCCGCGGCGGGTGCGGTCAGCGGCGTGTGTACGAAGCCCGGCGCCACGGCGTTCGCGCGGATGCCGCGCGGCCCCCACTCCAGCGCGGCGACCTGGGTGAGCATCGACAGCCCCGCCTTGGCGGCGCAGTAGGCGCTCATCCCGGCGGCCGGTTGGCGGCCGTTGAGCGAGCTGATCGACACCAGGGCACCGCCTTCGCGCAGCGTGCGGCCGGCGTACTTGGCGACGATGAACGCGCCGTTGAGACAAACGTCGACGACCCCGCGGAAGTCCTCGACGGCGAGGTCGGTGATCAATCCGACGGTGCTGAACCCGGCGCAGTTGACGACGACGTCGAGCGGTCCGGTCTGGTCGAACAGGGCCTGCACCGACGCCTCGTCGGTGACTTCGACGTGGGCGGCGGTGTGCGGGTCCCCGAGTTCGGCGGCGCGCTCGCGGACGCCGTCGATGTTGCGATCGGCCAGGGTGACGCGGTCTCCCTCCGCCGCCAGCGCCCGGGCCGTCGCCCATCCGATGCCCGACGCCGCGCCGATCACCACCGATTGCCTGGCGGACGGCCCGTTGTTCATACAGTTGCCCTTTCGACGGAGTAGAACGCGTTTCAACTTAGCGCTTTGACACACTCGACCGGTGAGCGATCTGAGGATGAGCGAGTCGATTCACGTGGCCGCGGATCCCGACGAGCTGTATGCGATGGTTTCCGACGTGACCCGAATGGGCGAATGGAGCCCGATCTGCCGGGCGTGCTGGTGGGACGAGGGCGACGGCCCGCGGGTCGGCGCGTGGTTCACCGGCCGCAACGAAACACCATCGCGCACCTGGGAGACGCGCTCGCAGGTGGTCGCTGCCGATCCCGGGCGCGAGTTCGCCTGGGAGGTCAACGACGGCTGGGTCTACTGGGGTTACACCTTCGAGCCCGCCGACGGCGGCACCACGCTGACCGAGCATTGGGAGCTGCGGCCCAAAGGCATCGCGGGTTTTCGCGAGCGGTATGGCGATCAGGCCGACGCCCAGATCGCCGAACGTCGTGAGGCGGCGCGCACCGGCATCCCCGCGACGCTGGCGGCGATCAAAAAGGCCGCCGAAACGGGTTGACCCTCTGCGCCCTGGTGCGCCGACTTCTGCTGCACGGTCGTCCGCGCCCCGGCTTCACGACCTTCTCGCAGAAATCGGCGTGTGCCATGGCATCCCGATCCCCGCGTGACGGGCCTGGCCCGCGAGCCAGGATGGCAATATCCGTGACGTGGCCCTCGCCCTCTGCCTGCTCTTCGACCGCCGCGCCGAACGGGCCGTACACGGGCTGTGGGATCGGCTCGAGGAGATCGGCGTGCCAAGCCTGCGCTCGCACACCCACGGCAGGCACCTGCCGCACCTGTCGTACGCGGTGCTGCGCCAATGGGACGACGCCGCCGTCGCCGACGCACTCGCCGCACTGGACCCGGGTGACCCCGTCGAGCTGACGTTCGACGGGATCGGTCTGTTTCGGCGGGGGCGGGTGTGGCTGGTCGCGGGAGTCAGCACGGAGCTGGTGGCCCGCCAGCAGCGGATCGCCGAGGCCCTCGTGGCGAGCGGCGCCGACCTGCACAAGCATTACCGGCCGGGAGTCTGGGTACCGCACTGCTCGCTGGCGCCTCGCGCGACGCTCGATCAGCTGCCGACCCTCGCGGGCACCGTGATGGACGTCCTGCCGTTGCGCGCTCGTTTGGACAATGCGGCGCTGATCAACAGCGGTACAGGCGAAGTCACGCCGTTGGTGACACTGCCCTAGCCGTCGACCGCGTCGATGTGGGCACGCACCAACTCCGGATAGCGCTCGCGGTCGGGGCGGAAAATGTCGTGCGGAGAGTCGGCGAATACATGCAGCGAGGCCGACGGAAACAACGCCTGGTAACGCGCCCAGGCGGCGTCGGAGATCAACGGGCTGTTCGGGCTGCGCACCACGAGCAGCGGAGGTTGCCACTGCGCCATCGGTTCCCAGAACGACTGTCTGCGGGCAGCGCGGAAGATCGCCTCCCCGGCGGCGCGGTTCACCCGCTCGTGCACCGGGGTGCCTCGCCACCTGCCGTCCAGCAGGAACGTCGAGACCTCCGGCGGGAGCGTGATCTCCTCGGGCACGTAGTCGCCGATCGAGATCGAGCGGACCCGCCCACGATTCGCCAGAGCCCACGTCAGCGCGTAGGGAGTGCCGCGGGAGAACGTCATCAGGTGGACCGGGCCGTCGGTCACGGCATCGACCACTGCGGCGACGTCACCACCGAGAACCGCTGAGTCGTAACCGCTTTCGGGTGCGCTGCTACGGCCGTGCCCCCGAAGGTCGACCACCACCGTCCGTCGGCCGAACAACGGCAGCACCGCCGGGTAGTCGTCGGCGACGTCGGTGAAGCCGGGAACGAAGACCACCGGCGCTCCGCGGTCGGGCCCGCCGGAATCCAGGTAGTGCAGGCGCGCACAGGCGTTGGTTGTGAATCGTGACTCGACCATCACCACCACCTTGCCTGGTCGCCCCGTGCGGCGCGGTTCAAACGCGTGCGAATCGCCGGTCGGAGGAGCACGCTGTATCCGGAAGGTGATTGGTATGTACGACAAAGTCCAAGACAACGCCTGGCGCATCGACATCGAGTTCAACGAGGACGACACCCACACCCATGCGACCGTGCGGGCCACCCGCGACGACGGCGAGACGGTGACCGCCCAGGGCGACGCCTACCGCAACCCCCGGGACTCCGCGCAGCCGCTGGTCGGCGAGGAGATCGCCGCGGCGAGGGGACTGATCGCGCTCGGTGCCGAACTGCTACAGCGCGCGTCGTCGCAGATCGAGCAGAGCACGCATCAGCCGGTCCACCTGGCTCGCTGACCGTTCGGCTCAGCCCTCGGGCGGTGCGGCCGCCGCAACGCTCATCGCCGGTTCCTTCGACGCGTTCTTCATCTGGTCGAAGAGATCGACGTAGTACGGCAGGCATTCGGCCATCGCCTGTTCGGTGGTGAACAACGGCCGGTAGCCCAGGTCGCGTTCGGCCTTGGCGATCGAGAAGTAGTTGTCGAGGTAAAGGCGTTCCACGCCAAGGGGTTCGATCATCGGCTTGGGAATCCCGACCCGGAAGTGCAGCCACTGCCAGACGGTCATCGCCAGCCATACCAGGCGGCCGGGGACCCGGATCTTCGGGTAGCGCCTGCCGCACGCCTCGACGACGGGCCTGGAGAACTCGAACATGTTGATCGGTTCGCCGTCGTTGATGAAGTACGCCTGCCCCGGCGCGCTGCCGCCCGGGACGAGATGCTGGGCGGCGAGGATGAAGCCGTGAATCAGGTTGTGCACGTAGGAGTTGTCGAGTTTGACGTTCTTGCTTCCGACCAGAACCTTGACGTGCCCGGCCAGCACGCTCTCGAACACCTTGCGGAACATCGTTTGGTCACCCCGGCCCCAGATGCCGCTCGGGCGGATGGAGCAGGTGAGCAGTCCGTCGACCCCGTTGGCGGCCAGCACGAACTTCTCCGCGGCCACCTTGGTCTCGGTGTACAGGTCGTTGAAGCGCTCGGTGTACGGCAGGGTTTCGTCGCCGCCGGAGATGCGCTTGCCGCCCATCACGACGCTGTTGGACGCCGTGTAGACGAACCGTTTCGCACCGGCGGCGCGGGCGGCGTGCACGAGGTTCTCGGTCCCGGTGACATTGATCGCGAAACTTCGTCTGCGGTACTCGTCGGTGACCGACGCACCGCCCATGAGGTCGATGATCGCGGCGGTGTGGAACACGGTGTCGATGCCGGCGACCGCGGCCGCCACTTGTTCGGGGTCGCAGATGTCGCCTTCGACGACCTCGAGTCCGGGGTGCGCCGGCAGCGGCGAGGGGGCCCGGTCGAAGGAGCGGACCTCGTGGCCGCGATTGAGCAGTTCGGTCACCAAGTTGGCGCCGACGAATCCGGACCCGCCCGTGACGAGCACTCGGCCCAGTTCGGTGGTCAGCGTTGAGTCACCCATGCCGAGCAGGGTAACTGAAACGTGTTACAGTTTCGACCCCTGGAGCAATTTGTGGTTGCGATGTCAACTTTCCTCGGCGGGTTTGGCCGCCAGCGCGTCCTCGATGCGCTTTCGGGCTCCAGCTAAATGCTGCTCACAACGTTTAGCCAGTTCTTCGCCGCGCTCCCATAACTTCAGCGACGCATCGAGATCGAGGCCGCCCTGTTCGAGCTGCTGGACCACCGCCACCAGTTCTTCGCGGGCTTCCTCATATCCCAATTCACTAATGGGCTTCATTTTATGCCCCTTCCGGTCCTTCGCTGATCGCCATGATCGCCCCGTCGACCACTCGCACGCGCAACCGCACACCCTTCGTGGCGTCGGCGGTGGTGCGGAGCACCTGGGCGTCGGGCATTGTCTGCACCACCGCGTAGCCGCGGGCCAGCGTCGCCGCCGGACCCAGCGTGCTCAGCCGCGCCGATAGATGTTCGATGCGATCGGTTTCGGTGGCCACCAGCCGGGTGACGTCCCGGCGGGCGGTGATGCGCAGCCGGTCGACCTCGTCGGCGCGGGCGGTGACCGCGGTCATCGGATGCGCGAGCACGGGTCTGCTGCGCAACTGATCCAGGGCGCGCTGTTCGCGGGTGACCCAGTTGCGCAGCGCGTTGCCACCTCGCCGGCACAGGTCGGTGATGTACGCCTGCTCGGCGGCGGCGTCGGGAACGATGCGCTTGGCCGCGTCGGTCGGCGTGGCGGCGCGCAGGTCAGCGACCAGGTCGCACAGCGGATTGTCGGGTTCGTGGCCGATCGCGCTGACCACCGGTGTGGTGCATTTGGCGATCTCGCGGCACAGCGTCTCGTCGTAGAAGGGCAGCAGATCCTCGACGCTGCCGCCGCCGCGGGCGAGGACGATCACGTCGACGTCGGGGTCGGCGTCGAGACCGCGCAGCGCCTCGACGACCTGGGGCACCGCGTTGGGGCCCTGCACGGCGGTGTTGCGCACCGCGAATCGCACCGCGGGCCAGCGATTGGTGGCCACCGAGATCACGTCGTGTTCTGCATGACTGCCGCGGCTGGTGATGAGTCCAATGGTGTGCGGCAAGAACGGGATTGGCCGCTTGAGCCGCGGGTCGAAGAGCCCCTCGGCGTGCAGCAGCTGACGCAGGCGTTCGATGCGCGCCAGCAGCTCGCCGACGCCGACCGCGCGAATCTGGTTGACCCGCAACGAGAACGACCCTCTGCCAACGAAGAAATTCGGCCGTCCCAGCATGACCACGCGGGTGCCCTCGGTGAGCTTCACTGGCGCGTTGAGTACCAGTTCGCGCGGGCAGGTGATCGACAACGACATGTCGACCGACGGATCGCGCAGCGTGATGTAGGCGGTGCCGGAGTTGGGGCGCGTCGACAGCTGGGCGACCTGACCCTCGATCCAGACCGTCCCCAGCCGCTCGATCCAGTCCTTGATCTTCATCGAGACGGAGCGGACCGGAAACGGATTCTCCGGTGACTGGCCCTGCTCGGCGTCGGTCATAGTCCCAGCCCCGCTGGGGTCGTCACTTCGCGGACGCGCGGGTGATCCTGTTGGCGAGCAGCGTCTGGAACGGCGCGCGACCCTTGGTGGACTCCTCGTAGGCCAGCAGCGCCTCGAGGTCGGCCACGCGCAGCGTGTTCAGCCGCGCCCGCAACTGGGCAAGCGTCAGCGACTCGTAGTCGAGCTCGTTGACGATCTCGGGGGCCTCGCCGATCGCCAGCGGCTCGTCCTCGCCGTTGCGCTCGGCGGCCGCCTGCGGGTCAGCGTTGCTGAACAGCGCGAACCTGCCCTCGGTCATCCGCTCGCCGTCGCCGTTGGCTGCGCTGTCGGTGCCGGAGTCCTGGAGGTCCTCGTCGAAGGTGGCCCACTCGGGCTGCTCGTCCTTGGGCGGGAAGATCGACTCGAGCGTCTCGTCACCCTTGTTGACCAGGTCGGCGACGTCCTGCTGGACCTTCATCACCAGGTGCGCGAGCGAACTGACGACGGTCATCGGGTACATCAGGATGGTCTGGGGCAGCTTGCGGGTTTCCTCGATGGCGGTTACCGCCGCGCCAATCAGCAGACGGACCCCATACGGTGCGGTTGCCATGGCCACAGCCTACGGGCGACTTCTCGGCTGGGACGAACGGCCTTGGAACGGCACTGTGCGTACCCTGGGTGGCATGCCGCCGACTATCAACATGGGGATTCCGGGCGCCTCGAGCTCGGTCGCCGGTGGCGTGACCGGTAAACGCGTGCTGCTGGCCGAACCGCGGGGGTACTGCGCTGGGGTGGATCGCGCCGTCGAGACCGTCGAGCGCGCGCTGGAGAAGCACGGCGCCCCGGTCTACGTCCGTCACGAGATCGTGCACAACCGGCACGTCGTCGAGACGCTGGCCAAGGCGGGCGCCGTTTTCGTCGACGAGACCGACGAGGTGCCCGAGGGGGCGATCGTGGTGTTCTCCGCCCACGGCGTCGCCCCGACCGTGCACCAGACCGCCAAGGAGCGCGACCTCAAGGTCATCGATGCGACGTGCCCGCTGGTCACCAAGGTCCACAACGAGGCCAAGCGCTTCGCCAGGGACGACTACGACATCCTGCTGATCGGTCACGAGGGCCACGAGGAGGTCGTCGGCACCGCCGGTGAGGCGCCCGACCACGTGCAGCTCGTCGACGGGCCGGACTCCGTCGACAACGTCACCGTGCGCGACGAGAGCAAGGTGATCTGGCTGTCGCAGACCACGCTCAGCGTCGACGAGACCATGGAGACGGTGCGCCGGTTGCGGGAGAAGTTCCCGACGCTGCAGGACCCGCCGAGCGACGACATCTGTTACGCTACCCAGAACCGCCAGGTCGCGGTCAAGGCGATGGCCCCCGAGTGTGAGCTGGTGATCGTCGTCGGTTCGCGCAACTCGTCGAACTCCGTTCGCCTGGTCGAGGTCGCGCTGGGCGCCGGGTCCGACGCGGCCCACCTGGTCGACTACGCCGACGACATCGACCCCGCATGGCTCGCCGGCGTGAGAACCGTCGGCGTCACCTCCGGCGCCTCGGTGCCCGAGATCCTGGTGCGCGGCGTGTTGGAGCGGCTGGCCGACTACGGCTACGAGACCGTACAGCCGGTGACGACGGCCAACGAGACGCTCGTGTTCGCGTTGCCGAGGGAGATCCGTCCCGCGCGCGCGTAACGTCATCGAGCGTGCACTCGACGCGAAAATCGTTGGTAAATCTCCCAGTATCCGCACGCGCGCTGTTGGTGGCGGCGCTGATCCTGGCCGCCGCGGGTTGCTCGAACGCCGAAGACCGCCTGAACAACACGGTACGGGCGTTCGCTGAGGCGTTGTCGAAGGGCGACGCCACCGCCGCCGCGGCCGTCACGACCGATTCGGCCGCCGCAGCGGATACGCTGACCAAGCTCTTCGAAAGCCTCGGCACCGATGTGCAGGTCAAGGTGGCGTCGGTGCAGCACAACGACGACAAGCCGTCGACCTTCGGCCTCGACACCACCTGGAAGTTCCGCGACGGAACGAGCGAGTGGGCCTATACGACGAACGGCAGCGCAACCGCCTCGGGCGACGACGTCAAGATCGACTGGTCCCCGGCGACCGTCGCTCCCGGTCTGGACGAGGGACCGCTGTCCTACAGCACGCTCACGCCCGAACCGGCCGCGCGGGTTCTGGACCGCACCGGCGCCGAGTTGCTGACCCAGCACGTCGTCACGCTGGTCAATCTTTCGCCCGGCGCGGACGTGAATGCCGTTGCCGCGCTGATCAATCCGATCGCGCCGGGAATGACCGGCGAGTCGCTGCGCGCGGACCTCGACGCGGCGGGCGGTAAACCGGTCACCGCGGTCACGCTGCGCCAGGAAGACCTCGCGCCGATCGAAGCGCAGCTGGCCACGCTGCCGAACGTCACGCTCGCGCCGCAGACGCGGCTGCTGGCGACCGACAAGACGCTCACGTCGCCGACCCTGGCCGGGCTGACCGAACTGTGGCAACAGCGCACCGATCAGGCTGCCGGATGGGCGGTCAGCGCGCAGACGCGTACGGGACCGCGCCGGGTGGGCGGCCAGGACGCCAAGCCCGTCGGCGACATCGCCAGCACCCTCGACATCGCGATGCTGCGGTCCGCCGAAGAAGCGCTGGCGCCGCTGCCCACGCCGGCGGCGCTGGTGGCGATCCAGCCGTCCACCGGAAACCTGCTGGCCGTCGCGCAGAACGCGCCCGCCGACGCGCAGGGGCCGATCGCGCTGACGGGTCTCTATCCGCCCGGTTCGACGTTCAAGACGGTGACCGTGTCGGCCGCGCTGCAGGCCGGCCAGGTCACCCCCGACAGCATCGTCGCCTGTCCCGCGACCGAGAACATCGAGGGCAGGCAGATACCCAACGACGACAACTTCGACCTCGGCGACGTGCCGTTGCACACCGCGTTCGCCCGCTCCTGCAACACCACCATGGGCCGCCTGGCGGTGAACCTGCCGCCGGACGCGCTGACCAAGGCGGCCGCGCAACTCGGCCTCGGCATCGACTACACCGCCCCCGGTATGACAACCGTCACGGGCACTGTGCCGGAAGCCGACACGGCGGCTCTTCGCGTGGAAGAGGGGATCGGCCAGGGCCAGGTCACCGCGTCCCCGTTCGGAATGGCGCTGGTGGCCGCCGCCCTCGCGCGGGGTTCGGCACCGGCACCGGCGATCGTCGAGGGGCAGCCCGGCACGCCCGACCAGACACCCGATCCGGTTCCGCCGGCCGTCGCTGAGCAGGTCCGGTCGATGATGCGCGAAACCGTCACCGGCGGAACCGCCCAGCAGTTGCAGGACATCCCCGGCATGCTTGGCAAGACCGGCACCGCCGAGTACATCGACGACACCCATGCCCACGGCTGGTTCGTCGGCATCGACGGTGATGTGGCGCTCGCGGTGTTCGTCAGCGATGCGGGCAGTTCCGCTCCGGCGGTCGACGCCGCGGGCCGCTTCCTGCGCGCAGGAGGCTAGATGTCGTACTCCCAGGAGTCGGCCTCGTAGCCGCGGGGTGCGCTTCGACGGGTGCGGTACTCCGCGCGGTCGCCGGCCTCCTCGCCGCGGTAACGCACACGCGAAATCGGGTGATGGGTCCCGTTACCGTTCGTGGCGCCGTTGCGGCCGTGCGGCTCGCGAGGCTCGTAGTTGTCGAAGCGGCGACGACGTTCGGGGCGGTCGGCGGCCCGGTCGAAACCCCTGCGTTCGTGGCCCGCGCGGCGTTCGGAGGGGGGAGGACCGGGCTGACGCGGGTTGGGCGTGCGAGGCCGGCGACGGGGCTCGGGCGCGCCGGACGGCTCGGCGTGTCGGCCAGAGCGAGCGCGCCGCGGACGCTCGACGAGCGGGTCGATCGGCTCCACCTCGGGCGGCCGGACATGGCGGGACTGCGACGTCGTGCGCCTCGGCCGGCCGCTGCGATCCGCCGCGGGCCTGCCGGCACGCGATGCCGCCCTGTCGGTCCTGGCGGTCCGGCCCGCGCTCTGGGGACGCCTGCGGCGCGGCGGAGCGGCCACCTCGTCGTCCTCGTCACGGCGGCGCGAGGCGATCAAGGATTTGACCTTGGTCACAATTGCCGTCGCTGCGGCCGCCACCGCCGTGGCGAGCGCAGATCTCGGCGCCTCGGAGTCCTCATCGGCGGAGGGGGACGCGCGACGGGCCGACATTCCGATGTACCAGCGGCACATGCCGATCAGCAGCACGGCCGCCGAGGTGAAGAACATCAGCGGAAAGCGTTCGATGAGGGGATAGCCGCAGTTGATCGCCAGATCCTTGAGCCCGGTGAATTGGCCTCCGGTGAACAGGAAGTAGGAGCCCGGCACGGTCACGAACAGGAGCAAGGGCGGCTGGATGACCGCTGTGAACACCGCCTGCTGCCGGACCGCCAATACGGCAGCGAGGCACCCCAGGACGTAGCAGACGGCGAACACCGTGCTGAGTTCCTTGCTACCCGATCCGGCGTCGAACGCGAACCCGATCGTCGTTGCGGTGACCGCGATCAACACAGCACCCCACCCGGGTACACCGGGAAGGTTGGGATGCGCGGAGCGGTGGTCGGCGACGACGGCCGACCGTGCGCGCTGTGCTGACACAGGTAGACCGTACCGGCTTTCGCTCCCTGTGGCTGTCAGCGCGGTTCGGGCGTGCCCGTCACGGTCTCCTAGACTCTGGACCCTGTGAGCTTGAACCTGGGAATCGTCGGCCTGCCGAACGTCGGAAAATCGACGCTGTTCAACGCGTTGACGCGAAACGACGTCCTCGCGGCCAACTACCCGTTCGCCACGATCGAACCCAACGAGGGCGTCGTGCCGCTGCCTGATCCGAGATTGGCGGAGCTCGCCAAGATGTTCGGCTCGGAAAAGATCATTCATGCGCCGGTCACCTTCGTTGATATCGCCGGGATCGTCAAGGGCGCCTCCGAAGGCGCTGGGCTGGGCAACAAATTTCTCGCGAACATCCGCGAAAGCGACGCGATCTGCCAAGTGGTGCGGGTGTTCAGCGACGATGACGTGGCTCACGTCGACGGCCGCATCGACCCGAAGTCCGACATCGAGGTCATCGAGACGGAGTTGATCCTCGCGGATATGCAGACGCTCGAAAAGGCGCTTCCGCGACTGGAGAAGGAAGCCAGGACGCACAAGGAACGCCGACCGGCGCACGAAGCCGCAGTGGCTGCACAGGAGGTTCTCAACGGCGGGACGACATTGTTCGCCGCGGGCGTCGACGCGTCACCGTTGCGGGAGCTGAACCTGCTGACCACGAAACCGTTCCTGTACGTGTTCAACGCCGATGAGGCGGTGCTGACCGACGAGGCCCGCAAGAACGAGTTGCGCGAACTGGTGGCTCCCGCAGACGCGGTGTTCCTGGACGCGAAGATCGAGGCCGAGCTGCAGGAACTCGACGATGAGTCGGCCGCCGAGCTGCTGGAGTCGATCGGCCAGACCGAGCGCGGGCTGGATGCGTTGGCGCGGGCGGGTTTTCACACGCTGAAGTTGCAGACGTTTCTCACCGCGGGGCCGAAGGAGTCCCGCGCGTGGACGATTCACCAGGGCGACACCGCGCCGAAGGCGGCCGGCGTCATCCACACCGACTTCGAGAAGGGCTTCATCAAGGCCGAGATCGTCTCCTACGACGACCTGATCGAGGCCGGGTCCATGGCCGCGGCGAAGGCCGCGGGCAAGGTGCGGATGGAGGGCAAGGACTACGTCATGGCCGACGGCGACGTCGTCGAGTTCCGCTTCAACGTCTAGGTCGATCGCTTCAATTGATGATTTCCCCGCGTTCGTCGGTGGAGATCTTCGCGAGTCGTTCGCGCCACACCTGAAGTTCTTCGGGGGACAGCCGCGTCCAGTCGTGGACTTCCTCGACCACGCGCAGTGGCTCGCGGCTGCGGTACGAGCGGGTCGGATTGCCGGGGAATTTCTTGTCGGTGACATTCGGATCGTCTTCGAACTCACCGGTCGGTTCGACGACGTACACCCGCGGCATGCCGTCGCCCGCCGCGAGTTCGGCCGCCAGCCCTGCACCGTCGCGCAGCGCCGTGAAGTAGATGTGGTTCATCAGGATCTCGGGCCGGTAGTTGGACGGAAAGCCCGCGGTGAGCAGGTCTCCTGGCTTCAGGTCGGCCTTCGTCCCGTGGAAGAACGGGCCCTTCTCCAGCCGGGCATTCATGTTCTCTAGGCTACGTCTCCCGGTGGAGTCCAATTTCAGGGCGAGTGTTCGGTTTATCGTCGATCATGTGGACGCCGAATATGACCGTCTACGTGAAGTTTTCGAGGACGTCCTCACAGAACTGACCATGATTCCGTGGGGCACCCGGGCGCCGCTGTTCCGCGATCCCGATGGCAACTCCGTCAATTTCTTCACCCCGGTCACCGACGAAGCCCGGGCCAGGTTCGGAGGCTAACTGTTCGACGGTTGCTTCCGGCTTCCGTCTGGTTTCCGCCGTGCCTCGCGGAATAAGGTCGCACCATGGTCGGTGACGAAGGGGCCGATGCTTCCGAATCGGATGATCGCGACGACAGCGCCCATCGCGAGGAGGAACTCGCACGACGCGAGCATGTTGCCGACGAACGGGACCGCATCGCGGACGAGCGAGAACGCATTGCGGACGAGCGAGAACGCATTGCGGACGAGCGCGAGCAGCGGGCGGACGAACGCGAAGGTGCGACAGTGCAGCGCGAGCGTGAGCGACTGCACCGCGTCGCTGAACGCGCTGAGCGCGAGCAAGCCGCGCAAAGGCGGGGCAGCGCCGAGATCGAACGCGAGGTCGCCGAGGTCGCCCGTGAGGTGGAGAAGACGCGACGCCTCGGAGATTCGTCGAGGGACGAGTGAAAGCGACCTCTCAGCCGTCTACCGCGACTACCTGAGCTGTCTGAATGACCGGCGGTGGCCGGACGGTTGGCCGGACTGTTTGATCGGCAGGCAGTGAGTGCTCCGAGTATCCCGAATGGCTGCGGTGCATCTGGGAATCTGCGGGCACACTGCTCAATTCTTGGCGCTCAATCGGCGGCGGTGCGGATGTTGCACCGGGCCTCCTTGACTAGGACAGATTCCGGCCTTCCGGACCGCATATAAGTCTCCGCTCGTCGCGGCGTCAGTTGGGATGATCTGCAGAAGCAGCTCAAGAAGGCAAATGAACTCGCCCGGAAGCACGGCGCCGAAAACGTCACGACGTTGGTAACCATGATCGGTGGCGACGCGACGAACACCCTATGCGTACTTTCCAGCGCCGAGGACTGGTCACGCTACGGCCAAATCCAAGAAGCCATGATGAGTGATCCGGAGATGCACGCCCTCTTGGTTGAGGCTGCCCAGATGGCCAATTGGCAGACTTACGTCAGCCAGACGATCCCAGACCTCTGACGCCTGGCTTGCATCGAGTTGCACGAATCGACGGTCGCGAGCTGAAAGCCGAATGCGCCTCGAATCGCCCCGGAGACGAAGGTAACGGGACGCCGAGTGAGCCACGCTGGCAAAGGTCAACCGCACGTCAACTGCAAACAACCAACGTCGTTGAGCTGAGTGTTGGCGGCGTAGCATTCTGGGGTGGGTTTCAGCGTCCCGCCTCAGGCCTACGCGCGATTCATGGGTAGGTACGCCGAGCCACTTGCAAAGGTCTTCGTCGCATTTGCAGGGGTCCGCGCAGGGGAGAAGGTGCTCGACGTCGGCTGCGGCCCAGGAACGCTGATCCGGCAACTTGTGTCGGTTGGAGTTGAGGTAGCGGCCATCGATCCTTCGATGCCGTTCGTCGACGCCGTCCGTGAACAGTTCCCGGGGATCGACGTACGGCGCGGTTTTGCTGAAGAATTACCTTATGCCGCAGCATCTTTCGATGCGGCTCTAGCACAATTGGTGGTGCACTTCATGACGGACCCGGTGGCCGGCGTCAGACAGATGGCGCGGGTGGTCCGGCGGGGTGGCGTCGTCGCGGCATGTGTGTGGGATGGACCGACCGGTGCACTGGCCCCGTTCTGGGAGGCCGTTCATGTACTTGATCCGGAAGCGGAGGATGAAGCGCTCCTCACCGGCGCGCGCAGGGCACACCTGACCGAAATGTGGGAGGCGGCCGGGTTGCGGGACGTTGCAGAAGAGTCGCTCGTCGTTGACGTAGTGCATCCGACTTTCGACGAGTGGTGGGAACCCTACACATACGGTGTCGGTCCGGCCGGTGACTACGTTCGCAAACTAGATGTGGAAGGTCGCTTGCGTCTCGAATCAACCGCTCGGGACCGTCTGGGTGATGGCCCGTTCACCGTCAGCGCCGCCGCATGGGCCGCCCGCGGGACGGTCTGACGGCAACGGTATCGCTTCAGCAGTCGACTCGTGAGCGGTGAATCGCTGGTCACCGGTATCGGGGCGCGGTCCTCGGCGATCGCCTCTTCTCGCGAAAGGAAACGTGTAGCTGCGATGCTGTGCTTTGCATTTCGCGTCTCTCACTCCCGGGTCCAAGCAGCCGAATGGTGCTGTGAGGCAACGCTACGGCGGAGGCAGGAGTGATCGAACCGCGGGAGTTAGATTTAGCGGCATGTCTGAAGACTGGCGCATGAACCGGGTCGACGAGATTCGGTCGTTGATCAAGGAAGCCGAACCCGACGTGGTCGAGGAGATCAAGTGGCGTAAGCCGTCGAACCCCGATGGCGTGCCTGCGTTCTCGTTGGACGGGCTCATCTGCACGCTGGAGATGTACAAGGGCAAGGTCAAGGTGAACTTCGCCAAGGGTTCGTCCATCGCCGACCCGAACAACCTGTTCAACGCGAGCCTGCATGCGCCGGTGGGGCGGTCGATCGATCTGCAGGAACACGACGAGCTGGATCCCGAGAAGTTCAAGGCGCTGATCAATGCTGCGGTCGAGGTCAACCGGAGCAATAAGGCCTCCAAGCGCCGCAAATGAGGCGTCCCGCGCGTCGGTGCGGCACTCTCGAGTAAGGCGAACACCGTGCCGGGAGTCACCTGGCAGGCCAGGCGGACGCTACCGCGTTGACGGCCGGTCACGGCGCAGGGATGGCAATCCGCACCGAACCGTCGCACATCTGCACGGTCGGACCGGCGACCCGCACCGAACCGTCGCATAGCCGCGTCTGCGGGGAGTGCACCCAGCCATCGCCGGGAACCGCGGGATCTGCGTACTCGATCCTCCACTGCGGATGCGGTGACGGCGTAGCGCCTGCAGATCCTGCGGCCAGTCCCGCCGCGAGCGCGGCGGCACCCGCCAATGTCGCCCCGACCAACGTCTTCTTCAGCTTGTTCGTCGTGATTTCCGCTTGGTTCCTTCCGCGAAGGCGTCGCGCTGTGTCGCGTCACCGATGCGGCAAGTACAAGGTGTGAGACGCGCTACCGATCCCAAGAAACGTGGTCGCCGAAATCGGGTTCAATGTTCTTCGATGGCACGCACAGATACCGCATCGAAGGTGGTCAAGGCTCCGTTGAGCCGTGTCTTCGAAGCCCTCGTCGACCCCGAGGCACTCGCCGAGTGGCTGCCCCCGGCCGGGATGACAGGCCGGTTCGAACACTTCGACGCCCGCCCGGGTGGCTCGTACCGAATGATCCTGACGTACGTCGACCCGCCCGGGCACGGCGGTAAGACCGACGCCGATTCCGATGTCGTCCAGGGGCGCTTCGTCGAGATAGAATCCGACAATCGAGTCGTCCAAACGGTCGAGTTTGATTCGGCCGAAACGACTTTCGGCGGCACGATGACCATGACGTGGACGGTGACGCGAGTCGACGGCGGGACGCGCGTGGAGGTGCGCGCCGACGACGTGCCTCTCGGGATCTCGGCGGCCGACCATGCGGACGGGATGAACTCCTCGCTGGACAACCTGGCGACCTACCTCGCCAAGCGGCAGATCGTGTTTCGCCCCGAGTGAGACGGTCAAGCGATGCACGCACGATGCATTTGCCGGCTTTCTGTGCGCGCAGGATTGAGCGAGTTTCCTTTGGGTAGACCTGTGCCCGAGCTAGGGGGGTGGGCACGGTGCCCAAGGGTCCACTGGCTCCAGACACAAAGGAGCAAAAGAAATGCAGAAGACCGTGGCAGTCGGCGCAATGACGCTCAGCTTGCTGTTCGGCGGCGCCGGCGTGGCGAACGCGACCGATCTGACCGTGCCGGCAACGACCACCACAACGGTCGCTCAGCAAGATGTCCAGCACGAGCAGGAAAGCGACAAGACCGGCCTGTGGGGGCTCGTGGGACTTCTCGGCTTGGCGGGATTGCTCGGGCTGAAGAAGCGCAGGGACGCCGATTACCCGGCAGTCCGTAACGTCGGCACGAATCCGCCTCCGCGCGCGTAGCACCTGATCGATCGACAGCCCCCGTCAGGTGACAGAGCCTGGCGGGGGCCTCTCGCGCACGGATAGGGCAGAATCGCGCACGTGACGCAGCCGCCGCACCACCCGGGTCCGCCTGACTGGCGGGGCCGCGGCGCGCCGCCCCCGCATCCGGGCCAGCGACGACCGCCGCCTCGGCCGCCGGAGCCACCAACTCAACCGGGCCCGGCGCACCACGATCAGCCGACCGAACAGCTTCGCGCACGCACGGGTCCCGCGAGTGCGGGTCCCACACAACGTATTCCGCGGCCGCCGTCTCCGGCCGACGTGCGGCCGACCCAGCAGATCGAGCGGCCGGCTCCGCCACCACCGCCGTCCTTCGGATCCGCTCCGGACGGGGGTGAGAAACCGCGCCGCCACCGTGGCGTCAACAAGATGACGATCGCGCTCCTCGCGGTCATCCTGGTCGCCCTACTGGCCGGTGGCCTGGCCGCCGGTGAGCTCTATGCCCGGCAGCGCGCGGACAGCATCCTGACCGAGGTCGCCGAGTGCGTGACCGAGGACGGCGTCAAGATCTCGTTCGGGGTCAACCCGCCGTTCTTGTGGCAACACATGACCGGGCATTACACCAACATCTCGGTCACCACCGACGGCAAGCGGGTGCAGAGCGCCGACGGCATGACCGCGCAGGTCACCCTTGCCGACGTGCGGCTGCAGGACACGGGCGATTCCAAGGGCACCATTGGATCACTCGACGCGACCCTGAGTTGGAAGTCGGCCGGTATCAAAGACACCGTCGCGGCGAACCTGCCCGGCGTCGGCAACCTGGTCACCGGGGTGCGCACCGATTCTGCGGCGGGGACGGTGATCTTGGAGGCCGGCGACAACAGCGTCACCGCCAAGCCCGTCGTCACCGACGGCGACCTCAATTTGCAGGTCCTCGATGTCACCGGCCCGCTGCCCAAGGATGCGGTGCAGACGGCGCTCAACGACCTGACCAAGAAACTCAACGACAACTACCCGCTCGGGATCCACGCCGACAGCGTCGAGGTCACCGACTCCGGCGTCGTCGGGGAGTTCTCGAGCCGGGATGCCGCCATTCCCAAGGAGGATGCCAACCCCTGCTTCGCGCGCCTCTAGCCGCGATCACGCAGATACCGCGCGACGAGCGCGATGACGGTCAGCAGCACGGCCACCGCCACCAGGCCCGCCAGCACGGTCCACGCGACGAGACCGGCGTCCACGGGGCGTCCCATGATCTCGGCGCGGCGCCAGTAGACCGCGCCGATCAGCACGGCCTTGACGACGACCAGTATCGAGGCGATGCGTAGAGCGGTGGACAGCGGCACCTCATCGAGCGTACGCAGGGGTGCGGCCGCCACGCACTACACAGCGGGACGGTGGTGATGGCTCCGCCGACCGCTTTCGGTGCCGCTCGAAGGGGCTGATCAGCGCAGGGTCACGGCGATCTCGGGGCTCAGTTGATAGCCGGGCGTGAGCGGCAGGGTGTCTCCGCTCCAGAACGAGCCGGGGTCGAACCAGTTGTAGTGCTTCTCCGACGTCAGCAGCCCCATCTCCTCGTAGGTGATGGCGACGGTCTCCGCGCAGTACGCGGTCTGCATCCCCACCTGGAGCTGCTCCTGCTTCCTGCGCGCCGTCGCGTCCCGAACTCTCCTGTGCACGAACGGAATCCCGCGCGTGAAGTCGGTGACGGCAAGGCGCCCGCGAAACCAGCGGCCGGTCAGCCGCGCGGTGCTCGGAAACGGTGTGCCGTCCATACGGGCAACCACCTTCAACGCCCGGTCCTCCTGCTCGCGGTTGGCATACGGCGTGAGCTGACGCAGCCAGCAGCGCTGGTGGTAGTTGTTGATCCACCGCTCGACCACCTGGCGGGCGTCGTTGAGTTGCACGCCACGCTGGTTGCGGCCGGTCCACATGTCGGTCAGCTTGTCGCCGAGTTCGGCGTGCCAGATCAGCGGCGGCAGATCCTCGATCGCGATCGTCATCCCGACGTGGTTGACCGGGCTGTTGGTCAACGACTGGATCGCCCGGTCGGGCCCGGAGCGTCCGCGAAACAGCCACAGGTCGCCGGTGCGCGTCGCCTCCAAGGCTTGTTCCAACGACACGGTGGTTGGTTTCACAACCGCAGCTTAGGCAGACTGACCGCTATGCGCGGTATCTGGAAGTGGGTCGGGCTGGCGAGCGTCGCGGGTGTGGTGGCGGGCGGCGTGCTGGTCGCGCGCGATCAACGACGCCGCAACTCCTACACGCCCGAGGACATCAGGGCGCGGCTGCACCAGCGGGTCGCCGAGGCCAACGCCGGCGGTCAGGACTCGACGGCGTAAAGCCGGTGTGACCCGCTGAATCCCTTGAGCTGGGCGTCGCGGCCGTCGTCGAACGCGATGTCGTCGACGTCGGCCAGCGCGTCGCGCACCACCTCGCTCACCAGCACCTCCCCGCCGTTGGCTTCGTTCGCCACCCGCGCGGCCATAGCGACGTTGCGTCCGAACAGGTCTTCGCCGCGCCGCACCGACTTACCCATGTGGATTCCCATGCGAACACGAATACCGTTGGGCGGCCTGCGAAGTGACCGCTGCACATCCATGCTGCACCGCACCGCCTCATCGGGTTGGGCGAACGCGACCATGAATCCGTCGCCCTGGCTCTTCACCACGTATCCCGAATGCTTCTTGACGTGGCGGCGCACCATCTTGTCGTGCCGACCCAGCAACCGAACGAAGGCGCGGTCGCCGATGCGTTCGTTGAGCGCGGTCGAGTCCTCGATGTCGGAGAACAGGATCACCATCTTGCCGCTCGGTGAGAGCCGGGCCAGGTCCGGTCGCTCCACCTCGGCCCAATCAGCGAGATCCTCGATTGAGGTTCTCACCGCCGCACCGAGGCCGTCCCTACGCAAGATGTTCGCGGTCTGCCACACCTGCTTCACCGCTTCGCGACCGCCGCTGAGCAGCATGTTCTTCGTATCGAGGCGACGGCGCGCCTCATCGAGTTCCTCGCGCTGACGGGTATACCGAATCCACAGCACGCCCAGCGCGACGGCTTCGGCCGCCACGGCTATCGCCAGAATGTAGGCCGCGATCTGGGCTCCGGTCACCCCTCAAGTATTGGATGCTGATTCTGTGACGCCCGCGGAGCCCCCGTATTACGAGAGTCGCTACATCCGCGCCAACCACCCCGAGTCTCCCCAGGCGCTGTGGTTGCGGGAAACTCTGTTGCTTCCCACGGCAGGTGAGCCGGTCGCCGATGTGTGGGTGATGATCTTCGATCCAGACGGGGCGGGCAACCGCGCGCTCAAGGAGCCGTACCCGATCGACTCGGCCGACTACGACTATGACACCGGGACTGACGCCTGGACCGCGCGGATCGGTGCGACCGTCCTCGACGACCGGTCGGCCGAGGGTGTGGTCACCGGCGGGCATCGCTCGGCGCGCTGGGACCTGCGGATCAGCCCGGGCGACGAGCCGGAGGTCCGGCTGCTCAGTGACCGTGCCTACGCGGCACGGTTTCCGACCGCCAAGACCACGGTGCGCCATCCCCTCGCCCGGTACGACGGGCTGCTCGAACTCGACGACGTCCGCCTCGTGCTCGACGGGTGGACCGGCAGCGTCAACCACAACTGGGGCACCCGGCACACACCGTCCTACGCGTACGGCCAGGTCTGCGGGTTCGACAACGCGCCCGACACGACGCTCGAAATCGTCACCGCCCGTGCCGCACTCGGGCCGGTGCTGCTGCCGGGTGTGACGCTGTTCGTGTTCCGGCACGCCGGCCAGGAGTTCGCGGTGCGGTCGATCCGCGGCAGCCTGCAGACCCACGGCCACTACCGCCCGTTCACGTGGACGTTCGGCGGGCGGATCGGCGAGCAGATGATCGAGGGCGAGATCGTGACCGAACCGTCCGACGTGATCGGGCTGACGTACACCGACACCGACGGCGCCGCGAAGTACTGCTACAACTCCGCGATCGCCACCTGCCGAATTCAGGTGGCGGGCAAGGCGTTCGAACGCGCCGAACTGGTCGCCCACCGCCGCGCGATGTTCGAGATCCTCACCAACGACCGCCAGGCTGCGGTGCCGCTGCTGGCCTGATCTGATGCTGCCGTGGCCGAAGCTGAATTTCTGCACGAGGTTTTACGATTGCTTTGACACAAAGGTTCAGTCTCGGCGCACGGTGCGACGTTCTGCGGTCACCGGCAGACGAATTGCACCACGACTTCGGAGAACGCGTCGTTGTCGTCACCGGCGGCGGTGTGGCCGGCCTCGGAGAGCTCGACGAACTCCGCGCGAGGCACTTTCTCCAGGAAGTCCTTCACGCCCGCAGTGCTGACCACATCGGAGAGTTTCCCACGGATGAGCAGTATCGGGATGGTCAAGCTCATCACCGCGTGCTCGAGCTTCTCCTCGCGGACGAATCGGTCGTCGATCGGCGCGGTGAGAAACGCCGGATCCCAGTGCCAGAACCATCGTCCGTCGCGGAATCGCAGGTTCTTCTTCAGGCCTTCGGGGTTCCGCGACCGCTTCCGGTACGGCAGATACGCGGCCACCGCGTCAGCCGCTTCGTCGAGCGACTCGAAACCGTCTATCCCGCTGGACATGAACTCGCGGATGCGCGCGCTGCCGTCCTTCTCGTATCGCGGCACGACGTCGACGAGCACGAGCTTGGTCACCTTCTCCGGCCCCGCAGCGGCCGCGGCCAGCATGCCCGTCATCCCGCCCATGCTCGCGCCGATCAAAGCGACGGGGCGGCCGATCTGTTCGACGACCGCGAGCGTATCCGCACTCAACGCGTCAACGGTGTAGTTGGCGTTCGGCGCTCGGTCGCTGTCTCCGTGCCCCCGGCAATCCAGTGCGACCACGTGCAGACCGAGGCCGGCGAGGATGTGGCCGGTCTTCTTCCACGAATAGCGGTTCTGACCACCGCCGTGCAGGAGCAGTACGGAGGGACGCTCGGTGTGCGCGCCGCGGTTCCACTCGTCGGCCACCAAGGTGATGTCCTCAGACCCGCGGAACTTCACGGTCTGCGGTTCGCTGTCAGTCGCGGTCACGGCCGTCCTCTCGCCCCGGTGGCTCACGTTACCCACCGGGAATTTCGGCCGATCCCGGTGCCCTTGATGAGAGCGTCAATATACTTTGCCCTCGTGCAGCCGGAGTTCGCCGACCAGGACCGTGAGCGCATCATCGAGGCTGCCTACGCCTGTCTCTCACAACCGCACGCGGGTCCCGTCCCCGTCGCGGCAATTTTGCAGCGTGCGGGGGTGTCGACGCGTGCCTTCTATCGTCACTTCGAATCCAAGGACGAGCTGTTCCTCGCCATGCTCCGCGAGGAGACCAACGCTTTGGCTCGGCGTCTCGACCTGATCGCCGAGGACAAGTCGGGCGTCCCCGCCGAACAGCTCGAAGCGTGGATCGAGGGGATGTTCGGGCTGATCCACGACGACCAGATGCGGATGCATTTCACCGTGATCGACTCCGACGAGGTGCGCGCCGCGCGAAGCTACCGAGCGACGCGCGAGAAGGCTCACGCCGACCGGGAGCGCTCGCTGGCGGAGATCCTGCGGCGCGGCCGAAGCGACGGTTCGTTCCCGCTGACCGATCCGGAGCAGGACGCCGTCGCGATCAACGCGATCATCAGCCGCGTATTGATCATTCAGACGTACGACGACCACGACGGCCTGCGACGGGCCAAGGCCCGGGTCCTCGACTTTGCGCTGCGCGCTCTGGGGGCCCGTCAATACGTCTCCGAAAGGCGATGATCTCCGGACGCGGCGGCGGATGGGGCGGGCCTGCGTGGCCGGATATCTTCGGCGATGTAGTGGGGAAACTCACCTCAGCCGCTTTGGCGGTTGCTCAACCGTAAATTCCCGATATACGGTTCCCCGGCGTCCGCCCGTGTGTACCCTTGCGCCACAGCCATCACGGGCGCGGGTTGTTGGTGTCGAGGAAGGTTGGACGACCTATGGCAGGTCACCCCACACGGGCAAGGCCCGACTGATGGTCGCCTCCACCGCAATTGCCAAGCCCGTGCGCGCCTTCGGCGGCTTCTATTCGATGGCGCTCGACACTTTGGTGTCTATCTTCAAGCCGCCCTTCGCATGGCGGGAATTGATCAGTCAGTCGTGGTTTGTCGCACGGGTGTCGATCGTGCCGACGCTGTTGCTGACGATCCCCTACACGGTGTTGCTGACGTTCATCGAGACGATCCTTCTCGGAGAGATCGGTGCCGCAGACTTCTCCGGTACGGGTGCCGCCCTGGGCACGGTACGCCAGATCGGGCCTATCGTGACGGTTCTGGTGGTAGCCGGTGCGGGCGCCACCGCAATGTGTGCCGATCTGGGTGCCCGCACGATCCGTGAGGAACTCGATGCGTTGCGAGTGATGGGCGTCGATCCCATTCAGGCGCTTGTGGTTCCGCGGGTGCTCGCTGCCACCATCGTCTCGCTGGCGTTGTCCGCCACGGTGATTCTGGTCGGCTTGGCCGGCGCATATTTCTTCGTGGTCTACATCCAGAACGTCTCGCCTGGTGCGTTCGCCGCCGGCCTCACCCTGATCATCGGCGCCACCGACGTGATCATCGCGCTGGTGAAGGCGGCGTTGTTCGGACTCTCCGCCGGCCTGATCGCCTGCTACAAAGGGATTTCCGTGCGCGGTGGACCGGCCGGGGTCGGTAACGCGGTGAACGAAACCGTGGTGTTCACATTCATGGCGCTGTTCGCGATCAACATCGTCGCAACAGCCGTGGCGATCAGAATCACGCAATGACCGTCTCTCGGCCGCATTCCCAGTTCCCCTGGCTCAAGAGCCGGTTGCGCAGCGTGGCGGATCCGTGGAACCGCATCGGAATGCAGACCAAGTTCTACGGACGCACGCTGCGCAACATGCATTACGTACTGCTCCACTACCGGGTGGAACTGGTCCGGATCATCGCCGAGATGGGACTCGGAGCCGGCGCACTCATCATCATCGGCGGTACGGTCGCCATCGTCGGCTTCCTGACTGTGACCACTGGCGCATTGGTGGCCGTTCAGGGCTACAGCGACTTCTCCGAACTCGGCGTCGAGGCCCTGACGGGTTTCGTGTCGGCCTACTTCAACGTGCGCTTGATCGCACCCGCCACCACCGCGATCGCGTTGTCCGCCACCATCGGTGCCGGAGCCACCGCGCAACTCGGCGCCATGCGCATCAATGAGGAGATCGATGCCCTCGAGGTGATGGGCATCCGCAGCATCGCGTTCCTCGCCTCGACCCGCGTCATCGCGGGCTTCCTCGTCGTGATCCCTCTGTACTGCGTCGGCGTTCTGATGGCGTTCTGGGCGGCGCGGTTCGGAACCACGGTGATCTACGGCCAGTCGACCGGCGTGTACGACCACTACTTCCGGACGTTCCTCAATCCCACCGACCTGATGTGGTCGTTTGGTCAATGCATTGCGTTGTCGGTGGTGATCATGCTCGTGCACACCTATTACGGCTTCACCGCGCGCGGCGGACCCGCCGGTGTGGGAGAGGCCGTCGGGCGTGCGGTGCGTACGTCGTTGATCGTCGCCGCGTTCGTCCTCGTCATGCTCTCGCTCGCGGTGTACGGCCAGTCCGGCAACTTCAACCTGGCCGGGTGACGATGGACGATCGAGAAGGCCTGCACCCCGCTTGGTGGACACTGATCCTCGCGATACTGATCGTGGTGGCGCTCTGGCTGACCTACGCGCTGTTCGTCGGCTCGTTCAGGAAGACCGAGACCGTCACGTTGACCTCCGAACGTTCGGGTCTGGTGATGGAGACCAACGCGAAGGTCAAGTTGCGTGGAGTACAGGTGGGCCGGGTCGCCGCGATCGAGGGCGGCTCCGAACCGGTGGCGCTGAAGCTCGAGATCGACAGGGACAAACTCGAATTCATCCCCGCCAACGTCGAGGCGCAGATCCGGGCGACGACGGTCTTCGGCGCCAAGTTCGTCGACTTGATCTATCCCAGCAACCCCAGCAGGCAGCGGCTCGAACCCGGTCAGGTGATCGTGTCGCGCAACGTCACCGTCGAGGCCAACACCGTGTTCCAGAACGTGGTCGACGTGCTCGAGCAGGTCGACCCCGCCAAGCTCAACAGCACCCTGTACGCGCTGGCCGAGGGTGTGCGCGGTCAGGGCGAGCGCATCGGCCAGGCCACCACGGATGCGAATCAGGTTCTGCTGGAACTCAATCCGCGCAACGAAACGATCACTCAGGACTTGCGGGCGCTGCGGGACTTCAACAACACCTACAGCGCTGCCGCCCAGGACCTCGTGACCACTCTCGACGCGGCCAGCACCACCAGCGCCACGGTGACCGCGCGCGCCAGCCAACTGGATGCGTTGCTGCTGGCCACCATCGGGTTCTCGAACAGCGGTATCAGCCTGCTCGCGCCAAACCAGCAGAATCTCATCAAAGCGATCAACGTGCTCGAGCCGACGACGAACCTGCTGTTCAAGTACAGCCCGGAGTACACCTGCCTGCTGACTGGCGCAAAGACGTTGTTGGATACCGGCGGGTACGACGCGCCGGGTGGCAACGGCCGGACGCTGGTGCTGGACGTGGGTCTGACGTTGGGTGACGATTCGTACAAGTACCCCAACCATCTGCCGGTGATCGGGGCCAAGGGCGGGCCGGGAGGCAAGCCCAGCTGCGGCTCGCTGCCCGACGTCGCGAAGAACTGGCCGGTGCGAAACTTGGTCACCAACACCGGATTCGGCACCGGACTCGACTGGCGCCCCAACCCCGGAATCGGGTTCCCGGGCTATGCCAACTACCTCCCGGTCACCCGGGCCGTGCCCGAACCGCCGAGCGTGCGCAACCTGTTCGGCGGACCCGCGCCTGGTCCGATCCCGTATCCGGGCGCCCCCGCTTACGGTGCAGACCTGTACGCCGACGACGGCACCCCGCTGTGGCCGGGCCTGCCGGCGGCGCCGCCGCCGATGGCGCCGCGCGATCCGGGCGCCACCCCGGGGTCGGAGCCGTTCATCGTCCATTCGCCGGCGCAGATGCAGCCCACGCCGCTGCCGCCGACACCATTGCCCACCCCGGCCCGGCCGGGCCCCCCGTTCGGATGATCCACGACGCGATGAGAGGTAAGACGCCATGTCGAGCGTGAACGCCAGGGTTCGACGGGACGCACTGCGTCTCGCCGCGTTCCTGGGGGTGTGCGTGCTCGGCGTGTTCGGGCTGTTCGCGGTCTTCGGGCAGATGCGCTTCGGGGAGGTCACCAACAGCTACGTGGCCGAGTTCACCAACGTCACGGGGCTGGAGAACGGCGATTTCGTCCGCATCGCCGGTGTCGAGGTCGGCAGGGTCAAAAAGGTTGAGATACAACCGGATACGACGGCACGTGTGGAGTTCACCGCCGAAGAGTCGGTGGTGCTGACCGAGGGCAGCAGGGCGGTCATCCGCTATGACGACCTGATCGGAGGCCGGTACCTCGCGCTCGAGGAGGGGGCAGGCGGAGTCAAGAAGCTCGCGCCGGGCGGCACGATCCCGCTGGCACGCACGTCGCCGGCGCTCGACCTCGACGCCCTGATCGGTGGGTTCCGCCCGCTGTTCCGGGCGCTCGACCCCGATCAGGTCAATGCGTTGTCCGGCCAGCTGATTCAGGCGTTACAGGGCCAGGGCGGAACGATCAACTCGTTCCTGTCTCAGACGGCGGCGCTGACGACAACGTTGGCCGACCGTGACCGGCTGATCGGTGAGGTCCTCGTCAACCTCAACGTCGTCCTGGGATCCCTCGGCGACCAGAGCGACCAGTTCGCCAAGGCCGTCGACGCGCTGTCGGAACTCGTCGCGACCCTGCAGGGGCGCAAACAGGACATCAGCAACGGGCTGGCGTACACGAACGCCGCGGCCGCGACCATCACCGACCTTCTCGCCGAGGCCCGCCCGCCGTTCTCCAAGACGATCCACGAGACGGACCGCGCCGCGGGGATCGTGGTGGCCGACCACGAGTACTTCGACAACCTGCTCAACACGTTGCCCGATGCATACCAGGCGCTTGCGCGACAAGGCATCTACGGTGACTTCTTCACGTTCTATCTGTGCGACATCGTGCTCAAGCTCAACGGTAAGGGCGGTCAGCCGGTGTATGTGAAGGTCGCCGGGCAGTCCACCGGGAGGTGCGCGCCGCGATGAGGCCTTTCTCCGAACGCAACCAACTGGTCATCGGCGCCGTCGGTCTGGCGTTGACGATCGCGATCGTTCTGGGGTCGCTGAACTACCAGCGGCTGCCCTTCCTGAAGGGCAACGAGTACTCGGCCTATTTCTCCGAGGTCGGCGGGCTGGAACCCGGTGAGGCCGTGCAGGTTTCCGGTTTCGAGGTAGGCCAGGTCCAGTCGATCGAGCTGGATGGGTCGCGTGCGCTGGTCAAATTCACCGTCGCCAAGCACATCCGCCTCGGTGATCGCACCGAGGCGGCGATCAAGACCCAGGGCCTGCTGGGCACGAAGATCCTCGAAGTCACGTCGCGCGGTGAAGGGCGACAGGAGGGCACGATTCCCCTCGACCGCACGACGGCGCCGTACGAACTGCCGGACGCGTTGGGCGAGTTGGCGATGGCGATCAGCGGCCTGAACACCAACCAGTTGTCCGACTCGCTGCGCGTGCTGGCCGACACCTTCTCCGAGACGCCGCCGGAGCTGCGCGTCGCGATCGAAGGCGTGGCGCGGTTCTCCGACACGCTGAACCAGCGCGATGAGCAACTGCGCGGCTTGTTGGGCAACGCCAACAAGGCCACCACGGTGCTGGCCGAACGCAGCAACCAGATCGTCAGCCTGGTCAACAACACCAACGCACTGCTGGCCGAGCTGAGGAGCCAGAGCGCCGCGCTGGACGAGGTCTCGGGCAACATCTCGGCGCTCAGCAGGCAGTTGGGCGGTTTCATCGCCGAGAACCGTGAGACCATGAAACCGGCCCTCGAGAAGCTCAACGGCGTTCTGACGATCATCGACAACCGCAAGGAACGTTTGCAGAAGTCGCTCGAGCTCCTCACCGACTATTCGATGTCGCTGGGCGAGTCGGTGTCCGGCGGACCGTTCTTCAAAACCTATGTGGCCAACCTGCTTCCGGGTCAGTTCCTGCAGCCGTTCATCGACGCCGCGTTCTCCGATCTGGGCCTCGACCCGAACGTGAAATTGCCCTCAGAGCTCACCGACCCGCAGGTCGGACAGCCCGGCACGCCCGCACTGCCCGTGCCGTTCCCGCGCACGGGCCAGGGTGGCGAACCGCGGCTTACGGTTCCCGACGCGATCACCGGCAACCCCGAGGACCGTGCGTGTGGGTTCCCGGGCCTGCCGTTGCCCGGTCCGGGTTGCTACCCGTACCGCGAACCGATTCCGGCGCCGCCGCCGGGCGGACCACCGCCGGGACCGCCCGCGATCGCACCGCCAGGGTTGCAGTCGACGCCTGATCCGACGCCGTCCCCGGTTGCGGTGCCCGCACCCGGCGCCGTCGACCACCTCGCACCGGAGGGCGGACAATGACGCGCTCCGCCCGTAACCTGTTGGCCGTCGCATTGGTCGTGATCCTGGCCGGCGGCGCAATCGTGTTGTTCCGCAACACCGAACGGGTCAACCGCACACACGTCGTCGCCTACTTCGAGAACGCCAACGGCATCTATCCGGGTGACGCGGTCCGCATCATCGGCGTGCGGGTCGGCGAGATCGAGTCGATCGAACCGCAGCCCGAACGCGTCAAGATCTCGTTCTGGTACGACAGCAATTACAAGGTCCCCGCCGACGCGAAGGCCGCGATCCTGTCGCCCTCCGTCGTGACGGCGCGCAGCGTCCAGCTCACGCCCGCCTACACCGGAGGGCCGGTGCTGAAGAACGACGCGGTCATTCCCCAGAGTCGCACCGCCGTTCCCGTCGAATGGGACCAGGTGCGTCAGCAATTGGAGAAGCTCGCCAAGACACTGCAGCCGACGGAGCCCGGCGGAGTGAGCCCGCTGGGATCGCTCATCAACACCACCGCCGACAATCTGCGCGGAGAAGGCGCCAACATCCGCGACACCGTCATCAAACTGTCGCAGGCGGTGACGGCGTTGGGCGACAAGAGCACCGACGTCTTCTCCACCGTCAAGAATCTGGCGCTGCTGGTGTCGGCGCTGCAGGACAGCACCGACGTGATGCGTCAGCTCAACCAGAACCTGGCGACCGTGACGGGACTGCTGGCCAACAATCCCGACGAAGTCGCCAACGCCGTCCGTGATCTCAACAACGTCGTCGGCGAGGTGCAGACATTCGTGGCGGAGAACCGTGAGACGTTGGGCACCACATCGGACAAGTTGGCCGGTGTGACCCAGGCGTTGACCGACAGCCTCGCCGACGTCAAACAGTTCCTGCACGTCGCGCCCAACACGCTGCAGAACTATGTGAACATCTGGCAGCCCGCACAGGGCGCTGTCAGCAGCGTGCCGATGCTCAACAACTTCGCCAACCCGTTGTCCTTCCTGTGCGGAGCGATTCAGGCGGCGTCGCGGCTGGGCGCCGAACAGTCGGCGAAGTTGTGCGTGCAGTACATGGCGCCGATCCTGAAGAACCGCGAGTACAACTTCCTGCCGATCATGCAGAACGTGTTCTCGGGCGCGTCTACGAGGCCGAACGAGCTGACCTACAGCGAGGACTGGTTGCGTCCCGATTACATTCCGCCGCAACCTGTTCCGGCGCAAGCTCCGCCGCCACCGTCGGCGATGGCGCAACCCGCGCCGCCGCCTGCCGGTCCGCCGCTCGCCGCGGAGGCGCCGGTGACGACCAATCCGGCCGACGGTCTGCACGGGCTGATGGTGCCGCCTGGGGTGGGGCCATGATGGGGCGCAGGTTGATTCGCGTAGCTGTCGCCGTGGCGGCGTCGGCCGCGGTGTTGTCCGGCTGTTCGGACTGGCGCGGGCTGAACTCCGTTCCGCTGCCGGGCGTCGAAGGTACCGGGCCCGGTGCGTTCACCATCCAGGCGCAGATGCCCGACGTCGACAACATCGAACCGAACTCCCGCGTGCGCGTCGCGGATGTGAACGTCGGCCACGTCACCAAGATTCAGCGCCAGGACTGGCATGCCCTGGTGACGATGGAGCTCAACGGCAACGTCGATCTGCCGGCCAATTCGACGGCCAAGCTCGGCGTGACCAGCTTGCTTGGTTCGCTGCACATCGAACTGGCGCCGCCCACAGACGTTGCGCCGCAAGGCAAGCTGAAGGAAGGCTCGCTGATCCCGCTGTCGTCGTCGAGCGCGTATCCCAGCACCGAGCAGGCGCTGGCCTCGGTCGCACTGCTGCTCAACGGCGGTGGGATCGGCAACATCCACGACATCACCGAAGCGCTGAGCATCGCCTTCACCGGCCGCGAGAACGACCTGCGCAGCCTGATCGAGCAGCTCGACATCGCGATCGGCCACCTCGACGATCAGAAGCAGGACATCATCGAGGCCACCGAGGGGTTGAACAACCTGATCGGGCAGTTCGCGGAGCAGAAGCCGGTGGTGGACAAGGCTTTACGAACCATTCCCGATGCGTTGGCCGTACTTCGGGATCAGCGCGAGAACCTCGCCGAGGCGCTGACCCAGCTCGGCAGGTTCAGTGCGCTCGCCGCCGACTCGGTCAACCAGACCAAGGAAGCGCTGGTGCAGGAGCTCAAGGACCTGGGTGTGGTGTTGCAGGAACTGGCCAATGCGGGCCCTGCGCTCACCCGCGCGCTGAGCTTCCTGCCCACCTTCCCGTTCCCGAAGGAAACGCTGCTGAACTGGATGCGCGGCGATTACGCGAACCTGACGTTGATACTCGACCTGACGTTGAGCCGCATCGACTCAGGGTTCTTCACGGGGACGCGGTTCGAGTGCAACTTGACGTGGCTGGAGCTGCAGTGGGGACGCACCATCGGGCAGTTCCCCAGCCCGTGCAATCACAACGTGCCGCCACCGGGCGGTAACCCGCTGGTTGCGCCGTATCGCTGGGATCAGGGGCCGTGACATGAGAATGACTCGCCGGATCCTCATCCAGATCGCGATCTTCGCGGTGATCGCTACCGTCGCGCTCGCGATCATGGTCTTCGGCTACATGCGGCTGCCGGACCTGCTCGGAGTCGGGCAGTATCGCGTCACCCTCGAACTGCCGGAAACGGGCGGGCTCTACCCGCGGGCCAACGTCACCTACCGCGGCGTGCAGGCCGGCGAGGTGAAAAGCGTCGAACTCACCGACACCGGCGTACAGGCGGTGCTGTCGCTCAACTCCGACATCCGGATTCCCGCCGACCTGGAGGCCGAGGTGCACAGCGTGTCGGCCGTCGGTGAGCAGTTCGTCCAGTTGCTTCCGCGCAGCGGGGACGGCCCGGAGCTGAGGAACGGCGACGTGATCCCCGCCAGCCGCGCCCGGGTTCCGACTGACGTCAACACGGTGCTCAACGACACGGCCCGCGGCCTGCAGGCCATTCCGCAGGAGAACCTGAAGACCGTCGTCGACGAGGCCTACGTCGCGGTGGGCGGCCTCGGACCCGAACTGCGGCGCCTGGTCAGCGGCAGCTCGACGCTCGCCATCGACGCCCGCAAGAACCTCGATCCGCTGCTCACGCTGATCGACGAGTCGAAGCCGGTGCTGGACACCCAGATCGACACCTCGGACTCGATTCAGGCGTGGGCGGCGAACCTGGCCGACATCACCAGTCAGCTGCAGAGCCAGGATCCGGCGGTGGCGGGCATCCTCGAGAAGGCGCCCGGCGCAGCCGAAGAGGCGCGTGCGCTGTTCGACCGGCTGCAACCCACGCTGCCGATCGTGCTGGCCAACCTGGCCAGCGTCGGCGAGGTGGCCGTGAAGTATCAGCCGAGCCTCGAACAGCTGCTGGTTCTGCTGCCGCAAGGCACCGCGGTCACGCAGGCAGTCGGCGTGCACAAGCGCAACACCAAGCAGGACTACATGGGCGATGCGCTGATCTTCAACCTGAACGCGATCCTGCCCGCGCTGCCCGCGCCTCTGCCGTTGCCGCCGCAGAACCTGCCGCCGCCATGCACGACGGGGTTCCTGCCGCCCCAGCAGCAGCGCGTGCCGGTTTTCGAGGACTATCCCGACCGGCCGCGCGGCGACCTCTACTGCCGGACGCCGCAGGACGCCCCGTTCAACGTCCGTGGCGCGCGCAACCTGCCGTGCGTCACGGTGCCCGGCAAGCGGGCGCCGACGTGGCAGATGTGCGAGAGCGACGAGCAGTACGTGCCGCTCAACGACGGCTACAACTGGAAGGGCGACCCGAACGCGACGCTGTCGGGCCAGCCCATCCCGCATGTGCCGCCGGACGTGCCCCTCGTCGAGCTGACACCTCCGCCGCCGGGTACGCCGCCGCTGCCCGTCACGGCCGCCGAGTACGACCCCGAGTCCGGCTCCTACGTCGGACCGGATGGCAAGGTGTACACGCAGTCGAACCTGGCGAACGGCGCGTCGGGGGAGAGGCCCTGGCAGTCGATGCTCATCCCGCCGGGAAGCTGACACCTATCTCTGTCGATCCGGACGTGGTGCCCCCTCCACGGCCAGGTTCCGACGCTATGGTGTCCTGCGCGTAGGTTGTAGCCGACCTGTGTACCCGATCACGACTTGGCCCGCGGGCCGCAGAGGAACGTAGATGGCAGACGAGACCACTCCCGGCGAGGACGTGAGCGGGTCGACCCCCGACGTCGATACCGCCGCCGAAGGTCCCGAGTCGACGACGCCGGCTGCCGAAACGGCCGAAGACATCGGTGACTCCGAGGATTTCGACGCCGCGCAGAGCGCAGAAGAGGACGCCCAGCCCGCCGCGCCCAAGCAGCCGATGTCGCACGTCAGGCTGGCGACCATCGTCGGCCTGGTGGTCGTGGTCGCCCTGGCAGCGCTGACCGGCTGGCTCGGATACCGGGCGTACGAGTCGCGAAAGGCCGAAGACCTCCAGAACCTGTTCCTGCAGGTCGGGCGGCAGGGCGCGCTGAACCTCACGACGATCAGCCATGAGCACGCCGAGGAGGACGTGCAGCGCGTCCTGGATTCGTCGACTGGCACGTTCTACGACGACTTCCAGGCCCGTTCGCAGCCGTTCGTCCAGGTCGTCAAGCAGGCGCAGTCCAAGTCCGAAGGCAAGATCGCCGAGGCGGGGATCGAGTCGTCCAACGACAACGAGGCCCGGGTGCTGGTGGCCGTCACCGTCAACACGACCAATGCCGGGGCGCCCGAGCAACAGCCGCGGTCCTGGCGGATGAGGATCACGGTGCAGAAGACCGGCGAGGACGAGGCCAAGATCTCGAATGTGGAGTTCGTACCGTGAGCAAGAGACACCGACTTCCGAGGCGTAACCCCGACAACGGCGCCGCCACCGACGAGTCCGCCGAGAAGGGCACGGAGTCGACATCCGAGGCGGTCGAGTTGACGGAGTCGACGGCCGAGACGACTGAGGCTCCCGCTGAGGCTCCGGCCCCGACGGAGAAGACCGAAGCCGCCGAGACCACCGCTGCGGAGCAGAGCACCGCGGAGACCGCGGAGGAGAGCACCGCCGCGGAGGAGACCACCGCTGCAGAGGAGACCACCGAGTCCGCGGAGGCCGCCCCCAAGCGGCGCATCAACTGGGCCCGCGTCGTTGCGTTCGGCCTGCTGCCCGCGCTCGCGCTGCTATTGGCGGCCGGGGCGGGCTATCTGAAGTGGGTCGACAACTCCGTGCGCGATTCGGACGCGGCGCGCGCCGAATCGGTGCAGGTCGCCAAGGACAGTACGGTGGCGATGCTGTCGTACAAGCCGGATACCGTCGAACAACAACTCAACGACGCGCGCTCGCTGCTGACCGGTGAGTTCGAGGAGTCCTACACCGGGCTCATCAACGACATCGTCATTCCCGGGGCGAAGCAGAAGCAGATCTCCGCGGTGGCGTCGGTGCCGGCGGCGGCGTCGGTGTCGGCCGATCCCAACGAGGCGGTCGTGCTGGTGTTCGTCAACCAGACCGTGGTCGTCGGCCAGGATGCTCCGACGGACACCGCTTCCTCTGTGCGCGTGACGCTAGAGAAGATCGACGGCCGCTGGCTCATCTCAAAATTCGACCCCGTGTAGAGGTCCGTGGCGGCCGAACCCGAGATCATCGTCGAAGCGCCGGGCGTGCGGTTGCGCGCGCTGAGTCGGGGCGCTGAACTGCATCAACATTGGTTGTCCGCGCCGCAGCTGCCGACGTTGTACCTGCATGGCGCCGACGACGGTTGCGCCTCAGCCGATTACGCGAATTGGGTACAGCGGGTACCGCCGGAGGACAGCGGGGTCGCCAAGGGCGAACGGGCCGGACATTTCCTGCAGCTCGAACGGCCTGAGGCGGGGGCCGGACACATCATCGACTTCATCGGCGCGGCAAGCGCTTAGCCTGGGGGACATGAGCCGGCGACTGGCGACGGTGGACGCGCAGACGTACTGGATGTCGGCGAAAATCCCGAGTGATCAGTTCCTGCTCTATGGCTTCGCGGGTCCCGTCGGCGATCTCGACGCGGCTGTGGCGCGAATCGTTGACCGGGCGCGCGGATGTAACGAGTTGCGAATGAGGGTGCGGGACGGCAATGTGCTGACGTATCCGCAGTGGGTATCGGCGGATGTCGCGCCGAATCAGTTCGCGATGCACGCCGAAGGCAGCAGCTGGTCGGAATGCCTGGCGACGGTCGCGGGGTTGAGTGCGGACCAACTCGATCCGCGGGCCATGGCATGGCGGCTGCACATCTTTCCGAGTGTCGAGAGAATCCCCGGCACGGCCGTCGGCACGGTCGCGGTGCTGCAGGTGGCGCATGCGCTGGGGGACGGATTGCGGTCATCGGCGTTGGCGGCGTGGTTGTTCGGGCGGCAGGCGGCGGTAGCTCACATCGCGGCACCGGAGCCGTTCCGAGGGCTTCGAATGCCGTGGCGCGGGCTGGCGGCTGCGCGGGCGCATCGGCGGCTCATTCGGGATACCGAGGCTGGACTGGTTCCGCCCCAGGCGGATTCGCGTCCCGTCCTGCGGAGCAATACGCGGCCGGAGGGGCTGCGCAGCATCCGGACGGTGGTCCGGCTGCGATCGGAGATTCGGGGGCCGACGGTGACGGTCGGTGTGCTGGCTGCGGTGTCGACGGCATTGGCCGCGCACCTGCGGGAGTTGGGTGACGACCCGTCGCTGTTGGGCGCAGAGGTGCCGATGGCGAAGGCGGGGGAGCGCCGCGCGCACAACCACTTCGGCAATGTGAGCGTCGGTCTGTATCCGGATATGCCGTTTGGTGCGCGTATCGAACGGATCGCCGATGAGCTGAAGCAACGCCGGATGCGTGCCGCCCACCCCGCGATGATCGCGGCCAGCCGCGCCTCGGCTGCTGTGCCCGCCGCGCTATTACGTTGGGGCGTCGGGAAGTTCGACACGACGCTGCGCTCGCCGACGGTCACCGGGAACACCGTCGTCTCGAGCGTGAACCGCGGACCCGCGGACCTGCGCTTCGATGATTCGCGTGTGGTGATCACAGCCGGATTCCCCACGTTGTCTCCGATGATGGGGCTCACGCACGGCGTCCACGGCATCGGCGACGCCATCGCCGTAAGCATCCATGCGGCCGAATCGTCGATCGGCGAAATCGACTCGTACGTCGAGAAGTTGGAGGTCGCGTTGACAGCCGACAACCCCTAGGGGGGCGCCTTAGAAGGGTGGGGGCCGATTGCGTTCGTCGGCGTAGTGCTGGTTTCGGTAGCGTTCGGCTTCGATTGCCGCAATGCGGTTCTGTTCGCGGGTTCGTGTGCGGCGCGGCATTTTCAGGGTGCGCGCCTGCTCGAGGTCGGTGGCGGTGGTGTCGATGGTGGTGTCGATGGTGGCCGGTGCGGTGGGTTGGCACAGGTCGGGAAACATGAGGCGGCTGGCGGGGTGGGTGGTGTAGGTCTGGCCGTGGCGGGAGGTCCACTCGATGGTGCCGTCGCGATGTTGTACCTCGCGCCAGCCGGCGAAGGTTTTGAGCAGGTGGTGGTGGCGGCACAGACATTTGAGGTTGGCGGCTTGGGTGGGCCCGGCGGGGTAGGCGAGGGTGTGGTCGATATCGCAGGCGGTGGCCGGAACGTCGCAGCCGGGGAAGCGACACGTCAGATCGCGGCAGCGCACGAACCACGCCAAGTTCTCCGACGGGCGGTAGCGCGGTTCGGGCCCGGCATCACCGGGGTGGATCACCGGCTGGAGTGTGGCGGTGCGGGCCACGGTGGCGGCCAGCAGCGGCGCGGGCACCAGACCCTTGCCCATCAGATAGCCCGGATCGGTGACCGCCGGGCCGGCTTGGCTCGCCGAGGCGTCCGGGGCGTCGGTGTCGGCGGGTTCATCTTGCGGGTTGTAGGGGGCGTTGCCGTGCAGGGTGGCGGGGGTGTCATCAGACAAGGTCTCGTGGCGGGCGATGACGTGGATGACCACCGCGCTCGGGGTCGCGGCGGCGGCGTGGCAGTCGGGACGCCCGCAGGCGCATTGCAGTCGCTGGGCGCCGTGGCCCAGGGCGCCCAGGGCATCAGCGCGGCGTTGGTCGGCGGTGCGCGGGTCGTGCTCGCACACCGCGGCGGCCATCGCATCCAGGCGCGCGTCGAGGGCGGCGGCGTCGGCGGCGAACAACCAGCCCTCGATCTTGGCGGTGCCCGAGCCGTCGGGCGGGTCATGGATCACCACGTCGCGGCCCAGCGCGGCGTTTTCGGTGCGCCGCACCGCGGCGGGGTCGTAGCGGTCCACGCAGGTGTCGATGGCGGTGTCGAGTTTGGTCGCCGACAGGGTGCCCCACCCGGGCAGCTCGCCGGCCAACTCGGCGTCGATTTTGGCCAGCGCGGCCGCATCGCGCACCAGTCGGGTGCGATGGGTCACCGTGGCCACCATGCGGTAGGAGATCGCGCCGGAGGCGAACACCGTGGCCACCGCGGGCAGGCGCTGGCGCAGATCATCGGCGATCGAGAGTTGGTGCGAGGCCACCCCCAGGGAGACGCCTTGGGCGGCGGCGACCTCGGCGGCCGCGATCGCCCAGTTGTCGATGCACCACTGTTCGCGATCGACCGCCCCGGCCTGGCGGATCAACCCCTCCAGCACGTCGGCACAAGCGGCCAGCCGGCGCGCGCAGGCGGCGTTTTCCACCCGCGCCCACGCCCCGATCGCCCCCGCACCCCGCGACCGACCGGCCACCCCCACCAACTCATCGAACATGTGATCGAACCTATTCGTGTAAGGGCTTCCCCACCAGGATGAAACAGAACTTGGGGATAACAGTCCCGATTTGAGTCGAGATATCGGAAGACCGCTCGTCTTATTCGGGCTAGGAGCAGCCCTGGTCGCGTTGAGGGCTGCGCAGCGTCGTGCCCGACGACGGCTGGCCCCCCTCGCACCTAGAGGGGGACTGGGCAGCGGCTTAACACATGGCCTAGATTTTGTTGCATGACTGCCTACGACGTCGGAGTGCTGATCCTGCGAGTGGTCCTGGGCCTGACCATGGCCGCCCACGGCTACAACAAGTTCTTCGGACCCGGGGGCCTCAAGGGCACCGCCGGGTGGTTCGACAGCATGGGGATGCGGCCGGGCAAGTTCCACGCCCGTGTCGCCGCGACGACCGAGATGGCGGCCGGCATCGGCCTCGCCGTGGGCCTGCTGACCCCGATCCCGGCGGCGGGCTTCGTCGCTCTCATGCTCGTAGCGGCGTGGACCGTCCATCGGCCCAATGGCTTCTTCATCGTCAAGGAGGGCTGGGAGTACAACCTCGTGCTCGCGGCCGCCGCAGTCGGCATCGCCACGATCGGCGCTGGCAAGATCAGCCTCGATCATCTGCTGTTCAGCTCGACGGGCTTCTACGACCTGCTGCACGGCTGGTGGGGTCTGGTCATCTCGCTCGGTCTCGGCCTCCTCGGCGGCATCGGCCAGCTGGCGATCTTCTACCGCCCGCCGGCCAAGACCGACGCCTGACGCCGAGCCCGTCGCGAACTGCACAACAGGGTTGTCAGAGGTGTCGCGACCACGACCCTCTTGTAGCTTTCGCGAGACGCGTTGAGGATCTGGAACTACATAGCTAGAACACGTTCTAGTCTGTGTTCCCATGGGGTTCTTGAAGCAGGACGCGCCCGTCGTCGATTTCGAGGAATGGAGTAAGGGCACCCGCGCCCAGAAAATCGTGCCGATGGCCCGGCACTGGGCCGAGGTGGGATTCGGGACGCCCGTCGTCCTCCACCTCTTCTACGTCGTCAAGATCCTGCTCTACATCCTCGGCGCATGGCTGGTCGCGCTCAGCACCACGGGCATCGACGGTTTCACCAATGTCGCCTCCTGGTACAACGAGCCGATCGTGTTCGAGAAGGTCGTGCTGTACACGATGCTGTTCGAGGTTGTCGGCCTCGGCTGCGGGTTCGGCCCCCTCAACAACCGGTTCTTCCCGCCGATGGGCTCGATCCTGTACTGGTTGCGGCCGAAGACGATTCGGCTGCCACCGTGGCCGACCCGCATCCCGCTGACCAGAGGCGACACTCGCACGCCGTTCGACGCGCTGCTCTACGGAGCACTTCTGGTGCTGCTCGTCGTGGCGATCTTCTCCGACGGCACCGGCCCGATACCCGAACTCGGCACGACCGTCGGCGTGCTGCCGGTGTGGCAGATCGGCGCCATCCTCGGGGTCCTCGCCGTGCTGGGCCTGCGCGACAAGGTCATCTTCCTGGCCGCGCGCGGCGAGGTGTACGCCTCGCTCGCGGTCTGCTTCCTGCTCGCCGGCCCCGACATCATCATCGCGGCCAAGCTCGTATGCCTGACGATCTGGCTCGGCGCCGCGATATCGAAGCTCAACAAGCACTTCCCGTTCGTCATCTCCACGATGATGAGCAACAACCCGGTGTTCCGGCCCAAGTGGATCAAACGCAGGTTCTTCGAACACTTTCCGGATGATCTACGGCCGGGCCGGGCGTCGCGATGGCTGGCGCACTTCAGCACCGCAATCGAAGGACTGATCCCGCTGGTGCTGTTCTTCTCCCACGGCGGCTGGCCCACCTACATCGCCGCGTTCGTGATGCTGGTCTTCCACTTCGGCATCCTGTCGTCGATACCGATGGGTGTTCCGCTGGAGTGGAACGTCTTCATGATGTTCTCGGTGCTCGCATTGTTTGTGGGGCACACCGACATCGGCCTCGCTGACCTGCAGAGCCCATGGCCGATCGTGTTGTTCGCCGTCGTCGCTGGCACCGTGGTGATGGGAAACCTGTTCCCGCGCAAGGTGTCCTTCCTTCCCGGCATGCGGTACTACGCGGGCAACTGGGACACCGGGCTGTGGTGTGTGAAGCCGTCGGCCTCACAGAAGATCGAAGAAAACGTGGTCTCGATCGCGAGCATGCCCCAGGCCCAGATGGAACGGTACTATGGCAGCCCGGAAACCGCGCAGATGTACTTGTACATGGGATATGCGTTCCGCGCCTTCAACTCTCACGGTCGAGCGATGTTCACCCTCGCGCACCGGGTGATGGCGGGGCACAACGAGGACGATTACGTCCTGACCGATGGTGAACGCATCTGCAGCACTGCGATCGGGTGGAACTTCGGTGACGGGCACATGCACAACGAGCAGCTGATCGACGCATTGCAGAAGCGCTGCCACTTCGAGCCCGGCGAGGTGCTCGTCGTGCTCATCGACGGTCAGCCGATCCACAAACAGCGGCAGGAATACCGGCTGGTCGACGCCGCCACAGGGGAATTCGAGCGTGGCTACATCAAGGTCGCCGACATGGTGACGCGCCAGCCGTGGGACGACACCATCCCCGTGCACGTGACGTGGCAGAGAGACAAGGCCGACGCGCCATAGCTAGGCCATGACGCCGGGCTAGCCCATGACGTCGCGGACCTTGACATCCTCGAGGCCCTGCAACAGCAGTTCCCGTGCGGTGTCGAGGTGCTTGCGCCAGTGCGCTTCCGCGGCTGCGCCGTCACCGGATCGCAACAGCTGCATCAGCTTTCGGTACGACCGCATCAACTTGTCGAAGTCGGTCCGGGAGACGGGACGGCGTTCCTTGAACAGGAAGGCGTTGTGACGCACGGTGATCTCGTGCAGCATCCCGGCGATAATGGACAGCGTCGCGTTGCCCGAAAGCTCGACGACGCGCAGATGGAAGTCGCCGGTCGTCTCGGCCAGGGTGTCGTTCTTCCAGCCCGACGGCACATGCTCTTCGAGCAGCCGGTCCAGCTCGTTGAACGACTCCTCGGAACCGGACTCGGCCAGCAGCCGCACCGCCATCGGCTCGATACCGGCGCGCGCGGTCATCAGGTCGGCGATCGTCGCACCGGACAACTCCAGCAGCAGGCCGGCGGGACGCGCCACGATCTCGGGGCCTGGCACCCGCACGCGCGCACCGGTACGCGAACCGCGCCGCACCTCGACGAGGCGCTCGGATTCGAGAACCCGCACCGCCTCCCGCAGGGTCGGCCGGCTCACCCCGAAGTGGGCCATCAGCTCGGCCTCGTTGGGGAGGAAGTCGCCGTCCTTGAGTTGGCCGTCGACCACCATGCGACGCAGCGTGCCCGCGACGAGCTCGGCGGTCTTCGGAGACCGGACCGTCGTTCCGGCACCGACGCCGTCCGGACCGATCATCGGCGCCAGCGGTGTACTTCGAGCCACCACATCTCCCCAAGCGATTCTGGCCGTCAGCCAGCTGTACAACTCAGTAAACCATGTGCGTCGGCCACTGAGAGCAAAGGACTCGGCGCGGGCGCCGCGACGCGACATGTCGGGAGGGACGAAACCTTATCCCGAATGACCAGGTTGCGCGACCCTCCGCTACGTTCGGCGGCACCCGCGGCGGACCAGCAGGACGCCGCCCACCAACCAGTAGGTTGACCTAGTAAACCTTGTTCGTTTACGTTCGGGGGTGGACCCCGCGTATGGGTGAATCATCGAACTTCGAAGGAGAAGTGTCATGGCTGAAGCCGTCATCGTCGAGGCAGTACGGTCGCCCGTCGGCAAGCGCAACGGCGGGCTGTCCGGGGTTCACCCCGGTGAGCTGTCGGCCCAGGTGCTCAATGGCCTCGTCGAGCGTGCCGGCGTGGATCCGGCCCTGGTCGACGACGTGATCTGGGGCTGCGTCATGCAGGCGGGCGAGCAGGCGCTCGACATCGCCCGTACCGCCGTCCTGGCGGCCGGATGGCCGGAGAGCGTCCCCGGTGTGACCGTCGACCGTCAGTGCGGCTCGAGCCAGCAGTCGGTGCACTTCGCCGCTGCCGGCGTGGTCGCCGGTCACTACGACGTCGTCGTCGCCGGCGGTGTCGAGGTCATGTCGCGCACCCCGATGGGCTCGTCGCTGGCAAACGGCGGCCATCCTTACCCGGAGGCGTTCCGGGGTCGCTACAGCCAGACCCCGAACCAGGGCATCGGCGCCGAGATGATTGCCGAGCAGTGGGGCTTCGACCGCACCACGCTCGACCAGTTCTCCCTCGACTCGCACGAGAAGGCGGCCGCCGCGCAGGACTCCGGCGCCTTCGACGACCAGATCGTCGGCATCAAGACCAAGGATGAGGACGGCAACGAGAGCGTTGTGCTCAAGGACGAGGGCATTCGCCGCGGCACGCCGATCGAGAAGATGGCTCAGTTGAAGCCGGCCTTCAAGGAGGACGGCGTCATCCACGCCGGTAACTCCAGCCAGATCTCCGACGGTTCGGCGGCGCTGCTGTTCATGTCGGCGGAGAAGGCCAAGGAGTTGGGGCTCAAGCCGATCGCCAAGGTGCACACCGCGGTGCTGGCCGGATCCGATCCGGTGATCATGCTGACCGCGCCGATCCCGGCCACCCAGAAGGCGATCAAGAAGTCGGGCCTGAGCCTGGATCAGATCGGTGTGTTCGAGGTCAACGAGGCGTTCGCGCCCGTTCCGATGGCGTGGCTCAAGGACATCGGCGCCGACGAGAAGAAGCTCAACCCGAACGGCGGTGCGATCGCGCTCGGCCACCCGCTCGGCGGTTCGGGTGCCCGCATCATGACGACGATGCTGTACCACATGCGGGACAACGGGATTCAGTACGGTCTGCAGACCATGTGCGAGGGTGGCGGCCAGGCCAACGCCACCATTCTCGAACTGTTGTGACGACCGAAGTGACGACGCCCGCGGCGCTCACCGAGCGCCGCGGGAACGTCATGCTCATCACCATCAACCGTCCCGAGGCGCGTAACGCCGTCAACAGTGCGGTCAGCACCGCGGTCGGCGACGCGCTGCAGGCGGCGCAGGACGATTCCGAGGTGCGCGCGGTGGTCATCACCGGTGCCGGTGAATCCTTCTGTGCCGGTGCCGACCTCAAAGCGATTGCGCGACGGGAGAGCCTGTTCCACCCGGAGCACGCCGAGTGGGGATTCGCCGGCTACGTGCAGCACTACATCGACAAGCCGACCATCGCGGCGGTCAACGGCACCGCGCTGGGAGGAGGCACCGAACTCGCGCTCGCCAGCGATCTGGTGGTCGCCGAAGAGCGTGCGAAATTCGGTCTACCCGAGGTCAAGCGAGGCCTCATTGCAGCCGCCGGTGGGGTGTTCCGCATCGTCGATCACCTGCCGCGCAAGGTCGCGATGGAGTTGCTGTTCACGGGCGAGCCGATGTCGTCGGCCGACGCGCTCAGGTGGGGTCTGATCAACCAGGTCGTGCCCGACGGCACCGCGGTCGAGGCGGCGCTCGCGCTCGCCGAACGCATCACCCGCAATGCGCCGCTTGCGGTTTGGGCGAGCAAGCGGGTGGCGATGGGTGTCGACGACGGCGTCATCACCGGCGACGAAGCCGGATGGTCGAGGACCATGCGTGAGATCTCGACGGTGATCCGGTCAGAAGACGCCAAGGAAGGACCGCTGGCGTTCGCCGAGAAGCGCCAGCCCGTATGGAAAGCCAAGTAAGCGCCCTGACGAGCGCTTGCGCGAGGAAGAGATAACACCGACGAGCGCTTGCGCGAGGAAGAGATGACACCGACGAGCGCTTGCGCGAGGAAGAGATAACACCGATGAAGAGAACGATCTACGAAGCCGAACACGAAGCTTTTCGGGAAACCGTCAAGGAGTACATCGAGCGCGAGCTCGTCCCCAACCACGAGAAGTGGGAGACCGAGCGCATCGTCGACCGGTCGGCGTACACCGCTGCGGGCAAGTACGGACTCATCGGCTTCAACATGCCCGAGGAGTTCGGCGGCGGCGGCTCCGACGACTTCCGGTTCAACGCGATCATCGACGAGGAGATCGCCAAGGCCGGTGTCCATGGACCCGCGCTGAGCCTGCACAACGACGTCGTCGGGCCGTACTTCAAGGACCTGACCAATGACGAGCAGAAGCAGCGGTGGCTGCCGGGCATCGCCAGCGGCGAGACGATCATCGCGGTCGCGATGACCGAACCCGGCGCGGGCAGCGACCTGGCCGGCATCCGCACCTCGGCGGTGCGCGACGGTGACGACTGGATCATCAACGGCTCCAAGACCTTCATCTCGTCGGGCATCAACTGCGACCTCGTCGTCGTGGTCGCGCGCACTGACCCCGAAGCCGGTCACAAGGGCTTCTCGCTGTTCGTGGTCGAGCGCGACATGGAGGGTTTCAGCCGCGGCCGCAAGCTCGACAAGATGGGCCTGCACTCGCAGGACACCTCGGAGCTGCACTTCGAGAACGTCCGCGTGCCGAACGCCAACCTGCTGGGAAAGGAAGGTCGCGGTTTCTACCACCTCATGACCAACCTGCCCTCGGAGAGGCTGTCGATCGCCATCTCGGCCATCGCCGGCGCCCGTGCAGTTTTCGACGAGACGTTGCAATATGCGAAGGACCGCAAGGCTTTCGGCCAACCGATCGGCAGCTTCCAGCACAACCGATTCCTGCTCGCCGAGATGGAGACCGAGCTCGAGGTCACCGAGAACTACATCGATCGCTGCCTGCAGGGCGTCGTCGACGGTGAGCTGACCGCGGTCGAAGCGGCCAAGGCCAAGTGGTGGGCGACCGAGGTCGCGAAGAAGGTCGTCGACCAGTGCGTGCAGCTGCACGGCGGTTACGGCTACATGATGGAGTACCGCGTCGCCCGCGCCTACGTCGACGGACGAATCCAGACGATCTTCGGTGGCACCACCGAGATCATGAAGGAAATCATCGGCCGCGATCTGGGCGTGTAAGTCCGGCCCAACGCCAAAGCCCCCGAAACAACGGAGTTTCGGGGGCTTTCGCGTGTCGCGTGACGATCAGGCGGTCGGAGCCTCAGCCGGGGCCGGCTCGGCCGGAGCGGCCGGCTCGGTGGTCTTGGTGGTCGTCTCGGTCGTGGTCGTCTCGCTGGTCGACGTCGCCGACGGCGTCATCGCGTCCGGCGGGCTGGCCGGATCGAGCACCGCGTCGATCAGATAGATCCGGGCGTTGGCCGCCTGGATGCCACCGCAGACCACCTTGGCGGTGTCGTTGATCGTCACGTCGGCGTTCTCACCGGTCACCTTGATCTCGGCGCCCTGCTGCGTCGGCCGCTGACCCTTCACGTCCTTGGGTCCGAGGATCCCGAGAAAGACGTGGTAGTAGTCGAAGTCCGTCAGCGCGGCGGGGTTGGCCTTCAGCGCGTCCAACTGCGCGGGCGGAAGCGCGGCGAACGCCTCGTTCGTCGGCGCAAAGACAACGTACGGGCCGTTCTCCAGGACGGGCACCACGTTGACGGCGGGATTGAAGCCACCCGAGATCGCGGAGTAGAAGGTGCTGGCGTCCGGGATTGCCTGCAGGGCCTGACCGACGGGAAGGTTGTTCAGCGACTTCCAGTTGGGCACGGCCTCCTTGAAGGCGTCACAGCCCTTGCCCTCCGGGTTCGGCATCTCGACCTCCTTCGTGGTGGTCGGCTCCGCCGGCTGCTCGGGCGCGGGCGGGTCGGCGTACGCGGTTACGGCCAGCGGCACCGAAAAGGCGATCGCGGCGATTCCGGCGGTGGCACCAAGAGCTTTGCTGGTGCGAGTCTTCACTTACGGCTCCTCAGCTAGACAGGTCGAAACGCATGTTAAAGGCAGCGCTACGCGACTGCCAAAGTCGTCACCTCGCCAAACGGCCCCCGCATGCGCTCTGACCTGCGCGTTGTCAATCTGCCCACATGGTGCTCCGAACGGCCGCAAAAGAGCGTGCATACGATGGCCCGCATGCCCGAGCCGCTGATCGTTGCCATTCGTGGTCGCAGACCCTCCCTGCACGCCGAGGCGTGGGCGGCGCCCAATGCCAGCCTGATCGGGCAGGTGACGCTCGCCGCGCGGGCCAGCGTCTGGTACGGCGCGACGTTGCGGGCCGAGGCCGAGCCCATCGAGATCGGTTTCGGCACCAACATCCAGGACGGAGTGACCGTCCACGTCGACCCGGAGTTCCCGGTGTGCGTCGGCGACGAGGTCAGCGTGGGGCACAACGCCGTGCTGCACGGCTGCGTCATCGAGGACGGGGCGCTCATCGGCATGGGTGCGGTCATCCTGAACGGCGCGACGGTCGGGCAGGGCGCGCTGATCGCGGCGGGCGCGGTGGTGCCGCAGGGATTCGTCGTGCCGCCGCGCACACTCGTCGCCGGCGTTCCCGCCAAGGTGCGCCGCGACCTCAGCGACGCCGAAGTCAACCACAACCGGTACAACGCGCAGGTGTATCAGCACCTCATCGATCTGCACCGCGACGCGTCCGCGTAGATTCTCCGGGGTTCGATCCGGGTACAGGCCTAGCGTGAAACGTCTCCGTACCCTGGTGACCGGCGCCTCCGGTTACGTCGGCTCCCGGCTCGTCACCGCTCTGCTCACCGAGGGCCACCATGTCGTCGCGGCAAGCCGAAACCCGGACAGGCTAGCCGATTTCGGATGGCAGGATCGCGTGACCGCGGTCGCGCTGGACGCCCACGACGCGGACTCGGCGCGCTCGGCGTTCGCCGACGCCGGCCCCGTCGACGTCGTGTACTACCTCGTGCACGGGATCGGGCAGCCCGACTTCCGCGAAGCCGACAACCGCGCGGCGGCCAACGTGGCCCAGGCCGCCAAGGACGCCGGCGTGCGCCGCATCGTGTACCTCGGGGGTTTCGTGCCCGACGGCGACGACCTCTCCGAGCACCTGGCGAGCCGCGCCGAGGTCGCCGAGGCGTTGCATGTCGACGGCGGACCCGACGTGGTGTGGCTCGGCGCAGCCATCATCATCGGGGCAGGGTCGACGTCGTTCGAGATGCTGCGTTACGTGGGCGATCGGTTCCTGATCATTCCCATGCCGGCGTGGTCGGCCAACCCGATCGACCCGATCTCGATCTGCGACGTGCTTCACTACCTCGTCGCCGCCGCGGACAGTGAGCGCGTGCCCGCCGGGGCCTACGACATCACCGGCCCCGAAACCACGTCCTACGCCGAGCTGCTGCGGACCTACGCACGGATAGCGGGGAAGTGGCGGGCCGAACTTCCGGTCAACGGCGTCGACACCGGTCTCGTCTCCTGGGTGACGGCGGCGGTGTTGCCGGTCCCGGGCGGGCTGGCGGCCGACCTCGTGCAGTCGCTGGACCATCCGATGATGGCCTCCGAGACCGGGCTGCGTGAGTTCGTGCCGGACCCGCCCGCCGGGCTCATCGGTATCGAGGAGGCCATCACGCGGGCGCTGGCCAGCCGTCGGCGCCGGCCCGTCGACGACCTCACCGACCCGCACCACCTCGCCGACACCGATCCCGGCTGGGCCGGTGGCGACACCCTGCGTCTGCGGCAGATGGCCGGTGCGGTCACACCGTCGATCGCGCGGCCCGCACTGGGGCTCATCGGCGGAGTGCCCGGGCCCGTCGCCGGCGCGGTGCGCACCGGGCTCGACACGCTGCTGCACTTCATGCCGAAGGTCGTTCCGACGTGACGGAGCCAACGCAGACGCGCCCGGGTTTGCTTCGGGAGATCCGCGACATTGTCGGCGCGTGTCCCGTTCCACATCACGAGCCGCCCCGCGTCGTACGACGTAGGCGCATTATCGTCGCGGTCGTGCTCGTCATCGGCGCCGCGCTGCTCGGGTACTCGCTGACCCGCCCGCCCGGCGACCAATCGTTCTACTGGTTGACGCTGGCGCTCGCCGGGGTGTGGGCGCTCGGCGCGCTGGTGTCGGGACCGTTGCACATGGGCTGCATCCGCTTCCGCGACCGCAACCAGCGACCGGTGATCACCGGTATCGCAATGGGTTTGGGCCTGGGTGTGGTGTTCCTCGTCGGCGGTCTTATCGCGCGTGAGATCCCCGGTGTGCGCGAGTACATCACGCGCGTACTGGAGTACGCCGACTACGGTCCGCTGGTACTGGTCACGTTCATCACCGTGATCAACGGCCTGGCCGAAGAGATGTTCTTCCGCGGCGCGCTCTACACCGCGTTGGGAACCGTGAAGCCGGTGCTGATCTCGACCGTCTTCTACGTGATCGCGACCGCGGCCACCACCGGCAACCCGATGCTCGGCTTCGCAGCGATCATCCTCGGCACGGTCTGCGCGTTCGAACGCCGGGCGACCGGCGGCATACTCGCACCGATGCTGACTCACTTCTTCTGGGGCCTGGTGATGGTGCTCGCACTGCCGCCGCTCTTCGGCGTCTAGTCAGCGCAGGGGATGGGCGAGCTCGTCTCGTCGCATCCGGGCCGCCCATACCGCGACGGCCGCGACCAATACCGGGACAATGCCTGCGACGAGGAAAATCGTCTGTACCGAAACGACTTTCGACAGCGGTCCGACGATCGCGAACGACACCGGCATGAACGCCAGCGAGACGAAGAAGTCGAGGCTCGAAACACGGCCCAGCATCGCCGTCGGCACCCGTCGCTGCAGCAGCGTGCCCCAGATGACCATTCCCGTCCCGTCGGTGAACCCGATGACGAACGTCGCAACCGCCATCACGACGAACGAGGACGTGAAGCCGAGCACGACCAGCGGTATGGCGCCCACGCTCCACATCGCCATCATCACCGACAGATACCGGCGCGGCATGCGGCCCGACGACACCGTGAGTGCGCCGAGTGCACTGCCCAATCCGAAGAATGCAAGGATGAATCCGTACGTGCGGGCCCCGTCGGCGAAGCGGTCCTTGGCGATGAACGGCAGCAGCACCTCGATCGGCCCCAGAACGACCAGCACAAATATGCTCGCGAACAACAGCGTCCACAACAGCCAGGGGGTGCCGAGCATGAACACGAAGCCGTCGCGCAGATCGCGCAGCACATGTGGGCTCTGCTGTGCTGCAGGCGGTTTCAGGGCCGGTCTGGTCGCCACCAGTAACGCCAGGCCAAGAGCGAACAAGACGGCGACCGCCACTGCCCCGACCGCGGGGAAGGTCGCGCCGACGATGACGCCGACGGCGGCCGGGCCGATTGCGCGCTGGAAGACCGGGCGCACCACGCCCTCCACGCCGTTGGCCGCGAGCAGCTGCTCGGGCGGAAGGAGCCGCGGCAGGATCGCGCTGTAGGCGGGAAAGAAGAACGCCGCCGCGGTTCCCAGCGCCGCTGCGCCCACTGAGAGGTGCCAAATCTGCAGCGCGCCAAACAGTCCCAGGACCGCGATCGCCGACGAGGCGACCACGTTGACCGTCTCGACCCCGATGATGACCGACCGCTGCGGGAAGCGGTCAGCGGCGATACCGCCGACCAACACGAACGCGACCAGGGCGCCGCCGAAGCAGGTCGTCACGATCGACAGCGACACGGGATCGTTGTTCAGTTCGATGACCTGCATGGCCAGCACCACCGCGAACATGCCATCGGCGAAGATCGACAACGTCACCGCCGCGATCAGCAGGCGGTACTCGCGGATGCGGAACGGTGCGAGCACGCGCCAACGACCGGCGATGTGCGCCGGCCGTTGAATGTCGAATTGCGTACTCACCTGTCGATGGTCGCGGAGGCGCGGCCGCCGAGTCCACCGATTTTCCGGGGGCGAGCGCTCAGCCCGAGATGCTCAGAAGTCGGAGAAGCTCGCCTTGCGGCGCTGCTGGAACGCGGTGATGCCCTCGATGAAGTCCGGCGAACTCAGCAGCGACAGCTGGCCCTCGCGTTCGCGGCCCAGCGCGGGCTCGAACTCGGTGAGCGTCGCGGCGTTGATGGCGTGCTTGGTCTTGCGCAGCGCCACCGCAGGGCCCGACTTCAGCGTGGTGAGCACCCTGTCGACCTCGGCGTCGAACTCATCGGCCGGATACACCGCCGCCGCCAGTCCCCAATCGTAAGCTTCACGCGCCGAGACCTTTTCGGCCAGCAGCGCCATCCGGGCCGCCCGGGTGCGTCCGACCGCCGCCGCCACCAGCGCCGAGGCGCCGCCGTCGGGCATCAGCCCGATCTTGGTGAACGCCAACATGAAATACGCGTTGTCCGAAGCCAATACGACGTCGCAGGCCAGAGCCAGCGATACGCCGACACCGGCCGCCGCGCCGTGCACCGCCGCGACCACAGGCTGGGGAAGATTGACGATCGCGCGGACCGCGTCGTTGGCGGCGTCGAGCACCGAGGCCGGGCCGTCGACGGTTTTCTGCGCCTGGTCGTCGCCGCTGATGCCGGCGCCCGAGCAGAACCCGCGACCCGTGCCACCGAGCCGTACCACCTTGACTCGTTGATCGGAGGCCGCGGTGTTGAGGGTGTCGGCGATACCGGCCAGCATCGCTCGATTCAGGGAGTTGAGGCTCTCCGGTCGATTCAGCGTCACCGAAAGCACGCCGTCGGCGAGCTCGACCGTCAGATCGTCGACACCGGCATACGCGGGTGCGCCCGAATCGAGGGTTGTCATGACTGCACCCTAGAACCGGACGACTTGGTTATACAAGTAAGCTATGTCGGCGATCCGGAAGCGATTGTCCAACGAAGGGCGGTAAGCATGGCGGGACCTCTGCACGGACTGCGGGTGATCGAACTCGCGAGCATCGGACCCGGCCCGCATGCGGCGATGATCCTCGGTGATCTCGGCGCGGACGTCGTCCGCATCGAACGCCCGGGCAAGCTCGGCGGGATCCCGACCAGCAAGCGCGAGGCCGCGCTGCGCAACCGTCGCTCGGTGGCCGCCGACCTCAAGAGCGACGAAGGCCGCGAGCTGGTTCTGCGCCTGGTCGCCAAGGCCGACGTGCTGATCGAGGGCCTGCGCCCCGGTGTCACCGAACGACTCGGCCTCGGCCCGGAGGACTGCGCGAAGGTCAACGAGCGGCTGATCTACGGACGCATGACCGGCTGGGGTCAGACCGGGCCGCGCCGGCTGCAGGCCGGCCACGACATCAACTACATCTCCCTCAACGGTGTGCTGCACTCGATCGGCCGGGCGGGCGAGCGACCGGTCCCTCCGCTGAACCTCACCGGTGACTTCGGCGGCGGCTCGATGTTCCTGCTCGTCGGCATCCTGTCGGCGCTGTTCGAACGCCAGACCTCAGGCAAGGGCCAGGTGGTCGACGCCGCGATGATCGACGGCTCGAGCGTGCTGGCGCAGATGATCTGGGGCTTTTTGCAGGACGGCCTGTGGACCGATCAGCGCGGGGTCAACATCCTCGACGGAGGTGCGCCGTACTACGACACCTACACCTGCGCCGACGGCCGCTACATCGCGGTGGGCTGCATCGAGCCGCAGTTCTATGCCGAGTTCCTCAAGGGCCTGGGCCTGGAGAACGCCGACCTGCCCGACCAGAACGATGCGAGCCGCTGGCCGGAGCTGCGCGCGAAGCTCAGCGAGGTCATCGTTAGCAAAGACCGCGACCACTGGGCCAAGGTGTTCGCCGAGAGCGACGCCTGCGTGACGCCGGTCCTGTCGTTCAGCGAGGTCGAATCCGAACCGCATGTCACCGAGCGCAACACCTTCTATCGCGACGGTGACCACCTGCAGCCGATGCCCGCGCCGCGGTTCTCCCGAAGCGTGCCGCCGGCACCGACACCACCCGGCCAAGCCGGCGCCGACACCGAAGCCGTCTTACGAGACTGGGCCTAGAGAAAGGAACACCCTCAAGTGGAGATCAAGGACGCCGTAGCCGTCGTCACCGGTGGCGCATCGGGCCTCGGCCTGGCAACCACCAAACGCCTGCTCGACAGGGGCGCATCCGTGGTCGTCATCGACCTCAAGGGCGAGGAAGCGGTCAAGGAACTCGGGGACCGCGCCCAGTTCGTCGAGGCCAACGTGACCGATCCGGAGCAGGTCAGCGCCGCGTTGGACGCGGCGGAGAAGATGGGCCCGCTGCGGATCAACGTCAACTGCGCGGGGATCGGCAACGCGATCAAGACGCTGAGCAAGGACGGGCCGTTCCCGCTGGACGGCTTCAAGAAGGTCATCGAGGTCAACCTGATCGGCACGTTCAACGTGCTGCGTCTGTCCGCCGAGCGGATCGCCAAGACGGAACCGATCAACGGTGAGCGCGGCGTCATCATCAACACCGCGTCCGTCGCGGCGTTCGAGGGTCAGATCGGACAGGCCGCCTACTCCGCGTCCAAGGGTGGCGTGGTCGGCATGACGCTGCCGATCGCGCGGGACCTGTCGCGCGAGTTCATCCGCGTCGTCACGATCGCGCCGGGTCTGTTCAAGACACCGCTGCTGGGTTCCCTGCCCGAAGAGGCGCAGCAGTCGCTGGGCAAGCAGGTCCCGCATCCGGCCCGCCTCGGTGATCCCGACGAGTACGGTGCGCTGGCCGTGCACATCGTCGAGAACCCGATGCTCAACGGCGAGGTGATCCGTCTGGACGGCGCGATCCGGATGGCCCCGAGGTAGACACGATGAGCATCAGGACGAAGTTCACCGAGACGTTCGGCATCGAGCATCCCATCGTGCAGGGTGGCATGCAGTGGGTCGGCCGCGCGGAACTGGTTGCGGCCGTGGCGAATTCGGGGGCGCTCGGTTTCATCACCGCGCTGACCCAGCCGACGCCTGCCGACCTGGCCAACGAGATCGCCAAGTGCCGCGAGCTGACCGACAAGCCATTCGGCGTCAACCTGACGATCCTGCCGACGATCAACCCGCCGCCCTATGACGAGTACCGGCAGGTGATCGTCGACTCCGGCATCAAGATCGTCGAGACCGCGGGCTCCAATCCGGCGCCGCACTTGCCGATGTTCCACGAGAACGGCATCAAGGTGCTGCACAAGTGCACCTCGGTGCGGCATGCGGTCAAGGCGCAGAGCCTCGGCGTCGACGGCATCAGCATCGACGGTTTCGAGTGCGCGGGTCACCCCGGCGAGGACGACATCCCGGGCCTGGTTCTGATCCCGGCAGCGGCGGCCAAGATCGACATCCCGATGATCGCCTCGGGCGGGTTCGCCGACGCGCGCGGTCTGGTGGCGGCGTTGGCGCTGGGCGCCGATGGCATCAACATGGGTTCGCGGTTCATGTGCACCGTGGAGTCGGCGATCCACCAGAACGTCAAGGAAGCGATCGTTGCCGGCACCGAGCTTGACACCGAGCTGATCTTCCGGCCGCTGCGCAACACCGCCCGGGTGGCCAGCAACGCCGTCTCGCGCGAGGTTGTCGAGATCCTCAACCGTGGTGGTCAGTTCGAGGACGTCAAGGACCTGGTCGCCGGCAAGCGCGGGGTGAAGGTCTACGAGGTCGGCGATCTCGACGCCGGCATCTGGAGCGTGGGCACCGCGATGGGCCTGATCAACGACATCCCGACCGTCGGGGACCTGGTCGCGCGGATCGTCGACGAGGCCGAGGAGATCATCAGCGGTCGGCTCAGCGACATGATCGCCGATGACGAAGAAGAGAATGTGGCTTAAAGAAGAGGATCGGAGTTAGCGGGCGGATTCGCCAAGAAGCACTATCGGGCCAGGCTCGGGCTCTGAGGCCGAACCGTCGGAGCGAACGCGCGACCCCTCGGCGCGCGTTCGGATCAGACGGCGGTGCGCAGGGGGTGCTCGTCGTCGAGCTGCTCCGAGGTGTCGCCCTCTACCAGGACATCGCCGTGGTAGAGCGCCTCGAAGTCAACCTTGATGACATCGGCACTGGTGTCGTCGATCCACATGTACTCGACAGTAAGTGTTACCTCTAAGGAATCTTTGAGTCACGATTCGGAATATCTTGGCAATTCTTACCCGTCGGTAGGGTCACGCACTACCCGCCGGTAGCTTTTTGCTGAGCGGCTAGGCTCGGGCCGTGAAGTGAATGGGGTTTGTGCCGAGCAAAGCCACCCAGGTCAGGATCGCCGCGGCGAGCGCCACGATCAGCAGGCCCACGGCGATCCGGCGTCCCCACGCCAGGCGGCCCAGCACCTTCGCGTCGAGCGAGTAGGCGCCTGCGCCGAGAAACAGCAGCGCAGCGGCCCCAATGCCGATCATGAACGGGACGTTGAACGGTTCGGACCAGAAGACGGACTCCGACACGTTGACGGCCCAGGCGTCGACCATCGCCGCGACCACCGCGCAGGCGGCCAGCGGCGTCAGCGCGCCGAAGATCAGTCCCAGACCGCCGAGCGTCTCGGCGGCAGTGACCATGAAGGCCGCCAGGGCGGGCAGGCGCCAGCCTGCGGCTTCCATGAATCCGACGGTGGCGCCGAAGTCGAAGAGTTTGATGAGCCCCGCCTGAAGAATCGCGGCACCGACGCCGATCCGCAGGATGAGCAGGCCGATGTCCGTCGCGGTGTTTCGTGTGCTGATCGCGGCCGTCGCCGCGTCCGTCGTTGTCATGCCGATAACGACTATCAGACGAGCCACAACTCATCGCGCGGATTCGCGGTGAACGCTGCAAGGCCCTGAACCGTGTCCGAAGGGGGCGTTGACGCGGTTGACTTACCGTTGTTAAGTTACCGGCGTTAGTCCGAGGAGCGAGAGGACGCGCAGTGCTGCAACGAATCGCGCAGCTGGCCATAGCGGCGCCGCGGCGCATCATCGCGATAGCCGTCCTCGTGATGGTGGCGTGCGCGGTGTTCGGGATCCCCGTCGCCAAGAACCTCTCGGCCGGCGGCTTCCAGGATCCGACGTCGGAGTCGGCGGAGGCCACCCGGCTGCTGGTGGACAAGTTCGGCCAGGGCGACATGGAGCTGATCCTGAGCGTGCACTCCGACGACGGTGCGCAGAGCCCGGCGGCGCGTGCCGTGGGCGAGGAACTCGTCGCCGAACTGCGTGCCGCGCCGTCGGTCGTTGACGTCACCTCGCTGTGGAACGCGCCGCCGACCGCCGCGCCGGCGCTGGTCAGCGAGGACGGGAAGACCGGGTTGATCGTCGCAGGCATCACCGGCGGTGAGGGCGGTGCGCAGAAGTATGCGAAGGAGCTCACCGAGCGGCTCGTACACGACCGCGACGGCGTCAGTGTGCGGGCCGGCGGCGAGGCGATGATCTACGTGCAGATCAACGGGCAGAGCGAGAAAGACCTCCTGAAGATGGAGGCAATCGCGATTCCGCTGTGCTTCCTGGCCCTGGTGTGGGTGTTCGGCGGACTGCTCGCCGCTGCGCTGCCGCTGGCCATCGGCGGCTGCGCGATCCTCGGTTCGATGGCGGTGCTGCGTGCGGTCACCTACGTCACGGACGTCTCGATCTTCGCGCTCAACCTCTCGGTGGCCATGGGGCTGGCGCTGGCCATCGACTACACGTTGCTGATCATCAGCAGGTACCGCGACGAGATCGCCGACGGTGCCGACCGCGAGACCGCGCTGGTGCGCACCATGGCCACCGCGGGACGAACGGTGTTGTTCTCGGCGCTGACGGTCGCGCTGTCGATGGTCGCGATGGTGTTGTTTCCGATGTACTTCCTGAAGTCGTTCGCATACGCGGGGATCGCGGTGGTGACGTTCGCCGCCGTCGCCGCGATAGTCGTGGCGCCCGCGGCGATCGTGCTGCTCGGCGAGCGGCTCGACGCGTTTGATGTGCGTCGCCTCGGCCGCCGCCTGTTCGGCAGGCCGGAGCCGGTGGGCAAGCCCGTGGAGCAGACGTTCTGGTACCGGTGCACGAAAGTTGTGATGCGCCGGTCGATTCCGATCGCGTTGGTGATCGTCACGCTGCTGCTGGTGCTCGGCGCGCCGTTCCTCAACGCGCGGTGGGGCTTTCCCGACGAGCGCGTGCTGCCGCAGTCCGCCTCGGCGCGGCAGGTCGGCGACGATCTGCGCGCCAACTTCGCCGTCGACTCGGCCCGCAATGTCGCGGTCGTCATACCGGACACCCAGGGCGTCACGCCCGCGATGGTTGATCGCTACGCCGCCGAACTCTCTCGTGTCGCCGACGTGTCCTCGGTCTCGGCACCCGGGGGCACCTTCGTCGACGGCACACCGGTCGGCCCGCCGTCGGCGGCGACGGGCCTCAAGGACGGCAGTGCTTTCCTCACGGTGGCCAGCACCGCGCCTCTGTTCAGCGATGCCTCCGAGGCGCAGCTCGACCGGCTGCAGGCCGTCGGCACGCCCGGCGATGTTCCGGTGCTGCTGACCGGCACCGCGCAGGTGAACCGCGACAGCGCCTCGGCGATCACCACGCGCCTGCCGCTGGTGCTCGGGGTGATCGGGGTCATCACGTTCGTGTTGCTGTTCCTGCTGACCGGAAGCGTCGTGCTGCCGTTGAAGGCGTTGGTGCTCAACGTCTTATCCCTGACCGCTGCGTTCGGCGCGTTGGTGTGGATCTTCCAGGAGGGTCACCTCGGCGCGCTGGGAACCACGCCCACGGGCACCCTGGTGGCGAACATGCCCGTGTTGTTGTTCTGCATTGCGTTCGGGTTGTCGATGGACTACGAGGTCTTCCTGGTTTCGCGGATCCGCGAGTATTGGCTGCAACTGGGCGACGACGGAACGCTTTCGGCCCGTGAGCGCAACGACGAGAGCGTCGCGCTCGGACTGGCGAAGACCGGCCGCGTCGTGACGGCGGCGGCGCTGTTGATGTCGATCTCGTTCGCGGCACTGATCGCGGCCGAGGTCGCGTTCATGCGGATGTTCGGTGTCGGGTTGACGCTTGCGATCCTCGCCGACGCGACGCTGGTACGGATGGGTCTGGTGCCGGCGTTCATGCATCTGCTCGGGCGGTGGAACTGGTGGGCGCCCAAACCGTTGGCGAAACTGCACGACCGAATCGGTTTGCGCGAGTCGGGCGAACCCGCGCCCGCAACCGCCGGGAGTCCGACCGAACCGGCGGGGACGCGATGAAACGGCGGCGCGCGCCGCGTGGATCCGGTGAGCAGCTGCGCGAGGAGATCCTCGACGCGACAACCGACCTGCTGCTCGAGGCCGGCACCGCGAAAGAGGTCTCGATCCGGTCGGTGGCGCAGCGGGTGGGCGTGACCCCGCCGTCGATCTATCTGCACTTCGCCGATAAGGACGCTCTACTTGACGCGGTGTGCGCGCGGTACTTCGAGAAGCTCGACGAGGAGATGCAGTCCCTGGCGGCCGGGCAGCCGTCGACGATCGAGGTGCTGCGTGCCCAGGGACTGGCGTACGTCCGGTTCGCGATGAAAACCCCCGAGCTGTACCGCATTGCGACGATGGGGGAGACCCGGCCGGGAAGCGATGTGGACGTGGCGTTGAACAGCTCGGCGTTCGTGCATCTGCGCGCCGCGGTCGAGGGCCTGATCGAGGAGGGAATCTATGCGCCGGGTGATCCGACGGCGATGGCGCTGGAGTTGATGACCGTCGCGCACGGGGTGGCCGCGATGCTCATCTCGAAGCCGTACCTACCGTGGGGTGATGTCGAGGAGTTCGCCGACCGGGTGCTGGCGGCTGTGTGCTTCGGTCAGATCGCCCGAGGCGCCGTCGACCTCGACAGGCCAGCGGAAGCCGTCGCACAGCTGAAAGGGGCGCTACATGTCGGACACGGTCGATAACCCGTTCTTCGCGCGGTTGTGGACGGTGATGTCCACCCACGAAACCGACGCCATCCGGCAACTCCGGCGAGAGAATCTCGCGGGGCTGTCCGGTCGGGTGCTGGAAGTCGGCGCGGGAACCGGGACGAACTTCGAGTTCTACCCCGACGCCGTGACCGAGGTGGTGGCCGTCGAGCCCGAGCGCCGTCTGGCCGAACATGCCCAGCGGGCCGCTGCCGCTGCGCCAGTGCCCGTCACCGTCACCAGTGACACCGTGGAACGGTTCATGGCTTCCGGCAACGAACCGTTCGACGCCGTCGTCTGCTCGCTCGTGCTGTGCTCGATCGAGGACCCGGAGACCGTTCTGCGGCAACTCCATTCGCTGATGCGGCCGGGCGGTGAACTTCGCTACCTCGAGCACATCGCCAGCGCAGACGGCCGCGGGCGGCTGCAGCGGATCGCCGACGCGACGGTGTGGCCGCGGTTGTTCGGCAACTGCCACACGCACCGCCACACCGAGCAGAGCATCGTGAGCGCGGGGTTCGACGTCGCAGGGTCGCGGCGGGAGTGGACGATGCCGCGGTGGCTGCCGCTGCCCGTATCCGAATTCGCGATCGGCCGCGCGGTCAAGCTCTAGCCGAGCAGGGCCGGAAGCCGCTGCAGCAGGTTCGGCAGTGCATTCGCCGCCGTCTCTCGCACGGAGGCCGTCGCGGAGTCCGACAGCGGTGTGGGTTCCGGATTGACCTCGATGACCGGGATGCCGTTGGCGAGTGCGATCTCGGGCAGGCCCGCCGCGGGATAGACGATCGACGAGGTGCCGACGACGATCACCAGGTCGGCGCCGCTGACCGCCTCGACGGACCGCTGCCAGGCGTCCTCCGGCAGCGCCTCGCCGAACCAGACCACATTGGGCCTGATGAGCCCGCCGCATACGCACCGCGGCGGGTCGACGGTCTCCACCGGTTCCGGCATGGCCGGCAGCTCGCCGGAGTACGTCCCCTGACAGTGGTCGCAGCGGAACTCGAACAGGCTTCCGTGTACGTGGTAGACCTTCTTGCTGCCCGCGCGCTCATGCAGGTCGTCGACGTTCTGGGTGACGACGTGCACGTCGGCGTAGTCCTGCCAGGCGGCCACCGCCAGGTGCCCGTTGTTCGGTTGCACCCCGCTCATCATGTAGTGGCGCCACAGATACCACGCCCACACCTTTTCGGGGTGGGCTCGCCACCCCTCCGAACTGGAGATTTCGTAGGGGTCGACCTTCGCCCACAGTCCGGTTTCGGCGTCGCGGAAGGTCGGCACCCCGCTCTCGGCCGAGATGCCCGCACCGCTGAAGACCGTTAGCTGCACATGACCAAACTAGCCCGTGTGGGCAATACTGGGCACGTGGCCAACTTGGGGGATTGGGTACGCATCGACCAGCGCTCTTCCGGCGCCCTGTTCGACCAGCTCAGAACGCAGATCATCGATGGCGTGCGCGACGGCAGGCTGCCGCCGGGCACCCGGCTGCCGACAGTGCGCGAGCTGGCGGGTCAGCTCGGTCTCGCGGTGAACACCGTGGCCCGTGCCTATCGCGAGTTGGAGTCGGCGGGAATTCTCGAAACCCGCGGCCGCTTCGGCACATTCGTCGCCCATAAGGATCCGGCCGACGCCGCGATGGCCACAGCGGCCAACACGTTCGTGTCGGCGGCCAAGTCGCTTGGAGTGGGCAAAGACGAGGCTCTGCGGTATGTGGAGACGGCGTTCGGATAGCGGATGCTCAACCGAATTCGAGGACGGTGAAGACCGGTCGCACGGAGTCGAGCCACGGGAGCCGCTGAGCGCTCCAGATCAGCGCGTTGAGCACCGTGCCCTGTCCCGGCGGCAACGCCACGTCGTGCACCGCGCGGATCCCGGGGATGTCGTTGACGAGGTCGGCGACCTGTGACGGTGTCATGTGGAACGGCATCGGCGGAACGCGGTACCCCAGCGATGGCCGCAACAGGCCGCTGCTGATCGCGCGGGCGAACCAGGCCGGCGGCAGTTCGAACATCATCTGGCCGCCGGGGAAGCGGGCCGCGCACTCACGGATCAGGCCGAGCGCCTCCTCCGGCTGCAGGTACATCAGCAGCCCTTCGGCGGTGATGAACACGCCGTGCTCGGTGTCGACGTGGTCCATCCAGCTGTAGTCCAGCGCCGACAGGGCCAGCATGCGCACGCGATCCGACGGCGGCAGCAAGCGGCGGCGCAGCTCGATGACGGGTGGCAGATCGACGGTGAGCCAACGAAATTCGTGCCCCACCTCGCCGGTGTCGAGCCGGTAGAAGCTGGTCTGGAGGCCCTCGGCGAGCGCCACGACCGTGGCGCGAGGGTGATCGGCGAGGTAGCGCCGTGTCTCGCGGTCGAAGCCCCGAGCGCGCACCGCCATGTCCTGACGGCGGGACGGCCCGAACTTCGCGAAGTCGAAGTCGATGGAGTCGACGAGCTGAATCGCCATCGGGTCATCGATCAGTCCGTCCGGGCGGGCGGCCTCCGTCGCTCGCACCTTCAACGTCATCAACGCTGTCTCGGAGACACCGGTCAGCATGGTCGCGTCGGCCCTGGCGGACGGGGCATTCGGTTTGGAACTCACGAGCTCGAATCTACCTAGCGCAGGACCTTGTCCAGCGTTCTCAGGTTTCTGGTGGTAGTCGAAGACTTGTAGCGCTTCTTACCCATCGTCTTGCCGATGGTGGTGTCCAGCGTCGCGGTCTTGGGCACCTGCCAGTAGATGACCCCGTCACCGCGCTCGATCTTCTCCTGAGGAGGGGCGTCCTTCGCCAGGTCGGCGAGTTCGTCGAGCACCTGTTCGTCGGTCACGAACGTGACATAGGAGTGGTGGTCGGGCACCTCGCGCTCGAACGGATAGGCGCGCGAGATGGCCGCCACCGTGTCGATCGGATAGGCCAGCACCCAGGCGTCGTAACCGAAGGAGTCGCGCAGCGCCTTCTCGGCCTTCTTCCGCACCGCGTCGACGCCTGAACCACTGTCGAAGAGCACGTTGCCGCTGGCGAGAATGGTTCGCACCGAACGAAATCCGGCGTCTTCGAGAGCCTTCGCGACGTCGGCCATCTTGAGGTTGACGCCGCCGACGTTGACGCCGCGCAGGAAGGCGGCATAGCGCGTCATCAGCCGAACTCCAGCAGAGTGTGGCTGGGCCGGCCGTGGCGCAGGAAGCCGATGCGGTCCCACGCATCCGATGCCAGCACCTTATAAGCGCCCCGCCCAGGCGGCAGGGGGACATCGTGGGCCGCGTGCACACCCGGGATGCACCCGGCAAGTTTCACGGCCTCGTCCGGGCTGAGCCCGAAGGGCATGGGCGGGGTGACGTAGCGATCGGAGAGTTTGAGCTTGCCGCGCACGGTGCGCCGGCTGAACCAGGGCGGGACGGAGTCGAACATCAACCGCCCGCCGGGGAAGCGCGCCGCGCAGTCGCGGATCAGGCCCAGCGCGACATCGGGATCGAGATACATCAGCAGCCCCTCGGTGGTGATGAAGACGCCGTTCGACGCGTCAACGCGGTCCATCCAGCTGAGGTCCAACGCCGATTGTGCCAGCGCAACGATCCGATCCTCGTATGGCAACAGCTGCTCGCGCAAGGCGATGACGGGCGGCAGATCGACGGAGTACCACGTCAATTCGTCGGTGACGCCGTGTCGCTGCAGTCGCCAGAAACTGGTCTGCAAGCCTTCGGCGAGTGCGACCACTGATGCCTTCGGATGCTCGGTCAGGTACTCCCGTGTGGCGGTGTCGAAAGCGAGGGCGCGCAGCGCATGTGCCTGTTTGGGTTTGCCGAACTTGCCGTAGTCGTAGTCGATCGTGTCCAGCAGCGTGACGGCCCACGGGTCGCGGATGACGCCGTCGGATCGCTTGGCCTCGGTTGCGCGGTAGTACAGCGTCCACAGTGCGGTCGCCGATACGCCCTCGAGAACGCTGCCGTCGATTCGCGATGCCGGACCGGTCACATCTCGATGGTAGAGACGTAGGCTCTTGGCATGGGACGCCATGTGTTCGACGATAAGCTTCTCGCACTGATCGGCGGAAACTCGCTGGGCGTCCTGGCGACCCTGAAGCGCGACGGGCGCCCGCAACTGTCGAACGTGTCGTACTACTTCGACCCGCGCGCGCTGACCATCCAGGTGTCGATCACCGAACCGCGGGCGAAGACCCGCAACCTGCGGCGTGACCCGCGCGCGTCGCTTCACGTCAGCTCGGACGACGGCTGGTCCTATGCCGTCGCCGAGGGGGACGCGATCCTCACGCCGCCTGCCGCGAGGCGCGATGACGACACCGTGGAGGCGCTGATCGCGTTGTACCGCAACATCGCCGGTGAGCATCCCGACTGGGACGACTACCGGCGCGCGATGGTCGACGACCGCCGGGTGCTGATGACGTTGCCGATCAGCCACGTTTACGGCATGCCGCCCGGCAAGCGCTGAAAAGCAGGCGACGGCCGGCGGATCGAGGGGCTAGGCTCCGGTCATGGCTGAAGAACCGGAAGACGACACCAAGCGCAAGTTCCGGGAAGCGCTGGAGCGCAAGAAGGCCAAGGCGGCCGGCGGCGGCGATCATAAGGACGGCGGAGCCAAGCAACCTCGGGTGCACGGCCCGGTCGAGCATCGCCGGGAGTTCCGGCGCAAGAGCGGCTGACCCGCCGGACGACGATCAAGCGGCGAGGAGTTCGGCCGGCTAACCCGAGCGCGCTTCGCGCAGCAAGATCGCCGCGAGGCAGATTCCCGCGAGCACGGCCACTGCCACCGCGAAACTCACACCCGCCGTGCGTAATCCCCACTGCTGGGCGGCCAGGCCTTCGCCGACGACGGGCACCGAGATCGCCACGTAACCGATGACGAAGAACGTGGAGTTGACCTCCGCGCGCCGGTCGGCCGGGCTGCGTTCGGAGATCGCCGCCAAGCCACGGCTGAAGCTCATGCCCTGCCCGATGCCCGACACGACGGCGGCCGCGATCAGCCCGATCAGCGACGACAGTTGCAGTGCCACAGCCAGAGTCGCCATGCCGACCACGAGGACTCCGCAGCCGACCGCCAACGCCCGCTGCGGCGCCATGGTGTTGGTGACGATCTGCGTCAGGGCGGAGGCGGCGAAGATCGAGCCGGCGATCAGGCCGGCGACCGCCTGGTTGTCGATGCCGACGACTTCGGTCACGAAAGAGGGCGCAACGGCGGCGAACAGACCCGTCACCGCGAACCCGGCGAATCCGGCGATCGCGGCGAGGACGAACACCGAACGCACCTCGGGCGGCACCGAAAGCCGCTGCAGGGCGATCCGTCCCGACCGCGGCGACGTCTCCGGTACCACCAGCACCGCCACGCCCGCGAGCGCCGCCAGGACGATGTGCACGATGAAGCTCAGGTGCAGCGGATGCGGCGCGTATTCGACGAGCACACCGGCCATCATCGGGCCGGCGCCGAGTCCGCCGATGTTGGCGACGGTTGCGACCGCGGCCGCCCGCGTGCGCCACCGCGGCGGCGCGGCCTCGACGACCGCCGCGGTGGCCGTCCCGGTGAAGACCCCCGCCGACAGTCCGGAGAACACGCGGCCGACGAGCAGCAGGGGCACCGAATCCGCGGCGAGGAACACCCCGGCACTGATCAACGCGGCGACCACACCGCCGAGCAGCACCGGCCGCCTCCCGATCGCGTCCGACCACCGGCCGAACGCCAGCAGCGCGAACAGCACGCCGCCCGCGTAGGCCGCGTGCACGACGGTGGTGGTCAGCACAGAGAAGTGCATCTGCTCGCCGTAGAGCGCGTACATCGGCGTCGGCATCGTGGTGCCGAGCATGATCGCGGCGAACGCGTACGCCAGGAGGCCGAAGGCCAGGCGTTGCGCGGTCACGGTGGGACCCGCGGGGGCGGCGTCGAGCATGTCTGTTGATAACCACCCCTGCGGGCGCCCTAATCCCCGTCAGGTCAGTGTGTGACCGCTTTCTCCGCGCCGATGCCGGTCAGCGAGCGCACCTCGAACTCGGCGTTGATCTCCGGGTCCCCCCGGTCGGATGAGCTCAGCGTGCCGATCGCGCCGAGCAGGAACGCCAGCGGGATCGACACGATGCCGGGGTTGGCCAGGGAGAACCACGCGAAATCGACACTGGACAGCATCGCGGTCTTCGACCCTGACACGGCGGGGGAGAAGATGATCAGCACGATTGTCGAGATCAAGCCGCCGTACATGCTCCACAACGCCCCGCGCGTATTGAAGCGCGGCCAGTAGAGCGAATACAGGATAGTCGGCAGGTTGGCCGCGGCCGCCACCGCGAACGCGAGAGCGACCAGAAACGCGATGTTCTGCTCTGCCGCCAGGATTCCGAGACCGATCGCGAAGACTCCCAGCACCACGACCGTGATCCGCGAGACCCGGACCTGTTCGTCCTCGCTGACCCCGTGGCTCTTCATCACGCTGGCGTAGATGTCGTGTGCGAAGGACGTCGCCGCGGTGATGGTCAGGCCGGCGACCACCGCGAGGATGGTCGCGAACGCGACCGCCGAGATGATGCCGAGCAGGATGACCCCGCCGAGCTGGAACGCCAGCAGCGGCGCGGCCGAGTTCTGGCCGCCGGGAGCGGCCAGGATGGTGTCGGGTCCGACGAGCGCGGCGGCGCCGTATCCGAGTGCGAGGGTGAACAGATAGAACGCGCCGATGAGCGCGATCGCCCAGACCACCGAACGGCGTGCCTCCTTGGCGGTCGGCACGGTGTAGAACCGCATCAATACGTGCGGCAGACCCGCGGTGCCGAGCACCAGCGCCAGGGCCAGCGAGATGAAGTTGATCTGCGATGTCAGCGAGGCGCCGTACTGGGCGCCGGGCGCCAGAACGTCGCGGGCGGCGACGGCCTCGTTCGACGAGCCGGACACCGCCGACTGTGCGGCGCCGAGGATCTCGGAGAAGTTGGCGCCGAACTTGGCGAGCACCCACACCGTCATCAGCGCCGCACCGCCGATCAGCAACACGGCCTTGATGATCTGCACCCACGTGGTGCCTTTCATGCCGCCGATCAGCACGTAGACGATCATCAGTACGCCGACGACGGCGATGACGAAGGCCTGGCCGAGGTCGCTGTTGACATTGAGCAGCAGTGCGACGAGTCCGCCGGCGCCGGCCATCTGTGCCAGTAGGTAGAACAGGCAGACGGCCAGTGTCGTCGTGGCCGCGGCAAGTCGTACCGGGCGCTGTCGCAGGCGGAAGCTCAACACGTCGGCCATCGTGAATTTGCCTGCGTTGCGCAGCAATTCGGCGACCAGCAGCAGCGCGACCAACCAGGCCACCAGGAAGCCGATGGAGTAGAGGAAGCCGTCGTAGCCGTAGACCGCGATGGCGCCGGCGATGCCGAGGAAGCTGGCGGCCGACAGATAGTCACCAGAGATCGCGATGCCGTTCTGCGGACCGGTGAACGACCGCCCGGCGGTGAAGAACTCAGCGGCGGTCGCGTTGCGCTTGCTCGCACGGATCACGATGTAGAGCGTCACCGCGACGAACAGCGCGAAGATGCCGATGTTGGCGACGGGACTGCCGACGGCTGAGTCGGCGGCCAGCAGGGTGCTCATGCGGCGCCACCCTCCAGCTTGGTGCGGATGGCCTCGGCCCGCGGGTCCAGCTCCCGGTTGGCGAAGCGCACGTAGATCCCGGTGATGAGGAAGGTGGAGACGAACTGCCCGATGCCGATCAGCAGGCCGACGTTGATGTCGCCCCACACCTTGGTCGCCATGAAGTCGTGGGCGAAGGCGCCCAGGACCACGTACACCGAATACCAGACGAGGAACAGTGCGCTCATCGGAAAGACGAAGCGCCGCAACCTACTCCGTAACTCCTGGAATTCGGGGCTGGCCTGTACGGCGCGATATTCCTCGCCGGTGATCGGGGTGTCCAAGGACGAGCGTTGGATTTCGGGCACGGGCGACTCCTCATCCTCGATATCGGCGAGCGCAACGGCTTCCGCCGGTTGTCAAGACTCTCGTCCACGGATAGCGGCGGGTTCATCCGACACGCCGCAGGAGACAGCAACGACTCCGCGGCATGGCCGAGAAAGGCTGTTGACAGAAATCGGCCTGTTCTGTGCAAGACAGCACCGGGGGCCATGCTCGGCGCCGGAAGCGCGAGCACGATCAATCGGCGTTATGAGGTTGCCGTCACACCATCGAGCGTTCCGCGTCGCGTGCGGCACGCTTTTCTTCGTAGTGTTTCGCCTTCGCGTCGAGCGCGGCGAGGAAGAACGAGAGTTCGTCGCGCGCCTGTTCGCCGACCGACCCGAAGTCGGTGCGCTCGAAGACCCGCCAAAACCGCAGCACCGGTTGAATAACCGCATCGTGGTGTAGACGCAGATCGTAGATGCCGGCTTTTGCGATCGTGATGGCGTTCTTCGCGTAGTCTGTCATGTCCTGGCCCGGCATCTGAAATCCGATGACTTCGTCACGAACCGTCTTCATTGCCGCGTCAGGGGCTATGTCGAACGCAGCGTTCATCAGATTTCGGTAGAAGATCATGTGCAGGTTCTCGTCGGTCGATATACGCGCGAGCAACTGCTCCGCAAGCGGACAGCCAGTCGCGCGCCCGGTGTTGCGGTGCGCAATTCGAGTGGCAAGTTCTTGGAAGGAGACATAGGCCAAAGCCTGCAGCACGGTTTTGTCTCCACTGTCATAACCCACGGCCATGTGCTCCATGCGCAGAGCTTCCAATCGGACAGGATCCACTCCGCGCGTGACGATGAGATAGTCCCGGATCGCGATCGCATGCCGAGCCTCCTCGGCAGTCCAGCGGCCGACCCACTGCCCCCAGGCCCCATCACGGCCGAAGCGGGTGGCGATCTCACGGTGATAGGAGGGCAGATTGTCTTCGGTGAGCAAATTGACGACCATGGCCGTCTGAGCGACCGGGTCGAGCGGTGAATCTTCGGGCCGCCAATCAGTCCCGCCCAGAAAGGAAAAGTCACGCCCGCGTGACCAAGGCACGTAATCGTGCGGCTGCCAGTCCCTCGCGACGCTGAGGTGGCGGTCGAGGTTGGCCGCCACTACCGGTTCCAGTTCGGATAACACACCGATCTGCGAATCTGTCACGCTAGCTACGCTAGCGTAACCTACGAGGCCGTAAGTGCGGTTTCCGCGGAGTTGTACCAGTTAAACCTGCAGTGGCCGCGAGTTTGCGGACTTACGGACTCGGAGCACCGATTTGCCGCCACTTCGACGATCGGGCGGAAGGGTGACCCCACCGCGCAGCCTTAAACTGGCCCTGTGGCCAAACTGCAGCTAGTTCAAGATCCGGCGGCCGACGAGCTGCTGGAGTCCGACCCGTTCGCGCTGTTGGTCGGGATGCTGCTCGATCAGCAGTACCCGATGGAGGCGGCGTTCGCCGGACCGAAGAAGATCGCCGACCGTCTCGGTGGTTTCGACGTCCGCGAGATCGCCGACTACGACCCCGAGAAGTTCGCCGAGTTGTGCTCGAAAACGCCTGCCATACACCGTTTCCCGGGCTCGATGGCCAAACGAGTTCAGGCGCTGGCACAGTTGCTTGTCGATCGCTACGACGGTGATGCGGCTGCGTTGTGGACCGCCGAGGACCCCGACGGCGCCGAGGTGCTGCGTCGGCTCAAGGCGCTTCCCGGGTTCGGTGAGCAGAAGGCGAAGATCTTCCTGGCGCTACTCGGCAAGCAATACGGCGTGACGCCGCAGGGCTGGCGGAAGGCGGCCGGCGACTACGGCAAGGCAGGGTCGTTCCTATCGGTGGCCGACGTGGTCGACGCGGGTTCGTTGGAGAAGGTGCGGTCGTACAAGAAGCAGGCGAAGGCGGCCGCGAAGGCCGCCAAGGCCTGAGCGATTCAGCCGGGGCAAAGGCCGCCAAGGCCTGAGCGATTCAGCCGGGGCGAAAGCCGCCAAGGCCTGAGCGGGCTAGGAGTTGGCGACCGCGGAGTCCTCGGCGTCCAGTCGCGCCAGCGTCTTGATCACGCCGGCGACGACGTGGCCGGTGGAGGTCCCGGTGTCGATGCCCTCCTTGAGCGTGCGTAGCCGCAGGCCGCGGTCGCAGAGTTCGGCGACGGTGCGGATGACGTCGGCGCCGGTGCGGCCGAGCCGGTCGAGCGCGACGACGACGATGGTGTCGCCCGAGCGGGCATAGCTCAGCATCGCGTGCAGTCCCGCGCCGATGCGGTCGGCGGAGTCGGAGAGCCTGTCGGTGAACACCCGTCGGGGGTCGACTCCAGCAGCGTTGAGCGCCGCGAGCTGACCCTCGAGGCCCTGCTCGGCGGCGCTTGCTGTGGCGTAGCCCAGCGTGCAGGTCACGTCCCCAAGGTCTCACGAAGCGGGTCGCCTCGAAATAGCTGCCGTGATGTCTGCGCCGAACCGTTACCGGACGTCGACATCCGAGAGATGAAGTAGCGCACGAACCGGGTTGGATCGAGGTGGCCGGTCACGTCGACGCGTGGCTCACCGCGCGCGGCTTGTGAGTGGATCACCGTCGAAGCGCTCCCGGGTGGCGATCTCGGAGACGGGTCTGCGGGTCAACCTCGTCAGCTGGCGGACCGGCTTTCCGAGCGGCAGGAGCGCTGCGACGGCGTAGCTGTCGGGGATCCCCAGCAGTTCGCGGACGCGGGGCTCCTCGGCCACCGCCGCGGTGGTGAGCACACCGCCGAAGCCCTCGTTGCGGGCGGCCAGCAGGATGTTCCACACGAACGGGTAGACCGAGGCGCCCGCGATCAGGCCGACGCGATCGAGGTGTTGGTCGAACGCGGCCACCACGCCGAGGTCGACGCAGACCACGAGCACCACCTCCGCGGTGCGCAGCGGCGACTGGTTCGGCACATGCACGGCCGCAATGGTCTGCTCGTCAACTTGGCAGGGCTGCAACGGATTCCACGGGCTCTCCCCGTTGCGCAGCTGTGCGATGTAGCGCTTGGCGCCCGGTATCCCGCATTCGATCAACGCTTCGCGCGTCGCCGGATCGCGGACCACGATCAACCGGTTGCCCTGGCGGTTGCCTCCGCTGGGTGCGAAGCGGGCGTTGTCGATGATGCGCTCGAGGACGTCGTCGGATAACGGATCGCCGGTGTACTCGCGCACCGCGGCCGTCGTGCGCATGACGTCGTAGAGGTCCATGGCTATATCTTGGGCCTTGTCGGTCACGACTTGTGCGAAGGTGGGGAGATGAAGACGCACCTCAACTGCCCGTGTGGCGAAGCGATCGTCGGTAAGGATGAGGACGATCTGGTCGAGAAGGCCCAGGCGCACCTCTCCGAGGCGCACCCCGGCCGCGACTACGACCGGGACGCGATCCTCTTCATGGCCTACTGACCCCGCTCGGCGGAGTTTGTCGACCGGTTACGGGACGACCGTCGAGCCGATCGTCGGCATGAACTGGCACTGCCGTTCGGTGGTCGTCACCTGTCCGAAGATCGTCGAGAGGATGCTGCCTGAGCCGGTGTCGACAATCGCGGTCAGCGTGGTCGGCCCCTCGGGGTTGATGTCCGACCGCGGCTTGAGCGTCGCGCTGCCCGACTTGCCGGTGGTCAGGTTGACCCACGTGACGTTGAGCGGCAGCTTCTGCTCGGCCGCGGGACCCGGCGTGCCGACCGCGGTGAATACATAAGCGGTCTGACCGGGGCCGGGCCCCGGCGTCGGGATCTTGGCCGGCCCGGCGACCGAGATCGCCGTGGCGAGGACGTTTCCGCCGTCGGCCAGGCAGCCGTTGCTGATCGACGGATACATGAAGTCCTGCGTGGGCGGGGCTTCCGGGCCGAAGGCCGGACCGGGTGCGGCAGCCTCAGGCGCCGGCGCGGGCGCCGGTGCGGGCGCAACCTCCGGAGCAGGCGCGGGGGCAGGTGCGGCCTCGGGCGCCGGTGCCGCCGCAGCTGCGACGGGCGCGGCCTCGGGTGCGGGGGCCGGCGCCGCCGCCGGTGCGGGTGCGGCAGCCGCCTCCGGCACCGGCCCGACGGCGTGTGCCGGATCGATGCCCGGCGGCAGGTGCGCTTCCTGGCCGGGCACAGCGCCGGGGGCCGGATTGTGGGCGACGAACTGGTTGACCGCCGACGCGACATTTCGCGAGTCGGCGGGGACGACCGCGTCACCGGCGAACACCGCGGCTGCGGCCATCAGCGTCGACGCGGCGTTCGTCGGATCGGCGGCGGCCTGCTGAATCGCCGGGCTGATGCCCTGGACCGCCGACAGGCCGGGCGCCTGCAGTCCCGGGATCGCCGGCGAGGGCGCGGGTTCGGCGCCGGCCACACCGGCCACGCCGCCGACAAGCAGCGTGGCCGATGAACCGATCGCGACGGCGACGGTGGCGAACATCCTTCGAGCTGACATGGCTCCCTCAGGGGTTGTAGTGGTCGTGTCTGCCAGTTGGTCGTTCGGCGTCGCCGCCGTCATCACGGAAGAGCCGACAGCGGCATCAGCAGCGGCGCCATGCCAGCGCCTGCCGGGGCGGCGGCGGGCGCCGCGGCAGCCGGAGCGGCCGCAGCGGCCACAGGTGCGGCGGCCGACGGCGTAGCCGCCTGCGCGGCCGCGGGCAGCAGACCGGTCAACGGCGTGCCCTCAGGCAACAGAGAGGCCAGGCCGGTCGGCAGGTTGGACAGCAGGCTGGCCGGGTTGGCCGGCGCGGTAGAGGCCGCTGCGGGTGCCGCCGGTGCCGCGGGCATGCCGGGCAGCGAGGCCGGAGGCTGCGGCAGAGTGACCGACGCCGTCGCCGACGGCTGAGTCGCGGCCGGGGCGGCCGGAGTCGATGCGGTGTTCAGCAGCGACGTGACGCCCTGCATGAGTTGCGTCGCGGCGGCCGGGTTTGACGCCAGCTGCTGGATCAGCGGCAGGCCCGGCACGGTGGGCGCGGGTGCCGGCGCCGCGGGTTGCGCGGACGCGGTGGCGCTCAGCGCCAGCGCGGCCGAGACCGCCCCCGCAGCGGCGATCATCGTGGTCGCGAACAGTTTTCCGGTGCTGTGCATGGTTCTCCCAATCGGTTGTGTGGCACGCCTCCGCCCGAAGCTACGGAGTTACTGATGTGACTCAAGTGACACGTGTGGCAGTGATTCAACCGTTACTCAAGCGAGGGGTTTCGGTGACCGGCCGATAGAGTCGGGCGAATAGACACCTCGACAAGCGCCGCCCCGTCACCGTCGCGGATGGCCTCCCGACTGGCCGCTGCGGCGCCCGTGCTGCTGGCGTTCAGCATCGCGGCTCGACTGGCGTGGACCTACCTGGTGCCCAACGGCGCGAACTTCGTCGACCTGCACGTCTATGTCGGTGGCGCCGGCACGCTGGACCAGCCCGGCGCGCTCTACGACTACGTCTACGCCGACCAGACCCCGGACTTTCCTCTGCCGTTCACCTATCCGCCGTTCGCGGCCGTGGTGTTCTACCCGCTTCACCTGCTGCCGTTCGGCCTTGTCGCGTTCCTATGGCAGCTCGGGATCATCGCCGCGCTCTACGGCGTGGTGCGCCTCAGCCAGCGGCTGCTGGGCTTCGGCGACCCGCGGGTCGCGATGCTGTGGACCGCGGTCGGCATCTGGATCGAACCATTGCGCAGCACCTTCGACTACGGGCAGATCAATGTCGTGCTGGTGCTGGCGGTTCTGTATGCCGTCTCCAGCACGCGATGGTGGGTGTCGGGTCTGCTGGTCGGCGTCGCGGCCGGCTTGAAGCTGACGCCCGCGGTCTCCGGGCTGTACTTCCTTGGCGCGCGGCGATGGGCCACGGTGGTGTTCTCAGCGGTGGTTTTCCTTGCCACCGTGGGGGTTTCGGCCCTGGTGGTCGGGGACCAGACCCGGCGCTATTTCACTGAGCTGCTCGGCGACGCCGACCGGGTGGGCCCGATCGGGACGTCGTTCAACCAGTCGTGGCGCGGCGGGATCTCACGGATCCTCGGCCACGACGCGGGTTACGGGCCCGCCGTGGTGGCCGGAATCGTGGTGACGGCGGGTTTGGCGATCCTGGCGTGGCGGGCCATCGGCGGCGCGTCGGACCGGTTGGGCGAGATCGTGGTGGTCCAGTTGTTCGGCCTTCTGCTGTCGCCGATCTCGTGGACGCATCACTGGGTGTGGCTGATCCCGTTGATGATCTGGCTGCTGCACGGGCCACTGCGCGGCAGGCGCGGCGCGCGCGTGCTGGGCTGGGGCTGGCTCGCCCTGACCCTGGTCGGGGTGCCGTGGTTGCTGAGCTTCGCCCAGCCGACGATCTGGGTGATCCCGCGACCGTGGTATCTGGCCTGGGCCGGGTTGATCTACATCGTCGCCACGCTGGTGACGCTGGCGTGGATCGCCTCTACTGGTCGACGAGCCCGTTGATGTCCTTGGCCATCTCGAGGTCCTTGTCGGTGATGCCGCCTTCTGAATGCGTCACCAACGCGAAAGTCACTGTCCGCCAGCGAATATCGATATCGGGATGGTGATCCTTGGCCTCCGCGTGCTCGCCGACCCGGCGGACTGCGTCGATGCCGTCGAGGAAGGCGGGGAATTTGATCGAGCGGCGCAGAGCACCGTCGGCGCGTTCCCAGCCGGGCAGATCGGGCAGTGCGGCGTCCACTTGTTCGTCCGTTAACACAGCCATGGCTTCGACCGTATACCGTCAGCCGCAGTGTCGAACCAGATCGTTGTCGCCGGCGCCCTCATCTCGGAGGCTTCGCTGCTCGTGGCGCAGCGCGACCGGCCAGCCGAACTCGCCGGGTTGTGGGAACTGCCCGGCGGCAAGGTGGCGCCGGGTGAGACGGACCAAGCCGCGCTGGCCCGCGAATTGCACGAGGAGCTCGGTGTCGTGGTCGACGTCGGCGCGCGACTCGGCGACGACGTCGCCCTCACCGAAACCATGGTCCTGCGGGCTTATCGCGTCACTCAGACCGGCGGTAGCCTGCACCCCAACGACCACAGGGCGCTGCGCTGGGTCACCGTCGGCGAACTCGACGGCCTAGCGTGGGTGCCCGCCGACCGCACGTGGCTGGCCGCGCTCAGGCGAGCGCTTGGCAGGTAACCCGGCGGAACGGGGCTTCAGTAGCGCAGCCGGTCGTCGACCACCCGGACCGGCGGGCGGTGGTGCGCCGCGTAGATCGGGTGCATCAACGCGGGATGTCGGCAGTGGACGCAGGATCCGGGTGACCGGTTGGTCGACGAGAACGTCATGTGGTGGCAGTGCGCACAGCGCACGACGTGGAACACGCCCATCCAGTTGAGCAATCCGAGGTAGATCGCTGCCGTCGCGAAAGCCGCCAGCAGCGCGGCCAGGGCGATGGTGGAGACCTCGTAGATCGCCATCTGAGTCTCCTTTCTCTCAGCGCTTCCGACAGTAATTCGCGTACCTGCACGCCCGCTGTGAACATTTGCCCGTGACTTCGCGGCCGGGTTTTCAAGATCGGTCGTTCGGCGGCCGGTGCTCACATAGTCTTGCCGTCCATGCGCGTGCTGCGGTTCGTGTGGCGAGGTGTGCTCGCCTTCGACCGGATCGGTTCGCGCATCCCGCAACTGGTTCAGATGTGGCTCGTCGAGTTGTTCTTCGCGCTCCCGCTGACCTTCTTCGTCGCCAAGATGATCGATATCCGCGGTGCCTTCGGCGTGCCCGGCACCGGCGAACCGATGCCGGGCGTGTTCTGGGGTGCGTTGGTTGTCTCGCTGGTCTGCGGATTCTTCTTCTTCCGCAGCCTGATCAGGCCGCGTGTCAAGCACGGAGCGTGGACACCGATGGTGCGCGCGGACATCGGCGATGCGACCGTGGTCGGCGGAAACCGCGCATGGCGGGTCGAATACGAGTATCTGACCAGTCATCCGTCGTACTCGCTGTTGCTCCTGCTCACCGCGCCCATCCCCGCCGTCATGGTGCTGATGACGATCAACCACGGCGACAGCACCTTTTATTGGCGTGTCGCAGGTGTCGTCGGGCTCATCGTGTTGGCGCTGATGGCGCTGGCCCGGCTGCTGAGTTGGTACGTATTCCGCTTCGGACGGCGAGAGATCGACGATCATGCAGCAGCACAGGGCGTTTCGGATCGAAAGCTCGGCTGGGAGATGGCGTGGAAGCCGCTGCTCATGCTGATCGTATTGGTCTATGCGATCGCCGGAATCCCGATCGCCTACATGTGGTGGGACGAGCTGCGCACCATCGACACGTTGCCCATCGTGACCGTCGCCGACAGCGTCGACGCGGTGGGTCAGTATCGGCGCGTCGACGGTGCTCTCGCCGGCGATCCCGTGTACTGGGCGCCGCGGGGTACCGGGCGCGGCGGCAACAATTTCTCGGGAGCCGGTGTGCTCGTGGACCTTTCGGCTGGCGGCGAGGTGCTGTTGCTGGCCGAGTCGCTGTCGGTGCCCGACTTCGTCGGTGTCATGAAGGACGTGCGGGACAACACGATTCATACACACGGCCGCGTGATCGACGAGATCACCGAAACCCAGCAGAAATACTACGGCTTCGACGAAGACGCTTTCCCCGATGCCCCGCGCGACGGCCGGGTGATGGTGCTGCTGTCCTACCCGTAGCCGGTTTGACTCTGCGCTGAGGGCGTTGTTTCCAAACGAGATCGCGCCCTGGACGCAGAGTCAACGCCTACTTCCGTCGGCGGGCGCGCTTGTGAACCTTCACCAGATCCTTGCCGCGGATGCCGTTGCGTTCGGCCTTGCGCACCTGATGAACCACGACCGGGCAGCGCTTGCAGCGTGGTTGGCTGCGGCAGCACTTGTTCTTCGGCTTGAGGTCGGCGAGCTTGCTGGGCTTCAAGTGACGGGCATCTCTCGTTTTCGTGATTGGCCGACCGCACTGCGACAATCTCGAAGTGGATTTTAGAAACGTCGCCATCGTGGCACACGTCGACCACGGGAAGACCACCCTGGTCGACGCGATGCTGCGCCAGTCCGGCGCTTTGACACACCGGGGTGACGACGCCACCGAGCGCATCATGGATTCCGGTGACCTCGAACGCGAAAAAGGCATCACGATCCTGGCGAAGAACACCGCCGTGCACCGCCATCACGGCGACGGCACCGTGACCGTCATCAACGTCATCGACACCCCCGGACACGCCGACTTCGGCGGCGAGGTCGAGCGCGGGCTTTCGATGGTCGACGGCGTGCTGTTGCTGGTCGACGCGTCGGAGGGCCCCCTGCCGCAGACCCGCTTCGTCCTGCGCAAGGCGCTGGCTGCCCACCTGCCGGTCATCCTCGTGGTCAACAAGACCGACCGCCCGGACGCCCGGATCAGCGAGGTCGTCTCCGACAGCCACGACCTGCTGCTCGACGTGGCATCCGACCTCGACGAGGAGGCTCAGAAGGCCGCCGAGGAGGCGCTCGGGCTGCCGACGCTGTACGCGTCCGGCCGGGCCGGCATCGCGAGCACCACCGAACCCGCCAACGGTGAGAACCCGGACGGCACAAACCTCGACCCGCTGTTCGACGTTCTCATGGAGCACATCCCGCCGCCCACCGGCGATGCCGAAGCGCCCCTGCAGGCGCTGGTCACCAACCTCGACGCCTCGGCGTTCCTGGGGCGTCTGGCACTGATCCGCATCTATAACGGCAAACTGCGCAAGGGCCAGCAGGTCGCGTGGATGCGCGAGGTGGACGGCGTGCCCGTCGTCACGAACGCCAAGATCACCGAACTCCTCGCGACCGTCGGTGTCGAGCGCAACCCGACCGACGAGGCCGTCGCCGGTGACATCGTCGCCGTCGCCGGCATGCCCGAGATCATGATCGGTGACACCCTCGCCGACCCCGACCACGCGCACGCGCTGCCGCGCATCACCGTCGACGAGCCGGCCATCTCGGTCACCATCGGCACCAACACCTCGCCGCTGGCGGGCAAGGTGTCCGGCCACAAGCTCACCGCCCGGATGGTGCGCAACCGGCTGGACCAGGAGCTGGTCGGCAACGTGTCGATCAAGGTCGTCGACATCGGCCGCCCCGACGCGTGGGAGGTGCAGGGCCGCGGTGAGCTGGCCCTGGCGGTGCTGGTCGAGCAGATGCGCCGCGAGGGCTTCGAGCTGACCGTCGGCAAGCCGCAGGTCGTCACCCGCACGATCGACGGCAAGCTGCACGAGCCGTTCGAGGCGATGACCATCGACTGCCCCGAGGAGTTCGTCGGCGCCATCACGCAGCTGATGGCCGCGCGCAAGGGCCGCATGGAGGACATGACCAACCACGCAGCGGGCTGGGTGCGGATGGATTTCATCGTGCCGAGCCGCGGGCTGATCGGCTTCCGCACCGACTTCTTGACGATCACGCGCGGCACCGGCATCGCCAACGCGGTGTTCGACGGCTACCGGCCGTGGGCGGGGGAGATCCGTGCCCGCCACAGCGGCTCGTTGGTGTCGGACCGCAGCGGCCAGATCACGCCGTTCGCGATGATTCAGCTCGCCGATCGCGGACAGTTCTTCGTCGAGCCCGGCCAGGACACGTACGAGGGTCAGGTCGTCGGCATCAACCCGCGCGCGGAGGATCTCGACGTCAACGTCACCCGGGAGAAGAAGCTGACCAACATGCGCAGCTCCACCGCCGACGTCATCGAGACGCTGGCCCGCCCGCTGGAACTGACCCTGGAACAGGCGATGGAGTTCTGCGCGGAAGACGAGTGCGTCGAGGTGACCCCCGAGGTCGTCCGCGTGCGCAAGGTCGAACTCAACGCGAGTCTGCGCGCCAGGGCCAAGGCGCGCGCGAAAGCCCGCGGCTGATTTGGCGGTCGCCGATCGGCCGGCCGCACGCAAGCTGCCCGATACCCTGTTGGTCGTGTCCGGCCCCCGACGCGTCATCGCGGTCTTGTCCGCGATGGTGACTCTCGTGGCCGCCTGCACCGTCAGCCCGCCGCCCGCGCCGCAGAGCACCGACACGCTGCAGTCGCCGCCGCCCCCTCCGATGAAGGCGACGCAGATCATCATGGCGATCGACTGGATCGGTCCGGGTTTCAATCCGCACCTGCTGTCCGACCAGTCGCCGGTCAACGCCGCGATCAGCTCGCTGGTGCTGCCCAGTTCGTTCCGCCCCATCGCCGATCCCAAGACGCCGACCGGCTCGCGGTGGGAGCTCGACACGAGCTTGTTGGACTCGGCGGAGGTGACGAGCCAGGACCCGTTCACCGTCACCTACAAGATCCGCCCCGAGGCGTCGTGGACCGACAACGCGCCCATCGCCGCCGATGACTACTGGTATCTGTGGCAACAGATGGTCAGCCAGCCCGGGGTCGTCGATCCGGCGGGCTACGACCTGATCACCGGCGTCCAGTCGGTCGAGGGCGGTAAGACCGCGGTCGTGACGTTCTCGCAGCCGTATCCGGCGTGGCGCGAGCTGTTCAACAACATCCTTCCGGCCCACATCGTCAAGGACGTGCCGGGCGGATTCGCCGCCGGCTTGGCGCGGGCACTGCCGGTGACGGGCGGACAGTTCCGCGTGGAGAACATCGACCCCCAGCGCGACGAGATCCTGCTGGCCCGCAACGACCGGTACTGGGGTGCGCCCGCGAAGCCGGACCAGGTGCTGTTCCGGCGCGGCGGCGACTCGGCGGTGCTGGCGGACTCGATCCGCAACGGCGACACCCAGGTCGCCCAGGTGCACGGTGGGGCGGCCGCGTTCGCCCAGCTGTCCGCGATCCCCGATGTGCGCACGGCGCGGATCGTCACGCCGCGCGTGATGCGGCTGAGCCTGCGCGCCCAGCAGCCGGCGTTGCGCGAGTCGCAGGTCCGCAAGGCGATCCTGGGCCTGCTCGATGTGGACCTCCTCGCCGCGGTGGGCGCCGGCGACGACAACACGGTGACGCTGGCCCAGGCTCAGGTGCGCTCGCCGTCGGACCCCGGGTACGTCCCCACGGCACCGCCCGCGATGGCCAAACAGGACGCGCTGGGGCTGCTGGCCGATGCCGGTTACGAGCTGGAGCCGGTCTCGACCAGTACGCCGCCTACGCCGGGGAATCCGCCGCCGGACGGCGACCGCGGCCGCATCACCAAGGACGGTGAACCGCTGACGTTGGTGATCGGTGTGGCGGCCAACGACCCGACGTCGGTGGCCGTTGCCAACACCGCGGCCGACCAGCTGCGCAACGTCGGCATCGCAGCATCGGTGACGGCTCTCGACCCGGTGGCCCTCTACGCCGATGCGCTGCCCAACAACCGGGTGGACGCGGTGGTCGGCTGGAACCATGCGGGCGGGGATCTGGCTACGGCGTTGGCATCGCGTTTCGGTTGTCGGGCGTTGGAGGCGACGCCGGTGGCGACGGCCCAACCCGGTCCCCGCACGACGACCAGCGGTACGCCTACACCGACCACGACACGGTCCACGCCGACCGCGACGACGCCGAGTCCGCGGCCCGATCCCGAATCAGGCGAGCTCGTGCAGGCGCCGAGCAATATCACCGGGATATGCGATCGCAGCATCCAGCCGAAGATCGATGCGGCGCTCGACGGCAGCGAGGACATCGCTGACGTCATCACGGCCGTCGAACCGCGCCTGTGGAACATGGCGACAGTGCTGCCGATCCTGCAAGACACCACGATCGTGGCCTCCGGCCCGAGCGTGCAGAACGTCAGCCTGTCCGGTGCGGTACCGGTCGGCATCGTCGGCGATGCCGGTGACTGGGTGAAGACCAAGCAGTGAGTCCGTGCGCCGCGAACGCCGCGATCGCGAACACCACCAGAAGCCAGTAGGGCGGGTGCGCGAGCTCCCAGACGAACAGCGCCGCGAACGCCGGTGACCGCTGGGTGATCGCCAGCACTCCCGCCGCACACGTCAGCGACAACGCGGAGCCGTGCAGCTTTGTATCGGCCCACTCATTCAGCGCGAGTGCGACGAGCGATCCGGCGGCCGCACCCGTCGCCAGCGCCGGCGTGATCAGACCGCCGACGGCACCGGCGCGCAGAAACACCGCGGTGAGAAGCGGTTTCAGTAGCAGGAGCATCGCCGCCCCGCCGAGGGTGAGGCCGCTGTTCACGCTGACTGTCAGGATGCTTCTGCCGTTGCCGGGCAACTCGGGCCACCAGATCGAGCACACACCGGTGGCCAATCCGGCCGCGGCGACCGTCAGAACCAGCACCCACGACCGCATCTGGACCCGCGGGCGGGCGGCGGACATGACCCGGTCGAACCCCAGGCCGATGGCGGCAGCGAGCGGTGAAATGGTCACGGCCAGAACCGCAAACAGCGGTGACAGCTCGAAATCCGGCCACGTCAGCGGATGTTCGAGATGCGTGACCGGGGCGGCGACGGCGACGGCGAGGCTCGAGCTGATCAGCGCCGCGCCGACGGCGCGCGGATGCCACGTCTTGAGCAGGATGCTCGCGGTGAACAGTGCGCCGCCCAGCGGCACGCTGTAGACCGCGCCCAGCCCGGCGCCCGCCGCGCACGCGAGCAGGATCTCCCGGTCGCGGGGCGTCAGCGTGAGACGCGTCGTGCCCAGATCGCCGAGTGCGGCTGCGATCTGGCGAGGCGCGCCTTCGCGGCCCAGCGATGCGCCCGACCCGACGAGAAGCACCTGCAGCGCGGCGTCGATGCACAACGGGGTGCGGGGCAAGGGGCGGGGTTCGGCGATCGCCGCCGACAGCGATGGGATCTCGGTGCGTCGGCGCAGCAGCCACCACCCGCAGCCGGCCAGCGCGCCGCCGACCATCGGGCCGACGGCGCGTCGGATCGGACTGCTCCCGCCGACGCCGGTCAGCAGGCTGCCGAACGAGTAGTGGTACGTGAGGTGTTCGACGCCGTGCAACAACAGCGTCGTCGCCGCGCCGGCGACGCCTGCGAGCAGCCCGATGATGACGATCGCGCAACCGAACTCGACGGTGCGCCGGGACACCTCGTGAATGTATGCCAGCGGGCAGGGCAAGCTGGTGCGAATGGACCCCAACACGACGGATCCCAGCGGCGGCCGGTTGTTGTTCGTGCACGCCCATCCTGACGACGAGACCCTGACGACCGGGGCCACGATCGCCCACTACGTCGCCCGCGGTGCCCAGGTGCGCGTCGTCACGTGCACGCTCGGGGAAGAGGGTGAGGTGATCGGAGACCGGTGGGCCGGCCTGGCCGTCGACGAGGCCGACCAGCTCGGGGGGTACCGCATCGGCGAGCTGACCGCGGCACTCAACGCGCTGGGCGTGGAGGGACCGGAGTTCCTCGGCGGGGCCGGGCGCTGGCGCGACTCCGGGATGGCGGGCACGCCGCGCCGCCACCGACAACGCTTCGTCGACGCCGATCCGGCCGAGTCGGTCGGCGCGCTCGTCGCGGGCATTCGCGAGCTGCGCCCGCACGTCGTCGTCACCTACGACCCGCACGGTGGGTACGGCCATCCCGACCACATCCACACCCACGAGGTGACGATGGCCGCCGTGACGGCCGCCGCGGGGTCGCAGTTCCCCGGCGAGCCGTGGGTCGTGCCGAAGGTGTACTGGTCGGTGATGTCGAAGGAGTGGATCGCCGAGGGGCTGGCGGGACTCGACGACGCGCCCGCCGAGTGGATCCGGGTGGCCGCCGACGAGGTGCCGTTCGGCTATCGCGACGACGAGATCGACGCGGTGATCGACGATCCCGGACAGCATCGCGCGAAGGTGGCGGCGATGCGAGCACACGCGACGCAGATCGCCGTCGCGCCCAACGACCGCGCGTTCGCGCTGTCCAACAACATCGCGCTGCCGCTCAGCGCGGTCGAGCACTACATCCTGGTCGCGGGTCCGGCCGGCGAGCGCGACGCTCGAGGCTGGGAGACCGACCTACTCGCCGGGCTGGACCTTCGATAGCGGCGCGGCGAAGGAGTAAGCTCCCCGTCAGTCGGCGGCGCGATGAAGGGACTGCACATGGATCCGGATCTCGATCCCAACCTGCAGCACTGGCAGGACCGGTTCGACAGCCTTCAGTGGGTGATCGGCTCGCTGACCGGATTGCTGGACAGCATCCCGACCTGAGTTCGCTCACCTCCGCCGCCGAGCCTCGACGCGTGGCGGTCCTTACCCTGCTGGCCATTGACGGGGTGCTGTGCGCCATCGCCGCGGCCTTCTTGCTTCCGCTCCGCCTCGGATCGACACCCTTTCCGATCAGCGCGCTGATCGCCGGCCTCGTCAATGCCGCCCTCGTATGGGCCGCGCTGCACTGGACGTCTTCGCCGCGAATCGCGGCCCTTCCGCTGTGGACCTGGCTGCTCACGGTGCTGTTGATGACGTTCGGCGGGCCGGGGGAGGACATCATCTTCGGCGGCGTCGGCGTCATGGAGTATGCGGCGCTGCTGCTCATCGCCCTCGGCTCGCTGCCGCCCGCCGCGGTGCTGTGGCGGCGGGTGAACCGAGGACTAGGGTGACCCGTATGTCAGGCGTAGGGCAGGCCGATGCGATGCCAGCATCTGAGACAGCCGGGATGAAACCCGTCGACGGTGGGGTTACAGGGGAGTGGCTCTGAACCCTCAGCGCGGCGCCGATCTGCCCAGCCCGGTGATACCACCGAAACCCGATCAGCCCAGTCCTGCGGCTCTGCGGCGGGTGCTGCGCCGCGCTCGCGACGGGGTGGCGCTGAACCTCGACGAGGCCGCGATCGCGATGACCGCCCGCGGCGACGACCTCGCCGACCTCTGTGCCAGCGCTTCGCGGGTGCGCGATGCCGGGCTCGAAGCGGCAGGACGGCGCGGGGCGTCGGGACGCCTGCCGGTCAGCTACTCGCGCAAGGTGTTCATCCCCGTCACCCACCTCTGCCGCGACACCTGCCACTACTGCACGTTCGTCACGGTTCCTGGCCGGCTGCGCGCCCAGGGCATGGGCATGTACATGGAGCCCGACGAGATCCTCGACGTCGCGCGCCGCGGTGCGGAATTGGGTTGTAAGGAAGCCTTGTTCACGCTCGGCGACCGTCCTGAGGCGCGCTGGGACGAGGCCCGCCAATGGCTCGACGAGCGGGGCTACGACTCGACGCTGGACTACGTGCGCGCGATGGCGATCCGGGTGCTCGAGGAGACCGGGCTGCTGCCGCACCTGAACCCCGGCGTGATGAGCTGGTCGGAACTGTCTCGACTCAAGCCGGTCGCGCCGTCGATGGGCATGATGCTGGAGACGACGTCGCGCCGCCTGTTCGAGACGAGAGGCCTGGCCCACTACGGCAGCCCGGACAAGGACCCCGAGGTCCGGCTGCGGACGCTGGCCGACGCGGGCCGGCTCTCCATCCCATTCACCACCGGCTTGCTCGTCGGGATCGGCGAGACGCTGCACGAGCGTGCCGAGACCATCCACGCGATTCGCCGGTCGCACAAGGAGTTCGGGCACGTTCAGGAAGTGATCGTGCAGAACTTCCGCGCGAAGGACCACACCGCCATGGCCTCGTCACCCGAGGCGGACTTCGAGGACTTCCTGGCGACGATCGCGGTCACCCGCCTGGTGATGGGGCCCAAGATGCGGATCCAGGCACCGCCGAACCTGGTGTCGCGCAACGAGTGCCTGGCCCTGGTCGGCGCGGGTGTCGATGACTGGGGCGGCGTGTCGCCGCTGACCCCCGACCACGTCAACCCCGAGCGACCGTGGCCCGCGCTCGACGAGTTGGCCGCCGTGACCGCCGACGCCGGTTATGACCTGGTGCAGCGGCTCACCGCGCAGCCGCAATACGTGCAGGCGGGTGCGGCGTGGATCGACCCGCGGGTGCGCGGACACGTCGACGTGCTGGCCGACCCCGACACCGGGTTCGCGCTGGACGTCAACCCGACCGGCCGGCCGTGGCAGGAGCCCGACGAGGCGTCGGAGTCGTTGGGCCGCACCGACCTTCACTCCGCGATCGACGAGGCCGGCCGGCTCACCGAGACCCGCAGCGACCTCGACAGCGCGTTCGGCGACTGGGAGTCGATCCGCGAGAAGATCTCCGAACTCGCGGCCAGGGCACCCGAACGCATCGACACCGACGTGCTGGCCGCGCTGCGTGCCGCCGAACGCGATCCGGCAGGGCTCTCCGACGACGAGTATTTGGCGCTGGCCTGTGCCGACGGTACCGCGTTGGACGCCGTTGCCGCGCTTGCTGATTCGCTGCGCCGCGATACCGTCGGGGACGAGGTGACCTTCGTCGTCAACCGCAACATCAACTTCACCAACATCTGCTACACCGGCTGCCGCTTCTGCGCGTTCGCGCAGCGCAAGGGCGACGCCGACGCGTATTCGCTTTCGGTCGACGAGGTCGCCGACCGGGCGTGGGAGGCGCACGTCGCCGGCGCGACCGAGGTGTGCATGCAGGGCGGCATCGACCCCGAATTACCCGTCACCGGCTACGCCGACCTGGTGCGGGCGGTGAAGAAGCGGGTGCCGTCGATGCACGTACACGCGTTCTCTCCGATGGAGATCGCCAACGGTGTCACTCGCAGCGGGCTGTCGATCCGCGAGTGGTTGACGTCGCTGCGCGAGGCGGGTCTGGGCAGCATTCCGGGCACGGCCGCCGAGATCCTCGACGACGAGGTCCGGTGGGTCCTGACCAAGGGCAAGCTGCCGACGTCGATGTGGATCGAGGTCGTGACCACCGCCCACGAGGTCGGGCTGCGGTCGAGTTCGACGATGATGTACGGCCACGTCGACCAGCCGCGGCACTGGGTCGGCCATCTGCGGGTGTTACGCGAGATCCAGTACCGCACAGGCGGTTTCACCGAGTTCGTACCGCTGCCGTTCGTGCATCAGAGTTCGCCGCTGTACCTGGCCGGCGGTGCACGCCCGGGCCCGACGCACCGCGACAACCGTGCCGTGCACGCGCTGGCGCGGATCATGCTGCACGGCCGGATCGCCAACATCCAGACCAGCTGGGTCAAGCTCGGCGTCGAACGCACGCAGGTGATGCTCAACGGCGGTGCCAACGACCTCGGCGGCACGCTGATGGAGGAGACCATCTCGCGGATGGCCGGTTCGGAGTTCGGGTCCTACAAGACGGTCGAGGAACTCGTCGCGATCGCCGAGGGCATCGGCCGCCCGGCGCGCCAGCGCTCCACGACGTACACCCCCCTCGCCGCCTAACCGTCTCCGCGCGAGCGTGCGTGTTTGCACACGCCACGCCGCGACATTTCAGCGCTTCGTGCACGCTCGCCGCACCCTTGAGGAATGAAATCGGACCGTGGTCCGTTTACCGGGGTGGGTGACGGTCGTCGGCCGGAGCCCGAGCAGACAACCACGAAGGAGAAGCAACCATGACCACAGCCGTCGACACGGGCCTGACCGCAGGCACCTGGACCATCGACACCGTTCACTCGACCGTCGGGTTCTCCGTACGCCACCTCATGGTGAGCAAGGTGCGCGGAACATTCGACACCTTCGACGGCGCGATCACCGTCGCCGAGGACGGCACGCCGTCCGTCACCGCCCAGATCGCGGTCGACTCCGTCAACACCCGCAACGAGCAGCGCGACGGCCACCTCAAGTCGGCCGACTTCTTCGACACCGCAGCGCATCCGACCGCCACCTTCACCTCGACCGGAGTCCGGTCCGACGGCGACACCTATTTCGTCGACGGCGACTTCACGCTCAAGGGCGTCACCAAGCCGATCACCCTGCAGGTCGAGTTCCACGGCGTTAACCCCGGGATGGGCCACGGTGAGGTCGCCGGCTTCGACGCCTCGGTCGTGTTGAACCGCAAGGACTTCGGCATCGACATCGACATGCCGCTCGAGACCGGCGGCACGGTCGTCGGCGACAAGGTCACCGTCACCCTCGAGATCGAGGCCGTCAAACAGGCCTGATCGTCACGTCTTCAACGGGAGCGGTGGTGGTGTCTCGTCGGGCACCACCACCGCGACGACCGACTCGAGAATCCAGAACACGACCGTCGCCACGACGATCACCAGCGCCGGCGCGACGACGATCGGCGCGGCGACGAACAGCACCAAAAGCAGCGCGCCCGGCAGGTCCTTCCACCACCCGGCGCCTCCCTTGCCCTGCACGATCGCCGACAGTCGCACCGTCGCCCAGATGATCCAGCGGCGCAACAGGCTCACGCCGTCACGTTGCATCTGCAACCGGAAGCGGTAGTCGGCGGCGCGACGGTCACAACCCGTGCGGTCGGGAAAGCGCCACAGGTAGTCGTGCAGGACCGCGGCGCGCGCGTAGCGGCCCGCGCGGGGGACGAACCAGGCGACCATTCCGGGCACCGACGCCAGGTCGGTCGGAAAGTCGGCGCAGACCTCGAACCGCTCGTTGGGTCCCTCGAATCCGAGTGGCTGCGTGGTGCGCCATTCGTCCCACGCACCCTCCTTGAAGAACCTCTTGGCGGCGCGCACGGCGTCCAGTTCGGACGCGGTCAGCTGGCGGACATGAAGGACGGCGGACTTCTCGACGGGCGGGGCGCAACGTTCCATCTCGCAGGTATAGCAAGGGTGAGCCGCGAGAGAGGGGTGTCTGCTAGGCAGCTGTATCTGCAACGTTTAGTATCAGTAACCACACGCAACCCCTAACCCGGGTTGCGTGTGAAGTTAGGGCACACTGAGACGACCGTGCAGGTATCGACCACGGATACTTGCGGCCGAGCTTGGATGCCCACCCCGTACGGCAGCCCACCGGACAGGAGATCGAGGAGACCTTGAGGAGAACACGGTGACGTATGTCATTGCCGAACCTTGTGTCGACGTCAAAGACAAGGCGTGTATCGAGGAATGCCCTGTCGACTGCATCTACGAGGGCGCTCGCATGCTCTACATCCACCCGGATGAGTGCGTGGACTGTGGTGCCTGCGAACCGGTGTGCCCCGTCGAGGCCATCTACTACGAAGACGACGTGCCTGACCAGTGGAGCAGCTACACGCAGGTCAACGCCGACTTCTTCACCGAGTTGGGTTCGCCCGGCGGTGCGTCGAAGGTGGGTCAGACCGACAACGACCCCGAGCCGGTCAAGAGCCTGCCGCCGCAAGGTGAGGACTGATAACGGCTCACGCACGGCTCCGTAGGCGCGTCAGCGCGTCGCTGCCCGCGTTCCCCTGGGACACCCTGGCCGACGTGACCGCGCTGGCGCGCGCACACCCCGACGGCATCGTCGACCTGTCCGTAGGCACTCCGGTCGACCCGGTGGCGCCCGTCATCCGCGATGCGCTCGCGGCGGCCAGCGCGTCACCCGGCTACCCGACGACGGCGGGCACCCCAGCGCTGCGGGAGGCCGCCGTGAACGCGCTGGAGCGGCGCTACGGCGTCTCGGGCCTCTCGCCCGACGCCGTGTTGCCGGTGATCGGCACCAAGGAGCTCATCGCCTGGTTGCCGACGCTGCTGGGCCTCGGTCCCGACGACATCGTGGTGGCGCCCGAGCTGGCGTACCCGACGTACGACGTCGGCGCGCGGCTGGCGAGTGCGCAGATCGTGCGGGCCGATTCGCTCACACAGCTGGGTCCGCAGACCCCGGCCCTGGTGTTCCTGAACTCGCCGAGCAATCCGACGGGCAAGGTGCTCGGCGTCGACCACCTGCGCAAGGTGGTCGGCTGGGCGCGCGAACGCGGGGTCCTGGTCGTCTCCGACGAGTGCTACCTCGGCCTGGGTTGGGACGCCGAACCGCTCTCGGTGTTGAATCCTTCGGTCTGCGACGGTGACCACACCGGGTTGCTGGCTGTGCATTCGCTGTCGAAGACCTCGTCGCTGGCCGGCTACCGAGCCGGGTTCGTCGCCGGCGACCCGGAGGTGGTCGCCGAACTGCTGGCGGTCCGCAAGCACGCCGGAATGATGGTGCCGACACCGGTGCAGGGCGCGATGGTCGCCGCGCTCGACGACGACGAGCACGAACGCGAACAGCGCGCCCGATACGAGAAGCGGCGCGATATCCTGCTTCCCGCGGTGCGTTCGGCGGGGTTGACCGTCGAGGACTCCGAGGCCGGGTTGTACCTGTGGGCTACGCGCGGCGAGCCGTGCCGCGACACCGCCACCTGGCTCGCGCGGCTCGGCATCCTCGTCGCGCCCGGCGAGTTCTACGGCGCGCGGGGAACCAAGCATGTGCGGATCGCGCTGACCGCGACCGACGAGCGTATTGCCGCTGCGGCGCAGCGCCTTTCGGCCTAAGCCTCTGTCGCGCGTAGGCCAAGCGCGAGCACCAGCCGGTCATCGGGATCGGTCAACGACGTCGACAGCAGCTTCTCGATCCGGCGGATGCGGTAGCGCACGGTGTTCGGATGCACGTGCAACCGGTGCGCGACCGCAGCGATGTCGCCGAACGCGTCGAGGTAGGCCGCGAGCGTCTCCGCGAGGACCGGATCCTGTTCGCGCAGTTGACGTATCCGCGGGTCGACGAGGCGCGGACCCATCCGGGAGACGATCTCGTCGAGCAGCACGGTGGTCCGTGCATCGTCGAGCGACGCAACGACGCCGATGGCGCCGGGGTGGCGTTGCGCGCTGTCGAAGACCCTGTCCACCTCGGTGCGTGCGCTCGCGGCGGCCGCCAGTCCGATGAGCGGGGCGGCGACGACGGCCCGCAGCGCGAGGCTCAGTTCACGATCGAGCGTCGCGACCAGGCCGCGCACCCAGGACATCACCGACGACGCCGCGCCGATTTTCGGCAGCAGCACATAGACCCGGCCGTCGCTCGAGGCGATCTGCGCATCTGGCCGAAATGCACCGGCGCTCAGCGCGATCACACCGGCCGGTGCTGTGCCCTCGAGGTCAGCGAACCCGACCAGCGCGGCGCGACCGTCGGCAGGGATGCCGAGTTCCCTTGCGAGAGCGACGACATCGGCGGCTTCCCCCGACAGGCCGAGCAATTCCTGTACGTGTCGGGTGTGCGTCGACGGTGAGGCTGACAGCCGCGACATGATCCTGGCCGCCAAGACCGCCCCGCCCCGCAACACGTCCTCGACATCTTCTGCCAGCGGCGTCGAACCCTGTTGGAGCCAAATGGTTCCCGCGAAGCGGGTGGCCTTGCGGTCGGGGAGATGGATGCCGACGGCCAGACGCGGTCGCAGTCCGAGCTCCGGCCGTTCGGCGACACGCACGACATCGACGCCCGACCGAAGGGCGTCGAAGATGCCCCACTGCGCGATCCAGGCCAGGTGCTCGGGCGGGCCGGCGCGCCCCAGGATGGTCAACCGGCGCAGTTCGTCGGCCTCGTCGCTGGAGGCCGAATAGGCCAGCACATGGGAGTCCTCGTCCTCGATGCTGATCATTCCGCGGGTGCGGTCGGCGATCGACTGGGCCAGGCCGAACAAGTCGGTGCCCGGATCGTGATGCGGGTCGCCGCGGTCGCCGTGGTGGTCGAAGGCGTGGTTGACCAACTTGTACAGGGACTCCCAGCGGGCCTGCGGTTCGACGGCCACGACCGCGGTGCCCAGCGCGACCGCCCGCTCGACGGCGGCACTCGTGGGGTGTTTGACGAAGATCGCCGCCGGCGCCCGGCCCGTTCCCGCGAACTGCCGTTCGAGCCACCGCACCGCCTCCGTGTCGTCGACGCCGAGCAGGAAGAACAGGTCGGCGGATCCGGGGCCGACGGCCAACCCCAGCCGAACGTCGTCGGCGTCGACCAGCGCGACCGACGCGACCGGCATATCCAGGCCGCGCGGCGCCTCGACCAGCGTCACCATGGTGCGGTCCAGCGCGAGCAGCAACTGACCCAACCCCAGCCCGGACCGTGGCTCCATCGCATGCCCCTTTGTCTGATCCGACTATAGGTCGCCGATTGCGTTGTCGAATCGTCCATCGGATTCGGTGTCGGATTCGAGCATCATTTCGCCATGGACGCCATCACTGACGTACCGCTTCCGACCAACGAGCCGGTCCACGACTACGCGCGCGGCTCGGGTGAACGCACCCGACTCGTCGAAGCACTGAGCACCGTCGCCGCCGATCCCGTCGATCTGCCGCATGTCATTGGCGGCCGGCACCGCATGGGCGAGGGGGAACGGATCGACGTGGTGCAGCCACACCGCCACACCGATCCTTCTGGGCGGCTGGGCACGCTCACCAACGCCACCCACGCCGACGCCGCCGCTGCCGTCGAAGCCGCGATGGCAGCCAAAGCGCAGTGGGAGGCCACGCCGTTCGACGAGCGGGCCGCGGTCTTTCTGCGGGCGGCCGACCTGCTCGCGGGGCCATGGCGCGAAAGGCTCTGCGCCGCCACCATGCTCGGGCAGTCCAAGTCGGCGTATCAGGCCGAGATCGACGCGGCTTGCGAACTGATCGACTTCTGGCGCTTCAACGTCTCCTTCGCGCGGCAGATCCTCGCCCAGCAGCCGATCAGTGTGCGCGGGGTATGGAACCGCACCGATTACCGGCCGCTCGACGGATTCGTCTACGCAATAACGCCGTTCAACTTCACCGCGATAGCGGGCAATCTGCCGACGGCGCCGGCATTGATGGGCAACACCGTCGTGTGGAAGCCGTCGCCCACCCAGACCTTCGCCGCCTATCTGACCATGCAGTTGCTGGAACAAGCCGGCCTGCCGCCCGGCGTCATCAACATGCTCACCGGCGACGGGATGGCGGTCTCCGATGTGGCGCTCGCAGATCCGCGCCTGGCCGGCATCCACTTCACCGGCTCGACCGCCACCTTTCAGCACCTGTGGCGGGAAGTCGGCGCCAACATCGACCGCTACCACGGCTATCCGCGCCTGGTGGGCGAGACCGGCGGCAAAGACTTCGTCGTCGCGCACGCCAGCGCGCAACCCGACGTGCTCCGCACCGCGCTGATCCGCGGCGCGTTTGACTATCAGGGTCAGAAGTGCTCGGCGGCGTCGCGGGCATTCGTCGCGCGTTCGGTGTGGCAGCGAATGGGCGACGACTTCCTCTCCGCGACAGAGCAACTGCGCTACGGTGACGTCACCGACCTGACCAACTTCGGCGGCGCGCTGATCGACGACCGCGCGTTCGCCAAGAACGTCAAGGCCATCGAGAGGGCGAAGGACGCCCACGTGACGATCGCCGTCGGCGGTGAATACGACGACTCGGAGGGCTATTTCGTCCGGCCGACGGTGTTGCTGTCCGACGACCCGGCCGACGAGGCGTTCAGCACCGAGTATTTCGGTCCGATCCTGGCCGTGCACGTTTACCCGGACGACGACTACGACCACATCCTCGACATCGTCGATACCGGAGCGAAGTACGCGTTGACCGGCGCCGTGATCGCCGACGACCGGGCGGCGGTGCTGCAGGCCCAACGACGACTGCGGCACGCCGCCGGCAACTTCTACGTCAACGACAAGCCCACCGGCGCCATCGTGGGGCAGCAACCGTTCGGCGGGTCGCGCGCCTCGGGCACCAACGACAAGGCCGGGTCGCCGCTGAACCTGCTGCGGTGGACGTCGGCGCGGTCGATCAAGGAGACGCTCGTGCCGCCGACCGACCACAACTACCCGCACATGGAGCAGTGATGGGGGTCTTCGACCGCTTCGCGCGACCGGCGATCCTGGCCGCCAGCCGGCGCGATCATCTGCGCAGGACCGCTGAGCGACTGCCCCTCACGCGCGAGGTCGTGCACCGGTTCGTGCCGGGAGAGACGGTGCACGACGCGCTCGACTCCGTTGCGCGCTTGCGCGCTTCGGGGCGCCTCGTGTCGATCGATCACCTCGGCGAAGACGTGACGGATGCCGACACCGCGACCGAGAACGTCAACGCGTACCTGACACTGCTCGACGGCTTCGCACGGCGCGACGAAGAGCCGGCCGCCGTGGCGCCGCTGGAGGTTTCGCTGAAACTGTCGGCCCTCGGCCAGGCGCTGCCTCGCGACGGAGAGAAGATCGCGCTGGAGAACGCTCACACCATCTGCGAGCGGGCGCGGCGCATCGGGGCGTGGGCGACGGTAGATGCCGAGGACCACACCACAACCGACTCCACGCTGTCGATCGTTCGCGATCTTCGGACTGAATTCCGTTGGCTGGGAACGGTGTTGCAGGCCTATCTCAAACGCACACACGCCGACTGTCAGGACTTCGCCGCGTCGGGGGCGCGAATCCGCCTGTGCAAAGGCGCGTACGACGAACCGGCGTCGGTGGCCTATCGCGACCGCGACGACGTCACCGACTCCTATCTGCGGTGCCTGCGTGTGCTGATGGCGGGCGCCGGCTATCCGATGGTGGCATCCCATGATCCGGCGATCATCGCGGCGGTTCCCGGGCTGGCCGCCGAGAACAGCCGCGGCGCCGAGGATTTCGAATACCAGATGCTGTACGGCATCCGCGATGCCGAGCAGCGCAGGCTGGCCGATGCCGGTAACCATGTGCGGGTGTACGTGCCGTTCGGCACCCAGTGGTACGGATACTTCGTGCGCAGGCTCGCCGAACGCCCGGCGAACCTGATGTTCTTCCTGCGGGCGCTGGCCGAACGCCGCAGCGCTTAGACGGGGCGGGCGGCGACGGGCATCAGAACCGTGCCGCGGCACGGTCCCGCGAGGATCTCGGTGTGCCACGTCCCGAACAGCTGTCCGTCGATATCGGGGGCATAGAACACGCGCGACCGGGCCGGGGCGTACTGGGTGGGCACGCCGTCTCCCTGGAAGCACTCCCACTGCCAGTTGTAGGCGTACTGCCACCGAGCGCCGTCCCAGGTGTAGCGGACCGGTTGGGGGATGGTCGGATTGCTCGGCGCCGGTCCGTCGACGACAGTGGCCACGCACAACCCTGCCGAGCAGTCGGTCACCAGCACGTACTGCGCGCCGAAGTCGGGCTCGGGTTGTCGCGCGGCGATGCTGGTGCCCATCTTGTCCGACGCGTAGGTGACGATCTGGTAGCGCCCGTTCCATGCCGGGTTCGCTGCATCTGCTGACGGCAGCACCGAAAAGCCCGCGGCCGCAGCATAAGTCACCCCGAACAGCGCGCTGGTCAGGGTGCGGACAGACATGCCGGGAACACTACTGAGCCGAATCGCCGCCGCCAGCCGCGACACGGTTTGCTGAAGGCTACGACACCGTCACGGATTGGTCTCGATGCGCGGTCGGTCACCGCGGCCGCCGGTTCGCGGTTCGAATCAGCGCCCCGACAGCAACAGCAGACCCCATGCCGCGATCGACTGGGCGTCGGTGATGACGCCGTCGCGCATCATCTGCTCGACCTCGATACAGGTGAACCACTCGCTGTGCATGTCCTGTTCTTCGTGTTCGCGATCATGCTCACCTTCGGTGATGCCCGTGGCCAGGAACACCCAGCCGCGCTGGCTGCTCATCCCCGGCGCCACGTCGAGCAGGCCGAGGCGGACGAACTCCGTCGCGCGCAGACCCGTCTCTTCGCGCAGTTCGCGCGCCGCGAGATCGGCGGGCACGAGGTCCTGCTGGTCAGGCGCGGTGCCCTGCGGGAACTCCCACCGCCGCAGGCCCAGTGGATAGCGGAACTGCTCGACCAGCCGGATCCGGTCGCGATCTCGCGCGATCACCAGGGCGTACGTCGGCTTGTCGACCACCGCATAGATGCCGTCGCTGCCGTCGGGCCGGCGGATGTCGTCCTCACGCAGCGTCATCCAGTTGTTCCGGTACACCTCGCGTGAGGCCAGCCGCTCAATGTGGGTCACGCGCCCAGTATCGCCGAGTCGATGTGGGTAACCTCGCTGCTTATGCTGCTGGCTTCGTTGAACCCCGCCGCCGTCGCGGGTGGCGCCGACATCGAGGACGCTGTCCGCATCGACGGGGCGCAGTTGTCGCGTAGCGATCTGGTAGGGGCGGCGACCTCGGTGGCCGAACGCGTCGCCGGTGCGCAGCGGGTCGCCGTGCTGGCCACGCCGACGGTCCAGACGGTGCTGGCGGTGACGGGTTGCCTGATCGCCGGTGTGCCCGCTGTGCCGGTGCCCGCCGACGTCGGCGCCGCCGAGCGTAGGCACATCCTCACCGACTCGGGCGCGCAGGCGTGGCTGGGCCAGAAGCCAGACGAGACCGAGGCTCTGCAGCACATCCCGGTGCGGCTGCACGCGCGCTCGTGGCACCGCTACGCCGAACCCGCCGACGAGTCGCCCGCGCTGATCATCTACACCTCCGGCACGACCGGCCCGCCCAAGGGCGTCTCCATCAGCCGTCGCGCGATCGCCGCCGACATCGACGCGCTCGCCGAGGCGTGGCAGTGGACGCCCGGCGACGTTTTGGTGCACGGGCTGCCGCTGTATCACGTGCACGGGTTGATCCTCGGCCTGCTCGGTTCGCTGCGCATCGGAAATCGGTTCGTGCACACCGGCAAACCCCGCCCGCAGGACTACGCGGCCGCCGGCGGGTCGCTGTACTTCGGGGTTCCGACGGTATGGTCGCGCGTGGCCGACGACGTGGAATCCGCCGCAGCGCTGAAGTCGGCTCGGCTGCTGGTCTCGGGCAGCGCCCCGCTGCCGGTGCCGGTGTTCGACAAGCTGGCCGAGCGAACCGGGCACCGGCCGATCGAGCGTTACGGCTCGACGGAGTCGCTGATCACGATCAGCACCCGCGCCGACGGTGAGCGCAGACCGGGCTGGGTGGGCCTGCCACTGAGCGGTATCGAGACTCGGTTGGTCGACGAGCGCGGTGCCGCGGTGCCGCACGACGGGGAAACCATTGGCCAGCTTCACGTTCGCGGCGCGACGTTGTTCGACGGCTACCTCAATCGGCCCGATGCGACCGCCCAGGTGCTCGACGCCGACGGTTGGTACCGCACCGGCGACGTCGCGGTGATCGACTCCGACGGCATGCACCGCATCGTCGGACGCGAGTCCGTCGACCTGATCAAGACCGGCGGCTTCCGGGTCGGGGCGGGGGAGATCGAGACCGCGATGCTGGGGCACCCGGGCGTGCGCGAGGTGGCGGTGGTCGGCGTACCCGACGACGACCTCGGTCAGCGCATCGTCGCGTTCGTTGTCGGCGATGCCGGCCCCGACGAGTTGATCGAGTTTGTGGCGCAACAGCTTTCGGTGCACAAACGGCCGCGTGAGGTGCGGCTGGTCGACTCGCTGCCCCGCAACGCGATGGGCAAGGTGCTCAAGAAGGAGCTGGCACGGTGACACTCGAGTTCGACGAGATCTGCATCGACGCACACGATGCGTCGGCGCTGGGCAAGTGGTGGTCGCAGGTGCTCGGCTGGCCACACGACGTCGACGCCGACGGCGATGTCGTGCTGCACGCGCCGCCGGGTGCGGGTCCGAACTGGCTGTTCCTCGCAGTGCCCGACGAGAAGGTTGTCAAGAACCGCATCCACTTCGACTTTCGGCCCGACGACCAGCAGACCGAGGTCGAGCGCGTCGTCGCCCTTGGCGCACGGCACGTCGACATCGGCCAGGGCGACGAAACCTGGGTTGTGCTCGCCGATCCCGAGGGCAACGAATTCTGCATCCTGGCCGCCGAAGATTGACCCCTCGGCCCCTATTAGCGCGAGCGTGCGTGTTTG
>NZ_LZMD01000094.1 GCF_001668575.1 Mycobacterium sp. 1164985.4
CGCGGCGTGTCGTGTGCAAACACGCACGCTCGCGCAACAGAGGGTTACGTGAGATGGGCGCTGTCGTCGTCGAGATCGTCGCGGTTCAGCCCCATCGGCGTGGCGGCGGGAACGTCACCGGCGGCGACCACCTTGCGGGTGATCGGCGTCAACGCGCGGAACAGCGTCTCGATCTCGTCGTCGCTCAACGCGTCGAGCACCGGCAGTGCCAGCTCGTCGGTGGCGTCCTCGATCCGCTGCTTCAGCTCGCGGCCGGCGTCGGTCAGTTCGTCGCCGTCGAACAACCCACGGTCGGTGAGCCGCGCCCGGTACGACTCCCACTGCTCGTCGTCGTAGTCGCGGCTGCGCATGATCATCTGCTTGGGCACGCGACCCGCCGCGGCGTGCAGCACGTTGCTCTCGCGTCCGGAGATGCCGTGGTTGACCAGCACCGCGATATGCCCGTCGCCGCGCTGCTCGCGCAGGAGAGTGGTGGCGTGCCACAGCTTGGCCAACGGCTCGTCCGGCCATGGCAGCGCGGCATTGGCCGCGAACAACGGCCGACCATCCAGCGTGGCGTTGCGCGCCGCTACGGCCAGCAGGTCCGCCGCGGTCGCCACGTCGTCGCCGTGTCCAACGCCGTACCGCTCGAGCGCCGCGACGGCGGACTGCTGCCGGACCCGCAGCGCGTCGGCCGGGGGAGCGACCTCCCATGCGGCCGGGAGCGCCTTGGCCACACGATGCGGCGCGAAGTTGTAGAACGCCGCCGTCACCACCTCGGGCGGCACCTGGCCGAGCGGTGCCGACCTGGCGGCGAAGTAGCCCATCCAAAACCCCTTGTAGCCAAGGTCGTCGAGGGCGGTGCGGGCTTCCGGGGCGAAGTAGGTGACGGCGTGCACGGGTTCGAGTCGATCGAAGAATCGGCGCGCCAACGACGGTTGCCTGTCCACGTCGGCAGTTAACCACTCACACCTGGACGCGCTCGCCGGGGTCCCGGCGTCAGCCGGAGGCGTCCCCCGACACCGCCGAACTGGCCTCGTCGATGATCGCCCGCATCGCCTGCTCGGCCGCCGCCTCGTCGCGCATTCGGATCGCGCGTGCCACCTCGTCGTGCAGATTGATCGCAGCCGGATTCGGCGTCCTGGGCATCATCCCGTGATGTGTTCGCCCGGTGAGCACCTCGGCGACCACGCCGTTGAGCGCGCGGAACATCTCGTTACCGCTGGCCTGGAGCATCGTGCGGTGAAAGAGCTTGTCGGCTTCGAGGTAGGCCTCGAGGTCTCCGGCACGCCCGTGCACGACCATGTCCGAGACGGCGGCCGCCATGATGCGGCACTGGTCCGGATCCGCGCGCCGCGCGGCCAGCGCCGCCGCCGCGGGTTCGAAACCCCGTCGCAGTTCGGAGAGCGAGACCAGCTGCGCGGCCCGGTCGCCGGATTCCAATCGCCAACGAATCAGCATGGGGTCGAAGACATTCCACTTCTCCGAGGGTTGGACCGTGATGCCGACCCGGCGTCGCGACTCCACCATGCCCATCGACTCGAGCACCCGGATCGCCTCGCGTGCGACGCTGCGCGACAACCCGTGTCGCGCGCTGACACCGTCCAGCGTGAGCACCTGCCCGGCGGGATACTCACCGGAGACGATCGCGGTGCCCAGCGAGTTCAGCAGATTGCCGTGCAGCGCGCCGACGATTGGTTGAGACGCCACGGATACATCTTTTCATACGATTGCTAAACCCGATTAAAGACATATAAATGCGTGATGGCATTGCAATCATATGACGATTACGGCATGCTGTGTGATGCCAAACACAACTGGGTAGGTGAGGAAATGGCGTCTCCCATCGTCGTCATGGGCGTTTCGGGCTCGGGCAAGTCGACTGTGGGCGCCGCACTCGCGCAGCGCCTGCGCGTTCCGTTCGCCGACGCCGACGACTTTCATCCGCCCGCCAACATCGCGAAGATGACCGCCGGTGAAGCGCTCGACGACGACGACCGCTATCCCTGGCTGGAAGCGATCGGCGAGTGGCTGGCCGAACACTGCGCAACCGGTGGGGTGATGAGTTGTTCGGCACTCAAGCGCAAGTACCGCGATCAGTTGCGGCGCCACTGCGCCGAGACCGTGCTGCTGCATCTGGTCGGCACTCCGGAGATCATCGGCAGGCGGCAAGCCAGCCGCCCGGGACACTTCATGCCGGCTTCTCTGCTCGCCTCCCAATTCGAGACCCTCGAACCGTTGGCAGCCGATGAGCGCGGTGTCGACATCGACGTCGACCAGAGCATCGACGCCATCGTCGAGGCCTACGTATCCGCAACGGGTTCGGACTCGACCGACCGGCAAGACCCGTGACCGCCGCACCGGCCGAGCCACATCCGTTGCCACAACACGGCGTAACAGCAAGAGACATCCGGAGACACGCACAGTCGGAGGCCTGATGGAAGCAATCGAGCCCGCTTACGGAGCAACCACGCTCCTGGTGATCGCCGCGGTCGCGGTGGCGGTTCTGCTGTTCTTGATCATGAAGGTCAAGCTGCACGCCTTCGTGGCGCTGGTGCTCGTGAGCGTGCTCACCGCGCTGGTCGCAGGCATCCCGGTCGGTGACGTTCCGGACGCCATCAGCTACGGCTTCTCGAGCACCCTCGGTTCGGTCGCCCTACTGGTCGGCTTCGGCGTCATGCTCGGTCGGCTGCTCGAAGTCACCGGCGGCGCACAGGTTCTCGCCGATACGCTCATCGCCCGCTTCGGTGAGAGACGGGCGCCGCTCGCCCTTGGGGTCGCGGCCCTGTTGTTCGGCTTCCCGATCTTCTTCGACGCCGGTCTTGTCGTCTTCCTGCCGATCATCATGACCGTCGCCCGCCGCTTCGGGGGTTCGCTGCTGCTCTACGGTCTACCGGCTGCCGGAGCGTTCGCCGCCATGCACGCCCTGGTCCCGCCCCACCCGGGTCCGGTCGCCGCGGCCGAAGCGCTCGGCGCGAGCATCGGCGTGACGCTCCTGATCGGCGCGCCCGTCGCCGTCCTGTCGTGGTACATCGGCGTGCTGCTGGTGTCGCGGGTGATCGGGAGCCGCGTGCACGTCGACGTCCCGACGGCATTGTTCGGCGAGATCAACGGCGGAGCAACGACTCCCGAGCCCGATTCCGCCGATGGCGCCGGCACGTCAGCAGTCGCCACTGCCTCCCGGACCGCACCCTCGTTCATCACCGTGCTCGGGGTGCTGCTGCTGCCGTTCGTGCTGATCTCGTTCAACACCGTCCTCGACACCCTGGTCTCCGCCGGGGTGCTGGACGAGGGCGCCACCTGGGCGCGCTACCTCATGCTGCTCGGCAACACCAGCGTTGCCCTGCTGATCACGGTGATCGTCGCGGCAGTAGTGCTGGGGTTGCGGCGGGGCCGGTCGATGGACGACGTCAGCGCCCTCTACGACAAAGCACTCGGGCCCATCTGTTCGGTCATCCTGATCACCGGCGCCGGCGGCATGTTCGGCGGAGTGCTGCGGTTGAGCGGCATCGGAAGCGCACTGAGCGACTCGCTGTCGGGGCTCGGAATGTCGCTGATCGTCCAGGCCTTCATCATCGCGACGCTGTTGCGCGTGGCGCAGGGTTCGGCCACGGTGGCGATCACGACGACGGCGGGCCTGCTCAGTGCCGCAGCGGGCGAGGCGGCTCTGAGCAGTCTTCACCTCACCTTGTTGTGCATCGCCATCGCCGCCGGGGCCACCGTGCTCTCCCATGTCAACGACTCGGGCTTCTGGTTGGTCAGCCGCTTCTTCGGGATGGATGTGAAGACCACGCTGAAGACGTGGACGGTCATGGAGACCATGCTCGGCCTGACCGCCTTCGCGTTCAGCCTCATCTTGTGGCTGGTGATCTGACCCTCGTTGGGGGTCAATGGCATTCGCGCGTCGCTCAGCCCTTGATGACCTGAGTACCGCCCGCGAGTTCGTCGTGCTTGCCCTGCTTGGTCGCACTGCCGCTGATGGTCACGGCGATGACGATGATCGCGATGACACCGAGCAACCCGCCGACGAACGGAATGATCGGCAGCAATGTCCAGGAGTTGCGGATGGCCGCCTGCGCGGCCGTCGGCTTGGGCGCACCGCCCGGTCCGCGGACGCTGAGCCCGAGCAGCTTCTTACCCGGAGTCGAGCCCATGCCAGCCTCGAAGGCCAAGAAGTAAACGAACATCAGGCCGCCGGTGAAAAACCCGGTGACCATGATGTTGGAGGCGGTGTCGGTGACGAACGCGAGCAGCCAGCTCACGATCCCCACGAGGATGCCGTCGATGATTCGGGCGAGCCAGCGCAGAAGCAGGCCGCCCGGTTGTCCGCCCGCGGCGGGATAGCCGCCGCCGTACTGCCCAGGCTGTGATCCGAGATTTCCGCTAGTCATCCGAGTCAATGTACCGGCGACCTCGCGGTTCAGGGCCGCTTTTCGTACGCTCCGCAGGGAGTTCAGCGGAGCTTGCGCTGCTGGCGCTTGGCCTGCTTGCGCGCCTCCTTGCGTGCGGTCTCGGCTTGTTTGCGAGCGGTGTCGGCCTGCTTGCGTGCGGTCTCGGCCAACTCCGCGGCGCGGCCGCGCGCCGTCTCGGCCAACTCGGGAGCGCGGTCACGAGCGATGTCTGCCCACTCCGAACCCCGTTCGCGCGCGACGTCGGCGAGCACAGCTCCGCGTTTGCGCGCCACCTCGGCGAGCTCGGGTCCGCGTTCGCGGGCGACGTCGGCGAGTTCCGCACTGCGCTTGCGCGCCAGTTCGGCGAACTCGGGCGCGCGTTCGCGGGCAACGTCGGCGAATTCGGCCCCGCGTTCGAGTGCGACGTTGGCCAGCTCGCGGCCCCGCTCTGCGCCGACATGCAGGCCATGGCCCACCTTGTCGGCCAGCGCGCTGTCGGAGAGTGCGCCACCCGCGGCCGCGCCGACGGGCAACGCCGCCGTGACCGCTTCAGAGACCTTGTGCGCCGCGCGCCGGCCACGCCAACCGAGCGAGGGTTTGCCCTCCGTGTCGACCGCCGCGATGATCAGTCCGCCGATGAGGCTCACGTCGGTGATGAACGCACGCCGCTCATCGGCCTTGCGCTGGGGATCTGTCTCGCTCCAGAACGTATGTCCGCCAAGGCTGCCCGGCACCACGCTCAATGCGAGGGCCGCGGAGGCGAGCCGAGGGAGTTTGCCGGTCGCGAGCAGCAGGCCACCGCCGATCTGGACGGCGGCCGTCGCGCGGGCGACGGTTTCGGCGTTCGTCGGAACGTTGGTCCCGACCGGGTCGGGCAGCTTGCTGAGCCCCTCGAGGGTCGGGCGTGCGGCGTCGGCCGCCGGTTTCGGGCTGCGAAGGGCTTCCACACCTCTGGCGATGAAGGCTGCTGAGAGCATCGGGCGCGCGATACGGCGAATCAACATGGCTCGGGAGTTCCCAGGCGTATCGGGACGCAAACGTCAATTGGGCGCGTCGCGGGGAGTCCGGTGCCGCAGCGGCATGATGTACCAGAACCCGACGAGCGAGATCAGCACGACGCTGCAGGCGATCCACGCCGCCGTTCGGTCGGCGACGGCATCGAAGATGATCGTCGCGACGCCGGAGAGCGCGACGCCGAGCAGCAACGTGCCCGTGATCGCGAAGGCGTGCGCGGTTGCCACCAACGTCTCCATGCGGTGCCGCCGGAACAACAGTCGGTGCATGCTGACCGGGGCGATCAGCAATATCGTCGCGCCTATGGAGCAGGCCACCGTGACGAGATAGACCGTGCGCATGACCTCGTCCAGCTCGGAGAAGCGATCGCTGAACGGCAGTATCAGCAGAAAGCCGGTGAGCAGCTGCACACCCGTCTGCGCGACCCGAAGTTCCTGCAACAGGCTCGACCAATTGCGGTCCAGCCGTTGGGCTTCCGTCTCGTGGCGCCGGTAGCCCTCCGGCCCGTCCGGATCGGGTCGCTCGAAGTCCACATCTGATTCTGGCAGCCGCTCCAGTGGCCGGTCGACCGAATGACGGTTTCCGGCCAACCGGTCGGTGGCAGTCGACGTCGGAGTACGTTGGCGAGGGTGGCGCTCGTCGCGGGGATAGATTCATCGACTCAGTCCTGCAAGGTGCTCATCTGTGATGCCGGCACCGGGGCGGTGGTCCGCTCGGGCTCGGCTCCGCACCCGGATGGAACCGAGGTCGATCCCGGGCACTGGTGGTCGGCGCTTCAGGCCGCGGCCTCGGCGGCGGGCGGTCTCGACGACGTGGCGGCGATCTCGGTGGGCGCGCAGCAGCACGGCATGGTCTGCCTTGCTGACGACGGTCGTGTGGTGCGAGATGCGTTGCTGTGGAACGATGTTCGCTCGAGTAGCGCCGCCGCCGACCTGATCCGTGAGTTGGGCGGTCCGCAGGAATGGGCCGCGCGGGTGGGCGTGGTGCCGGTCGCGGCGATCACCGCGGCGAAGGTGCGCTGGCTGGCCGATCACGAGCCCGGGCACGCGGATGCGACCGCGGCCGTGTGCCTTCCGCACGACTGGCTGACCTGGCGGCTGAGCGGCTCCCCGGATCTCGGCGACCTGCGCACCGATCGCAGCGATGCCAGCGGAACGGGGTATTTCTCCGCCGCCACCGGTCGCTACGACATCGATCTTCTCGAGATGGCCATGCGGGGCAGGCGACCCCTCGTTCCGCCGGTGCTCGAACCGGCCGCGAGCGCCGGACGCTCGGCCTCCGGTGCGGTGTTGGGGCCTGGGGCCGGCGACAACGCCGCGGCGGCGCTCGGCCTCTGCGCCGACGAGGGCGATTGTGTGGTGTCGCTGGGCACGTCGGGTGTGGTCAGCGCCGTCGGCGCGGTCGCGCCCCGCGATCCGGAGGGCATCGTCGCCGCTTTCGCCGATGCCACCGGTCGTCAGTTGCCGTTGGTGTGCACTCTCAACGGCGCCCCCGTGCTCGCCGCCGTAGCGAAGATGTTGGGCGTCGAGTTCGGCGACCTGGACCGGCTGGCACTGTCGGCGCCGCCGGGTGCGGAGGGTCTCACCCTGGTGCCGTATCTGGAGGGTGAGCGGTCGCCTAACCTACCCGCGGCCGCCGGAGCCCTGCACGGTGTGACCACACGAAACCTGCTGCCCGCAAACGTCGCTCGAGCCGCTGTGGAAGGCCTGTTGTGTTCGATGGCCTATTGCATCGAAAAGATCAGGACACACGGTGTCGACGTGGGACGCGTCATGCTGACGGGCGGGGGAGCGCGCTCGGAGGCGGCTCGCCGGATCGCACCGGCGATTTTCGGAGCGGCGGTACAGGTACCCGAACCCGCCGAATACGTTGCGCTCGGTGCTGCCCGTCAGGCCGCGTGGACGCTGGCCCAATCGGACGTGCCGCCGTCGTGGCCGCTGGCCGACATCGCGACCTACCGTGCGGATCCCACCCCGTCGGTGTTCGACCAGTATCGGGCTGCGCAGCCGCTTACTCTGGGGCAGTGAACTTTTCGTGGGATCGATTGGCAGACGGCGTGTTTCGCACCCGTTTGCCGTTTCTCGACGTCGCGGTGGGCGTGGTCGCCGGACGTAGCGGCTGCCTGCTGATCGACACGGGCAGCACGTTGGCCGAGGGGCGGGCCATCAATACCGACGTCGCCGAGCTCACCATGCAACCGGTGTGCCATGTGCTTCTGACCCACGACCACTTCGACCACGTCCTGGGCTTTCCCGCCTTCGGCGGCGCGCAGGTTTACTGCGCGCCCCCGGTGGCCGGCACCGTGACCTCCGGCAGGGAGTACCTGCGCGCGGACGCGATACGGCACGGCGCCGACACCGAAGAGGTGGACGCGGCGATCGGTGCGCTGCGCGAGCCGGACTGCAAGCTCTGGGAAGCCACTGTCGACCTCGGTGGACGGACGGTGGTGATCAGCCATCCCGGTCGCGGCCATACCGACCACGATCTGATCGCGGTGGTGGCCGCGGCGGATGTGACGGTCGTGTTCTGCGGCGACCTCGTCGAGGAATCGGGCGACCCGTCCATCGAGTTCGACTCCGACCTTGACGCCTGGCCGGCGACGCTCGATCGGGTGCTGGCCGCAGGGGGCGGCGACGCGGTCTACGTGCCCGGTCACGGGTCCGCGGTCGACGCCGACTTCGTCCGTCGGCAGCGCCGCTGGCTCACCGCCCGAAAGTGACGAATTTCAACACATAAGTGTGACCTAATTCATTGTCAGGCGCCTCGGCGGGCGGGCACGCTGGCCTTTCCTATCGAATATTTGCCAAAAGGTGCTTTCAGTTCATGCCTGATACGTCGGATTTCGACTTCGCGTACGACCTCACGCTCGACGAGGGGCGGCGGCGCGCGGCCGTCCTGGAAGCCATCGGCGACGATTGGGATCCGATCGCCGTGCTGCAGCAGGAGCGGTTGGCCTACGACATGCTCTACAGCGACTTGGACGACGAGCAGCAGCGGATCTACGACGAGCTCGTGCGCGCCGGTGTCCTGCCCGATCGGACGGTGACCCGTGCTGCCGATTGATCCCACCGCCGACCGCGCACGGCGGGCCTGGCTGGCCTGCCCCGGTTGCGACCACGGCTCGGGCTGCGGTGAGTGTGCCAGTCAGCGCAACTGCGCAGACCACTGGCAGTATCTGCTGAGCAACCGGGCCACGGTCGTTCATCTGCAATGCCCGACCTGCGGGCATCTGTGGTCGACGGATACGCGGCACCGCAGGCGCCGCGGGGCCGCCTGAGGGTCGACCCGCCCGCCCGAGCGCTCAGGGGTTCCGGGGGTGAATGAAGACACCGTCGGCTTCGACGGTGACGCCATCGGCGTCGGCGATATGCCCGACCGCGAACGTCTTCGGGCCGTCCACCCGTTCGACCCAGGCCTCCGCGCGCAGCGGGTGACCAAGCCGGGTCCCGCGCCGGTACCGCGTGGTCAACGTGCCCGTGACGGCGGGCTTGCCCGGTTTGTGCGCCGTGGCGCCGAGGACGTGGTCGAGCAGCATCGCGCAGACTCCGCCGTGGACGTGCCCGGGCGGGCCTTCGAATGCGGCGCCGAGTGTGAATTCGGCCCATACCCGGCCGTCGGGATCGTGATGCACCACCAGCGGTGGGGCAGCTGGATTGCGGACTCCGATGACGACATTTCCCCACACCATGGCCTCGCCGTCACGGGTGTGTTCGAGTCCGAATGAGCCGTCGCGCAGCGCTTCACTGAGTTCATGACTGGCGCAATCGATTCGGCCCTTCGCGGCCGCGACCGTCGCGGCGTCCGCGCGGGTGCGGATGGTGACGTCGATCAGTCGGCGCACTGATTGCGCCAGCGGTTCGTACACCGCACGCAGGTCGTCGAGTTCGGAACCGGCCATGGGCTTCAGCGTGCGCACGCCTGGGCGACTCCGCAAGGCGGCGTCCCGGCCAGTGGTGCGTTGGAGGTGCGGTGTGCTCCTGCGTTGTTAGGCTAGGCAAATGGCGAAAAGCACGTCCGACGCGAAGCCGAATCTGGCCGCGACCAGTTGGGCGCTGCTGGGCATGCTGACCTACGAACACGAACTGTCGGGCTACGACATTCGCAAGTGGATCGAATGGAGCATGCGCTTCTTCTACGGGAGCCCCGCCTACAGCCAGATCTATTCGGAGCTGAAGAAGCTCGAGAAGTTGGGACTGCTGTCCTCGCGCGTCGAGAACACCGGCCGGACCCGCAACCGTCGCCTCTACAAGATCACCCCCGCGGGTCTCGACGCGGTGCGGCGCTGGGCCAACGAGGCGCCCGTCGATCCGCCGGTGCTCAAGCACAACCCGTTGCTGCGCGTGACGTTCGGACATCTGACCGAACCGGAGCGCCTCAAGGAGATCCTGCAGGAACACATCGCCTACGCCGACGACATGCAGCGCCAAGCCGCGAAGGACGCCAAGTGGGCGGGCGTGGACCCGTCGTGGGCATACGCGAAGGTCGCATTGCAGTGGGCCGAGCGGTATTACGCCGCAGAACGCGAGCTCGCCATGAAGATGCTCAAGGAACTCGACGAGGCCGAGGCCTCCTTCGCGGATGCCGGTATCGAACGGGGCACGCAAATCCCTTGGCCTGCACCGGAATACTGGTACGAGATCGAGAAGAAGGCCGAAGCCGAGGACTGACGAGTCACCCGCCTGCGGCGTTCGCGGCGGCGATATAGCCGTACACCAAACCCTGCGCGATCGTCGCGCCCGCACCGGGATAGGTGGCGCCGAACGCATTGGCCGCCGTGTTGCCGATCGCGTACAACCCGTCAATGGCACTGCCGTCCTCCCGCAGCACACGGGCGTGGTCGTCGACGCGCAACCCGCCGCATGTGCCCAGGTCGCTGAGCACCATCTTGACGGCGTAGAACGGCCCCCGGTTCAACGGACGCAGGTTCGGGTTCGGCGTGACGGTCGGATCGCCGTAGTAGCGGTCGTAGGCACTGGCCCCGCGGAGGAAGTCGGGATCGACTCCGGCGGCGGCGTTTTCGTTGAACCGTTCGACGGTCGCGGTCAGCGCCGATTCGTCGACGCCAATCTTGGGGGCGAGTCCGGCGATGGAGTCGGCGCGGTGCGCGATACCGGCGTCGTACCACCTCTGGGGTATCGCCATACGCGGGAACAGTTCGGCGGCGAAGACGTAGCTGTTGCGATAGCCCTGGTCGAAGACGATCCACATGGATTCGACCGGGTTCCCGGCGCGTTCACGCTCGAGCAGACGCTGTCCGAACGTCATGTAGTCCGTCGCCTCGTTGACGAACCGGCTACCGGTCTGGTCGACAATGAGAGATCCGGGAAGCGATCGCTCCGCCAGCATGACCTTCGGATCGGCGCCCGGCAGCGCCGCGACGGCGGGGAACCACCACGCCTGGTCCATCAGATCGGTTGCGGCGCCGACGTCTTGGGCGATTCGGATCGCGTCGCCAGTATTCGTCTCCGCGCCCAGGCTGGCATGCTCGCCGAGGGATTCCGACTGAAACTTCCAGCGCATGTCCATGTCGTGGTCGAAACCACCCGCCGCCAACACGACACCGCGGCGCGCCGACACCGTGATCTCCGCGCCGTTGTGGTCGAGCACCACGCCGCTCACCCGGTCGCCAGCGGTGACGAGCCGACGCAAGGTGGTGTCGGTCCACACGGGGATGCCCGCGCGCAGCACACCTGCGAAGAGGCCGGCGGCCAGCGCCTGACCGCCGGCGACGTACCGCCGCTTGAGGGCCAGTCCGCCGATTCCTTGGCCGAGGCGTTTGGCGATGACCGGCAGACCTTTGCGCGGCACCCGCGACATCAGGTTCATCCAGCGGTAATCCGCGCCGGTGGTCGGTATCGGGACCTTGGCCTCCATCACGCCGGGCCGCAGACGCGTGCGGTACCGGCCGAGGATCTCCGAATCGAGGGGACGACATTCGCACGTGCGACCCACGGCGGTGCCGCCGGGCGCTTCGGGGTGGTAGTCCGAGTACTCCTTGGCCCAGAAGAGCCGCATCGGCGTCGCCCGCCGCAGCAGCTCGATCGTCGCGCCGACGTTCGCCAGGAACGCGTCCGACCGCTGCGCGGGCGCCGTCCCGTCCACCACCGCGTCGAGGTACGTCTTGGCCCGGGCCGCGGTGTCGGCGCCGCCGTCGCCCTTGATCACCGTGCTGGCCGGGAGCCACAGCGCGCCGCCCGAACGTGCAGTCGAGCCGCCGACGTAGGCCGACTTCTCGACGATCAGCACGGACAGGCCGCGCTCGTGAGCGGCGAGTGCGGCGGCCATGCCGGTGCCGGACCCGATCACCACCAGATCGACGTCGGTGTCGGTCATCGGCAAGCCGTCGGGGATCGTCGCCCGGTGTGCGCTACTCACAACCGAACAAATTAGAGCTGTTCGACGCGGTGCGGAATCGATGTCCTGATGAGCGGAACAGAACCGTGAACACGCTCGCCGAGGGCTGCTACAACAGCGGTATGACGATGGACACCGATATCGAGGTCCGCCAGATCGAGGCGGAGGCCGCGCCGTCGCGGTTCGCTCGTGGATGGCACTGCCTGGGCCTGATCAGAGATTTCGGTGACGGCAAACCGCACCAAGTGCACGCTTTCGGCAAGAAGCTCGTGGTGTTCCGCGGCGGTGACGGCCGCATCAACGTCCTGGACGCGTATTGCAGGCACATGGGCGGCGACCTGAGCCAGGGCGAGGTCAAGGGCGACGAGATCGCGTGCCCTTTCCACGACTGGCGCTGGGGCGGTGACGGGCGATGCAAAAAGGTGCCCTACAGCAAGCGCGTCCCCCGGTTGGCCCGCACCGCCACGTGGACCACGCTCGAACAGGACGGCATGCTGTTCGTCTGGAACGACCCGGAGGGCAACCCTCCACCTCCCGAGGTCACCATTCCGCGCATCGAGGGTGCGACGAGCGATGAGTGGACCGACTGGCACTGGTACACCACGGTGGTCAACACCAACTGCCGCGAGATCATCGACAACGTCGTCGACATGGCGCACTTCTTCTACATTCACGGTTCACTGCCGACGCATTTCAAGAACATCTTCGAAGGCCACGTCGCCACCCAGTACATGAACAGCGCGGGGCGGCCGGACCTCGGCGAGCCCGGTCCGACGCAGATGCTCGGAACCACCTCCGTCGCATCGTATTTCGGGCCGTCGTTCATGATCGACGACCTGACGTACCACTACACCGACATCGACCACAAGACGATCTTGATCAACTGCCACTATCCGATCGACCAGAACTCCTTCGTGCTGCAGTACGGGATCATCGTCAAGAAGTCCGAGCAGCTGCCCGAGGACCTCGCGATGCAGACCGCGATCGGTCTCGGCGACTTCGTGAAGATGGGTTTCGAGCAGGACGTCGCGATCTGGAAGAACAAGGCCCGCATCGACAATCCGCTGCTGTGCGAGGAGGACGGGCCGGTCTACCAACTGCGTCGGTGGTACGAGCAGTTCTATGTGGATGTCGCCGACGTGACACCCGACATGGTGGACCGCTTCGAGTACGAGATCGACACCACCCGCCCGCGGGAGGAGTGGATGAAGGTCGTCGAGGCCAATATCGCCGCACGGGACGCCGTCACGAGCGCGGGATGACCGTCCGCCAGGACAACCGACTCGCCGACACGCCGATGACCTCGGTGACGTGCCGGCTCTGCGCGGCAACCGTTTTGGTGCGCAAGAGCACCTGGCAGCAGACCAGCGTGCAATGGGACGCCGAGTCCACCGAGAAGTGCCACCAGCGCCGCGACGCCGAAGCCATCCATGCGCACGACGGCAGACCGTTCCTCGTCTGCTTCGAGCTGCGGGATTCGATCGAGGAGGCGGCGCGCCGCGGGGCGGTGCCGATCGTCGACGAAACAGTGTGACTTCGGTGCGCTACCGATCGCTGAGCGATTGATAGCGCACCGAAATCGCTACTAGGTCAGCTGGAATGCCGAGAGGGGAGCTTCCTGCGGGTACTCCGCCGGCCCGCCGAGGTCGTAGACCGCGTTCAGCGCCGCGATGAACTCCGGGTCGTGTAGAGGCTCGCTCGGCACATCGAGCTTGATGCCCTTGGAGTGCACATCGTCGACGAGCATGTCGATCGCCTTGTCGATGGTCAGATCGTCGCTGCCGTCCATGTTCTTCTTGAGCTCGTCGAAGTCGGTGAACACCTCCGCCGACCAGTGCACCAGGAACCGCAGTTCGTCGGTGTGGTGACGGGCGATGACGTCGTCGCCGTTCTTGAGCAGCCAGAAGTCGCGGTCGGACGGATCTCCGGTAAACACCGTGTCGAACGCCAGGCCGGCCGGGGTCTGTTGATCGAGCGGCCCGTTGGCCTCGCCGCGGTGCACCATCATCTCGTTCTGCACGAGCACACCGCGGTTGTACACCGGCGGCAGCAGGCGTTTCGGCGGCTTGAGTGGTCCGTCGGGCCAGTAGGTGAAGCCGCTGCCCTCGTCGAGCGAGAACCACGTGATGACCTGAGCCATCTTGATGAGGTAGTCGCGGAACAGCCCCGACTTGCCCATCACGCTGGTCAGCCAGGTGGGAGCGTTCTCGTGGCGCACGCCGCGGAAACTGGGGGAGTCCAGGTGGCCGGGATCGCGGTTCGCGCAGGGGCCGTTGATGTTGAACAGCATCATCTCGGGCTTGGCGTACTCGGCGTTCCAGTAGCTCTTGGCGTACTCGACGAAGCGCTGGTTGTAGAAGCAGTCGTGCAACTCGGGGTAGAGCACCGTGCCGTAATTGGCCAGATAACCGCGGAACGTCGCGGTGAGGAACAGGTCCAGCGAGGGGGTGAAGCCCTCGGGGAACAACCCGCTCATGGTGGCCATCAGTTCTTCGGCAGACGCGAAGTGCTGGGCGATGATCAGCTTCCACGGACCCTGGGTGCGCACCACATCGAGGAGGCGCTCCCGCTGGTCGTCGGTATAGAGGTTGTCGATCTCGCGGGGCGGTGAGGCGGGCCGCAGGATGTCGGACAACTCAATCCGCTGCTCTTGGGTGAGCATGTTCTCTCCTACTCTCGAGGCCGGCATCTCATGCCGGTCGCTTGGCCAATTCTGTGGTTGCGGCGCGCAAGTGGACGCGTGCCTGTCCGGTCATCGGGACATCTGTTTCCGCCCGGTCAGAAAGGCAGCGGATGGGCGAACTTCGCGCGCAGCAGCGCGCCGATTTCGGCCACCGCCAGTCTCCCGCGGGCCGTCGCCTCTGAACGCATCAAGAACCCGTGGTACACACCGGGGTAGCGGGTCACCGTCGTCTGCACTCCCGCCTCGCGCAACCGGTCCGCATAGCGCTCACCCCAGTCGCGGATCGGATCGGCTTCGGCCGTCACGACGACGGCCTGCGGCAGGCCCGACAGATCATGCGCGCGCGCGGGAACCGTGTACGGGTGCTCGGGGCCTTCGGCCAGCTCGTGCATGTACTCGATGTCGGCGAGTGTGAGCATCGGCGCCTCGGGCATGGCCCGGATCGACGGGACCTCGAGATCCTTGTCGACGCCCGGATACATCAGCACCTGAGCGAATAGGGTTGGGCCGCCGCGGTCGCGGGCGGCCAACGCGACGCCGGCGGCCAGCGTTCCCCCGGCGCTGTCGCCCGCCACCGCGACCCGGGTGCAGTCGATCCGGAGGTCGTCGGCATGGGCGGCCACCCAACAGGTCGTGGCGTAGGCGTCGTCGAACTGGGCCGGGGGTGCCGCTTCGGGGGCCAGGCGGTAGTCGACGGACACCACCGTGGCGTGGGAGTGCTGGGCGAGGTTGCGCGCCAACGGTTCGAAGGAGTGGTTGGAGCCCAGAACCATCCCGCCGCCGTGGAAGTAGACGACCGCTGGGGCGTCGCTGTCGGTTGACGGCCGGTAGATGCGCAGCGGGATGTCCCCGACGGGGCCCTCGATGATCCGGTCTTCGACGTCGGCAATCTCCGGCATCGCAGGCAGCGGCGCGGATTCCAACGCGTCACGCACGGCGTCGAGCCCGCGCTCCCGCATCGGCGCCACGTCCCCGAACTGCGCAACCCGCGCCGCGGCGTCGGGATCCAGGCAGTAGTGCGTCACAGGCGATCTCGATCACTCGAGACCGACCGCAGCGTGTCCGACGCGTGCGCCCCTGCGCGCCGTCCGCTGAAGATGCAGTCCGCGATGGACAACCCGCTGACATAGCTGTTGGAGCAGATACCGACCGCATTGCGACCCGCGGCGTAGAGGCCCGCCACGGTTCCACCGTCACGATGGGCGACTTCGCCGGTGTGTTCATCGACGATGAGGCCGCCGAGTGTCAGCCCGGGGATCGGGTAGAACATCGACGAGTCCGCAGAGATGTTGATCGAGTAGAACGGCGGGGTTGTCAGCGGGGGGCACAGATCCGGCTCCTTGTGCGCGGGGTCGCCCGCACCGCCGGCAATGCCGCGGTTGTACTCCTCGACGGTGCGGCGCAGACCCGTCGGATCGATCCCGTTCTTTCGTGCGATGTCCTCGACCGTCGACGCCTTGCGGTGTCCGACCGTCAACAGGTACATCAATTGCAGGCGCTGGAAGAGCTGTGTCTGCGTGCGAATCTGGGCCTTTACTTTTCTCCAGGTCGGGGCGTCGTAGATGGCCCAGCCCGCGCCGCTGAACTCGCGCATCATCACATTGCCGTGCGTTGCGCCGTAAAGGTCTTCGTTGGCGATGCGTCGGCCGTCCCGGCCCACGGTGAGGCCTTCGAGAAATGCGCTCGGTGGCGACAGAAAACGCCAGGCCGTGATGTTGCCCATCTTGTCGGTCATGCCTCCGGCTTCGACTCCCAGGGCGATACCCGAGCCGTCGTCGCCGGGGGTGCCGAGCGGCGAGATCTTCATGAACTCCGGAGCGTGTTCGGCCATCCACTCACGGTTGTGGACGAAACCGCCGGCGGCCAGTATCACTGCTCGTGCGGACGCCTCGCCGTCCACGGCGGCCTCGGACCACAGCGTCTCGGCGCGCGCGACCGCGCCCTTGACCAGGCCGGGCAGCCAGGTGCCTGCCTTTCCGGTGAGCTTGGTCAGAACGCGGTGCTTGCGCGCATCGGGATGGTTCGTCGGCATCGCGCGATACCGGACCCCGCGGATCCGCCCGTGGTCATCGGCTATGAGTTGGTGCACTCGGCACAACGGAATGAATTCGACGCCTTTGGCTTTCGCCGAACGGCGCAGGTTCTCGAACAGCACCTTGCCCGAGCTCATACCCGGAGCCACCACGCGGTGCCCGCGCGGCACGGGCCGCGCGTGCCGCGCGTAGGGATGGGCCTTCTCGTTGCCGGAGTAGTAGAGGTAGAAATCGTCGGTCGGATACGACGTCTTGTATGAGGACACGGGACCGCCGCGGAACCCGACCCCTTGTCTCTTGAGCCACTCGATCAGATCCGGGCTCTGTTCGCAGAACCTCCGAAGGGTTTCACTGCTGACCGCGTCGCCGACCTCCTGTTCGAGATACGCCCGCATATCCGCGACGCTGTCGTCGTATCCGCCGGCCCGCTGTTCGGCCGTACCCGCGCCCGCGTAGACGATCCCGCCCGACAAGGCAGTCGCGCCGCCGCCATACCCCCGATCCAGCACCAGGACGCGAGCTCCGCGATCGGCAGCCTCGATCGCGGCGGCGGCGCCGGCAGCACCGAACCCGACAACGATGACGTCGTACTCGGTTTCAGCTGCCACGTTCAACCTCACAGAACCGACTTGATCTGCTTGGCGACCAACCGGGTAGTGCGCTTCGCCGACAGCCGGGCCAAGATGTCGAGGGCCAATGCGTCCGTGCCGATCAGGACTCGGAAGCGGTCACGGGCGATTCCGTCGACGATCTTCTTGCCTGCGGCTTCGGCGGTGGCGGAACGAACCTTCTTGTCACCGGCGTCGAGCATCGCCACCCCGGAGTTCCCCGTCAGGTTGGTGTCGATGTTTCCCGGAAACACCGTCACCACATGGACATTGGTGTCGCACAGTTCGGCGTAGAGACCCTCGCTGAACTGCTTCACCGCTCCTTTACTCGCGCTGTAGAGCGTTTGGCTGGCGAACGGCAACAGCGCGGAGAGACTCGACATGTTGGTGATGTTCGCCTCCGGCCGCGTCAGCAGGGACGGCAGGAAGGCGCGGCACATCCGCACTGTGGCATCGAAGTTGACGGCCATGATGCGGTCGGTCTCATCTGGGGAAAGCTCGGAGAAGGGGGCGAATCGGTGGATGACGCCGGCGATGTTGACCAGTCCGTCGATCTGTCCGTGCTCTTTCGCTACCGCCTCGGGTAGTGCGGCGACCGCCTCGTCGTCGGTGAGGTCGAGAACATGCGTGGACATCGGGATGCCGGTGATGCTCGCGAGTTCCGCCGTACCAGCCAGGCCGACCGAGTCACGGTCGACCGCAGCGATGCGTGCGCCGCGGCGGGCGAGTCCGAGCGCGACTTGCCTGCCCATACCGTTGCCGGCGCCGGTCACCACGAACACCTTGTCGGCGATCTGCACGTCGACCTTCCTTCAATCGGATTCCGTCAATGCCGAGTGGGGTCGAACCGCCGCTTGGCGCGCAGGGCCGGCGCCCGGCGCGACGCCAGGACTTCGGCGCGCTCCGCCATGGCGTTGCCGACGTACTCGGGTTGGGTGAGCAGATAGAACTCGCCGGCCGCGGCCTGTTCGAAGACCACTCGCGCCGCTTCGACCGGATCCATTGCCTCGGCCTTGATGTCGAGCATCGCGGTCCGCTGCGCCTCGGCGGCCCCGACGTCGCCGTCGTCCACGCCGCCGGCGGACTCGAAGATGTTCGACTTGACCGCGCCGGGAAGCACCGCCTGCACGTGGATCCGGTCGGCGTGGCCGGCCAATTCGACCTCCAGTCGCAGACATTCGGTCAGCGCCAGCACCGCGTGCTTGCTCATGATGTAGGGCGCCTGCAGCGGCACGGCGGCCACCCCGCCGATCGACGACAGGTTCCACACCCACGACGGAGTGTCCGCGGCGATCATGCGCGGGAGAAATGCGCGGATTCCGTGGAACACGCCGTTGATGTTGATGTCCACCAGCCGGTCCCAATTGGCGACGGGGGTGTCCCACAGGTATCCGAACTGCTCGACACCGGCGTTGTTGACCAGCAGCCGGACCGGGCCGACCTCTGAGTACACCTGTGCGGCAAGGCCTTCGAGCGCCTCGGGGTCGCGCACATCGCACACCAGGTCCACCGAGCCCGTGAGCTCGTCGCGAAGTACTGCGATAGCCGAGGCGTCGATGTCGACCAGTACGACGGTCATGCCCAGCGCGGCGGCATGGCGTGCCAGTCCCGCGCCTATCCCGTTTCCGGCGCCGGTGATGACCGCGACACCACCGCCGAACGTCGCGCGTGCGTCCACGCCTTACGAGGCGGTCGAGGCGGTGGCGGTCTTGGCGGCGTGCTCGGAGAACGTGACGGAGTCCTCGGCGTCGAGGATCACGGTCATCGATGTGAACACCAGGCCGTCGCCGGCGCGGCGGATGCCCACGTCGACCACACCGCTGGAGACGTCGAACGGGACGTTGTTCGTCACCTGGTTCACGTACAGGTAGAAGCGCGCGGTGGTGACGTCTCCGTCGACGCCGGTGCGGAAGACGTTGGTGGCGTGGTGGCGCAGCGGATAGGGATTCTCGTTGCGGTGCTGGGTCAACCACGCCAAGGTCTCGTCCTTGCCGTGCAACTCGGCGGCCAGCAGATCCTCGAACGGGCAGTTCCCGGAATCGGACCGGCTCAGGTATTCCATCTCCTCGCCGAGCCGGGCCCCGAGTTCGGCGAAGTGACCCTGGTCGTAGTGGTACCAGAAGGCGGCGATGAACTCCTGGACCTCGGACAGCGTGATCTCGTTGCTCATGGGTGCGAGTCAACCGTCGCCGACCGGGACGTGGCGCGGCGGTGCCCGGTCAGTGGAACACCGCGCGGCCGGGCAGTCGGATCAGTCGACGATCAGGCTCCACACGTCGGCTCCGGCGGCCAGCGTCGCGTCGGTGACCCGTTCGTCCCAATAGCGCACCGACCCGAATTCGGATCGCCATGCGAGCGCGGCGCGGGTGAACTCGTGCAACCGGTGCTCGAGGGTGGTGCCGATCGCGCCGTGAACCTGGTGGGCGTTGCGCACCACGACCGACGTGGCATGACCGACGCAGGAGCGTGCCGCCGCGACGCGGAAGGCGAGGTTGCCCGTCGACCAACCGTTCGTGACGGCCGTCGTCAGCGCACCCTCGGTGGCCGCCCGCGCCAGCGCCGCTTCGGCGGCGGAGTCGGCGATCAGGTGCTGGACGGCCTGGAAGCGGGACAGGGGCCGGCCGAACTGGATTCGCGACGCGGCGTGTTCGACCGACGACAGCACGATGCGGTCGAGCACCGCGCACACCTGGATCGCCCGCACCATCGCGGCTCTCAGCCGCAATTCGGCCACCCGATCGGAGGTCACCGGGACGCCGTCGAGCGCGGTGACGTCGGCCTCGATGGAGTCGCGGGGTTCACCGATCAGGTTGCTGCCGGCCGTGATCGAGAGTGCGGCGACGTCGACGTCGGCGACGCGATGGTCGTCGCCGTCGCGCCAGACGACGACCACCCGGTCACTGGCCGCGGCCCAGGGGACGCCGTCGGAGGTGCCGTCCTCGCCGAGCAGGCACACCGTGCGCACCGCGTCGTCGCCGCTCATCCCGTTCGCCTCGAGCAGCCAGCAGGCCAGTAGGTCGTGTTCGGCCAACGGTGTTCGCACCGCGTTGCGGGCGGCGGCCGCCAGCAGTTCGGCGGCCTCGAACCAGCCCGCCCCGCTGCCGCCCGACTCCTCGGCGCCGGTCAGGCGAACCAGGCCCAGGTCGTCGAGGCGCCGCCACAACTCGGTATCCCGTTCGACGGCCTTCGCAGGCGGGTGGGCGTCGCGGTACTCGGCGAAGACCGCGTCCATCATCTCGACGAGCGCTGGATCGACGGTCATCGCAGCCCCAACCCTCGTGCGATCACGCCGCGCAACACCTCGTTGGTGCCGCCGCGCAGCGTGAAGCCGGGACGCTGATCCACGGCTCTCGAAACCAGTTCGGCGAGTTCGGGATTCGTGGTCCCGTCGGTCAGCGTGTCGGCGAAGTCCGCGATGTCTCCCTCGGTGGTGGTGCCGAGCACCTTGACCACCGCCGCGGGAACATCGGCGGGCTCGCGCCGCTCCAGTGCGCCCGCGACTGCGGTCGACATCTGGTGCAATCCGGCGGTTCGGGCGATAAGGCGGCCGAGTCCGGCGTCCCGCGAAAGCCTCTGTGCGGCCATCTTTTCGCCGCACATCCGCAACAGCACGAAGGTGGACAGGAACCGTTCGGGTCCGCTGCGCTCGAAAGCCAGTTCCGACGTGACCTGGCGCCAGCCCGCACCGATCTCACCGAACACCATGTCGTCGGGGACGAAGGCGCCGTCGAGGACCACCTCGTTGAAGTGGTGTGCGCCGTTCATCGAGACGACGGGCCGGATGTGCACGCCCGATCCGCGCAGGTCGACGATGAACTGACTCAATCCGGCGTGGCGGTTGTCCGGATCGACGGGCGCAGTGCGGGCCAACGCGATGAACGCATGCGCGTAGTGCGCGCCCGAGGTCCACACCTTCGTCCCGGACAGCGACCAGCCGCCGTCGACCTGTACCGCTTTGGTACGCACGCTCGCGAGATCGGAGCCGGAATCGGGTTCGCTCATGCCGATGCCGAAGAAGCACTCGCCGCGCACGATTCGGGGAAGGAACTCCCTCTTCTGCAGTTCCGTGCCGTACTTGAGCAACGACGGCACGATCTGCCGGTCGGCGATCCAGTGCGCCGCGACCGGTGCGCCCGCGGCGAGCAGCTCCTCGGTCACCGCGAACCGTTCGACGAAGGAGCGTCCGTGTCCGCCGTACTCGACCGGCACGGTCATTCCGAGATAGCCCTGGGCGGCAAGCGCTTTGGTGAAGTCCTCGTCCCATCCCGTCAGCCACGCGTCGACCGACGGCGTGAAGGCGCCCGCGGCACGTTGCTCGGCAATGAACGCGCGAACCTCTGCCCGCAGGGCCGCGGTCGCAGCGGCGTCGACGGCAGCCGGGGGCACCAGGCGGGGGAGCGTCACGGGGCGGTCCGCCATCGGCTGATGCGCTGTTCATGCTCCCGGTCGCGGTGGGCCAGCGGCTGCATGGCCGCGGCCATGGCCAGCGTGGAGTCCAGCGAGCCGGCCCGCGATTCCTGCAGCAGACGTTTGGCCATCCGCAGCGCGTGAGCGGGGTTCTTGGTGATCCGCTCGGCCAACGCGAGCGCCTCCGTGAGCAGGTCGTCGTGCGGCACAACGCGGCTGACCATGCCCCACTCCAGGGCAGTGGCCGCATCGACGCGGTCGCCGGTGAACGTCATCTCGGCGGCGCGCTCGTAGCCGATCGCCCTCGGCAGGAACCAGGTGCCGCCGTCGCCCGGGATGATGCCGATCTGTACGAAGCTCTCGGCGAACGACGCCCGTTCGGAAGCCACGCGGATGTCGCACATCATGGCGAGGTCGCAGCCCGCTCCCACGGCGGGTCCGTTGACCGCGGCGATCAGCGGGACCTCCAGGCGCCCGAGTGCGCGCGGGATGCGCTGGATCCCGTCGACGTAGGCGCGCCGCTGGTCGAGGGCGTCGAGGCCGAACATCCCGGTGCGGTCGGCCATCTCCTTGACGTTGCCGCCCGCGGAGAAGATCTTGCCCGCGCCGGTCAGGATCACCGCGCGCACGTCGAGGTCGGCGTTGGCGGCGTCGACCGCGGCCTCGAACGCCGAGATGAAGCCCTTGTCGGTGATCGCGTTGCCGACCTCGGGCAGGTCGATGGTCCACGTCTGTGTCGCACCGTGAGCGGCGATGTTCAGCGGTGTGCTCATGACGGCAACTGTAGGGACTTGGTCTGCAGGAATTCCTCGAACCCCGCGCGGCCGAGCTCGCGACCGACACCGGACTTCTTGTACCCGCCGAACGGCGCGACCGGGTTGTACATGCCGCCGTTGACGTCGAGCTGTCCGGTCTGCACGCGACGCGCGAAGGAAATGGCCGTGTCGAGGTCGGGACCCCACACCGCGCCCGCGAGCCCGTAGGGCGTGCCATTGGCGATGCGTAGGGCGTCGTCGGTGTCCCGGAACGGAATCACCGCGAGCACCGGCCCGAACACCTCCTCCTGGCCCAGCTCGGAGTCGGGGTCGACGTCGGCGAACACGGTCGGGGCGACGTAGTAGCCGGTGTCGCGGACCGATTCGGATCCGCCGGTGAGCAGGCGGGCGCCGTCGCGGCGTGCGCGGTCGATGAACCCGCGCACGGATTCGAACTGCGCGGCCGAGGCCAGGGGGCCGATCCGGGTACCGGGATCGGACGGGTCGCCGACCGTGTACTTGGCGGCGGCCGCCTCGATCAGTTCGAGGGCCTCGTCGTAGCGCGAGTGCGGCACCAGCATCCGGGTCCACGCCATGCAGGTCTGCCCGCCGTTGAGGAATGCGTTGCCCACGCCGACCTTCACCGCGGTGGTCAGGTCGCCGCCGTCGAGGATGACGTTGGCGGACTTGCCGCCGAGTTCGAGGGCGACCTTCTTCACCGATCCGGCGGCGAGCTCGGCGACCCGGCGGCCCACGGCGGTCGATCCGGTGAACGACACCACGTCGACGTCGGGATGCGACGCGATGCGCTCGCCCACCACGGATCCGCGTCCTGACACCAGGTTCACCACACCGTCGGGAAGTCCGGCCTCCTCGACCGCTTCGATGAACGCGAACACCGACAGCGGCGCCTCGTTGCTCGGCTTGAGGACGACGGTGCAGCCCGCGGCGATCGCGGGCAGCACCTTGGCCACCACCTGATAGAGCGGGTAGTTCCACGGGGTGATGGCGCCGACGACGCCGTACGGCTCGCGCAGCACCAACGAGTTGCCCACGCGCTCTTCGAATTCGAAGGACTCGAGGACGTCGGCGAAACCGTGGGCCACCGCCAGTGGGACCTTGGTCTGAACGCCCTGCGCCACCCGCACCGGTGCGCCCATCTCCCGGCTGATGGTCTCGGCGATGTCGGGCAGCCGCTTCTCCATCGCGGCGATCACCCGGGCCAGCCGGTCACTGCGCTCGGCGCGGGTGATCAACGGATCGAAGGCTCGGCGGGCGGCGGCCACGGCCGCGTCCACGTCGGCGACCGTTCCGTTGGGCACACAGCCGATCACCTTCTCGGTGGCGGGGTCGACGATGTCGATCACGTCGGCCGCCGACGGTGTCATCCACTGCCCGTCGATGAACAGCGTCTTGCGGGTGTAGTCGTGCATGGGTCTCCTTGGGATCAGGGAACGATGCTGGCGCGGACGTCGCGCTTGTGCTCGGCGGCGGCGAACGCCTCGTTGATGTCGTCGAGCGGATACTGCGCTGCAGCCAGCCGGTGCAGGGGGAGGGCATCCTGGTGCTGTTCGAGGAAGGTCAGCGCCCGCGACAGCACCGGCGGTTCGTACAGCGAGACCCCGACCAGCGTCTTGTTGGCGAATACGAACCGTGACGGGTCGAATTCGAAGGTCTTGCCGATGTTGATGTTTCCGATCTCGACGTAACGGCCGAACTGGCCGAGCATCTTGAGGCCCTCGTCGATGGCTGACGGGTGGCCCACGACCTCGACCACGACGTCGGCGCCGTGACCGTCGGTCAGGTCGCGGATGATCTTTGCGCGGTCCTTCACCGTGGCGGTCGTGTTGATGTCGATCACCGCGTCGGCGCCGAACGCGGTTGCCAACTCGAGACGTTCGGGCACACCGTCGATGGCGATGACCCGGCCCGCGCCGCGGGCCTTGGCCACCGCGATCGCATACAGCCCCAGCGCACCGGCGCCCTGCACGACGACGGTCTCACCGAGTTGTTGGTCTACACGCTCGAGGCCGTACATCACCTGGGACAGTGCACAGTTCGCGCCCGACGCGATGTCGTCGCTGACCCGGTCGGGCACGGTGTACACGACCGCCCCGGCCGGCAGCAGGAAGTAGTCGGCGTAGCCGCCGACGAAGTAGGGCGGCGCGTCGGCGCGTCCGAGCATGGCCATCGCGAGGTTGAGGCACGCGTTGCGCCTGCCCGCCAGGCAGCTTCGGCACCGGTGGCAGGAAAAGAAGTAGGGGAACACCACCCGGCTGCCCTTCACCAGCGGTGCGCCGTTCGAGTCCGCCGTGACCCCGTCACCGAGTTCGGATACCGCGCCGACCATTTCGTGACCGAGCACCGTCGGAAGTTGTCCCCCCAGTCCGCGGGTGGCGAAGGTGCCGTGCCACGCGTGCAGGTCCGATCCGCAGATATTGGTCCTGGTGACCTTGATCAGGATCTCGCCGGGGCCGACCTCGGCCAGGTTCACGGATTCTATCTCGAACGGTTTTCCGGGCGCGTTAAAGCGCGCGATACGTCCTGTGACCAATCCCCAGTTCCCTTCTGGCTCAGCGGCTCAGCGGTTCGGCCGCGAAGCGTTCGCGCAGTTGACGTTTCAGCAGCTTGCCGCTCGGGTTCTTCGGCAACGTGTCGACGAAGAAGACGTGCTTGGGGGTCTTGAACCCGGCCAGATGCTGCCGGCAGTGCGCGATCAGGTCGTCCTCGGTCAGGTTGGCGCCCTCGCGGGACACCACCGCGGCGACCACGGTCTCGACCCACTTCGGATGCGGAAGACCGAAGACCGCGACCTCCTGAACCCCGTTGTGCCGGTACAGAACTTCCTCGACCTCGCGGCTGGCGACATTCTCGCCACCGGTCTTGATCATGTCCTTCTTGCGGTCGACCACGTGCAGGAGCCCGTGTTCGTCGTAGTAACCGAGGTCGCCGGAGTGGAACCAACCGCCGCGGAACGCCTCCGCCGTCTTGGCCGGGTCGTCGAGATAACCGAGCATCAGATGCGGACTGTGGTGGGCGATCTCACCCACCACGCCGGGTGCTACCGGAGCGTCGTCCTCGTCGAGGATCGTCGTCTCGACGTTGACCACGGGGCGTCCCGCCGAACCGGCGTGGGTGTCCTGCTCGTCGGGCCCGAGCGCGGACGCCAGCGGTGCCAACTCCGTCTGTCCGTAGAAGTTCCACAACCTCAGGTTCGGCAGCCGGTCGCGGATCTCGGCGAGGATCTCGATCGGCATCGCAGAAGCGCCGTAGTAGCCCTTGCGCAGGCTCGACAGATCGACCTCGTCGAACACCGGACAACGCAACAGACTGATCCAGACCGTCGGAGGCGCGAAGTAGTTGGTCACCCCGTAGCGGGCGATCGTGCGCAGCACCGTCTCGGGGTCGGGCCCGGGCAGGATGATGCTGGTGGCACCGAGATAGATGTCGGTGGCGAGAAAGTTGTCCAGCTGCGCGCAGTGATACAGCGGCAGCGAGTGGATTTCGACGTCGTCACCGGCCATCGAACCGGCGACGATGGTGCTGACGTACTGCCACATCAGGCTGCGGCTCGTGTGCATCGCGCCCTTGGGCCGTGACTCCGTGCCGCTGGTGTACATCAACCGCAGCACTTGGTCGTCGTCGATGCGCGGACTCGGCGCGGGGGTGGTGGTGGAGAGCCACCGCGCGAAGTCGTCCCAGCCTGACGGAATGCTCTGTCCGGGCCGAACGATCGCCGCCCTGGTGCGCACCGCTCCGTCGATGCGCATGGCGTCCTCGGCGACGTCCGCCAGCTCGGCTTCGACGATGAAGCCCTTGGCCTTGCTGTGGCCGAGGATGTATGCGACCTCCTCGGCCGTCAGCATGAAGTTGACCGGCACCAGCACCGCCGCGGCGCGGGCGGTGGCGAAGGCGAGCACCGCATACTGCCAACAGTTGCGTGCCAGCAGCGCCACCCGGTCACCGGGGTCAAAGCCGTTGTCCTGCAACGCCGCCGCGGCCCGGTCGACGAGCTGGTCGAACTCGGCGAACGTCAACACCGTGTCGCCATCGATGATCGCGGTCTTGTCGGGTTGCCTGCGGGCCGAGCGGCGCGGGATGTCGCCCAAGGTGTGGCTGCGCGCCTGGTCGACCACCGCATCCAGATCCATGGCGGGCAGCGTAAGCATGTCTGGCGTGGGGCGAGGGACCGATGTCCCGCTCAGTAGGCAGGGCACTGCCCGGTCGGCCGTGCTGCGCCGATACTTGTGCCCGTGACTGCAGACGCTCGAGCAATACCGTCGCCGCACGCCGCGGACGTCGACCGCGATGAACTGAGGGCGAACCTCGCTCAGGCGGACCCCGGCGTCCTGGTCGCGGTGCTGGCGCAGTTGACGGGTGACCCGTCGGTGCTCGACCGGTTCGGGCCCAAGATCACGCACATCCCCGATCCGCCCGAGCGCGCCGGCGTCACCGACGCCGACACCATGGCGGCGCTTGTCGATGCGGTCGTCTCGGCGCTGTCCTCGCCGCGGGCCGAAGGGGCGATGGCCGCCGACGACATCGATCTGTTCACCCGCGCGCTGCCGGTGGCGCTCGGCTCCGACGTCGACGACGAGTTCGTTCCGCTCCTGCTCGAGCAGGGCGGTTTTCACCTCTCCCAGCCGACGTTGCCGCGCACCGTGCCGATCCCGCCGACGACGAATGTCGCGATCGTCGGCGCGGGCATCGCGGGCATCATCACCGCGCTGGCCGCAGCCGACGCCGGGGTGCGGTATCAGATCTTCGACCGCAACGACGAGGTCGGCGGTACCTGGTTGACGACGAAGTATCCCGGTATCGGTGTCGACACGCCGTCGGCGTACTACTCGCTGTCGCGGGAGGTCAACCCCGACTGGTCGAGCTACTACCCGCAGGGCGCGGAATACCAGAACTACCTGGTGTCGCTCGCCGACAGGCACGGACTGCGTGAGCACACCCGGTTCGGCACCGAGGTCGAGGCGCTGTGGTGGGACGACGCGCGCAACCAGTGGCAGATCCACGCGGTCGACCGCGACGGGAATCGCGACGTCAGCTACGCCCGGGTGGTCGTCACTGCCGCCGGCTATCTCAACCGACCGCGGTTTCCCGATGTTGAAGGTCGAGAATCGTTCGAGGGCACCAGTATTCACTCGGCGCTGTGGGATCCGTCGCTGGACCTCACCGGTAAGCGGGTCGCCGTCATCGGCGCGGGGTGCACGGCCGTACAGATCGTCGACGCGTGTGTGAACGAGGTCGAACACCTGACCGTGTTCCAACGGCAACCGCACTGGGTGGCTCCGCGAAAGCGGTTGTCCGACGATGTCCCCGAATTCCGGCGGTTCCTCGGACGGCACCTGCCGTACTACGCGAACTGGCACCGGCTGAAGTCCTATTGGGCGACGGCCGACAACAACTATCCCGTCATCCTGCGCGACCCCGAGTGGGCGAAGGACCATCTGTCGATCTCGCAGGCCAACGACGTCCTGCTGCAGATGTGCATGGAGTACATCAACGAAACGTTCGGCGAGGGATCGGAGCTGGCGAAGAAGGTCACCCCCGACTTCGCGCCATACGGCAAGCGCATCATCCGCGACCCGGGCGGCTACTACGCGGCGCTGACCCGGGAACACGTCGACGTGGAGGCGAGCGAACCGACCGCCGTCAATGCCACAGGCATCGTTACAGAAGACGGGCGGCATATCGATCTCGACGTGATCATCTACGCCACCGGCTATCACCTCGACTTCCTGTCCACGGTCGACATCCGCGGCCGCGACGGCAGGACACTGCGCGAGGAGTGGGGTGACAGTCCCCGTGCGTACCGCGGTGGCACGGTTCCGGGCTTCCCGAACCTGTTCATCACCTCGGCCCCCAACTACAGCCCGGGCCACGGTGCGGGCGCCAACTTCTCCATGGAGGTGCTCGCGCATTACGTCATGGAATGTCTGCAACTGCTCGCGCTGCGCGATGCCGACACCATCGAGGTGACGCGGGAGGCCTACGACGATTACGTCGCGCAGATCGACGAGGCGATGTCGCGGACGGTGTGGTGCCACACCCCGAACGCGCACACCTACTACCGTTCGGCATCCGGTCGCGTGGTCGTCGCGACGCCGTACCGCCTGGTCGACATCTGGCACCAGCATCGCGCGCCCGTCGAAGAACACTTCGTGATCCGATGACCGGCCTGCTCGCAGGCAAGACGGCGCTGGTCACCGGCAGTAGCCGGGGCATCGGACGCGCTGTGGCGCAACGCCTTTCCGCCGAGGGCGCGACTGTGGTGGTCACCGCGCGATCGTTCGAGCCGTCGGCGTCGATACGCGGCGGTGCGGCGACGGCCCTGCCGGGGACGATCGCCGAGACCGTCGAGCTGATCGAGGGGGCGGGCGGCACCGCGATCGGCATCGCCGCCGACCTCGAAGACCCGGAACAACGGGGCGGGTTGGTCGACGAGGTCGTCGAACGCGCGGGTGGGCTGGACATTCTCGTCAACAACGCGGGTTTCGCAGATTATGCCTGCGTCGAGGACATGGGCCTGGACACCTTCGACCGCACCGTCGAGCACTATCTGCGCACGCCGTTCGTGCTGACCAAGGCCGCCGTGCCGCAGATGCGGAAACGGGGTGCAGGCTGGATCGTCAACATCGGGTCGGTGACCGGTGTTGCTCCCGTGCGGCCGTACCGCGAGTACAACAAGACGTCCGGCGACGTCGTCTACGCCTCCTGCAAGGCCGCCTTGCACCGCTTCACGCAGGGAGTGGCCGCCGAACTACTCGACTCGAACATCGCGGTGAACTGCGTCGGCCCGTCGACGGCCATCCGCACTCCCGGTGCGGCACAACTCATTCCGGACACCTTCCCGACCGAGCCGGTCGAGTATCTGGCCGAGACGGTGCTGGCGATGTGTCACCGGCCCGCCGCCGAGCGCACCGGGCTGGTCGCGTTCAGCCTGCACTATCCGTGGTCGCAAGGGCTGACCGTGCACACGCTCGACGGCACCGCCGAGTTGCCGCCGCTGGAACCGCCCGCGACGGCCAATCCGAACATCCTGCCCGCCGGCCTTTAGCGGTTTCGGTGCACTAACGATCGATGAGCGACTGCTAGCGCACCGAAATCACTGTGGAAGGGTGCTGCAGAAGCTGTGGCAGACCCGGTCGCGGACGACGACGTCGGGGCATTCGGGGTCGAACCAGCGGTCCACGTACGCCCAGTGAATAGGGTGCATGAGGTACGGACCGGTCAGACCCTCGAGGTCGCGGAACTCCTGCTCGAAGACGTGGGTCCACGGTGAGGTGCCGACGGCCGAGTCGACGCGACTGAGTTGCCATGTGCCGATCGAGGTGACATAGCGGGGGAGCAGGCGCAGATCGTCCTCGAACCGCGCCACCGTCGCCTCGTCGGTGTCCGGTTGCACCCGCAGCAGCAGTGTCCGATAAACGGTGGCGGAAATGTCTCGGGTGACGCTCGAGACGCCCGTGTAGGTGGCGCCGTTGACGTGGGCGACCTCGGGGCGGTCGAGCAACGCGTCGAAAGACGGTGCCACCGAGGACCATCCGTCGGCGTCGCCGAACCGCAGATGCATGAGGATGTCGCCGCCGTTGCGCACGCCCGGCAGCGTCGGCTGCACCAGAGTGTGGGCCGCGCCGCTGGCCACCGACGCCTCCCGCAGCTCCTTCAGCAGGCGGTCGCGTTCGGGCACACCGGCCACATCGATCAGCCGGATGACGCTATACATCGCACAGTCCGTCCACATCGGTTGCCGCGGCGGCGACGCTGCGGGTGTGCTCCACGACGAGTTCGGCCACGCCGTCCCACCACGCACCGAGCGTAGCGTCGGGCCTGCCTTTCCACGTCATCTCCCACCAGGCCTGCGGGCTGGGTAGCGACCACGTCACGGTGACCACGTTGGATTGGTCGTCGAACCATATCGGTGGGCTGACGAGCACGTCGCGAAGCGTCATCCCGCGATCGCGCGCACCCGGCGCGTATTCGGCCAGATACGTGTTGACGAAACGCCTTGCGCATCCGGGCCGGGTGATGACCCGGTCGATGACGAACACCTCACCGTCGGCCATGGCCCGACACTAGAGCGACGGCGTTCGTGGTGCCGATGACGCTCCCGGCCATCGGGACGACACGGTTGACCGCCGCCGCGGTGGGGAGCACCGTGGTCCGATGACCGTTGAGACGCTGGACCCGTTCGCGCCGTCCCGGCTCGGTCCGGTGAAGCTGCGCAACCGGGTCATCAAGGCCGCGACGTCAGAGGGCCGCTCGCCCGACGGCATGGTCACCGACGACCTGATCGACTTTCACGTCGCATTCGCCAAGGGCGGCGTGGGCATGACGACGGTCGCGTACTGCTGCGTCTCGAAGGAGGGCGCCAGCGCACCCGGCCAGATCGTGATGAGCCCGGCGGCGCTGCCCGGACTGCGCAGGCTCACCGACGCCGTGCACGCGACAGGCGCGGCGATCTCGGCGCAGCTCGGCCACGCCGGCGTCGTCGCTCCGAAGAAGTTGACCGGCGTCACGGCCGTCGCCCCCAGCCGCTTCGTCAACCCCACCTCCTTCGCCTACTGTCGCGAGATCACCCGCGACGAGATCCGTGACGTGATCGGACAATTCGCGACAGCGGCGCAGGTTGCCATCGACTCCGGCTTCGACGCCGTCGAACTGCACTTCGGCCATCTCTACCTGCCGAGCTCGTTCCTCAGTGCGCGGATCAACCGGCGCCGCGACGAATACGGCGGTTCGATCGACAACCGGTCGCGGTTGGTCCGCGAAATCGCGACCCGGGTCCGAGACGTCGTGAAGAACCAGATCGCGGTCATCGCGAAACTCGACATGGACGACGGGCTGCCCGGCGGCATCTGGATCGACGAGGCCCTGCGGACCGCGCAACTGCTCGACGCCGACTCCGCGCTGGACGCCATCGAGCTGACCCAGGGTTCCTCGGTCTACAAACCGATGTACCTGTTCCGCGGCGACGTCCCGGTCAAGGAATTCGCCGAGGTGATGCCGTCCGCGCTGCGGCCCGGCGTCCGCCTCGCAGGCAAGCGGGTCATGGGCAGTTACCCGTACCGCGATCTCTACATGCTCGACGCGGCACGGCAGTTCGTGCCGGTGGTCCGCAACACCAAGCTGATCCTGCTGGGCGGCGTCACGAACTACGAGCATCTCCAGACAGGGCTGCGTGAGGGCTTTGACTTCATGGCGATGGGCAGGGCACTGCTGCGTGAACCCGACCTGGTCAACGCGATGATCGCCGACCACGACACGCGCAGTCGCTGCAACCACAACAACAAGTGCATGGTCACGGTGTTCGGCCGGACCCACTGCGTGCTCGACCCGCACCAGCGCTACGGGCCGGTGCCGAAGGTCTAGCCGGAGGGCGTCACAACACCTTCGCGAGTTCTTGGGTGGCTTGGCGCCGCGCCTCATGAGCGATGTCGAGCATCGGCATCGTCATGAAACCGTGAATCCCGCCGTCGAACGTGCACCGCGCCACGGGCACACCCGCAGCTTCCAACGCGTCGGCGTAGGCAACGCCCTCGTCCCGCAGCGGATCGTGACCCGCGATCACCACCACCGCCGGCGGCAGCCCGGCCAGGCGCGCCTGTAGCGGCGACGCATAGGGGTGGGTGCGGTCGGCGGGGGAGGGCGCGTACTGGTCCCAGTACCACTGCAGTGCCGGCCGCGGATTGTAGAAACCCTTGCCGTACAGCCGGTATGACTCGGTTTCGAAGTCCGCGGCGATCATCGGATAGATCAGTAATTGGGCGGACAGCGCGGGCCCGCCGCGGTCGCGCGCCATCAGGGTGGTGACCGCCGCGAGGTTGCCTCCGGCGCTGTCACCTGCCACCGCGAGCCTGTCCGGGTCGCCACCGAAGTCCGCGGCGTGCTCGGCCGCCCACCGCGTCGCCGCGTACACGTCTTCGGCGGCGGCCGGCCACCTGCTCTCGGGCGCGAGTCGGTAGTCCACCGAGATGACCACCGCGGAGAGGAGATTCGCCAGATTGCGGCACAGACCGTCGTGGCTGTCGAGGTCGCAGAACACGAATCCACCGCCATGGGCGTACACCACCACCGGCATCGGGACATCCGACACCGGTCGGTAGATCCGGACCGGGACATCGCCGGCGATGGTCACGTCTTCGACCGATCCGACGGCCTCGGGCTGTGCCGGAGGCACAAACCGCGATCGGATCGTCGCTCGCGCCTGCGCACCGCTCATGGTGTGCACCGGCGGAAATCCGGAGTCCAGCGCCTCGATCAGGTCGGCGATCTGCGGATCGAGTGTCACGCGTACTGCAACACCGGCTCGCGGGGCGCCGTGGGTCGCGGTGCAGGCATGTTCCGCAGCGGCCGGGCCTGCTGCAGCGTCGGGGCCACCCGTCGCGGACCGTCCTCGGCGTTGCGCCACACCGCCATGGCCGTCATCCGCACCGGCGCGACGAGACGCTGGTCGAACATCATGCGGTTCATCGGGCCGCACACCGACACGGCCGCCACGGCCTCGCCCTGGCCGCCGATCGGCGCTGCGACACAACCGAATCCGGTGAGGGCTTCTTCGCGGTCGAACGCGATGCCATGCGAACGCACCTTGGCCAGCTCGGTGCGCAATTGGACGGGCGACCCGATGGAGTACTTGGTACGGCGGTTCGTCAGGTCGATCGTGTCGTAGTTCAGGTCGGTCGCGGTGGCCAGCATCGCCTTGCCCAGCGCCGAACAGTGCGCGGGGTGACGCCCTCCGACTCGGCTGGGAATGGCTGCGCCCAACCCGTCGCCGATCTTCTCCAGATACACGACATCGGTGCCGTCGAGGACGGCGAGGTGGACGACCAGACCGGTGGCGCGATGCAGGTCGTGCAGCAGGGGCACCGCTGCGCGGTGCAGGCGGTCCTGGTGCACGGCAAGCGAACCCAACTCGACCAGCCGCATGCCCAACTCGTAATCGCGCCCGTTGCGCCGTAGCCAGCGCAGCTGGACGAGGCGCTCGAGCATGCGGTGCGCGGACGAGCGGGGAAGCCCGGTGCGGCGAACGATCTGCGCCAGTGTCAGCCGTCCCGGCCCATCGAAAGCGTCAAGAACCAGCGATACGCGGTCGAGGACGGCGCTGGGTGTTTCAACAGTCGGTGTCATGTGGCCTCCGGAGAGCGACCTGCACAGGCAGGCAATATTTCTAATAGGAATATGCCTATTTGTAGCATGCCGCTGTGCGAGGTGTCACACGATCACTACGATTTGCTTTCGGTCACGTCAATGACTGCGGTGTCGGGCCGCGCACCGGCGTGTTGCGACCCCGGCTAGGGCGAAACGGCGTCGCTTCGGGGGTCGATCAGGATCTTGGCGTGCGCCTCGGCCGCGCCCAGCACCTCAAAGGCGCGGGCCACGCCGTCCAGGCCCACCGTGCCGGTGACGAGGGACGAGGCGTCCACCTTGCCCTCGGCGAGCAGGTGCAGCGTGTCGCGGAACTCCAGCGGCGTGTAGCCGAAGACGAACCGCAGGTCGATGTCCTTGCCGTTCGCGACCGCCGGGCGGAAGTGGTCGGTGCCCATGCACACGCCGACGACGACGACCCGCGACTGCACGGGCGCCGCCCGGATGATGCCGTCGATGACCCCGGGCACGCCGACGCATTCGAAAACCACCGGCCGCTTCGGCGACGCTGCGCCCAGCCTGTCGGCGACCCGGTACACATGCGACCACCCGGGCACGCGGCGCAGCTTCTCCATCGTGCCGACGGCGAGTTCGAACAACTGTTGGGCCTCGGTGACAGCCCCGGACTGATCGACGGCCGTGTACGGGGAGTCGACGGCGGGGTCGACGACGACGTCGGCGCCGCAGCGCACCGCCATCTCGCGACGGGTCGCAGAGAAGTCGCCAGGGTGCCTCGTTCACAGCTGACGGCCTTCATGGGTCCATCGTGTACCACGCGGACAGGGGACTAGGCGCCCGCCGCGTTGCGTCCGGCCCGTCGACCGTAGAAACTGCCGTCGCCCAACGAGATACCGCTCGCGTACCCCCACGCCGCGAGGCCCGCGGTGCAGCGGCCCGCGGCGAACAGGCCGGGGATCGGTTCGCCGCTGACGTGCAAGACCTCCGCGTCCAGTGAGGTCAGCAGCCCGCCCAGGGTGAAGCCGCCGGTGCTCTCGCGCAGGTCGATCGCGCCGACCGGCGTGCCGATCGGTCGCAGCCACTGCGGCTTCTTGTGAAGCAACGGATCCTCACCCACGGCGGCGCCGGCGTTGTACGCGGAGACGGTCGCCTGAAGTGACCCCGTCGGTAGCCCCATCTCGGATTCGAGTTCGGCCACCGTCTCGCACACCCAGGTCGGCGGGCGCAGCATCAACTGCGGCGACAGCGAGGCCATCGCCTCCTCCTGCGCCTGGTCGTCGATGATCAGGAACGCCGTGTTGTCCTGGTGATACAAGGTCAGCTGCCCGACCCTGCCGGGATAGGTGTCCTCGGCGACGTAGCGCTGGCCGCGGCCGTTGACCAGAATGCCCCGCACCAGCTGCTGCGGATCGATGAAGATGGCGACCTCGGTGGCGTCCATGTGGGCGAGATCGGCGCCCAGCGCCTGCGCCATCCGGATCGCCTGGCCGTCGTGCTGCTCGATGGCGGCGGCGGGCCGGCCGGCGATGCGCGGCGCGTACTGGGCGACCATGGCCTCGTTGTAGGCGAAGCTGCCCATCGCGAGCACCACACCGCGACGCGCCCGCACGGCGATCTCCTCGCCGTACCGCCGCGCGTACACACCGACCACCCGGCCGTCGGAATCGACGACCAACCGTTGCACACGAACGTCGTAGATCGCCCGCGCGCCGGCCGCGGTGGCCGTCTCGACGAGCGGCTTCATCAGCATGTAGCCGGCGCTCGCCTCGCCCTGCTTCTTGTTCGACATCTGCGGGACGTGTCCGCGCGGCGCGGGCGTGGCAATCGTGTTGAACGGGTAGGAGTTCTCCCCGCCGCTGTACATCAGCCCCTGATCGCCCATGGGCTCCCAGCCGGGCTCACCGAAGAACTCCGGTTTGAACTGGACGCCGCAGCCGACAAGCCAGTCGAAATGCTCCAGGCTGCCGTCGCAGTAGTCGGCGATGCGCTTCTCGTCGGCTCCGGGGCCCATCGCGACGTTCAGGTACGCGGCCATGTTCGCGACGGAATCGTCGAATCCACAAGCCTTTTGGATGGGTGTACCGCCGCCCAGGTAGATGAACCCGCCGGCCATCGACGCCGCGCCGCCCCAGGACCCGGTGCGTTCGAGGACCAGGACGTCGGCGCCGGCACGTGTGGCCTCCACCGCCGCGGCCGCCCCGGCGATGCCGAAGCCGGCGATGACGACGTCGGCCTCCTCGTCCCACTGCGTGATGTCTGCCGCGGGCAGAGGAGTGAGATCGTCGCTCACGGGCGCATTGCGGCCGGCAGGTCGGACACCCACTCGTGGCCCCAGTAGCTGTCGGCCGTGATTTCCTCTGCGGTGTAATACGTTTCGTCGACCCGCATACCGTCGGTGCCGAACTCGATGTCCCAGTCGCCGGGCGCGCGCACGTAGAACGACACCATCTTGTCGTTGGTATGCCTGCCCAGCGTCGAGGACAGCTGGAAGCCGTCCTTGTTCACCCGGTCGAGGGCCTGCCCGACCGCGTCGAGGCTGTCGACCTCCACCATCAAGTGGATCAGGCCCGGGTCACGCAGCGTCATCGCGGGACAGATCGCCAGGCTGTGGTGGCGTGCGTTGATGCCGAGGAACCGGACCCGCAGCGGCCCGAACTCCGGCGGCGTCGGAACGCGGAACGCACCGCGCGACTTGAATCCCAGGACCTCCGTGTAGAACTGGAAAAGCCCCGGGACGTCGAGGGCCGGCAGCACGACATGGCCCAGTCCCTGATCGCCGGTGACGAATCGGGCGCCGTAGGGCGTCACCACCGGGCTGTGATCGAGCACCGCGCCGTGGAAGACCTCGGTGGATGTCCCCGCCGGATCGTCGAACGCGATCACCTCTTCGACGCGACGTGCGTCGGCCTCCTCGAGCGAAAGTTCCTTGACCGCCACGCCTGCGCCGTCGAGGGTCGACTTCACGCGCGTCAACGCCGCATGGTCGCGGACCTCCCACCCGACGGTGACGATCTTGTCGACGTCGCCGGGCACCACGATGATGCGCGCGGCGCGCTCGTCCATGCGTAGATACAACGCATCGTCGTCGGGACCGGAGCCCTCGGCGAAGCCGAGCACCTTGAACGCAAAGTGGCGCCAGCGGTCGATGTCGGTGGCCTGAACCTTGACGTATCCGAGGCTCTTGAGATCGCTCATCGTGCCCTTTCTAGATCATCGCCCGCAGCGGGCCCTGCGGATCCACGCCTAGCGAGCTCAGCGCCGCGGCGTGAAACACCGTGCCGGGCACGTGAATCGCGTGCAGCTGGCCGACGTGCACGTCGCGCCAGTACCGCTGCAACGGCTTGTCCATGCGCGCGGCGTTGCCGCCCGAGCGGGCGAAGATCTCGTCGACGGCGGACACGGCGCGCCACACCGCACGGATCTGGGTGCGACGGCCCGCGGCGCGGTCCTCGAAGCTGACCTCCTTGCCCGCGGCGACCATGTCGTAGATGCGGTCGGCGTTGGCCAGCAATTCCTGGCGCGCGGCGTTGATGTCGGCGGCGGCCTCGCCGATCGCGTACATGACATACGGGTCGTCCTTGATCGCAACACCGCTGGAGTTCACGCGTTCGCGCTGGTAGTCCAGGTGTGCGGCCAACGCGCCCTCGGCGATGCCGATCGTGGCGGCGGAGATGCCGAGCGGGAACATCGTCGACCACGGCATCAGGTACAGCGGTTCGGTCATGCCGGCTTCGCGCTGGGCGGTGCCGTCCATCACCTTCATCGCGTCCATCGTGCGGTACTCCGGCACGAACGCGTCTTTGACGATGACGTCCTTGGATCCGGTGCCGCGCAATCCGACGACGTCCCACGAGTCGTCCACGATCTCGTAGTCCGACCGGGGCAAGATCATGTGCAGCATCTGCGGGGGCATCAACGGTTTACCGTCCGCGTCCCCGATCATCGCGCCGAGGATGATCCAGTCGCACGCGTCGGTCCCGGAGCTGAACTGCCAGCGCCCGTTGAAGATGTAGCCACCGTCGACGGGCTTGGCCACACCTTGCGGTGCGTACGGCGACGCCATCCAGGTGTCGATGTCATCGGCCCAGACCTCGTCGCCGACCCGCGGATCGGCATAGGCGAGCTGATAGGGGTGCACGCCCACCACGCCGTTGACCCAGCCGGCGGCGGGGTCCAGGGCCGCGGTGGCCATCACGGTCTCGGCGAATTCGCGCGGATGAGCCTCGTAGCCGCCGTGCTTCTTGGGCTGCAGCAGGCGGATGGACCCGGCGGCTTTCATCGACTTGACCGTGGCGTCGGTCAGCCGCCCGATCTTCTCGGCCTCGGCGCCCTGATCCTTGAACTGCTCGGCCAGGTGCATCACCCGGTCGAGTACGCGCTCACTCATGCTGATGTCCTCACTATTGGCTGCACTTGATGGTCTACCGCACCGGAGGTGCGAATGGGACGCAATCCCGGTCAGCGGGCGACGTTTCCGGCTCAGTACTCGACGTGAAGGTCGTCGCTGACCGGTCGGGCCTGACAGCCCAGGATGAGGCCGTCGGCCAGGTCGTCGGGCTCGAGGATGTCGCACGTGGCCATGTCGACCTCGCCTGAGACGACGGTTGCGACGCATGAGCCGCAGTGACCCTCCCGGCAGGAGTGCGGAGCGTCGATACCGGCCGCGAGCATCGCGTCGACCAATGTCTTGTCGCGCGGCCAGCACAGGTGGTGCCGAGTTCCGTCCAGATCAATCCGAACGGTGGCATCGACCCGCGTCCCGCAGGCGTCGGTCTGTGACATGGGGTGATCCTCACCGTCGTCGGGAATCGGGTCGAGCAGTCCTTCCGATGGGCGGAACTGTCATCGCTCGATTGCCCGGTCATCGGGAAACTCGGGGGGCTGCGGGTCTCCCACGACCTACCGTGGCTGCGTGGAGATCTCCGATGAGCGGTCAAGCGTGGACGCGGTGGTGGTCGGCGCCGGCTTCGCCGGGCTGTACGCCTTGCACAAGCTGCGGTCGCAGGGCTTGTCGGTGCGCGTGTTCGAAGCGGCGCCGGAGATCGGGGGAACCTGGTACTACAACCGCTATCCGGGTGCTCGCTGCGACGTCGAGAGCGTCGACTACTGCTACTCGTTCGATCCGGAACTCGAGCAGGAGTGGGACTGGTCGGAGAAGTACGCGACGCAGGCCGAGATCCTGCGCTACCTGAACTGGGTCGCCGACAAGCTGAACCTGCGCGACGGCATCACGTTCGACACCCGGGTCACCTCGGCGACACTCGACGAGGACAACCTGCACTGGACGGTGTCGACCGATAAGGGTGAGGTCGTCACCGCACGCTTCTGCGTGATGGCGACCGGTCCGCTGTCCGCGGCACTGACGCCTGACTTTCCCGGTCTCGACGGCTTCGCGGGGGAGCTGTACCACACCGCGCACTGGCCGCACGAGCCCGTCGACTTCACCGGCAAGCGGGTCGCGGTGATCGGCACGGGTTCGTCGGGTATCCAGTCCATTCCGGTGATCGCCGAACAGGCCGATCGTCTCTTCGTGTTCCAGCGCACGCCGAATTACAGCGTGCCCGCCGGTAATCGACCGTTGACCGACGAGGACCGAGCGAGGGTCAAGGCAACTTATGCCGAACGGCGGCGGCTGTCGTGGCGCAGCGGCGGCGGTTCGCCGCATATCGCCCATCCGAAGCTCACGATGGAGGCCACGCCCGAGGAACGCCGGGCCGCGTTCGAGAAGCGTTGGGAACTCGGGGGTGTGCTGTTCTCGAAGACGTTCAGCGACCAGATGATCGATATGGCCGCCAACGAGGAAGCGCGCAAGTTCTACGAGCAGAAGATCCGTGCGGTGATCGACGACCCCGAGGTCGCCGAACTTCTCATCCCGAACGACCATCCCATCGGCACGAAGCGAATCTGCACCGACACCAACTATTTTCAGACGTTCAACCAGTCGCACGTGAGCCTGGTCAGCGTGCGCAAGACCCCGATCGTGTCGATTGACGCCGACGGGATCAACACCACCGACGCGCACTACGACGTCGACGCCATCGTGCTCGCCACCGGGTTCGACGCGATGACCGGTGCACTGGGCAAGATCGACATCGTCGGTCGGGGCGGACAGAAGCTGCGTGACGACTGGTCGGACGGTCCGCGCACCTACCTCGGTCTCGGCGTCGACGGCTTCCCGAACCTGTTCCTGGTCTCCGGTCCCGGCGCGCCCGCGGTGCTGGCCAACATGGTGCTGCACGCCGAGGCGAACGTGAATTGGATTGCCGAGGCCATCTCCTATCTCGACGACCACGGCTACACCGCGATCGAAGCCACCGGCGAGGCCGTGGACAACTGGATCGCCGAGTGCACCCGACGCGCGGATGCGACGTTGTTCCCGAAGGCCAACTCCTGGTACATGGGCGCCAACGTGCCGGGCAAACCGCGCGGATTCATGTTGTTCATCGGCGGATTCGGCACCTACCTCGACATCTGCGCCGAGGTGGCCGCCGCGGGTTACAAGGGCTTCCGGCTGCTTGCTTCGTCCTAGGCAGTCCTAGGCTGTCCTAGGCGTCTCGGGAGAGGAACGCCAGCACGGCGCTTTCGAACGCCGTCTTGGCCTCGATCATCGCCCAGTGCCCGCAGTTCGGGAACACGTGCAGCTCGGCGTTGGGAATGGTGCGCATCGGTATCAGCGCCATGTCCAGTGGGCTGACCCGGTCGTCACGCCCCCACGTCAACAGCGTGGGTGCGGCGACCTTGTGCATCTGCGCCCACGGCAACGGCGCATCGCTGCTGCGCATGAATGCCATCATCTGCGCGAAGGCCTTCTTGCCGTACATCCGCCGGGCGGACTCCAGCGTCTCCGGATCGGTCGCCAACTGCCAGCGCTCCTCGATCAGTTGTTCGGTGACCAAAGACGGGTCGTACACCATCGAGTTGAGCCAGTCCACCAGCCGCTGACGGGTGGGGTCCTCGGTGAACTCCTGCAGCAGCCGGATCCCTTCACTCGGACCGGGACTGAAGATGTTGGTGCCGATGCCGCCGATCGTGACCAGGCGGCCGATGCGATCGGGGTTGTTGATCGCGAAGTTGATCCCCACGCCGCCACCCATCGAGTTGCCGACGATGTCGACGCGTTCGATCCCCAGCGCGTCGAGGAAGGGGACGACGGCGCCCTGCGCGGTGATCATCGGATGGCCGCCGAAGTCGTCGCTGACCCCGAAACCCGGGAATTCCAGGATCAGGCAACGGAAGTGCTGGGCGAAGGTGGGTAACACACCGCGAAAGTTGCGCCAGCCGGTGACGCCGGGCCCGGAGCCGTGAAGAAACAGCAGGGCGGGACCGTCACCGACGTCGTAGTAGCGCAGCACACCAGAGGGGGTGGGCGTCTCGCGGAGGTCGTTCTCGACGCTGGCGATGAAGGCTGCGGTATCGGTCACGCCCATAGCCTGCCACGCGCCCGGTCACGCCTCGGGCGGGTGTTCCGTTCATCGGTCGTCCCGGTAAGCGGGACGCTCACTGTGCCGGTGTGCGTTTCACTGCGACGCTGCCGGTCGAGAGAGACGGGCCGTCGACGCGCCCGCGTGTAGTCAGGAGGCCCGATGTCGCCGGCGACCCCGCCAGGTGCTTCGCGATGACGGTCGCGAGCGGCCACATCCGGACGACGGGTTAGCGGGGTCGCCGAATGGGCACGGTTCAGGTTCTGCGTAGTACGTATCCGCGTTTGACGTCGGGGATGCGCCGTCCGGTGGACTTTTTGAGTCGTATCGGCGATCACATGCTGTTTTATCTGCGCGCGTTGGGTGGGGTGCCGCATGCGGCGGTGCACTTCCGCAAGGAGATCGTGCGGTTGATCGCCGAGATCTCGATGGGTGCGGGCACGTTGGCGATGATCGGCGGCACGGTCGCGATCGTGGGGTTTTTGACGTTGGCGGCCGGTGGCACGTTGGCGGTGCAGGGTTATTCGTCGTTGGGCGATATCGGTATCGAGGCGTTGACGGGGTTTTTGGCGGCGTTCATCAATGTGCGTATCGCGGCGCCGGTGGTGGCCGGGATCGGGTTGGCGGCCACGTTCGGGGCCGGGGTGACCGCGCAGTTGGGTGCGATGCGTATCAACGAGGAGATCGACGCACTGGAGTCGATGGCTATTCGGCCGGTGGAGTATCTGGTCTCGACGCGGATCGTGGCGGGGATGGTGGCGATCACGCCGTTGTATTCGATCGCCGTGATCTTGTCGTTTGTGGCGTCGCAGTTCACCACGGTGGTGTTGTTCGGTCAGTCCGGGGGGCTCTATGACCATTATTTCGATACGTTTTTGAATCCGATCGATTTGTTGTGGTCGTTTCTGCAGGCGGTGCTGATGGCGATCACGATCTTGTTGATTCACACCTATTTCGGTTACTTTGCCTCGGGCGGGCCGTCGGGTGTGGGGGTTGCTGTGGGCAACGCGGTGCGTACCTCGCTGGTGGTCGTCGTGTCGGTCACCTTGCTGGTCTCGCTGTCCATCTACGGTTCCAACGGCAACTTCAACCTGTCCGGATAGTGGCACGTTGACGACAAATCAGCAGACGCCCGCCCCCGCGGAGCCGCGTGAATACGCAAGACCGGCAGCGGGATTCGTTGCCGTCCTCGCGATCGTCGCGATCGTCGCCATCGCCGTCGCGCTCTTCCGGGGCGATTTCACGAAGACCGAACCGGTCACCGTGATCACCGACCGCGCCGGTCTGGTGATGAACCCCGACGCCAGGGTCAAGCTGCACGGCGCCCAAGTGGGCACTGTCGCCTCGGTCGAACCCCTGCCCGACGGCCGTGCCGCGATCCACCTCGCAATGGACCCCTCCGCGATGGAGCTGATCCCCGCCAACGTGCGTGTCGACATCGCGTCGTCGACGGTGTTCGGCGCGAAATCTGTTGCGCTGGTTCCGCCTGCGAATCCGTCACCGGAGGTGTTGCGCGCCGGCCAGGTGCTCGACGCCGATCACGTCACCGTCGAGATCAACACCATCTTCGAACAACTCGTGTCGGTCTTGAACCGCATCGAACCCGCCAAACTCAACGAGACGCTCGGGGCGCTGGCCTCGGGTCTGAGCGGACGCGGCGAGAAGTTCGGGCAGACGCTGTCCGATCTGGATGCAATGCTCGCGACGATCGATCCCAGCCTGGAGAATCTGAGTCACGACATCGCGGTCATGCCACAGGTTCTCGAGGCCTACGCCGACGCCAGCCCGAACTTGCTGGACATCGTCGACAACGCCACCAGTATCAGCGGCACGATCGTCGACAAGCAGCAGGACCTCGACACCCTGCTGCTCAGCACGATCGGGTTGGCCGACATCGGCGACGAAGTGCTCGCCGGCAACCGCAAGGCGATCACCGACGTCTTTCACCTTCTGGTGCCGACGACCGACCTGACCAACCAATACCACCCGGCGCTGAATTGCCTTCTGGCAGGTATGGCCCCGCTGGCCACCGCCGCACCCGCGCCGGTCCCCGGGGTGCTGCTGCTCGACTCGTTCGTGTTGGGCTCCGAACGCTACCGCTATCCGCAGAACCTGCCCAAGGTCGCGGCCAAGGGCGGGCCCCAGTGCGCGGGACTGCCCGACGTCGGATACGAAACCCGGGCACCTTACGTCGTCAGCGATATCGACGCGAGCCGTGCGCAGTACGGCAACCAGGGCATCCTGCTGAACTCCGATGCGCTCAAGCAGGCGCTGTTCGGCCCGATCGACGGTCCGCCCCGCAACTCCTCGCAGATCGGACAACCGGGATGAGCGGTGCCAAAACTGCGATCAAACTGGGCGTTTTCGGCGCGGTGATGCTGCTGTTGACCGCGGCGCTGTTCGCCATCTTCGGCCAGTACCGCACCGGGTCCGCGCACAACTACTCCGCCGTGTTCACCGACATCTCCGACCTCAAACCCGGTGATTCGGTGCGGGTTTCGGGTATCCGCGTCGGCACCGTCCACGACGTCTCCCTGCAACCGGACAACACCGTCGTGGTCACCTTCGACGCCGCCTCCGACATCGTGCTCACCACCGGAACCAAAGCCGCGGTGCGTTACCTCAACCTCGTCGGGGATCGCTACCTCGAACTCCTCGACGGGCCCGGCTCAACGAGGGTCGCCGGACCCGGCTCACGAATCCCCGCCGACCGTACCGAGCCTGCCCTCGATCTTGACCTCCTTCTCGGCGGGCTGAAGCCGGTGATCCGCGGCCTGAACCCCGACGACGTCAATGCGTTGACCCGCTCCCTGATTCAGGTCCTGCAGGGGCAGGGTGGGAACCTCGAATCGCTGTTCGCCAAGACCGCGTCCTTCACCAACTCGATCGCCGACAACGGCGAGACCGTTCGGAACCTGATCGACAACCTCAACGCCGTGCTGACGGTCATCGCCAAGGACGGGAACAAGTTCTCCGGCGCGGTGGACCGCCTCGAGAAATTGATCACGGGCCTGGCCGCCGACCGTGACCCGATCGGGGAGGCGATCACCGCACTGGACAGCGGGACCGCGTCGCTCGCGGATCTGATGACCCAGGCGCGGCCACCACTTGCCGGCAGCGTCGACCAGCTCAACCGCGTCGCTCCGCTGCTCGAGAAGGACATACCGCTTCTCGACATCTCCCTGCAGAAGGCGCCGCAGAACTACAAGAAGCTCGTGCGTCTGGGCGCGTACGGCAGCTTCCTGAACCAATACCTGTGCGGAATATCGGTCAGGGTCACCGACCTTCAGGGGCGCACCGCGCACTTCCCATGGATCCTGCAGAACAACGGAAGATGCGGGGAGCCCTGATGCTGAAATATCGTGCCCCAGAGCTGATTCGAGCCGGATTCATCGGCGTTGTTCTCATCGTCCTGATCATCGCTGTGGGGCTGCAACCCGAGCGGCTGTGGTCATGGGCGACCGCCGTCAGGTATCAGGCACTGTTCACCGAGGCCGGCGGTCTGGCGCCGGGCAACGACGTGAAGGTCTCCGGTATGACGGTCGGCTCGGTGTCCGAGGTATCCCTGGACAAGGGCAAGGCCCTCGTGACGTTCACCGTCGACGGAAAGGTCCGCCTCGGATCGCAGACCACGGCGCACATCCGCACCGGCACCCTGCTGGGGGAGCGCACGCTGGCCCTGGAACCGGCGGGTGATGACCGGGTGAAGCCGCTGTACGTCATCCCGGTGTCGAGGACCTCGTCGCCGTACTCACTGACCGAGGCGGTCAGCGAATTCACCGCGAACACGGCCGACACCGACACCGCATCGATCAACCAGGCCCTCGACACCCTGTCGGACACGATCGACCGGATCGCGCCCCAACTCGGACCGACCTTCGACGGCTTGAGCCGGCTGTCGCGCTCACTGAACGGACGCGATGAGTCGCTGGGCCGGCTGCTCAAGAGTGCCGCCGACGTCACCGGTGTGCTGTCCGAGCGCAGCGAGCAGCTGAACACCTTGATCCTCAACGCCAACGACCTGATGGGTGTTCTCGAGACCCGCCGGCAAGCCATCGTCAGCCTGCTCGCCAACACCTCGGTGGTCGCCCGGCAGTTGACCGGCCTGGTGCACGACAACGAGCAGGAACTGGCGCCGACGCTGCAGAAGCTCAACGCGGTCTACGAGATGCTCGAGCGTAACCGCGACAACATCGCCAAGGCGCTGTCCGGGCTGGCGAAATATCAAGTCACTCAGGGCGAGGCGGTCAACAACGGGTTCTATTACAACGCGTTCGTCGGCAACCTGCTTCCTGCGCAGTCGCTGCAACCGTTCCTCGACTATGCGCTGGGCTATCGCCGCGGCGTGAACGCCGGACAGCCGCCGGACAACGCGGGGCCCCGCGCCGAATTCCCCTTCCCGTACAACGGTATTCCGGGAGGGTCGCGATGATCGGCCGCAAAACGCTGTCGACCGTGCTGATGGTGGTCCTGGTGGGCCTGCTCGTCGGAGGAACCGCGATGGTCATCCGCCAGGCGTTCTTCAGCCCCCGAACCATCACCGCGTACTTCACCTCCGCCACCGCGATCTACCCCGGCGACGAGGTGCGCGTCGCGGGAGTGCGGGTCGGCACGATCAAAGCGATCGAGCCCGACGGAGCCCTGGCCCGCATGCGGCTGTCTGTCGACCGGGACGTGCCGATCCCCGCCGACGCCAAGGCGGTCATCGTCGCGCAGAACCTGGTGTCCGCCCGTTACGTCCAGCTCGCCCCCGCCTACGAGACCAGCGGCCCGACACTTCCCGACAACGCCGTCATCGGCGTCGACCGGACCGCGGTGCCTGTCGAGTGGGACGAGGTCAAGGAGCAACTGACGCGGCTGGCGACGGAACTCGGCCCCAGCGGCGACATCTCGACGACATCGGTCAGCCGCTTCATCGACAGCGCGGCCAACGCCATGAACGGCAACGGCGACAAACTCCGCGAGACCATCACACAGCTGGCACAGGTCGGCCGAATCCTCGCCGACGGCAGCGGCGACATCGTCGACGTCATCGTCAACCTCCAGACCTTCGTCAACGCACTGCGCGACAGCAACGCCCAGATCGTGCAGTTCCAGGACCGCCTCGCCACGGTGAGCAGCGTGATCGATTCGAGCAGGTCCGATCTCGACGCCGCACTCACGTATCTCGCCGAAGCCGTCGGCGAGGTGCAGCGGTTCATCGCGGGCAGCAGGGATCAGACCGCCGAACAGATCCAGCGCCTCGGCGCCGTCACACAGAACCTCGCCGACAATCGGCTGACCCTCGAGAACGTGCTTCACGTCGCGCCCAACGCTATCGGCAACGGATACAACATCTACAACCCCGACACCGGCACCATGATCGGCGGCTTCGCATTGGCGAACTTCGCCAACCCGGTGCAGCTGGTGTGCTCGTCGATCGCCGCGGTGAAGAACGCCACGGCGCCCGAGGCGTCGAAGGCGTGCGCCGAATACCTCGGTCCGGCACTGCGATTGCTGAACTTCAACTATCTGCCGATGCCGTTCAACGCCTATCTGCAGAAGTCGCCGAGCCCGGGCAACCTGATCTATTCGGATCCCGCGCTGGCGCCCGGGGGAGCCGGCGGGGCTCCGCAACCTCCGGAGGCCCCACCGGCGGTGTCGGCGTACACCGGCGCCGCTGACGTGCCGCCGCCTGCGGGGTGGGCCACCGCGCCCGGTCCGCCCGGTGCCTACGCCCCGAACGGACTGCCGGCCGCACCGCAACCCGCTCTGTATCCGGGCGCGCCGATCCCGCCGGGCCCACCGACGACGGTCTCGCAGCCGACGACGCTCGAGGGCATGCTGCTGCCTGCCGAGGCGCCGGCACCGCCCGCGACCCCGATGGGGCCGTCATGATGAGGGCCCGCTCGATCCGTAGCCTCGTCGTCATGGCGTGCTGCGTCGCCCTCGCGGTGACCGGGTGCACGTTCGAAGGCGTGAACTCGCTGCCGCTGCCGGGCACGGTGGGCCGGGGTGAGGGTGCCGTGTATCACGTCCAGGTCGCGAATGTCGGTTCGCTGGAACCCAATTCACCGGTCCTCCTCGGTGACGTGGTCGTCGGCAGCATCGGCAGGATGAAGGTGACGAACTGGCACGCCGACATCGAGGTGTCGGTGCGGCCCGACGTCGTGATACCCGCGAACGCGGTGGCGACCGTGGGACAGACCAGCCTGCTCGGCTCGATGCACCTGGCGCTCGACCCGCCCCTGGGGCAGGCACCCAGCGGCGCGCTGGAACCCGGGTCGACCATCGGACTCGACAGGTCGTCGACGTACCCGTCCACCGAACAGACGCTGTCGTCGCTGTCGGTCGTGGTCAACGGCGGCGGCCTTGGACAGATGGGTGACATCGTCCGTGAGTTCAACGCCGCACTGAACGGACGCGAAGACCAGATCAGGGACCTGCTGGTCCGTCTGGACGATTTCATCGGGATGCTCGACACCCAACGCGACGACATCAACGCCTCCATCGCCGCGATGGACCGGATGTCGAGCACGTTCGCCGCCGAACGGGACGTCATCACGGCTGGGCTGCACCGCATTCCGCCCGCTCTCGATGTGCTGATCAAGGAACGGCCGCGCATCACCGAGGCGCTCGCGCGCCTAGGACGATTCAGCGACACGGCCACCGGACTGATCAACGACACGAAAGACGACATCGTGCGCAACCTCGCCAACCTCAAACCGACGTTGCGCGCGCTCGCCGACGTCGGCCCGAACCTGGGCACCGTCCTGGCCTACGCGCCGACGTTCCCCTACACACAGAGCTTCATCGACCGTGCGATCCGCGGCGACTACATGAACCAATTCATCATCTTCGACTTCACCATTCCGCGGCTCAAGCGGGGGTTGTTCCTCGGCACCCGCTGGGGGCAGGAGGGCGCGCCGATGGTGCCCGCGCCAGGCGATCCCTGGTACCTGACCTACACCCTGGACCCGTTGAACGCGCCGATCACACCGGCGCCAACCGAGGTCGTCGAGCCACCACCGCTCGTCGAAAGCGCCGACGGCTCGGATGATTCGGCCGCGGTCGTCGTCGACCACGGATCGGGCCTCGCGGCGGACGGCGCGGCTGTCGCCGGGGGAGGCGGCAACTGATGTTGACGCGCTTCGTCCGCAATCAGCTCATCATCTTCACCATCGCCTCGGTGATCGGCATCGCCTTGATGGTGTTCGGCTACATGCAGGTGCCGACGCTACTGGGCATCGGCCGCATCACGGTGCAGCTCGAACTGCCCGGCACCGGTGGCCTTTACCGGTTCTCGAACGTGACCTATCGCGGTGTCCAGATGGGCAAGGTCCTCGACGTGCGCGCCACCCGCGAGGGGGCCGTCGCGACGCTGTCGCTGAACACCTCACCGAAGGTTCCGGCCGACACTCGTGCCGCCGTGCGCAGCGTGTCCGCCGTCGGGGAACAGTACGTCGACCTGGTGCCCGACGACACGAATGGACCGTCCCTGCAGGACGGCTCGGTGATCCCCCGGGAGAAGACCTCGGTACCGCAAGCCGTCGGCCCGATGCTCGATCAGGTCAGCGCCCTGATCGACAGCATTCCGAAGGACAAGATCAGCGGTCTGCTCGACGAGTCGTTCAAGGCATTCGACGGGGCCGGATACGACTTCGGCTCACTGATCGACTCCTCGGCGAAGATCGTCGGTGACGGCAACGCGATCGCCGACAAGACACGGGCGTTGATCGACGACAGCCGTCCGCTGCTGGACGGCCAGGCGCAATCGGCCGACGCCATCCGCAGCTGGGCGCGCAGCGTGGCGGGTATCACCGGTCAACTCCAGGCCGATGACGCGCAGATGCGCACGATTCTCGAGGTCGGTCCCGGCGCGGCCGACGAGGCCTCGCGGTTGTTCAACGACGTCAAGGCGACCCTCCCCGTGCTGTTGGCCAACCTGACGTCGGTCGGCGAGGTCGGCGTGACGTATCACGCCGCGCTGGAACAACTTCTGGTGCTGTTTCCGCCGTATGTGGCGGCCACGCAGACCGTCGGCGTTGCGCGCAACAACCCCACCGGCATGGCGATGGGGGATTTCACGCTGGTGATCAGCGACCCGCCCGCGTGCACGGTCGGGTTCCTACCGCCGAACCAGTGGCGCTCACCCGAGGACGAGACGATCGTCGACACGCCCGACGGCCTGTACTGCAAACTGCCGCAGGATTCGCCCATCGGGGTGCGCGGGGCGCGTAACTATCCGTGCCTGGCGCGGCCGGGCAAGCGCGCGCCGACCGCCGAAATGTGCCAGAGCGACAAGCCGTTCGAGCCGCTGGCGATGCGCCAGCATCCGCTGGGCGCGTACCCGATCGATCCGAACCTGATCGCCCAGGGCTTCGCACCTGACGACCGCGTCGACTTCGAAGAGCGGATCTACGGTCCGGTGCAAGGCACGCCGATGCCGCCCGCCCAACCAGGCGAAGCTGCGCCACCGTCACCGCCACCGCCGCCGCCCGGCGGTGCAGCTCCCGCCACGGCCCCGAGTTCCTCGAGCTCGGGTGGCCCGTCCGTCGCCTTCGCCCCCTACGATCCGCAGACGGGTCAGTACGCGACGCCGGACGGACAGGTGTTCCGGCAAGCCGACCTGGCGGCGCCTGCGGGTCCGAAGTCGTGGCAGGACCTACTCGTCCCGAATGGGTAAGCGGGTCAGGCGTCGTTTTTGACGAGCTTGAACGGCATGTTGATGAAGACCGGCTTGCTGACGCCGCACGCGCCGCTCGGGCCGGTGGTCTGGTCTTCGCCCGCCAGCGTCGTCGATGCGGGGTCGGTCAGGCTGCCGTCCTCATTGACGGGGACGAACCGGAACACCTGAAGACCGGGGGCCGCCGTGCCATCGGGACACGGAATCCAGTCCTCCACCGTGTGCTTGACGTACCAGACGCCACCCGTCTTGTAGATCGGGGCGGTCCAACCGAAGTCGCTGACGACCGTGCCGGTGCATTCGGTCGGATAGCTGCACGTCGTAGTGATCGTCCAGGTGCTGCGCAGGCTGGCCTCGTCGCGGAACCTGTCGTTGGTCTTGGCGAATTCGCCGTTCGAGGTGGCGGTGTAGCGGCCGTTGAGGCCCCACTCGTTGTCGGTGGCCTCGGCTTCGCTGGCCAAGCCGATGCCCGTCACGGCAGCAGCGACGACACCCACCGCGACACCGGTCATCCGCATCGCCGTCTCCTTCACCGATCGTGACGAATGATCAACCTAGGCCGGTTCCGGCGCGCAGGACGATCCGCGTCCGCTCAGTGGAACAGGTGATCCCGCTGAGCGGCACCACCGCCGTCGGTCGTCGTCGACATGACGTATCAAGGACACCGTGCCTGTCCGACGCCGTTCCGTCGCCTCCGCATTGATCGGTGTGACGCTGGCCATCGCGGCGTTGTTCGCCCCGGGGCCCGCCCACGCCGAGACCGTCTACGGCAACTTCCATCTCGTGATCGACGGGCGCTACGACTTCCACACGTGGCTGTGGGCCATCTCGCGCTGCCCCGGCGACTGCGTGCACATCCAGGCGACCCCGCAGCCCATCGCGAAAGCGTTTGCCTACCGCGGTGATGCATACCTCGCCGATGGCCGGTACACGCTGACCGTCGACGTTCCGGACGGGCTGCGGTGCGGCAACGTCTACTACGGTCCGGTGATCCCGACCCGGGATGTCTATTCGTGGGATGCGGCGACTCGGTCGGGCACCCTCGAATCGTCGTTCGCGACCGGCTGCGACGGAGCTCCGGGCGGGACCTTCACCTACCCGTTCAGCCTCGCTCGCCTTTAGCCTGCAGCCACGAAAATCCCGTGGACGGATCCGGTCGGCATCCCGTTCAATGCACTAATGACGGGCCACGCACGCATCGGTGCCCTGATGGCGGTCGCGTCGATGCTGTGTGTGCAGACCGGCGCGGCGATCGCCGTCACGCTGATCGACCGCATCGGCGCCGAAGGTGCGGCGTGGCTGCGCCTGGCCTGGGCGGGTGTGCTCATGCTCCTGATCGTCCGGCCGCGCCCAAAAGCCTTCACCCGGGCGAGCTTTCGGATGTGTGTGGTGCTCGGCGTGGTGACCGCGGGCATCACCTTGCTCTTCATGGCCGCACTGGCCCGCATCCCGTTGGGCACCGCCAGCGCGATCGAATTCCTCGGCCCGTTGGGTGTGGCGGTGATGCACGGTACGGGGCGCGGTCGCGTGCTCTGGCCGGGCTTCGCCGCCGTTGGGGTCATCCTGCTCACTCAGCCGTGGGCGGGGCACGTCGACGGTGTCGGCGTGCTGTTCGCGCTGGCCTCCGCGGTCTGCTGGGCCGGCTACATCCTGCTGACCCAGCGGGTGGGGGACGAGGTGTCGGGCATGAACGGGCTCGCCGTGTCGATGCCGGTTGCGGGCATCGTGGCCACGCTGGCCGTCGGGCACCTCGTGTTGCCGCGGCTCTCGGTCGACATCCTGCTGATCGGGATCGGCCTGGCGATCCTGTTGCCCGTCGTGCCGTTCGCGTTGGAGTTGCTGGCGTTGCGACGGCTCACCACCGCGGCGTTCGGCACGCTGATGGCGCTCGAACCGGGCTTCGCGATGATCGTCGGCCTCGTCATCCTGCGTCAGGTCCCCGAGGCGCTCGGCGTGCTCGGCATGTGCTTCGTCGTGGCCGCCGGAATGGGTGCCGCCCGCAGCGGCGCGCGCCAGCCCGCGGTGCCCGCCGAGGTCGGTGTGTAGCTAGACGTCGATCCGCTTGCGCCGGTAGAGCGTTCCGAGGGCCAGCAGGATGAGGCTGATCACCAGGATCGCCGTCGCGAGGACGTTGATCTGCGGCGGCACCGCGGCTTTGACCGCGGCGTTGACATACAGCGGATACGTCACCGTCGAACCGCTGACGAAGTAGGTGATGATGAAGTCGTCGAGCGACAACGCGAACGACAGCATGCCCGCCGCGACGATCCCCGGAACGATCAACGGAAGCGTCACCCGGAAGAACGTGCGTGTGGGGCTGGCGCCCAGATCCATCGACGCATCCTCGAGCGTCCAGTCGAAACCGCGCACCCGGGCGCGCACGGTCATCGCGATGAAGCTGACCTCGAACGCGATGTGCGCCAACACGATCGTCGTATAGCCAGTGGCCCAGCCCAGGTCGAGGAACAACACCAGCAGCGCGGCGCCCATGACCACCTCGGGTGCCGTCAGCGGCAGAACCAAGAACGTGTCGACCGCGCGCTGTCCCCGCCACCGTTGGCGCACAAGGGCTATGGCCACCAGTGTGCCCAGCACCAGCGCGATGGCGGTGGAGACCGCCGCGACGTTGATGCTCAGCTTCAGGGCCTCGGTCAGCGCCGGGTACTTGAACGGATCGGCCCAGTTTTCCAGGGTGAAGCCCTGCCAGCTGTAGTTGAACTTGCCCTTCGGATCGTTGAACGAGAACAACACGATCACGAAGATGGGCAGGAACAGATACAGCAGCACCAGGCCCGCGACGATACGTAGCAGCCAATCGCCCCACTTCGGCGAACCCTTCACCCGACCGGCCGGGGCCGGACTGGTCGCGGCTTCCATCGCCTGCACGGTCATACGAGTTCCTCCGTGCCCAATGCCCGCGTGTAGAGCAGGACGCCGACCAGGATGATGCCCACCAGCACCATGCTCAGCACCGCTGCGGCGGGATAGTCCTTGACGACCAGGAACTGCTGCTGGATCACGTTGCCGATCATCGCGGTCTGCGTGCTGCCAAGGTATTCGGCGTTGATGAAGTCGCCCGCCGCCGGGATGAAGACCAGCAGGCTTCCGGCCAGCAGGCCCGGAAGTGACAGCGGCAGGATGACTTTGGTGAAGCTGCGGGTGTTCGACGAGTAGAGGTCCTTGCTCGCCTCGATCAACCGCGGGTCGATCTTCTCCAGGCTGACGTACAGCGGCAGGATCATGAAGATGATCCAGTTGTAGGTGAGTCCGCCGATGACGGCCCAGCTGGTCGACAGCAACCGCCCGTCGGCGGGCAGCAGCCCGATGGCGTCCAGCGCGTCGACCACCCAACCGTTGTCGGCGAGAATGGTCTTCCACGCGATGGTGCGGATCAGGAACGTCACGAAGAACGGCAGGATCACCAAGCCCAGGATCAGATTCTTGAACCGGCCTGCCTTGAAAGCGATCACGTACGCCAACGGGAACGAGAGAAGGATGCTCAGCACCGTCGCTGTGGTGGCGTAGCCGAACGACCGCAGTATCTGTTCGTGATACTTGCTGAACGCCTCGCCGTAGTTCGCGAAGTCCCACGAAAACGTCAGCGTGGGAAGGAAAATCGACCCGCTGGTCGTCGACAGTGACATCCGCGCCAGGGAGACGAACGGAACGACGAAGAACACCGCGAGGTACACCATCGCTGGCAGGATCATCAGATACGGGGCGATCCTGCTGCGTTGCCGGCCGCTACTGGCGACGCCTGCCATTCATCAACCGCCGGTGATTTCGGCGTACATCGAGGCGTACTCCTGCTTCTGCTCGTCCTTGAGCGGAGCCCACGCCTTGACGCGGTCGAGGGTGGACTGCGGAGGATTGATCAGCTCGTTCTTGGCCAGGTTGGGGTCGATCTGGTCGAGCTCGGCGGTCATGTCCGAGAGCACCGGCACGAATTGTGTGAACGCGATGAGCTTGGCGTAGTTGGCCCGGTCGTAGACGTAATCGATCCACGCCTCGGCGGCCTTCTGGTTCTGCGTCGTGTACGGGATCACCATGGTGTCGAGGAAGTCGGTGCCACCGGACTCCGGGACCACGAACTGCAGGTCCGGGTTGTCGGCCTGCAGCTGCACGACGTCGCCCGAATAGGCCTGCGCGATCACGACATTGCCCGCCGCCAGGTCGTCGGCGTAGTCGTTTCCGGTGAACCGGCGGATCTGTCCCTTGTCGTTCTGCTCGCGGACCAGATTGACCGCCTTGCGGACCGTTTCGGTGTTGGGCGAGGCCGGGTCGCCGCCCTGCGACTGCATGATCATGCCCAAGCCGTCCTGGAAGTCGGAGAGCAAGCTGACGCGACCCTTGAACGCCGGATCCCACAGGTCGTCGATCTTGGTGATGTCGCGACCGGTGGCCGCGCGGTTGAACGCGAGGCCGACCATGCCGGTCATGTACGGGGCGCTCCACTTGCGGCCCGGGTCCATCTGCGCGTCGAGCAGATCTGGGCGCAGGTTCTTCTTGTTCGGGATGCCGTTCTCGCTGAAGTCGTTGACCCAGTTGAGCGATCGGATCTGGGACGCCATGAACGCGGTGGGCACCACGAGGTCGGTGCCGATGTCCTGCTTGCGCGATAACGGTTCCTTGACCTTGGCGAACCATTCCTCGTTGTCGTTGAAGTCTTCCTTGTAGTCGACGGTGATACCCGACGCCTGCTGGAACGCGGCGATGAACCCGTCGGCCATGTACAGCGGCCAGTTCGAGATCCGCAGGGTCCCGCTCGCGGGTCCGCCCTCCTGCGTGGTGGTCCCGGATGTGCCGCTGTCCGAACCGCAGGCCGCGAGGAACGACGGGCCGAGAACCATTGCGGCGGCCGCGGCGGCGCCTCCGCCGATGAAGCGGCGGCGCGACGTGCGGTTGGTGGCAAAACGGGCCAGGCGGGGGTCCATCTCGTAGGGCATGGCGACTGTGCCTTTCGTCGGAGGGAGGGGAGGGGCCGACAGCTTTCGAGGGCGCCGCTCGGGGCGGTGTCGGTGCGCCACGTGACGATCAGGAATCGTCGAGCATCTCCTCGAGATCCTCGGCGGTCGGGATGTCGGCGGCCGGCAGCACGAGCGAGGCGTCCGGCGTCCAGCAGACATGAACATCGTCGCCGGGCCGCAGCATCGGCAGATCCTCCTCGGGTCCGATGTGGGCGACGATCGTCGAATCGTCCGGCGCGGCCAGCGACAACCGCACCACCGGACCCTGGAAGGTCAGGTCGGTGACCGTCGCACGCACACCGGCGACGTCACCGGTAGGGGCGTCCATGCACACGCGGATCCGTTCCGGGCGCACCATCAGCGTCGCGTGACCGCCGGGTTCGATCGTGGTCTCGCCCGGACGCGCCTTGAGCGTCGAGCCCAGCACCTCGATCTCGACGTAATCGCTGTTTGCCCGGCCGGTCTGGCGACCCGCCCACAGGTTGGCCTGCCCGATGAAGCTCGCGACGAACACGGTGGCGGGCCGGTCGTAGATCTCGGTGGGCGTGCCGATCTGGTCGACGTTGCCGGCGTTCATGACCGCGATGCGATCACTCATCGTCAGCGCTTCTTCCTGGTCGTGGGTTACGTAGATGAACGTGATCCCCACCTCGCGCTGGATGCGCTTGAGCTCGAACTGCATCACCTGGCGCAGCTTGAGGTCGAGGGCGCCGAGCGGTTCGTCGAGCAACAGCGCGCTGGGGTAGTTCACCAGTGCGCGGGCCAGCGCGACGCGTTGTTGCTGCCCTCCGGACAGCTGGCCCGGGCGCCGGTCGGCGAAGTCGGTCAGCCGGACGATCTCGAGGAGTTCGTCGACCCGCTTGCGGATCTCACCCTTGGCCAGCTTCTTGCTGCGTGGACCGTAGGCCACGTTGTCCCACACCGACATGTGCGGGAACAGGGCGTAGTGCTGGAACACCGTGTTGACGTTGCGTTTGTGCGGCGGAACCTTCGAAACGTCGACGCCCTCGAGCCGGATCGCGCCGTCGGTCGGGGTTTCGAACCCCGCGATCATGCGCAGGGTCGTGGTCTTACCGCAGCCGGACGGACCCAGCATCGAGAAGAATTCACCCGAGGCGATCGAGAAGTCCGCCTCGGCGACGGCGACATAGTCACCGAAGCGTTTCGTGACGTGGTCGATCTCGATGACCGGGGCCCCGCTCGGGCGGGTCGCCTCGTGGTGTCCCGAAGATTGGTCGACGGCGGTGGTGTGTGAGCCGGTCAGTGCGGATCCTCCTACAGGCTGCCCCCCAGCTGTGGGTAAACAATCGCGGATCACGCGGTCCCTCGCAAGCGATTCCGCACGGAATTTACATATTCACAATGGAATCCTTTGTCTGGTGTGATCGCGGGCACCAAATTCGCTGCGTTCGAACCGTCGGAATCCGGTCGGCTGCCGCAGCCGGCGCCGACGCTCGAGGGGTTCTCCCGCTCAGTTTCGCAGCCGGAGCAGGCCCGATCGGGTGAAACGCCGTTTACCTGCCCGGCTTCGCCGGGTAAGGCACTAGGCATGGCAGCAGTGGACGTTTCGGTGTCGTCGGATCTCAGCCCCCACAAGGCGTGGGAGTTGGCGTCGGACCTGAGCAGGTTCGACGAGTGGCTGACGATCTTCGGCGGGTGGCGCAGCGAGGTGCCCGACAACATCGAGGTCGGCACCTGCGTGTCGTCGCTGATCAAGGTCAAGGGATTCCGCAACACCATCCACTGGCAGGTCAAGCGCTACGACGAGCCGAAGGTCGTGGAGATGGTCGGCAGGGGCAGGCCGGGTATCCGCATCGGGTTGACGCTGTGCGTCCGCGACGACCAACCGGGGTCGACGTTCCAGGTGGTCGCCGATCTGTCCGGCGGCCTGCTGAACACGCGGGTCGGCAACCTGGTGGCCAAGGTGATCGAATCCGACGTGCGCAAGTCGGTGTCCAACCTCGCCTCGCTGCGCTGACCGAGCGTTCTTAGCCCCACTCGTGGTTCATGGCACGCGTTTCGTAGCGTGCCTCCGTGGAATCTGCTGACCGCGACGACGGACGCGACACGGCGATCAACACCAGCGCGAGCGTCGAGGTGATCGCGCCGCCGAGGAAGATCGCGAGGAAGCTGCTCTCCATCGGCACCCCCGCTCCCGGCACCGACCGGCTGAGCAGCATGGCGACCACGGCTGCCGCGATCGAACTGCCGATCGTGCGCGCGATCGCGTTCATGCTCGTGGCCACGCCCGTCTCGCCGGCGTCGACCTCGCTGACGACGAGCGCCGGCAGGGCGCCGTAACCGAGACTGATGTAGGCGTTGGCGAGGATGCTCGCGACGATGATCTGCCAGGTGTACGAGTGCACCAACGCGATGAACAGGAATCCGGCGATACCGGCGAGCGCCGCGACCACGAGCACCGGCCGTGCGCCGAACCGGTCGATGAACCGCCCGCTGATCAGCGCGACGACAAAGCCCGTGAACGCACCCGGCAGCAGATACACCACGCTCGCTTCCAGCACCGTCGCGCCGAAGCCGTAACCGGCTGCCTCACGCGGGATTTGGACGAAGAGCGTCAACCCGAGGAACGCGAAGTACAGGCCCATGCCGACGAAGATGGTCGCGATGTTGGTGAGCAGGATCGGCCGGCGGGTGAGCATCGCCGTCGACACCAACGGTCGACGGGTGTTGCGCTCCCACCACCACCAGCCGGCCAGCACCGCCACACCGCCGACGATGCAGCCGAGGGTCGCAGGCGATACCCATCCCCACGTTTGGCCTTGCGTGATCGCGAGCAGGAGGGCCGATAACCCCACCGCCAACCCGGTCGCGCCGAGCCAGTCGATCGATCCGGCGACGTCGTGCGGTCGTCGAGGCACCACGAACAGCACGATGGCGATCACGCCGACGGTGAACGCCGTCGTCAGCCAGAAGACGCGGTGATAGCCGGCGTCCCCGTTCATCAACAGCCCCACCACGACGAGTCCGGTCCCGCCGCCGAAACCCAGCGTCCCGGACAGCACGGCCATCGCCGACATCAGACGCTCCTCGGACAGTTCCTCGCGCAGGATCGCGATGCTGATGGGGTAGAGCGCGTAGGAGGCGGCCTGGAGCACGCGGGCGATGATCAGCAATTGCAGCGACGACGTGAGGGCCGCTATCAACGATCCGGCCAGCACTACGACGAGCACGCCGAGCAGCACCCGGTGCTTGCTGTGGAGGTCCGCGAGGCGGCCGAGCAGCGGCGTGGCCGCGACTGCGGCGAGCAGGTTGGCGGTGACCGCCCAACTCACGCCGACGATCGAGGCGTGGAGTTGGTTGGCGATGATGCCGAGCACCGGCACGACGGCGGTCTGCAGGACGGCGACGGTGAGGACGACGACGGACAACCCGGCGATGAGCAGGCCAGGGGAGCGCTCGCGACCGATCACGGGCGACTGCGACGCGCTGGTCTCGACCACAGCCACTCCGATCCTTAGACAACCTCCGTTTCGTCGATTATGTCCGTCCGCCTGTCGCTGACCGCACCAGGTGGTGCGAACCGTCGAGCCGCTAGGGATCGGGATGGGTGACCGGTTGCTCGGCCGGTCGACCGGTCGTGTTGATGAAGTCGTCGATCAGGTCCACGACGTCGGATGGTCGCTCGACATGGGCGAAGTGCCCGACGCCCTCGAGCACTTCGAGCCGGCATTCCGGGCGCGCCTCGAGCGCCGCGTATGCGTGGGCGACCGGGATGATGCGGTCCTCGTCGCCCCAGATCGCCATGACCGGCAGCTCGGTGGTCACGTGCAGGCGGTTCAGCGCGCTGACCGCCTGGCCGCGATAGTCGACGACCGACCGCAGCGTGCGCAGGAAGGCCTGGCGGGTCTGGCGGTCCGCCAACGACGAATAGGCACTCCACATTTCGGCCCCGCGGGGCGACTGGATGCCGGCCGAGCGGAACCAACCGCGCAGCTTGTTGCCGACCTTGAGAACGGGCGGCGGGGCGATGGCGGGCAGGATGAACTCGGCTCCGGGTGCCGACAAGAGTCGAAGTGTCAGCCCGACGTCGGGCCCGAGGCCGCCGCTGCTGATCAGGACGAGGCGCTGGCAGTAGTCGGGATGTTGATACACGAACTGCATGGCGACACCCCCGCCGAGCGACTGGCCGACGATCGTGGCGCGAGACACTCCCAACTCATCGAGGAGATCGCGCAGCCACACCGCGAATGCGCCCAGCGAGTAGTCGCCGCGCGGCTTGTCCGACTTGCCGTGGCCCAACAGGTCGGGAGCGATCACCCGGTACCGCCGCGAAAGCTGCGGGATGACAGCCCGCCAGGTCTCGGAGCTGCCCGCCATCCCGTGGATCAGCAGGAGCACGTCCTGACCACCGCCGACGTCTCGGTAGGCCACGCGGTCGCCGTGCAGTTCCAGGTACTTCAACTCGGTCATGAGTGGGTCCCTCCCGGATGGTCCTCCCGGACTACCCACAAACGCCGGCCGCTATCTGGCACTTGACTGTGAGCCGATGCGGCGCGGCAAGCTCGTATGCATGGGATCACCGAACGAGTTACCGGTCAACCATCACGCCGACCATCCCGGATTTTCCGGCGCGATGGGCGTGTGCGTCGGGCTGGCCCTGCTGCTGATGGGCCGCGCGAGCGCACGCCTGGCGGCAGATCTGGTGGCGGTGACGGGCGAGGACAAGGTCGTCGACATCGGGTGCGGCCCGGGCGGGGCCGTCCGGGAGGCAGCGCGCCGTGGTGCGTCGGTGACGGGTGTGGATCCCGCGCCGGTGATGCTTCGGCTCGCCCGCGCGTTCACCCGCCGCGGTGACATCGCGTGGACGACGGGGACGGCCGAGCAGGTGCCGCTGCCGGATGGGTCGGCGACGGTGCTGTGGTCATTGGCGACCGTGCATCACTGGCAGGACGTCGACAAGGGAATCGCCGAAGCGCACCGATTGCTCGCCCCGGGCGCGCGCCTGCTCGCGATGGAACGTCAGACGACTCCCGATGCGGCGGGGCTGGCCAGTCACGGCTGGACGCGCCGGCAAGCCGAGTCGTTCGCCGCGCTGTGCCGCTCGGCGGGTTTCACTGACGTGACGGTCAGCGGCCACAAGGCGGGACGGCGTGAGGTGTGGGCGGTGCAGGCGGTGCGTCCGTAGAATCCGGGCGGTGCGCGTCGAGGGACACTGGAGAGGTGTCAGCGAACGCGGGTCGCGGCGCCGTCGTTTTCCTCACCGGCGACGTGATGACAGGTCGCGGCGTCGATCAGATACTTCCGCATCCCGGTGATCCCGAATTGCGGGAATCGGTGATATCGGATGCGCGCACGTACGTCAAGCTTGCCGAGCGGGCCGGCGGTCGTATTCCAGCGCCGGTCGATTCCGACTGGCCGTGGGGCGAAGCCCTCGCGGTGCTCGACGAACTGAAACCCGACGTTCGGCTGATCAATCTCGAGACAAGCGTCACGACATGCCGCGAGTTCGCTGCCGGTAAAGCGGTGCACTACCGGATGCATCCGGACAATGTGGGGTGCCTGAACGCGGTCGGCCCGGACGTGTGCGCCTTGGCGAACAACCATGTCCTCGACTTCGGCCGTCGCGGTCTCATCGAGACTCTGCGCGTACTTTCGGCGGCGGGGATACGTTGTGCGGGAGCGGGTTTGGAAGGGGGCGACACTCACCGGCCGGTAAGGGTGCCTCTGCCGGGTGGAGGACATGCGGTGATCGCGTCTGTGGGTTCGCCGTCGAGCGGCATCCCACGCTCGTGGGCCGCCGCGTCCGGTCGGCCGGGTGTCGCGCTGATCGACGATCTCTCAAATGCCACCGCCACGACGATCGCGGGCCGCCTGGTCGCCGACAAGCGGTCGGGCGACGTCGCGATCCTGTCGGTGCACTGGGGGTCGAATTGGGGATATGACGTCGGGGCCGGGCAGATCCGCTTCGCGCACCGGCTGATCGACGAAGGTGTCGATGTGGTGCACGGGCACTCATCGCACCACCCGCGTCCCATCGAGGTGTACCGCGGCAAGCTGATCCTCTACGGCTGCGGGGACACGGTCGACGACTACGAGGGCATCGCCGGATACGAGGCGTTTCGCCACGAGCTGCGCCTGTTGTACTTCGCATCGATCGAGCGCATCGGTGGCTGCCTGACCGAACTCAAGATGGTGCCGATGAGGATGCGGCGGATGCGGATGGAGAAGGCGACTGCCGAGGATGCCGGGTGGCTGCGAGCATCGGCGGAGAAGATGAGCGAGGCGTTCGGCACCCGCGTCGAGATGGCTGCCGACGGTGCACTGACCCTGCACGGATAGCTTTACGATCGGCTAGTAAGCTCCTTGCCGATCGTAAAGGAGCCAGGATGGCGGTGGTCGACGTCGAGCCGAGCGGCACTCGGCAGCGTCTCATCGACGTCGCCGTCGCGCTCTTCACCCGGCACAGTTACGCCGGCACGTCACTGCAGATGATCGCCGACGAACTCGGGTTCACGAAAGCCGCGATCTATCACCACTTCCGGACCCGCGAGCAGTTGCTGGCCGCGGTGCTGGAACCGATGTTCGCGCAGTTGCGCGTCATCGTGGATGCCGCCGAGGCGCAGCGCACGCCCCGCGCGAGGGCCGAACACATGCTCAGCGGTTACGCCGACCTCGCGGTGCGCAACCGCGGACTGGTGGCCGTGCTGGCGGTGGATCCCAGCGTCGCCACCGCTCTGCAGCAGGATCGCGACTGGCGCGATTTGATCACGCGGCAACTGCGCCTGCTGGCCGATGTCGAGGCGGGACCGGCGGGCGAGATTCGCGCGGCCATGGTCTTCGCGGGCATGGCCGGTGCGGTGGGACCGGCGTGGGTGAAGTTCGACGATCGCGCGCTTGCGGAAAATCTCAAAGATGCGGGCAGACGGACCTTGGGGTTGCGTGCGCCACGTCGACCGACCTAACAACCTCTGCGACAGGGATTTACGAAAGGACAAGCGAATGAAGACAGCTGTCGTCACCGGTGGCGGCTCGGGGATCGGCCGCGCGATCGTGGACCGTCTGCGCGCCGACGGTTACCACGTCGCCATCATCGACCTGGCGCCCAATGACGACGAGTCCGCCTTCACCGCCGACGTCACCGATCGCGGGCAGGTCGATTCCGCGTTCTCGGCCGTCCGCGGCCAGTTGGGGCCAGTGTCGATTCTGGTCAATGCCGCAGGGCTGGACGGGTTCTCGCGGTTCGGTGACATCACGTTCGAGAAGTGGCAACGCGTCATTGACGTCAACCTCAACGGCGTGTTCCACTGCGTCCAGGCGGTGCTGCCCGACATGGTGGAGGCCGGCTGGGGTCGGATCGTGAACATCTCGTCGTCGAGTACGCACTCCGGCGCGCCCTACATGGCGCATTATGTGGCGGCGAAATCGGCGGTGAACGGGCTGACAAAGACGTTGGCGCTCGAATACGGGCCCGCCGGCATCACGGTGAACGCGGTGCCACCCGGTTTCATCGACACGCCGATGTTGCGTGCGGCCGAGGGGCGAGGGTACCTCGGTGATATTCAGGCGACGATCGACGCAACCCCCGTGCGCCGCATGGGTAAACCCGAGGACATCGCGGCGACGTGCGCGTTCCTCGTTTCAGAGGAGGCCGGTTACATCACGGGCCAGATCATCGGTGTCAACGGCGGTCGCAACACCTAGCTGAGGCGGGCTGGAAGCGCTGTGCGAGGATCCGCAGATGAGCACTGATGCCGCGTATTTCACGCCGACTGCTGACGGCGCGTACATGCCGTCAAGATTTGCCCAGAGCCACTGGGGTGATGATCACCTCAATGGGCCGGCCATCGTCGGGTTGGCGGCACAGGCGCTCGAGAAGGATTGCGGTTCGCCCGAGTTCATGCCGACGCGGATCACCGTGGACCTGTTCCGGGCGGCGCGAAACCTGCCGACCACGGTCGGAGTACGGGTGATTCGGGACGGCCGCCGGGTGCGTAATGCGGAATGCGAAGTGCTGCAGGACGGCCGGGCGGTCGCGCGTGCGACGCTGGTGCAATATCGGCGATCGTCGGCGCCTCCCGGCGAGGAGTGGATCGCTCCGGTGAACCTGCCGAAGTTTCCCACTCCGGACGATGATCTGGTGCCGTTCATCGGCAGCGACGACGGCGGTTGGACGCGTTCGCCGGAGGCCCACCAGAACACGTCTCGCAAACGCTTCTTCCACGCGTGCGCCAATATCGTTCCCGGCGAACCGGTCACACCGTTCGTCAGGGCGGTGACGATCGGCGAGTCGACCAGCCTGGTGACCAACCTGGGTACCGATGGAATCGGATACATCAACGGTGACCTGACAGTGGCGTTGTCGCGCTTGCCGTTCGACGACTGGATCCTCGTTCAGGGTGACTCGCATTGGGTCGCCGACGGGATCTCCGTCGGTACGGCGACGCTGTTCGACCGGCGGGGCGCGTTCGGGTCCGGGATGGTGACCGCGGTGGCGAACCCGGCGGCGCAGATCGACTTTCGGGGTCGACCGTTCCCGCGGGGTGAGGTCAACTACGAATGATCACGTGACGATTCGGAGTCAGGGCTTCCTGCGGGTCCGCCCGCCGGGAGGTTTCTTGTCTGACTGCTGGCTGGAGGTCCGCGATGCGAAGCGGCCCACGGTCGCGACGCCTGGAATTCTGCCTACCGCGGTGTAGACGTCGTTGCCGGTGGCAATCAGCGCCTCGAGTTGCGGCAGGATGGCGTCCATCGTCCGGATCATCGGATCGGCGAGTGCAAGATAGCGTTCGGCGCGGTCGATGGCCGCGTTGAGGCGCTCGGTCGCAGCGGCCAAGTTCTCGATCAGGTCGGGCACTTGGGCCATCATCTTCACCGACGCCGGCGGGATGCGCATGGCTTCGGTGGCGGCCGCCTGGGCGGTCTCGGCAGCGGCCTGCGCGGCTTCTCTGATCTCTTTCGGAGAGGGAACCTTGGGGCTCATGTGACAACGATCCCGCACGGCGACCGGGTTGTCCGGTATTTGCCACGAACCATTCGCGTGGCGGACAGGGCACAAAACGTCACGTGACGAAAAGTGCAGGGTCCCGCGCCGGAGGTGGGGAGCGGCGGCACCGTCGGCTCAGGCGGATTGCGGTCGGCTTTTCATCGCATACCGATCCATGAGAAGTGCGCGCGGTCGATGCGCCTGACGGTAGTCAGCTTCGCTGCCAGATTGCGCGTCATAGACTCGAAACACACTCTGGGCGAGGATCTTTGGAGGGTAAGCGACATGGCTCCAAAACGTCACTGTGACGAAATGTGGGCGGTCGGGCCCGGGGAAGCCGGGGACGCTCGACGGGGGCGCCGTGGACGGGCGTCGTCGCCATGGGCGCGGGCCGGCCTACGTTGCTTGGACTCGCGGTTGTCGCGCGCGCGGCACCGATGTCGTCAGGGGCCGTGTAGTTAACGGGTTGATCGCACGCACCACGTGAGGGCAATCAACCGTTTAGGCGTCGATTCGCCGCGTCACTTCGCGCGGACTCCATGTCGGGGTGTACCGCCGAGGTAAAGAGCTGGTAACGGTGCGTGTTAATGGGGTGCGAGTAGGTCTAACAAATGCCTGCGGACGAAGTCGGAGATCAGCCGTCTGCTAGGTGTGGGGGTCCGTGCCAGGGCTACGTGCGTGGCGTGCGTAGTGACGCACCGGCTTTCCTACGGGGCGATGCCCTCGACCAGCATCGTCAGACCGCTGTGACAGACGCGTCCGGGTGTGAGCCCGGCGTCGCGCATCAGATCGTGTACTTGCTGCGGCGAGCGTTCGCGGCCGCCCTCGCAGCAGGCCAGCATGAGGATGTCGCTTACCGGGGTCGAAGCGTTCGGCCTGCCCGCTTCGTGGTGCCAATCGATCGTGACCAGCTTCGAACCGGACGGCATGGTGGAGCGAACTCGCTTGAGGATGTCGCGGCAGGCGTCGTCGCCCCAGTCGTGCAGAATCCACTTCATCGTGTAGACGTCCGCGCGGGCATTCAGCTCGCCGAAGAGGTCGCCGGGGCGCCGCTCGATTCGATCTGCCAGCCCTCGTTCGCGCAGGTATCCCGCCGCCTGCTCGATGACGTCGGGGGAGTCGAGGAGGATGCCGCGAGCATTGGTCCGGTGGTCGAGGATCGCCGCGAGCAGGTGTCCGATCCCGCCTGCGACATCGCAGATGACTCCCCCGCGCGGCCATGGATACGCCCGCACGAAGCCAGCGAGATCGATCTCGGTCATCTGTCGCATCGCGTCGG
>NZ_LZMD01000095.1 GCF_001668575.1 Mycobacterium sp. 1164985.4
AGATGATTTTTGAACATATCGGGCGGCTCGACGATGTGATCATCGACGCTGATCAAGATCATGTCGTCCTTGTTCATTTCCGGTTCCTCTCTGTGCTTTCAGTCGCCGGTCGAAAAACCGGTACGACGAATCCGTCGTCGTCCTCGCGGAAGCCGATCTCCAGTTCCATGCCCGCACTGAGCCGCTCGGTCGGGCAGTCGACGATCTCGGTCATCAGGCGGGGGCCCTCATCGAGGTCGACCATTGCGACGACGTAGGGCACGACATCGAACGGCGCGACGTTCTGGTGGATGACGCTCCACGTGTAGAGCCGCGACCGTCCGGTGGCCGGGGTGAGACGCACGTCCTCGCTCCAGCAGTGAGGGCAGAAGGGCCGGGCGTACAACGAATTGCGCCCGCAGGAATCGCATGCGTTGATCATCAACGCGCGATCCTGAACCGCCGCCCACCAGCTTTCGCTGTCGCTGTCGATGGTCGGGCGGTTCGGACCGCTGGCCGACTGCATCACTGCCTCCCGAGGATCATCGTCGCGCTGTGGGTGAAGAACCCGCCCATCGCGTGCACACATGCCAGGCGCGCACCCTCGACCTGTCGTTCCCCGCATTCGGCGCGCAGTTGCCTAACCGCTTCGACCATCAGGAACATCCCGCGCATCCCTGGATGACACGACGCCAGCCCGCCGCCTTCGGTGTTGGTGGGCAGCGGGCCGCCAGGACGAAGCGCGCCGGAGCCGATGAACGGACCACCTTCGCCCTTGGCGCAGAACCCGAGATCTTCGACAGTCAGCAAGACGGTCGAGGTGAACGAGTCGTAGAGCTGACAGACATCGATGTCCGCAGGGGTCACGCCCGCTTGCGCGAATGCGCGCGGACCCGATTGTGCGGCCGCCGATGTCGTGAAATCTGGCCATTCGCTCATGCTCACGTGCGATGCGGCGTCTGAGGCGCCGAGTATCCAGATCGGCTCCTTTGCACAGCTTTTCGCCACCCTCTCGCTGGCGAGCACGACCGCGCCGCCGCCGTCTGTGCGCAAACAGACGTGCTTCGACGTGAACGGCTCGGCGAGCATCGGCGCTGCGGCGACATCGTCGGCGGTGATCCGGTCACGCTCGAAGGCGTTCTCATTCATGGCAGACCACTCGTGGGCGGCGACGGCGACCTCGGCCAATTGTTCCTCGGTTGTCCCGTACTCGATCATGTGACGCCTTGCCGCCATAGCGTACTTGGCGATCAGCGTGGCACCGTACGGTGCTTCGAACTGCATCGCGCCGCCGGTGCTCAGCGCCGCGGCAGAGGCCCGAACCCGGCGCTTGACGTCCGAGCGAGCGGTCGAACCGTAGGTCAACAGGGCGACATCGATCTCGCCCGCAGCGATGGCCGCGGCGGCGTGCCGCCCCATGACCTCCCACGAAGATCCGCCGACGTTGGTGGCGTCGACCCACGTCGGCCGCAGGCCCAGGTACTCGCTCACCTCGATGGGCGGCAACAGTGTCCCGTGGCCACCGAAGCCGTCGATGTCGTCCTTCTCGAGGCCGGCGTCTGCAACGGCCTGCCGAGCGGCCTGCGCCATCAGCGCCATCGCCGTCTTGTCCGGCACCCGCCCGCAATCGGACAGCGCGACGCCGACCACCGCGACCCGGTTCTCCGACATATGTAATGGTTACCACAGGCGATAATGGCGTTAACGCCATAGTGGAATCATCGTTCTCGCTCGGTTACCGTGGGTGGGTGCCGGAAGCGCTGCGAGATGCCTTGAAGGGCGATCGCCTGGTGCTGTGCCTCGCATTGCTGAATGCCCGCACGCCCGACGTCCCCGCGATTGCGGCGGCCAGCGGATATGACGCCGTATATGTCGATCTCGAGCACACCTCGTGCTCGCTCGAAACGGCGGGAATGCTCTGTGTGGCCGCACTCGGCGCCGGTATCTCCGGCCTCGTGCGAGTGCCGTCGCACGATCCCACTGTGATCGCGCGCGTACTAGACGCGGGCGCAGTCGGAGTGATTGTGCCGCACGTGAACTCGGCGCAGGAAGCGCAGGCTGTGGTTGACGCGGCCCGCTTCCCACCGGTGGGCCATCGGTCCATCTCCGGACCGAACGCGGTGAGCGGTTACGCACCTCGTCCTGCCGCCGAACTCACGGTCGAACTCGAGCGTCACACCGTGGTGGCGGTGATGATCGAAACGCCCGAGGCGGTGGCGGCGTCCGACCAGATCGCGAACGTCGACGGGGTCGACATGGTGTTACTGGGACCCAGCGACCTGACGGCCGAGATGGGGATCCACGGCCAATATGAGAATGAGCATTTCCACCGTGCAGTAGACTCTGTCGCAGCGGCCTGTCGTGTACACGGCGTGGCACTGGGAGTGGCTGGAATCAAGTCCATTGACCTGCTGGAACGCTTTGCGGGGCTGGGACTGCGATTCATCTCGGCGGGAACCGACGTCGGGATGATGACCGAGGCCGCCACCGCCCGTGCGCACGCCCTGCGTGAGCTCGAGAGGCGCGCGGCGAGCCGATAACCGAGAGCCTCGTCACGACAACAGGAGGACGGATGCCCACCGCGATCTACACCGAGCAAGTCACCGACCCCATGGCATGGACCGGCGCGGACTTCAGCAGCAAAGAGGACTTCGCCTTCGACCTGTCGTCACGCAATATCGCGGCGCTGGAATCCGTTCTGGCCAAGACCGCTCACAAGGATCGCGACGACATCACGCCTGAGGATGCCCGGCACCCGGATCTCGACGAGGACCTCGCGCGGCTGTACCGGGAACTGATGTTCGGACGGGGTCTGGCGTGCGTACGTGGTTTCCCCGTCGAGCAGCATTCGATCGAGGACCTGGAACGCATCTACTGGGCGTTCTGCACACACCTCGGTTACCTGGTGTCGAACAACTCCTTCGGCCACCGCATGGTGCGCGTGCAGGAGGAGGTGCTGCCCAACGGCGTGCAACCGGCGCGTGGCACCAAGTCCCGAGCCGAACTCGCGATGCACAACGATGCGGCGGACATCCTGTCGCTGCTCTGCGTGTACCCCGCGGCCGAGGGTGGTGAGAGCCAGTTCGCCAGCGGCCCGGCCGCACACAACCGGATTCTCAACGAGCGCCCCGACCTGCTCCCGGTGCTTTACCAAGGGTTCCCGCACCATCGGCGCAGCGAGCAACCCGACGATCAACCGGACGTGACCCCCTACGACGTACCGGTCTTCTCGCAGATCGACGGTCGCATCTGCATCAACTTCACCTACAGCAGCATCCTGCCCGCCATGCACACCCTCGGCCGCGAGTTCACCCCCGAACAGAACGAGGCCATCGAGTTGTTGCGCAACATCCTGGTCGAACAGCAGGTCGAGTTCCGGTTGGAGTCCGGCGAGGCCGCCGTCGCCAACAACTTCGCGATGTGCCACTCCCGCTCGGACTTCGTCAGCAGCACCGACCCGAAGAAGGCGCGCTGCTTTCTACGCGCCTGGATGGAGGTTCCGCGCGAGGATCGCCGCCTTCCCGTCGGGCGGGAGTACTTCCACATGGAGAACAAGGATCTGCGCCTGGGCTACGACCCCGTTCCGGGACGCGACGGCACGATCGCACGCAATGACTACAAGAACGTCGACCCCGCATTGGCCGACATGTTCAAGGCGGCTCAAGCGAAGCCCAAAATCAACCGATGACAACCCGTCCGCGGCTGGTCTACGAGAGGTGGACCGATCAGGTCGCAGGAGACATCCTGGCGGGGGCAGACATCGAGCTCGTCAAGCTCGACCTCGATGCGGCTGACGAAGAGGGTTGGGCGGCACTGGAATCGGCGCACGGATATCAGGTCGCCACCAGAACAGACGTCGCATCGATCGCCGACGGCGCGCAGTGGCTGGCCGGGCAGGCTCTGGTGGAACGGTGCCCACAGTTGCTTGCCGTGTGCTCGGCTGGGGCGGGCTACGACGTGATCGACGTCGCGGCGTGTACCCGCGCTGGGGTCGCGGTGTGCAACAACTCCGGTCCCGGTGCCGAGGCGGTCGCCGAGCATGCGCTCGGGCTCATGCTCGATCTGGCCAAGAAGATCACCGCCGCCGACCGGGCGCTGCGCAGCGGTCCGCTCGGAGATCGATTGGCGCTGCGGGGTACTCAGCTGTTCGGGAAAACGCTCGGGGTCGTCGGCTTGGGCGCCATCGGTGGAAGGCTTGTGCAGTTGTGCGCTCCGTTCGGGATGGAGGTCCTGGTCTTCGACCCCTACGTCGACGACGCGACCGCCCGCGCCAGGGGCGCGGTTCGGGTGGACCTTTCTGAACTGGTCGAAAGATCGGACTTCGTTCAGGTCACGTGCCCGCTGACCGCAGAGACACGAGGGTTGTTCGGGCGTAGGCAATTTGCCGCGATGAAACCGACCGCGTACTTCATCACCACCGCCCGTGGTCCGGTGCACGACGAAGCGGCCCTCTATGACGCCCTGGCCACCGGTGATATCGCCGGGGCGGGGCTCGACGTGTTCCATGAGGAACCGCCGAGACACGACAACCCGCTGCTGCGGCTCGACAACGTCGTCGCGACACCACATGTCGCGGGCATCACCGCCGAGGCGGCTCGCGATATCGCGGTCGCCACCGCCACCCAGTGGCAGACGATCTTCGCCGGGGACATGCCACCGCGGCTACTCAACCCGGAAGTGTGGCCGCGCTACTGCGACCGGTTCGAAGAGATCCTGGGCGTCCGGCCGACCGCCCGCGACACAGCAGCTGTGGAGTGAGATGAGCAATTACGACACCGTCACGTTCGAGGTCTCCGGTCACACCGCATGTGTGACGTTGAACCGGCCCGAGGTGCTCAACGCGATCAACGACGAGATGATCGCCGAACTCGCCGAGGTGTACGCCGAAATCGAACGTTCCCAGGACATCTGGACCGTCATCATCACCGGCGCCGGCCGCGCGCTGTGCGTCGGAGCCGACGTCAACAAGGCGGCCGACCACGATATGGAGAACGCGGCGGGCATCGACAACCAGGGCGAGCCGATCCTCAGCTCCATGCGTCAATGGGATGCGCCGCAGGAGGCGACACCCCCGTGGCTGCAGATGACCAAGCCGATCATCTGTGCCGTCAACGGAATTGCGTGCGGAGCCGGTATGGACCTCGTCACGACCGCCGACATCACGATCGCTTCCGAACGCGCGACGTTGATGGACCCGCACGTGAGCATCGGTGTGACATCGGGACGCGAAGGGGTCCGGTTGGCCCGGATCCTGCCGCTGCCGGTCGCCATGCGGTTGATCCTGATGGGCAAACACGAGCAACTCGACGCCCAGCGCGCCTACGACCTCGGCGTGTTCACCGAAGTGGTGGCCCACGAGACGCTCATGGACCGCGCGTGGGAGGTCGCCGAGATAGTGAATTCCAATGCGCCCCTGGCGGTGCGGGGATCGCGGATGGCGGTACGCAAGGGGTTGACGCTGCCGATATACGAAGCGGAGCTGCTCGCCGAGAACTACCGGATGAAGGTCGCCCTGACCAAGGATGCGATCGAGGGCCCGCGCGCCTTCCTGGAGAAGCGCAAACCCGACTGGCAAGCGCGCTGAGTTTCTTTCGCGAGCAGACGTAAAACTGCCGCTTTTCGCTCGAAAATGGGCAGGTTTGCGACTGCTCGCGGAGAGAAAGCTAGGCCAGACCGAAGAAGTTCTTCGCGTTGGTGGACAACACCTTTCGCTTGGTCTCCTCGTCGAGACCCGCGGTCGCCTTGTTGGCGACGTCCATGCTGTGGGGCCAGTTCGTGTCGTTGTGCGGGTAGTCGGTCTCGAACATCAGCTGGTCGGGCCCGACCAGATCGAGGATGCGGAACGCGACCGGGTCGCCGAAGGTGGAGAACCACACGCGGCCGGGCACCTGGGTGCTCGGCGGCTCGGTCAGCAGCGGGTGAATACCACCCCAGGCGCGGCGGTCCTCCCAAACCTCATCGACGCGTTGCAAGTAGTACGGGATCCACCCGGCCTGCGCCTCCGCGAACGCGAGTTTGAGTTTCGGGAACTGCCGCAGCTTGCCGGAGAACAGCCAGTCGACCAGGGCGATGGTGCAGTTGACCGCCATCAGGGCGCTGGTGACGACGTGCGGCGAGTCGGGTGACGACTTCGTCAGCGACGAACTCGAGCCGATGTGCAGCATGATGCCGACGTTGTTGCTCTCGCACGAGGCGAAGAACGGATCCCAGTATCCGCTGTGGATGGACGGCAGGTCCAGTCGCGCAGGCAGTTCCGAGAAGCACACCGCGGGCATGCCTTTGGCCGCCACCCGCTCGACTTCCTTGACGGCGAGCTCGACGTCCCACAGCGGGATGATGCCCAGCGGGATGAGCCTGCCGTTCGAGCCGCCGCCCCACTCGTCGACCTGGAAGTCGTTGTAGGCCTGAACGCAGAGCAACGCGAGTTCTTTGTCCTTGGCGTAGAGGAATCGCTGACCGCAGAACCGGACCAGCGTGTTGGGGAAGCAGGCTGAGGCCTCGATTCCGGCGACATCCATGTCCGCGAGTCGGTCGGCCGGTCGATAGCAGCCGGGGCGCATCTCGTCGTAAGTGATCGGGTCGGTGGAGAGTTCGTCGAGCTCGTAACCGGCAGCGGCGCTGATGAGTGGAATCGGGATGATCGAATCCTCGTAGTGCCAGATGTCGGCGTCGCGGCCGTCCTCATCCTCGATGAACGCGACATCGGAGGTGACCGACGGGTCCATCCGTCCTCGGTGCCGGACAATGCGCGGCCCGACATCCCGATAACGCTGGGGCAACCGGCTGGTCCACAGATCGGCCGGTTCCACCAGATGGTCGTCCGGCGACACGATCAGGATGTCTGCGGTCAACGCTGCACTCCTTTGGGAACGGCCTGCGGCACACTCGCGAAACTATTGTTTCCGCAATCGAGAATCGATGTTTCCACGATAGCCTACAGGCACCGACCGGCAGGCGGAGACCGCCGCGAAGCTCGATGGGGTCCGAAGTCCGGCGGGTTAGCGCCGATCCCGTCAAGGTGCGCGTGTAGGTAGGTGAGCAGGATCGGATGGGGAACGCGTATTCTCAGAAGATCATGACTGCTAAGAAGCGGAGCGCTCGCGACTCGGAAGCCGATCTCGAACTCGTCGAGGCAGAGGTCGAGATGCCGGGCAGCTGGCAGGAACGGACGATCGAGCGGCGGCTCAGTCAGGCACGTGCCCGCGCGCTCGCGCGCAGTTCGAGGTTCTTGGCCACGGCCCTCGAACTCGTCGAGGAATCCGGTCGCGCCGATTTCACGATCCAGACCCTCATCGACCGCTCGAACCTCAGCCTGCGCGCGTTCTATCAACATTTCGCGGGCAAGGAAGAGTTGTTGCTGGCGCTCTATGAGAACGCGACCAGCCAGTTCATCGAGGCGATCCGTCATGAGGTGGCGGCCGCGGACGGTCCGATGGAACAGCTCGAAGCGTTCTGCCGCGGATTCCTCTCGCGTGCAGAGTCGTCGGAAGCCATCGGTGGCCGAGTGATGACGATCTACAACCTGAGCCTGGAGATCGAGCGGCCCGCGGATTTCGCGAAGATCTGGGAGCCGCATCAAAAGCTGCTCACCAAGATCCTCACGTCGTGCTCACGCGCCGGCCTGGTTCGCAAGGACCTGACACCCGCCCAGCTCACAACGCTGCTGAACTCGACCCTCATCGCGCTCGCCCAGATCGGCGTGTTCCACCTGGGCGTCAAGGGCGCCGAACTCACCGAGGATCAGCTGTGGGCATGGTGCCTGCAGGCGCTGACGCCGCCCGCGAACGCGCCCAGGAAGGCGCTGACGACCAAGGCGGCGCCGCGCAAGCGGGCCGCCCGCAAGGCCAAGGACCTAACGGGGTAGGCCGAGCCCCCGCTGCGCGATGATCGTGCGCTGCACCTCGCTGGTGCCTGCGTAGATCGTCGTTCCGAGCGAGAAGCGCATGAGATGTTCGAAGCGTCCACGCTCCGGCGCCGTCGGCTCGAAGTGTGACCGCATCGCGTCCGGCCCGACGAGCTCGACGATGTCCTGGCTCGCACGCACCAGCGCCTCGGTGGAGAACACTTTCGACATCGGCCCCTCGGCCACCGGCGTTTGACCGTTCTCGGCCATCCACACGCATCGCCGCTGAAGCAGCGTTGCCACTTCCAGTTCCATCGCCACCCGCGCGATCCGCCGTCGCACATCGGTTTTCGTTATCTGAAGTGAGCCGTCGAGAGCGCGTGTGGTCGACGCCCACCGTTCGGCGTGGTGCAAGAGGCGGGCGATGTGCGGTCCCCATCCGGACGCGTGCTCATCCTGCAGCGACAGGCCCAGCACCTGCCAACCGCCGTCGACATCGCCGATCCGCCAGTCGTCGGCGATACGTACGTCGCTGTAGAAGGTGATGTTCGTGCGCTCTCCTGACAGCGTCCACACGGCCTGCGCCTCGAAGCCGTCGGAGCAGGACGGCACGAGAAACATCGTGAGCCCCTTGTGCTTCGGCTTCTCGGGACTCGTCCGGGCCAACAGAAAGACATAGTCGGCGATGTGCCCGTTCGTGGTGAACATCTTGGAGCCGTTGATGACCCATTCATCACCGTCGCGCACGGCCCTGGTCGCGGCGGCCGCCACATCCGAACCGCATTCGGGCTCGGTGAAGCCGAGCGCAATGGTCACCTCCCCACTCAAGGCTCCGGGGAGAATCCGTTCCTTCATCGCGGGTGTGCCGATCTGCCGGATGATCGACGCCACCATTCGAGTGGTCTCGGACAGGTACACCGGCGCGTCCGTCCGCATCAGCTCCTCGTTGAGCGCCTGCTCTTCCCACGCGTTGCGGTCCTGCCCGCCGAACTCGGCCGGCCAGCCGGGGGCGAAGTAGCCGTTCTCGACAAGCCCTTTGGCGAAATCGTCGTCGTGCGCGACACCACTGCGGTAGATCCGCTCCTCGAAGTCGGGACTCAGCATTCTGTCGAGATGCTCGCGCACACCTTTCCGGAAGGCTTCGGTCGCGGTGTCGGACTGAAAATGCATGAGCAGTAACCAATCTGTCGCAAAGCCCGCGCGGTCATCGTCGGCGATAATGTTACTCTCAAAACTGAGAGTACCCATATTCGCACGTGAGGATGTATTCGGTGGACTTGAGTCTGTCGGACGAGCAGCGACAACTCGTCGACTCCTTCGCGGCGATGTATGCCCGCGAGTCGACGTCGCAACGGGTGCGGGCGGCCGAACCTCTGGGATTCGACCCGAAGCTGTGGGAGGCACTGGTCCAGACCGGCGTCGTCGAGATGGCGGTGGGCGAATCCGACGGTGGCTGGGGGGCTTCCGAGTTGGAGCTGGCGCTGATCGCCGAGCAGTACGGCCGGGCGGTCGCATCGGCACCGGTTATCGAGGCGCAGATCGCTGCCCGGTTGCTGGCGGCCTGCGGGCGTGAGGAGCTGGTGGGCTCGGCCCTGTCGGGCGACCAGCTCGTCAGCTTCACGCCGCGGTCCTGCGACGGCGATGTGTTGGCACTCGTGCCCGGTGGCGCAGTGGCCGACGCCGTTGTCGCGCTGGCCGGCGAGCGTCTTGTGGCAGTTCCGGCCAAAAGCCGCATGTACGTGCAAAACCTCGGGTCTTTACCGCTGGCGGATGTGAATCTGCGAAACGACGCCACCGTTCTCGCCGAAGGAGAGCAGGCCCGCCGGTTGTTCTCCAACGCGGTCGACCTGTGGCTCGCACTCACCGCCGCGGCCCTGGTGGGCGCCGCCGCGAAGGCCGTCGAGCTCGGCGTCGACTATGCCAAGCAGCGCCGCGCGTTCGACACTCCGATCGGCGCCTTTCAAGCCGTGTCACACCCGCTTGCCGACAGCGCCACGGCAACGGACGGTGCGCGATTGCTGGCCCTTGAGGCGGCGTGTGCGTTCGCCGATGAGCCACGCCGCGCGACCGAGCTGGCTGCGATGGCGTTCGCGTTTGCATACGAGACCGCGCGTGATGCGACGTATCGGAGCCTGCACGTCCACGGCGGCTATGGCTTCGGCATGGAAGGCGACATCCAGCTCTACTACCGACGTGTCCGCGGGTGGGCGATGGCGTACAGCGAGCCGGCGGTTGCGCTGGACCGCGTCGCTGACGCCCGCTACGGAGCGGTCGGCGGCTGAATCCCGTCAGGCTTCGGCGCGCACCTGGTCTTTGACCGACAACACGATCGGGGGAGCGGTCCGCCAGTTCGGCACGCCCTGCTCCTCGCCGGCGGTCGCCCGCTTGTCGTCGCGCACGCCGACCCAGTGCGAATGGTTCAGCTGGTGCAACGTGAAGCACGACTGCAGGGCGTTGTAGAAGCCCATGTTGTCCACCGACTGATTGACCGATTCCTTGATGAGCAGGGCCGCCATCGTTGGCACCGTGGCGATGCGTCGCGCCATCTCCAGTGTACGGTCGGCCAATTCGTCGCGTTTGAAGATCTTGCTCACCATCCCGAGGCGGTAGGCCTCCTCGATGTCGATGGCGTCGCCGGTCAGCATCAGCTCCTTGGTGCGTCGCGGGCCGAACTCCCACGGATGACCGAAGTACTCCATGCCACACATTCCCAGGCGGGTGCCGACAACGTCGGCAAAGCGCACCTCTTCGCTGCCCACGATCAGGTCACACGCCCAGATCAGCATCAGACCCGCCGAGAACACGTCGCCGTGCACCTGCGCGATCGTGATCTTGCGCAGATTTCGCCACCGCAGGTTGTTCTGGAAGAAGTAGTGCCACTCCTGAAGCATGATCTTCTCCGCACCCTCTCGGGTCCCGCCGTTGATGGCGGCCGTGGGGTGTTGTCCCGGTCCCGGCGTGAACTCGGCGCGCGCCTGTTTGGATCCGATGTCATGGCCCGAGGAGAACATCGGCCCTTCGCCGGCGAGGATGACCACGCGGACGTTGTCGTCGGCCTCGGCGCGCCCAAACGCCTCGTCGAGCTCGACCAGCATCCCGCGGTTCTGTGCATTGCGCTGCTCCGGGCGGTTCAGCGAAATCCGCACTATTTGGCCGTCGTCAAACATCTCCCATTTCAGAAACTCGTAATCGCTCATCGTGTCCTCCGGTTCTTCGAGCATGGCAATGGTGATATCAATATTTGAGAAGCTATGTTCTCACGGGTCACAGGGACCGGTGGAGAAGGGTGACATGTCGGACTGCCAACGTAACCCGCGGGTGATTCTCTGGGGGCCAGGTCAGGTCGGTGTCGGCGCGTTGCGTGCACTGATCGCGCATCCGGGCCTGGACCTGGTCGGGGTTGTCGTGCACGCCGAGACGAAGGACGGCATGGACGCGGGCGCGCTGTGCGGCATGCCCGCGACCGGCGTCGTCGCCACTCGTGACATCGACGCCGCGTTGTCGCTGGACGCGGACGTGGTCGCCTACTTCGCATCCGGCGACTACCGGTACGCGGAGGCCGCGGACGACATCGCTCGCTGCCTGCGGGCTGGTAAGAACGTCGTGTGCACGTCGCTCGTCCCGATGTGTTATCCACCGGCAGCGGACCGAGAGACCGCCGAACTCATCGCCGCCGCGTGCGAAGCCGGTGGCGCCAGCTTCTTCAACAGCGGCGTGGACCCAGGGTGGGCCAACGACGTGATCGCACTGACCATGACCGGGTTCAGCAGCCGCGTCGATACGATCACCATGCAGGAGTTACTCGACTACGGCCCGATCAACCAACCCGAGATCATGTTCGACTTCATGGGATTCGGCCACCCGCCCGACCATCCGGCGCCGCTGTTCGACACCGAACGTCTCGCCGCGCTGTGGGCGCCCACCGTTCACCTGGTGGCCGACGGTGTCGGTCTGCCGTTGGATCGCGTCGTGACGACGATCGAGAAGTGGCTGGCCACCGAGCGGTACGAAGTGGCCTCCGGCGTCATCGAGCCGGGCACCATGGGCGGGATGCGATTCAAGCTCTCGGGCATGGTCGATGGCGAGGAGCGGGTCGTGCTCGAGCACATCACGCGTATGGGCGAGGGTTCGGCGCCGGACTGGCCACGCCATCCGTCCTCACACGGCGGCTACCGTGTCATCGTCGACGGCCTTCCGACGTACACCGTCGACATCGAAATGCACGGGCGCGGCAACAACATGCGCGGCCTGACGTACGCCACCGTGATGCGGGAACTGAACGCCATCCCGGCCGTGTTGGCCGCTGCGCCGGGGGTGTTGTCGACGCTGGACCTCCCGCTGATCACCGGACCGGTTCGCGGCGGGACTTGGCGGGGCGTCCTGCCCGGCACTGCATCATGAGCCGAGCACGGGCGAACGACATCTGGACGGTGATGGAGACCGCGACCGCGGTGCGGCGGTATAGGGACGAACCGGTCGACGACGAGACGCTTGGGAAATGCCTGCGCGCGGCCAGTTGGGCGCCGTCGGGCGGCAACCAGCAACCGTGGCGGTTCGTGGTCTTGCGCTCAGAACGGGCTCGCGCGATCGTCACCGACGCCGCGCACCGGACGTGGGAGGAACTGCAGCAGTTCTACGGAGTCTCGCCGCCCGAGGACGGAGCGAGCGATCCGAAATCACGGATGCTGAGGTCGATGGCCGAACACATGCGGATCGGCGGCGCGGCACCGGGTCTCGTCCTGTTCTGTGTTCGGCCGCAGGCCGGAGCGTCCGACCTACAACAGGGCGGCTCGATCTTCCCCGCGGTTCAGAACTTCCTGCTGGCGGCGCGTGCACAGGGGTTGGGTGCGGCGATCACGTTGTGGCACAGCAGCTGTGAAGCGCAATTGCGTTCGCTGGTCGGCATTCCAGACGACTGGATGTTGGCGGCGCTGGTGACCGTCGGATGGCCCGCGGGCCGCCACCGCACGGTGAGTCGCAAGCCGCTGCCGGAGGTGGCGGCTGTGGACCGTTGGGATCAGCCCTGGCCCTCCGACGGTCCGCGCTGATCCGGTGACGCGCCGCGGTTGACGTCGAAACGCACGCTGACCTTCTGAAAGCCTTTAGCCCGTTCGGCTTTCGCTCGTCGGGTGTAGGTGCGGCGGTCGGCCGGCGTCAAGTTCACGTCGTCGGTGAACGGCGTCATCAACGAACGCGGATACAGCTGGTCGACGCGTACGACGTTGACCTCCGCGCACATCACCAGCGTCACCGAGATCAGATACAGGAACGCGAGCAGGCCGAGAACCAATGCGAAGACGCTGTTGGTGGCGCTGGTCGACTTCACCACGTGGGCGACGTAGTTCGCACCGAACCACTGCAGCAGCTGCCAGATCACTGCGGCCGCGAGCGCGCCGGGCAGCACATCGCGATACGTCACCGACCGGGCGGTGGTGACGCGGAACGCCACCAGGCAGATGCCCGCGTTGATCGCGATGGTCACGAACGTGACACCCACCTTGCCGAACCAGCCCAGACCGGCGGTCGCGTGGCCGACCGCCGACAACACCGTCGCGGCGATCGCCGCCGAACCGAGCACGAACAACAGCAACAGGCTGCGCAAGCGCGACCGGACCGGGTCGGGGCGGTTGTTGCGGGGCACCGCCCACACCGAGTCCATCGCGTTCTGCAGCGCCTGTCCGACACCGAGGCCGCCGTAAAGAGCCCCGCCGATACCGACCACGACGGCCGTAACGCCGCCGCTGAGTTGATCCGGCCGCTGCAGCTGGCTGCCGATCACCGGGAACTGGCTGAATGTGGACTGCAGCACCTGCTGTTGTAGGTCCGGGTGTCCGACGAGCACGACGCCCAGCGCGGTGGTCAACAACAGCAGCAGCGGGAACAGCGAGACGAACGCGTAGTAGGTGATCAACGCGGCCAGATAGCCGCCCTGATCGTCGAGGTATTTGTAGATGACCGCGATCACGAAGCCGACGCGGCGGTTGCGTCGCTGCAGCCGGTCCAGCCAGCCCACCATCTGCGGACCCCCTCGGCCTGGATCCTCGCTGATCAGCTCGGCGATACCCGATTCGGCTGAAGGTCAATCCATGCCGGTGTGGCCGGCGACCGGTCAGCTGCCCTGCGCCCGCCGCGCCCGCGCCCGGCGCTTGCCCTCGTGCATCGCGGCCACCCGGGCCACGGGGATGGTTCTGCCGTGTTCGATCAGGTCGGCGGGCAGCGTCTGCGGCGCGGGTATCGCGTCCGCCCACGGGTCGCGGCCCGCCAGGGCGTCGATAGCGGTGTGCACGGTGAAATCCGCGGGCGTGATGCGGTCCAGGTCCGACCAGTCGAGCGGGAACGAGACCGGGGTGCCGGGGCGCAACCGCGGGCTGTAGGCCGCGACGACCGTCGCGCCGCCGGAACGAGTGGAGTCGATGAACACCTTGCCTTCGCGGTCGTCGACAATGAAAGCGGTTGTCGCGCAGCTCGGATCGAGCGACTCGGCCCGGGCGGCCAGCGCACGGGTGGCCGCGGCGACGTCGTCGACCGGCGCACCGTCATCGATCGGAACGAACACGTGCACACCCTTGGCGCCACTCGTCTTCACCGCCCCGGCCAGCCCACAGTCCGAAAGCGCCTGTCGGACAAGCTCTGCGGCGGTCACAACGGCGGCGAAGTCGCTGTCCGGTGGCGGGTCCAGGTCGAGCACCAGATGCGTTGGGCGGTATATGTCGTCGGCCAGGCCCAGGGTCGGGTGGTATTCGACGGCACGCTGGTTGGCCAGCCACAGCAAGGTGCGCCGGTCGTCGCACAGGGCGTAGCGCACTTCGCGGTGTGAGGACTCCGCCCACATCGAAACGGTTTTCACCCACTCCGGGGTGTACTTCGGCACGTTCTTCTGCATGAACGGTGCACGCCCGCGCAACACCCGCAACACCGTCAGCGGTCGCCCCGCGAGACCGGGCAGTATCCGGTCGGACACCGCGTCGAGGTAGTCGATCAGATCGCGCTTGGTGGCATCCGCGTCCGCGGTCAGAGGCTGGTCCAGGTTGGTCAACTCCACCCCGGCGCGCTGTTCCTCGGCGCTCATCTGTTCACCATAGGCGCCGGGTCCCGATCAGATGCTGAGCCGGCGGTAGCGCTGCAGGCGCCGGACACCCGCGGCCGAAACCGGACCGTGGTGTGGCGCCAGCGCCGCTTCGACGCGTGTGCGGACATCACCGACGTCGAGGTGCGTCCCGATCGCGACGATCACGTTCGTGGATGCCGATGACGGCGCGTTCGCGATGTGGACAGACGTGCCGACCACATTGACCACATAGCGGCGCGTGCGCTCGCGGCACTGGATCGCGACCGTGCCCTTGAGCCGATACACGCCCGCGGGCGGTTGTTCGAGCAGGTCGATCAGCGCCGCGGGATCGACGTGACCGTCGCTGGTGACGGTCACCGAATCGGCGTGGACGTGGAGGTGTTCGGGCTCGTCGCCCGCAGCGACCAACAGCTCCCGCAGTGACAACTGCTCACCGATCTCGACGGACGCCGACACGTCGTACAGCAGGGCCGGGTCGACCCGCCCCGCCGTCGCGCCCACGATGTGGACATCCGGATTCCGCTCGCGCACACGGCTTTCGATTCGACCGAGGACCGTTTGGCGGTCACCCTCGGGAATTTGGTCGAGCTTGTTGACCACCACCAGCGAGGCCGCGCCGTAGCGGGCGGGCGGGGTGGCGTGGTCGTCGACGGTGTCGAAGTGGGTGGCGGCGTCGATGACGTCGACGACGCCGCCCGGCCGTATGCGCTCCACGCCGCTGAAACGGATGATTCGCGAGATCGCGATCGGGTCGGCCAAGCCGCTGGCCTCGATGATGACGGCGTCCAGCCCGAGCTTCGGATCGGCGAGTTTCGCCAGCGCGTCGTCGAGCCCTCCGTCGTCGGGAAGGCAGCAGATGCACCCCCCGGCGATCGAGGCAGGTTCGTCGACCTGACCGGTGACCAGCGCGGCGTCGACGTTGAGCTCGCCGAAGTCGTTGATGATCACCCCGACGCGCGCACCCGGCTGGCGCAATACGTGGTTGAGCAGCGTGGTCTTACCCGCGCCGAGGTAACCGGTCAGGGCGATGGCCGGGATCGTCGTCGCTGTCACGCGTCACATGATCGCAGCGCGGCACCTGTGCGTCCGCCCACAGGGTGTTTCGGACCCCCACGGGCGTGGAACCTTGAGGCGTGAGAGGAGGCCCGAATGACGGACCACGATAAGGCGGGCCAGGCACGAGAAGGCCTGATCGACTCGGTGAAGGGCAAGGCCAAAGAGATGTTCGGTGCGATCACCGGCAACGACTCGATGACCGCCGAAGGCCAGCTCCAGCAGGCCGAGGCCGAACGCCGCAAGGAAGCCAACACGGTCGAAGCGGTCGCCGACGCGCAGGCGCGCGATGCGCGCAACGAGGTTGCGGAGGCGAAGCGCGAAGGCGTCAAGGAACGCGCCGAAGCGAACGCCGAGGCCGCAGCCGAAAAAGGCACGGTGGAGAGCCAGAAGGCCGCCCAGAAGCGCGCCGCCGAGGATGCCGCACACCAGCAGCTCGAGCGGGAGCGCACGCGGGCCGAACTCGAGGCGGAGCGCAAGGCGCGCGAGGCGCGGGTCGAGCAGCGCGCGGAGGTGCACGACGCTGACACCCAGCTCGCCGGCGCGCTCGAAGAACACCGCGAAGCGGTCGAGGAATCGGCAAGCGCGAAGGCGGAAGCCGCCCGCATCCGGCGCCAGGCCGACAACCTCAATGACAACGCCTGATCAAGGCATAGAAGGAGCTTGACCATGAGTATCACCGCTATTCCGAAGGCGGTGCTGAGGTTTCAGTACCAGGTGGCCCGTGTGCCGCTGCAATTGATCGACGATCGGTTCGTCGCGCGGATGAACGACGAGGCACCCGCGCGCCTGTTCTACGAGCGTTCCCTGGGAATGCTGGACACGGCCGTCGGCACCGCGCTCGGCGACCGGGAGCTCCAGAAGCGGGGTGCCACACTCGTCGAGCGTAGCGACGCCCTGCGCCGCGCCGCCGAGCTCGACGCGGCCGCCGACGAGAACGTCAAGCAGGCGGACCGAGAGCTGAAGGTGACGCGCGAAAAGGCGTTGCAGGACAAGCAGAAGGCATTCGAAGAAACCGAGGCCGAGGCCCGTCAGGCGCGCACCGAGGCTCAGCAGCGTAAGCGCACAGCGGTCGAGGACGCCGAGAAGAAGATCGTCGAGAGCAAGAAGCGGGCCGACGAGATCGCTGAGCAGCGCAAGAAGAGCGTGGAGACCGCGAAGCGCCGCGAGGAAGAGCAGATCGAGGCGGCTGAGCGCACTGCGGCCAAGGCGGCCAGTGTCAAGATGGCCGACGCGCAGGACAAGCGCGTGGACGCCACGGTGACGCGGGCGCAGGCCGACAAGATCGAAGACCTCGCCGACGCCGAGAAGGACAAGCGCAAAGCCGACGGCTAGATCCCGAGCAGCGACTCGATCCAGCCTCGCGCGAAATACAGCAGGAAGCCCGCGGCGACCACCCATAACAGTGGGCTGATCTCGCGGGCTTTTCCTGCTGCTGAGCGCAGCACCGCCCACGCGATGAAGCCGACGCCGATGCCGTTGGCGATCGAGTACGAGAACGGCATCGTCGCCACCGTCAGCACCACGGGCAGCGCGACCGAGAACTCGGAGATGTCGATGTGGCGCAGGTGCGACACCATCATCGCGCCCACGATCACCAGCGCCGCCGCTGCCACCTCCGTCGGCACCACCGACGCGAGCGGCGAGATGAACATCGCCGCGAGGAACAGGACGCCGGTGACGATGTTCGCCAGCCCGGTCCGAGCACCCTCGCCGATGCCCGCGCCCGACTCCACGAACACGGTGTTCGACGACGCCGACGAAGCACCGCCGACCACGGCGCCGGCGCCTTCGACGACCAGGGCCGACCGCAGGCGCGGAAACGTGCCCCGCTCGTCGGCCAGACCGGCCTCCCGCGACAGCCCGGTGAACGTGCCCATCGCGTCGAAGAAGTTCGCGAACACCAGCGTGAAGACGAACATGGTTGCGGCGATGACCCCGATGCGGCCGAAGCTGTCCAAGCTGAACGCGCCGACGAGCGAGAGATCGGGCAGCGCGAACGGTGATCCCGACAGGGCCGGCACCGACAGGCTCCAGCCACCGGGCTTGTCGACGGCGGACCCGAGGTGCCAGATCGCCTCGATCACGACCGCGACGACAGTGCCGGTGATGAGCCCAATGAGGATGCCGCCGCGCACTTTTCGGGCCACGAGAATACCCGTCAGCAGCAGCGTGAAGGCGAACACCACGGTGGGCACCGTGCTGATCGAACCGCTGCCGTCGACGCCGAGGCCGACCGGCGGCGACGGTCGCCCGGTCGAACCGATGAACCCCGCGTCGACCAGGCCGATGAACAGGATGAACAACCCGATGCCTGCCGTGATCGCGAGCTTCAGCTGCATCGGTACTGCGTCGAACACCAGTCGCCGCAATCCGGTCGCCGCCAGCACCACGATGATGAGACCGTTGATCACCACCAACCCCATGGCCTCGGCCCAGGTGAGAGAGCTGACGAGCGTCGTCGCGACGAACGAGTTGATACCGAGGCCGGCGGCAAACGCGAACGGCATACGGGCGATGAGCCCGAACAGGATCGTCATCACGCCCGCTGCCAACGCGGTGACCGTCGAGACCTCGGCGAACTGCAGCCTGTTGCCGGCGACATCCTCGGAGCTGGACAGGATGATCGGATTCAGCACGATGATGTAGGCCATCGCGATGAACGTGACCAGGCCGCCGCGGGCCTCTGCTGCGACCGTCGTTCCGCGCGCCGAGATCTCGAAGAAGCGGTCGAGGCGGTTCATTCCTCAGACCCTATGGGGTGTCGTCGACGCGCGTCATCTCGTGCAGAGCCCGCAGGAAGGCCCGGCGGTCGGCGGGCGACAACACCGAGAGCCACCGTTCCTCGCCGCGTTGGATCTCCGCCTGCACCGAATCCTTCAGTGCGCGGCCGGCTTCGGTGATTGCGAGCAGCCGGACGCGCCGGTCGGCGGGATCGGGCCGTCGTTCGATATAACCCTTGTCCTGCAGCTCGTCGAGCGTGGGGATGATCCGCGTCTTGTCGGCGCCGATCGCCTCCGCGAGGGCGGCCTGGGTACGCACCGGGGACTCGTCGAGCGCCAGCAGCACGCTGTATCCCCACATCGAGACGCCGTGCTCGGTCAGCACGGGGGTTTCGAGAGCGATGAGTCGACGGAGCAGCGGGGCGAGCATCGCCGCGAGGTCTTGTCGTCGCGGCTTCGGCGGCATGCAGGGATATTAAGCGTTGACCGATAATATGCTTAGGTATATTATAAGCGCATGCATACTAATATCGATCCGCGACCGGCCCACCGGATCGCGGTCACCGCCACAATGGACATCGTCTCGGAAATCACTGCCGCTGACCTCGACCGCCCTACGCCGTGTGCGGGATGGAACCTGGCCGATCTGTTGACCCATATGACCGTGCAGCACAAAGGATTTGCCGCTGCTGCACGCGGGGTCGGCGCTGATCTCGCGGTGTGGGAGCCCGCGGCCGTGGCCGAGGCGGTTCGCGCGGACCCCGGCGGCGTATACGCAGCGGCGGCCGCCGAGGTGTTGGACGAATTCGCCGCCGACGGCGTGCTGGAAGCGACGTTCGCGCTACCCGAGTTCGGTCAGGACGCGACCGTCCCGGGTGCAATGGCGATCGGTTTCCATTTCGTCGATTACGTGGTGCACGGCTGGGACGTCGCCCGCAGCATCGGTCTGCCGTACGCGCTGCCCTCCGAAGTGATCGACGCCGTGCAGCCATTGGCATTCGCGGTACCCGACGGCGAATTCCGCGAGATGGACAACTCGCCGTTCGCCCGCGCGGTGGCGCACGAGGACGGCGAGGGTGACCTCGACCGGATTCTGCGTCACTTGGGCCGATCGCCCGACTGGCGGGCTGAAGGCGTCACCGCGGTTCGATGAGACCCCGTAGCCTCTCGGCCGGGACGACGGACGCGCCGGCCGCCCGCACCCGTTCGGCGAGGGTTCGGTCGGAGGTCGCAACGCAGATGTCGGCCGTTTGACCGTCTGCACAGACCAGGCGGACGATCTCGTCGTCGGCCGAGTTGGCCGCCGCGCGGGGCGCAAACGCGACGGTGACGACGGTTGATTCGATGGGCGGCTTCGGGGGGCGTTCGAATACGACGGTGACGTCGTCACCCGCCCGACGCCACGCTTCTAATCGCTCGACGAGGGTCACCATGGCCTGGTGACGATTTCGCCACCAGCCGTCGGGGCGCGAGCCGATCACGTTCATCCCGTCGATGATCCATCGCATCACGCGTCGAGGACGGGCGTCGATATGTCCGGCTCAGTAGGCGTGGCCGGTCTGCTTGGCCGCCGGATGCCGACGGCCAAGCAGGTAACCGAGCCAGCGAATGTCGAGTAGCACCTGGTCGCCTTCCGCTATGCAGTCTTCTGGGTCAGCAGCGGCAGGAGCCGGCGCCGTTTCTCGATGCTCTCCGCGAAGTGGTGAAGAGCATCGGGCACTGACACGGCAACCGGGACGCTCACTCCGGAGCCGCGCAGTACTCGTTGGACGTCGTCACTGACGATGACAGCCCAGTCCACCTCCGCGTGATAGCAGCACTCATCGACGTCGTACATCAGCGAAATAAGTTGCTCTGCGCATGAACTCACACCACTCAAATCGAGAACGAACGGCTTTTCGGCCAACACGAATCGGCGAGCGAAGGCGGTGATTCGTTCGATGTTCCGGTCGTCGATGACGCCGTCTACCGTCACGACAGTCGCCAACTGGCGGCACACCGCATGAAGCTGGGCACCGGCGCAGTCGAATGTCGGGTTCCCGTACATCACTGCCTCCTTTGGTAGGTCAGCTTCGTCGATGACCTCAATGTAAGAGGTGAGATTAAGGCAACCGGCAACACCGGCTAATACTTTGGTAAGAAGCACAATTTGCTTCAGCCAGCAAACCGTCAATTACCGCGCATCCACTGGGGGCCCGAATAGTTCTCCCAGGGGCTGTAATCGGCGAGCAACTTCTCCTGCGCGGGCCGTTGGTCTTCAGGCACGTGCTGCAGGTTGATCCGTATGCGGTACCAGATCGAACTGGGCCCGCGCATCCCGTCGACGAGAATGTCTGCGGGCTCTAATTTTTCGGCCACCGACGGGTGGCGCCGTCGCCACTCGTCGAGCGCCGCCATCGCCTCGTCCTTGGTCTTGGTGCGGGCGATCTCGATCAGCGGTTTGGAGGACACCCGCCGGCCGCTGCCTCCGCCCGAACGCTTGGCTCCGCGCGGCGCCTTCTCCGCCGGGCCGAGGCGGTCGGCGAGGTCGAGTAGCGCGTCGAGCGATCCCGCCGCATCGTCGATGCCCTCCCACGGGTCGCCATGTTCGGCGAACCGCTGCGGCACCGTTGCGATCGTGAAGGCCTCGGGGCGGCAATCGGGCACCTCACTCCAGAGCAGCGGTGTCGACACCCTGGCGTCCGGTGTCGCGCGCACCGAATATGCCGAGGCGACGGTTCGATCGAACGCGTTCTGGTTGAAGTCGACGAAGACGCCTTCACGCTCCTCCTTCCACCAGCGCGCGGTGGCGATGTCGGGGGCGCGGCGTTCGACTTCCCGGGCCACCGCCTGCGCGGCGAGGCGGACGAACTTGAAGGGCCAGCGCCGCTGGATCCGGGCGTAGATGTGGAAGCCCCGCGACCCGGATGTCTTCGGCCACGCCGTCAGCCCGTGATCCTCGAGGACCTCGCGGGCGACCATCGCGACGTCGATGATCTGTGGCCACGTCACGCCCGGCATCGGATCGAGGTCGACGCGCAGCTCGTCGGGGTGGGCGAGGTCGTCCACGCGCACGGGGTGCGGATTGAGGTCGACACATCCGAGGTTGACCGCCCAGACCAGGCCGGCCTCGTCGCGCAGCACGGCTTCGGCCGCCGACGTCCCGGACGCGTACTTCAACTCGGCGATGTCGACGAAGTCCGGTCGGTTCTTCGGCGCCCGCTTCTGGAACACGGCTTCCTCGGTGATGCCCTTGACGAACCGCTTGAGGATCATCGGCCGGTCGCGAACACCGCGCAGGGCGCCGTCGGCGACGCTGCGGTAGTACTGCATCAGGTCCGCCTTGGTGACACCTATATCGGGGAAGACGACCTTGTCGGGGTGGCTGACGGGCACCTGGTGACCGTCGACCTCCAGATACCGGGGTACGGCCATAGCGTCATGCTAGTTTCCCGGCCGCACTGCGACGCGGGTCACATATGGTGGGGTCATGGCCAGACTTCAGGAGCTCCCGCTGCAAGCGTTCGCCAAGGCTCAGCAACTCGTCGAACGCGGGTCGGCCGAGCTGCACTACGCCGCGAAGATGTTCGGCGCGGGTGCGTTCAAGATCGAACCACCGCAGAATGTCGCCGCGATGCTCGCCGACATCCGGCGGTGGGGCGAGTTCGGGATGATCCCGGCGCTCAATGCCCGACGTACCCCCAACGGGACGGCGATCATCGACGACTTCGGCGAGATGACCTTCAAGGAACTCGACGATGCCGCGCATTCGGTGGCCAACGGGCTGCTGGAGAAGGGCGTCAAGGGTGGTGACGGCGTCGCGATCCTGGCCCGCAACCACCGGTGGTTCCTGGTCGCGCTGTACGGCGCCGCGCGCACCGGCGCCCGCATCATCCTCCTCAACAGCGAGTTCTCGGGCCCCCAGGTCAAGGAGGTGTCCGAACGCGAAGGCGCGAAGCTGATCATCTACGACGACGAGTACTGCGAGGCCGTGTCGAAGGCCGACCCGCCGCTGGGCAAGTTGCGCGCGCTGGGTGTGAACCCCGACGCAGATCAATCGTCGGCCTCCGCCTCCGGCGACGAGCCGTCGAAGAGCACCGACGAGACGCTCGAGGACTTCGTCTCGCGCCACACCGGTAAGCCCGCGCCGAAGGCGACCAAGCACTCGTCGGTCATCATCTTGACCAGTGGTACGACGGGAACGCCCAAGGGTGCCAACAGAAGTACGCCGCCGACCCTGGCCCCGATCGGTGGTGTGCTGTCGCACGTGCCGTTCAAGGGCGGCGAGGTCACCGCGCTTCCGGCGCCGATGTTCCACGCGCTGGGCTTCCTGCACGCGACGATCGCGATGATGCTGGGCACCACGCTGGTGCTGCGCAGGAAGTTCAAGGCCGCCAAGGTGCTCGAGGACATCGAGAAGCACAAGGTGACCGCCATCGTGGTGGTGCCGGTGATGTTGTCGCGCATCCTCGATGCGCTCGACGGCATGGACCACAAGCCCGATCTGTCCTCGTTGCGGATCGTCTTCGTGTCGGGTTCACAGCTGGGCGCGGAGATGGCGCAGCGTGGGCTCAAGGCGCTCGGACCGGTCATCTACAACCTGTACGGGTCGACCGAGATCGCCTTCGCCACGATTGCGCGGCCCCAGGATCTGGAGAAGAACCCGGCGACCGTCGGGCCGGTGGTCAAGGGCGTGAAGGTCAAGATCCTCGACGACGACGGCAACGAACTGCCGCAGGGCGAGGTCGGGCGGATTTTCGTCGGCAACTTCTTCCCGTTCGAGGGCTACACCGGCGGTGGGCACAAGCAGATCGTCGACGGGCTGATGTCCTCGGGTGACGTCGGCTACTTCGACGAGAACGGCCTGTTGTATGTCAGCGGCCGCGACGACGAGATGATCGTGTCCGGCGGCGAGAACGTGTTCCCGGCCGAGGTGGAGGACCTGATCAGCGGTCATCCGGAGGTCGTGGAGGCCACGGCGGTCGGTGTCGAGGACAAGGAGTGGGGCCATCGGCTCCGGGCCTTCGTGGTCAAGGCCGACGGCGCCTCGATCGGCGAGGACGAGATCAAGCATTACGTCCGCGAGCACCTCGCTCGCTACAAGGTGCCCCGCGAGGTCGTCTTCCTCGACGAGCTGCCGCGTAACCCGACCGGAAAGATCCTGAAGCGCGAGTTGCGGGACATGGACCTGGACGGAGGCGGTGAAAAGACAGCCGACGGAGGCGGCGAAAAGGCAGAAGCCGACGGTAAGGGCAATAAGAAGGGCAAAGCCGACGGCGAAAAGGCCGAGGCCGACGGTGCGGAGAAGAAGTCGGGCAAGAAGGCGGACGCCAACCAGTCGGAATAGTCGCGCCGCCGCCGAGGTAGTAGCAGGGCGTGAACATTGATCTGTCTGGAAAGACCGCGCTCGTCACGGGGTCGACCCAAGGCATCGGGCTGGCGATCGCCGAGGCCCTGGCCAACAGTGGCGCACGCGTCGCCGTCAACGGCCGCAGCCGCGAACGCGTCGACGAGGCCGTTGCGAAGCTGGACGGCGACGTGCTCGGCGTCGCGGCCGACGTGGCCACCGAGGAGGGCGCGGCCGAGCTGCTCGAGCGGCTACCGGACGTCGACATCCTGGTCAACAACCTGGGCATCTTCGGCGCAGTACCGGCCCGCGAGATCACCGACGAGCAGTGGCGTACCTATTTCGAGGTCAACGTGTTGGCAGCAGCCCGGCTCATTCGTGCTTATCTGCCGGCCATGACCGAGCGGGGCTGGGGGCGGGTCATCCAGATCGCCAGCGACTCCGCGCTGGTGATACCCGAGGAGATGATCCATTACGGCGTGTCCAAGACCGCGCTGTTGGCGTTGTCACGAGGGTTCGCCAAGGATGCGGCGGGCTCCGGTGTCACGGTCAATTCCGTGATCGCCGGGCCGACACACACCGCGGGTGTCGAGGACTTCGTCTACCAACTCGTCGACAAGTCGTTGCCATGGGAGCAGGCGCAACGCGAGTTCATGCGTGAGCATCGGCCGCAGTCGTTGTTGCAGCGGCTCATCGAACCGGCCGAAATCGCCAATCTGGTCACCTATCTCGCGTCGCCGCTGGCATCAGCGACGACGGGAGCGGCGGTGCGCGTCGACGGCGGCTACGTCGATTCGATCGTGCCCTAGTCGGCCATTGCGGCCGCGCCGGGAATGGCCAGACACACGAGCATCAGCAGGAGCAGGAACCACCCGGCGCCCTGCCACTGCACCCAGGCGCCCTCGGCCTTCCACTCGCGGTACGTCCTGACGAACGCGCCGACCCCGCCGAGGAACAGGATGGCCGGGACGGTCGAGGCGGCGACGATCGAGGTCTTCGAAACGACCGCGTAGATGACGAAGGCGAGGGCGGCGACCGCGACCACCACCGCCGTGTAGATGGCGGCGGCCCGAAACGCTCCCGGCCGGTCCCAGCGCTTCTCGACGTCGTTGGTCATGACTCAATAGTTGCCTTCGAGGAGATCAATAAACGTTCCATCAAGGCCCGTTGACGTACCACGACAGGCATCCGGGGATGTCGCGGCACGCGATCACGGCGGTCTGGTCGGGAGGACCGCCGCGGACCTTCGGCGGCCGCTTACCGAAGTTGCAGGAAGTCGCCCACGGGTTGCCCGGGATGATGCCGGGATAGCACGGCGCAGCCTGCTCGCGCGGTGCAGGACCGTCGCCGATGACCGTCGGCGCGACGAACAGCCCCGCCATCGCCGCGGCACCCACAGTCACGCGGGCCAGACGAATACCGCAGCTGCTCATCACTTCCGCCAAACATCGGGCCGTGAACTTGATTCCAGGCTACGCCCGTGGCGAGCGCCTTACGGATCGCGCGGCAGTCCCAACAGGCGCTCGGCGATGATGTTGAGCTGCACTTCGGTGGTCCCACCGTAGATCGTGGTGGCCCGACTGCCGAGCAGGTACTCCGCCCATCGGCCGGGTTCCTGCTTCGGATCCCCGATCGCGCCGTCGGTGCCGAACGACGACACCGCGAACTCCGCGTAGCCCTGGCCGGTCTTCATCGACAGCAGCTTGGAGATCGCCGCCGCGGGCATCGGATCACCACCGGCCAGCGTCAGCAGCGTCGAACGCATGTTGAGCACCTTGGCAGCATGGCCTTCGGCGATCAGCCTGCCCGCGGAATTCTGCTCGATCTGGTCGAACTGACCTTCCTGGAGGAACGTGATGAAGTCGGCGAGGCTGGCGAGGAACGGCGGTTCGCTGCTGCCAATCGAAACGCGTTCGTTGGTCAGCGTGTTCCTGCTGACCTCCCAGCCCCGGTTCACCTCGCCGAGCACCATCTCGTCGGGCACGAAGACGTCGTCGATGAACACGGTGTTGAACATCGCGTTGCCGGTCAGCTCGCGCAACGGCTTGATCTCGACGCCTTCGCTGGCCATGTCCAACAGGAAATAGGTGATGCCGTTGTGCTTGGGCGCATTGGGATCGGTGCGCGCGAGCAGCGCGCCCCACTGCGAGAACTGCGCACCCGTGGTCCAAATCTTCTGCCCGGTGATCCGCCAACCACCGTCGACCTTCGTCGCCTTCGTCGTCAGGCTGGCCAGGTCCGATCCCGCACCCGGCTCGGAAAACAGCTGGCACCAAATCATTTCGCCACGGAACGTCGGCGGCAGGAAGCGCTGCTTCTGCTCGTCGGTGCCGAACGCCACGATCGAGGGGATGATCCACGCCGCGATGCCCATCTGCGGGCGCTTGACCCGACCGGCGTCGAACTCCTGGGCGATGATGATCTGCTCGACGGGGCCGGCCGCGCGTCCCCACGGCTTGGGCAGATGCGGCTGCACCCAACCACCCTCGGCGATCGCGACGTTGCGCTCTTCGCGCGAAATGGCCTTGAGCGCAGCCACTTCCGCGCGGATCTCATCGCGCAGCTTCTCGGTGTCGGGATCGAGGTCGATGTTGAGTTTGCGCATCCCCGTGGTGGTCGCCACGTCGACGACCTGCTGCGGGTAATCGGCGTGCCTGCCGAAGCCGGCCGCCAGCACCAGCGCGCGCCTGTAATAGACGTTGGTGTCGTGCTCCCACGTGAAGCCGATGCCACCGTGCACCTGGATGCAATCCTGGGCGCAGTGCTGGCCCGCTTCGGGCGCCAGGGTGGCCGCCACAGCCGCGGCGAACTCGAAAGCGGCTTCGGTCGAACCGGTTTCGCGGAACTCGTCGATGGCCCGGGCGGCATCCCACACAGCTGCGGTGGCGCGCTCGGTGTCGGCGATCATCGAAGCGCACTTGTGCTTGATGGCCTGGAACTGACCGATGGGCCTACCGAACTGTTCGCGGATCTTGGCGTATGCGGCGGCGGTGTCGGTGGCCCACCGGGCAACGCCGACGCACTCCGCGGACAGCAACGTCGAGATCAACGCACGTGCCAGCGGGCGGCTCAGGTTGCTCAGCACCCGGTCGTCGCCCACCTCGACGGCGTTGGCGCGTACGTGCGCGACGGGCCGCAGCGGATCCAGGCTCGTGACGGGTTCGATCTCCAGCTGGTCGGCGTCGAGGACCACCCACTCTTCGCCGCTGTCGATAGCGACGGGCAGCACCAGCAGCGACGCCTGCCCGGCGACAGGCACGGCGCGCACCTCGCCGCGAATGACCAGCCCGGCCGCTTCGCCTTCACCGTGGCGGGTGGCGGTCAGGCTGGAATCGATGGCGTAGGTCGCGATCGTCGCGCCGGAGGCGAGGTCACCCAGTTGCGGGGCGTTGGGGTCGTGGGCCGCGATCAGCGCGCTGGCGATGGCCGACGGCACGAATGGCCCCGGGACGGCGCCGTAGCCGAATTCGGCGGCGACGATGGCGAGCTCGAGGATTCCGAAGCCTTGTCCACCTACGTCTTCGGACAGGTGCACACCCTGCAGGCCCTGTTCGGCCGCGCCCTTCCAGTAGGGCGGCGGGTTCGGGATCGGTGTCTCCAGGGCCTCGTGCAGCACCTCAGACGGTGCCACCCGAGCGACGAAGGACCGCACCGAGTCGGCCAGATCGTTGTGCTCAGGACTGATTGCAATGGGCATACGTGCACCTCACTGTGACGGAGTGTCCCTATTAACCGGTCGGTTGGGAGACACGATACCGTTCACGACGTTGGCCAGTTCACGGCCGTCCCACAGGCGGCGACAGTTGTCGACCGCGTGCTCCAGGTACCGACGCATCGTGTCGACGGTGTACCAGGTGACGTGCGGGGTGAGCACCACGTTGTCGAGCGACAACAACGGATTGTCGGTCTCGACGGGTTCGGTCGCGAACACGTCGAGACCCGCGCCGGCCAACTTCTTCGCGCGCAGCGCGTCAGCGAGGGCCGTCTCGTCGACGATCGCGCCGCGGCTGGTGTTCACCAGCACCGCGCCGGGATTCATGCGGTTCAGCGCCGTGCGGTCGATCATGCCGGCCGTCGCATCGGTCAGCGGGAGATGAAGCGAGACGATGTCGCTGGCGGCCAGCAGGTCGGGTACCTCTCGCCAGCCGGGGTGCCCGTCGTCGCGCGTGCTGGTGTGCAACACCTCGGCGTCCATCGCCCGCACGATGTGCTCGACCTTTTTGGCGACATTGCCGTAGCCGATCAGACCCACGGTGCAACCGCCGATGTCGCGGACGGTCTCGCCCAGGCTCGGGTCGGACGGCCAACCTCGGCCCTCGCGGGTCACACGATCGAGTTCGGTCAGCCGGCGCAGCACGGCGAGCATCAGCAGCACGGTTCCCTCGGCGACCGATGGGGCGTTGGCCCCGGGCATGTTGGCGACCGCGATGCCCAGGTCAGTCGCGGTCGCCACGTCGATCGTGTTGACCCCGGCGCCCATCTTGTGCACCAGCCGGCAGCGTCGCGCTTCGGCGAGGTCGTCACCGGAGATCGGCCGCAGCACGTGCCAGATGACGTCGGCCTCGGAGAGTTCGCGGTAGAAGGCGGCCTCATCATCTTCCGCGCAATAGCGGATGTCGAGCCAATCGGACTGCGGCGCAACGAAGTCGATCGCCCTGGGGCCGGGAGTGAAATGGGCGAGGACCCTCAGCGGCTCGTTTGCTACCGCCACCGCTTCGCGATCCACTTCGCGATCGTATCGGCTTGTTCGCTGCGCGCCCCCGGCGTGGTGAAGTAATGGTCGGTGTCGATCGAACACTGGGCTTTGTCCGTGCTGGCCAACGCGTCGAAGATGTGCTCCGCGTCGGATGGGAACACGCCGGTGTCCTGATCGGCGTTGATGACCAGTGCCGGGCAGGTGATCCGGTTGAGGTGCGGTTCGGCGCGGGTCTGCGCGTAGCGCAGGCTCCACATGCCGATCCAGTTGCGTAGTGTGCAGGCCGCCGCGATGCCGCGGGCAGATCGGTTGGCCTGCACGGGGACTCCGGCGTAGCACATGTTCGCGGGCCGTTTCGTCGGCTCCAGCGTGGGGTCGACCATGCGCGGATCAGCCCACGTCCGCATCACCGTGAACGGGCGGTCGGAGAACCCCGCGGCCCGCACGTGCTCGAGTTCGGCCTCGGCCCAGTCCGTGATGGCGTGATTCCGGGCGACCTGGGCTGCGCGGTATCGCTCGACGAACTCCTCCGAGAACGGAGGGCCATTGCGTTCGTCGAAGAGGTCGAGATCGGGATCGGTTGCCACGGCGTCTGTTTCGTCGACGACCGACGCGTCCATCCAGGCTGTGAGCACGTCGGGGCGGCCGGGATGCGCGGCGGTCGAGACATAGCCGTCGGCGGGTAAGAGGTCGTTGAGTCCGCCGGCCGGGCGCATCCCAGGCAGCGGTGTCACGTGGGGATCGACGGCTTGCGCCTGGTAGGCCGCCATCAGCGATCCGCCGCCGGAGTTGCCCAGAAGCACAACGGTTTCCACGCCGGCAACCTCGCGCAGCCACCGCACACCGACACCGATGTCGACGAGCGCATGGTCGAGCAGGAAGCTGCTCTCGAACCCGCGATAGCGCGTGTTCCAGCCCAGGAACCCGATTCCCCGGGTGGCCATGTAATCGGCGAGATAGTGCTCCGAGAAGTCGATCTGATAATGCGTGGCGATCATCGCGACCTTCGGTTTGCGTCCGACGCCGCGGTGGTAGATGCCCTGACAGGGGTGACCGCCCGCACCGGCGCGGCGGGCGGTGGGGGAGTCCAGGCCGACGAACTCGCGGGTGACGCCGGGGGTTGCGGTGGTCGACGGTGTTTTGGTCATTCGAGCCCCCCGGGATCGGCCGAAAAATCAAGGGATGCAGGCTGTTCTGCGATCTTGAAGATCGGCCCGATCGGCAGCGGGACGCGCGGGACGATCGTCATAGCGGTGCCGGTCCGTTCGTCATTGCTCGTGATTGCCCCTGATGCTAAGTTCGATTTGCGTTTCTGGCCAGAGATTCGCGCTAGGAGGCGCCCGTGATCAGGCCCGATAATCCCAACACCGAGTTCGAACTCGGCGGTATCAACCACGTAGCGTTGGTGTGCTCGGACATGGCGAGGACCGTCGACTTCTACAGCAACGTCCTCGGAATGCCGTTGATCAAGTCGCTCGACCTGCCGGGAGGCATGGGTCAGCATTTCTTCTTCGACGCCGGAAACGGCGACTGTGTCGCGTTCTTCTGGTTCGCCGACGCGCCCGACCGGGTTCCCGGCGTCTCCTCTCCGGAGGCCATCCCGGGCATCGGGGACATCGTCAGCGCCGTCAGCACCATGAACCACCTGGCGTTCCATGTGCCCGCCGAGAAGTTCGACGAGTATCGGGAGCGGCTCAAAGCCAAGGGTGTGCGGGTCGGCCCGGTGCTCAACCACGACGACAGCGAGGCGCAGGTTTCACCGACCGTGCATCCCGGCGTCTACGTCAGGTCGTTCTACTTCCACGACCCTGACGGCATCACGCTCGAATTCGCCTGTTGGACCAAGGAGTTCACCGAGCGCGATGCGAAGGCGACACCCAAGACAGCGGCGGACCGGCGCCCGAGAGTGACAGCCTGATCGGATCAGGCGTCGGTCGTCGGCACTCCCGAAACCGCATCGATGTTCGCCGCGAGACGGTCGACGAGTTGGTCGGCGTCGAGTTCGAGGTGCCCCGCCAGCCACGCACTGATGCTCTGCCCCACCCCGCCGACCGCGAAATGCGCGGTCGCCTCGTCGAGTTCGTTGTCGGGCGGAACGACGCTGCCCGCGTGCTGCAGCAGTAGGTGGGCGAACAGGGCCGTGGACTCGGCGCGTTTGCGCACGATGACTGTGTTCGACAATTGGACGCTGAACACCAGACGTCCCACCCGCGGATCCGCGGCGACGGTCCGCACGATGTTGTCCATCGCCGCGCGGGAGCCCTCACGCAGCGGTGCGGCGGCGACGGCCGCCTGGGTCGTCGCGGCGATGTCCGCGATCACCCAGTCGTAGACCTGCGCGGCGAAGTCGTCCTTGTCGGTGAACGTCTCGTAGAAGTACCGGACCCCCAGCCCGGCCTGCGCGCAGATGGCGCGCACCGTCAACTCGGCGGGGTCACCGCCCGCCCCGAGCAGCTCGAGCCCGGCCTCGAGCAGGCTCTGCCGCCGTTGCGCCCGGCGTTGGGCCGCGTCTACGCCGCGGTAGGGCCGGACCTGTGCCATGGCTGTCATCTTGACACCCGGTGCCGACCCGGGGCAATATCAGGAAACACGTGTTCTCACATTTGTGATAGGGGTTCCCGATGGTCACCCAGCCGATCGACCACGTCGGACGACCGGTCAACGACGCGCCTCTGCCGGGGCGCAAGCTGCTCCGCGACGTGTCACCGGAGGACGCGATGCTGGGCATCGGGTTGTTGTCCGGACCGGCCAACGTGATCATGGAGCTCGCGCGCCCGGGAGTCGGCTACGGCGTCAAGGACAGCCGCGTCGAAAGCGGCCGGGCCGACCGGCATCCCGTCAAGCGCGCGCGGACCACGTTCACCTACCTCGCCGTCGCGCTGGCGGGCACCGACGAACAGAAGGCCACGTACCGGCGCGCGGTCAACCGGTCGCATCGCGAGGTGTACTCGCTGCCGGACAGCCCGGTCGAGTACAACGCGTTCGACAAGGACCTGCAGCTGTGGGTGGCCGCCTGCCTGTACAAGGGCTTCGTCGACGTGTACCGCGTCTTTGTCGGCGAGATGGATGACGCGTCCGCCGACCGCCACTACCGCGACGGCGCGGCGTTGGGCACGACGCTGCAGGTGCCCGCAGAGATGTGGCCCGCCGACCGGAAGGCGTTCGACGAGTACTGGCAGCAGTCGCTCGACAAGGTTCACATCGACGACGCGGTGCGCGAATACCTGTGGCCGATCGCGGCGGGGCGCATCGGCAACCTCAAGTTGCCGGCGTGGCTGCAGAAGCGCACCGACGCGGTCAACCTCTTCATCACGACCGGCTTTCTGCCGCAACGGTTCCGCGATGAGATGGGGCTGCCGTGGAGCGCGGCCGAACAGCGGCGGTTCAACCGCGTCATGCGCCTGCTCGGCCGCATCAACAACGTGATGCCACGGTTCGTCCGCCAGTTCCCGTTCAACGTCCTGCTCAAGGATCTGGACTGGCGCGTGCGCACCGGCCGTCAGCTGGTGTAGTCAGTCGGTCCTGCTCAGCCAGCTGTCAGAATCGCGGCGTACAAAGAGGTACATGCGTACCGATAACGACACGTGGGACATCACCACGAGCGTCGGCTCGACCGCGTTGTTCGTCGCCGCGGCCCGCGCGCTCGAAGCGCAGAAGCGCGCCCCCCTTGTCATCGATCCGTTCGCGGAGACATTCTGTCGCGCCGTAGGAGGTGAGTGGGCCGATCTGCTCGACGGCGGCGCGCCCGACCACGCTCTGCGCACCGACGACTTCGGCGCGCATTTCGTGGACTTCCAGGCCGTCCGCACCAAGTACTTCGACGACTACTTCCGCGCCGCGGCCGACGCCGGAGTGCGGCAGATCGTGCTGCTGGCAGCGGGGCTGGACTCCCGCGCGTATCGCCTCGACTGGGCCGACGGCACCGTGGTCTTCGAGTTGGACCAGCCGCGGGTGCTCGAGTTCAAGCGGCAGGCGCTCGACGGCCACACCCCGCGGGCCGAGCGCCGCGAGATCCCGATCGATCTACGCGATTGTTGGCCGCGAGCACTGCGCGACAACGGATTCGATCCGCACGAGCCGTCGGCCTGGATCGCCGAGGGCCTGTTGATTTACCTGCCCGCCAGCGCCCAGCGCGAGCTGTTCACCGGGATCGATTCGCTGGCCGCCACCCGTAGCCACGTCGCCGTCGAGGAGGCGGCGCCCATGGACGCGGCAGCCTTCGAGGCGAAGAGGGAAGAGGAGCGGTCCGTCGGTGGCGAGGACAAGTTCTTCAGCCTGGTCTACAACGAGCAGCACCAGCCGGCCGCACAGTGGTTCGGCGCCCGCGGTTGGCGCGCCAAGGCCACCCCACTCGTCGACTATCTGCGCGAGCACGGCCGACCGGTGCCCGAAGAGGGTTCGGAGGCGGGAACGATGACCGGCACGATATGCCTGGTGAGTGCCATCAGATCGTGAGCCCGCTCACTCGCCGAGGCCCCGAGGTGCATCTGTACAAGTTAGCTTAGTCAATGCTAACTTCGCCCCGTAAAGTTAGCCTGCCATAACTACGGGGAGATCACGGCGCGTGCCGCTACAAACGGATTTTGCTGCGACTTCGCGCGTCGACCACGACGTGGTAAGCCGGTTCGCCACGTGTTGCCGCGCCCTTGGGCTGTCGGTGCACGACCGTCGACGCCCACCGGACCAGGCCTTGGCCCGGACCGGGTTCTCAGAGCTCACCCGCATCGCGCGCGACCAGTGCGATGCGTGGACGGGTCTGGCCGCAGCGGGAAACACCAGCGCCAGGGTTCTCGAGGCCATCTGGCAGACCGTCGCGACCGCGGGTGTGCTGCAGCGTCACGTCCAGCTCGCCGAAGGGGACCTCGCCTTCACCTACGACACCGGGCTGTACCTCACGTTCTCCGCATCGACCCCGGACGACTTCCAGCTGGCCTACGCGGTCACGCTGTGCGATGCCGGTGAATACGCCGAGGCGGACGAACTCGTCGAGCCCCTGATCGACCGGCGGCCCAGCTGGCTGGACGCCCGGTGGGTGCGGATCGCGATGTACTACCGCACCGAGCGGTGGTCGGACGTGGTCCGGTTGATCACCCCGATCGTCAACGACTCGCGTCTCGGCGAGACCTACGCACACGCCGCGCGGGTCGCGCTCGGCACATCGCTCGCGCGCCTCGGCATGTACGCCCCCGCGCTGTCGTATCTCGAAGAGCCATCCGGCCCAGTCGATGTCGCGACGGTCGACGGCACGCTGGTCAAGGCGCTGTGCCTGCGCGCCCAGGGTGAGGAGCTCGACGCGGGCGATGTGCTCGCCGAGCTTTACGCCGCCAACCCGGAGAACGAGCAGGTCGAGCTCGCGCTGTCGGACACCTCGTACGGAATTGTGCCGACCACTGCCGCGCGCATCGAGGGCCGCTCCGATCCGTGGGATCCCGCCACCGAGCCGAGCGAGTCCGAGTTCGTCGACCCGGGCGCCAAGGAGCGCAAGGCCCACCTGCTGATAGAAGCCGAGGCCGAGCTTGCCGAGTTCATCGGCCTCGAAGAGGTCAAGTATCAGGTCGCGCGGCTGAAGAGTTCGGTTGCGATGGCGATCCGTCGTCAGGAGCGCGGCCTGACCGTCGCGCAGCGCACCAACCATCTGGTGTTCGCGGGCCCACCCGGTACCGGTAAGACCACGATCGCGCGCGTCGTCGCCAAGATCTATTGCGGCCTGGGCATTCTCAAGAAGGAGACGGTCCGCGAGGTGCACCGTGCCGACCTGATCGGTCAGCACATCGGCGAGACCGAGGCCAAGACCAACGCGATCATCGACAGCGCGCTCGACGGCGTGCTGTTCCTCGACGAGGCCTATGCGCTGGTGTCGACCGGCGCCAAGAACGACTTCGGCCTGGTCGCGATCGACACGCTGCTGGCACGCATGGAGAATGACCGCGAGCGGTTGGTCGTCATCGTCGCCGGCTACCGCAAGGACCTCGACGCGTTCCTCGACACCAACGAGGGTCTGCGGTCGCGGTTCACCCGCAGCATCGAATTCCCTTCGTACACAGCGCATGAACTGGTTGAGATCGCCGTCCGGATGGCCGAGAAGCGCGACAGTGTCTTCGAACCGGCGGCGCTCGCGCACATGGAAAACCTGTTCGGACGACTGGCCTCGGCGACGACGCCCGACGCCGCGGGTGTGGAGCGGCGCAATCTCGATATCGCCGGTAACGGCCGGTTCGTCCGCAACCTGGTCGAGCGTTCCGAGGAGGAGCGCGAGTACCGACTCGATCACTCCGGGCCGACTGGCGGTTCCACCGCCGAAGCCCACGACTTCACAGATGACGAGCTGATGACCATAACCGATGAAGACGTCACCAAATCCGCCATTCCGCTGCTGCGTGGCCTCGGCCTGACGGTGCCCGAATGAGCAATCCGGACAACTCCGACCGTCGGGCGTTCGCCTCGCGCACGCCGGAGAACGAAAACCCCGACCGCGTCGTGTACCGCCGCGGGTTCGTCACCCGCCATCAGGTGACCGGGTGGCGATTCATCATGCGGCGCATCGCATCCGGTGTCGCCCTGCACGACACCCGCATGCTCGTCGATCCGTTGCGTACCCAGACCCGTTCGGTGCTTGTCGGCGCACTGGTGTTGATCACCGTGGTGGCGGGATGTTTCGTGTTCTCGTGGATCCGGCCCGGCGGCGTCGCGGGCAACGACGCGATACTCGCCGACCGCACCACGTCAGCGCTCTACGTCCGCCTCGGCGAGCAGCTGCACCCCGTGCTGAATCTGACCTCCGCGCGGTTGATCGCCGGCCGTCCCGACAACCCGTCGCAGGTCAAGACCAGCGAGATCGACCAGTTCCCGCGCGGCAACCTGATCGGCATCCCGGGTGCACCCGAGCGCATGGTACAGAACACCACCCGCGACGCCGATTGGACGGTGTGCGACGGGGTTTCGGGGCCGGCGGCCGGTGTCACGATGATCGCGGGGCCGTTGGCCGACGGCGGTGAACGCGCCGCGCCGCTGGCCGATGACAAGGCGATCCTGGTCGCAAACCCGGCCGGACCCAACGCGGGCACATGGCTGTTGTGGAACGGCCGCCGCAGTCCGATCGACATGAACAACCGCGCGGTCACCAGTGCCCTGGGTCTGGGCACCGGAGGTGCCGATGTGCGCCCGGTCGCGGCGGGCTTGTTCAATGCGGTCCCGGAAGCTCCCGCGCTGAGTCCGCCGGTCGTTCCCGGTGCCGGCGAGCCGCCGCGATACCCGCTGCCGGTGCAGGCGCCGGTCGGCGCAGTGGTCGCATCCTTCGCCACCGACAACACCCTGCGTCACTATGCGGTTCTCATCGAAGGGCTGCAACCGATTTCGCCGGTCGTCGCCGCGATCATGCGCAACACGAACTCATACGGGCTCGAGCAGCCGCCGCGGCTGGGCGCCGACGACATCGCGCGTCTGCCCGTCGCCGACACCATCGACGTCGACGCCTTTCCCGCACAACCGGTTACGCTCGTCGACGCCGCCGACGCGCCGTTGACGTGTGCCGAGTGGAAGCGACCCGCGGACGCCACCAGCGCGACGCTGGACCTGCGCACCGGTGTCACGCTGCCGGTGTCTGATCAGCTGCACCCCGTGCAGCTCGTGGGGGCGGGCTCCGGGACCACCGCGAACAACGTGGTGCTGGTCCCCGGCCGCGGCTACCTGGTCCAGACCGTCGGTCAGGACGGCGGAGGTGTGTCGACGTCGCCCGCCGGCGGAGCGTCGTTCTGGCTCAGCGACGTCGGGGTGCGCTACGGCCTCGACACCGACGGTGACGAGAACGCCATCACCGCCCTCGGGCTGAACCCGCCCGCCCTGCCCATCCCTTGGTCGATGTTGAGCCAGTTCGCTCCCGGCCCGACGCTGTCGCGCAGCGACGCGTTGCTGGCCCATGACGCCCTGGCCGCCGACCCCCGCCCCGCTGTCGTGAGGGAGACGCCGTAGTGAGCCGGCTCATATTCGAGGCGCGACGCCGCATTCCGGTGCCGACGACGCGCAAAGGCACCATCGCGATCGAACCGCCGCCGGAGCTGCCGCGGGTGATTCCGCCATCGCTGCTGCGGCGGGTGCTGCCGTTCCTGATCGTCATCCTGATCGTCGGCATGATCGTGGCCTTGGTGGCGACGGGTATGCGACTGATCTCGCCGACAACGCTGTTCTTCCCGTTCGTCCTGCTGCTGGCCGCGACAGCGCTCTACCGAGGCACCGACAACAAGATGCGCACCGAGGAAGTCGACGCCGAGCGTGCCGACTACCTGCGCTACCTGTCGGTGGTCCGCGACAACGTGCGCGCACACGCCGCCGAGCAGCGCGCGGCGATGGAGTGGTCGCATCCGGATCCGAAGCTGCTCATCGACGTGCCGGGAACCCGCCGACAGTGGGAGCGCGACCCGCACGACCCCGATTTCCTGGTGGTACGAACCGGACTGCACGACGCACCGCTGAACGCGTCGCTGCGGGTGAAGGACAGTGCGGACGAGGTTGATCTGGAACCGGTGTCGCACAGCGCACTACGGGCCCTGCTCGATGTGCAGCGGACGGTGCGCGACGTGCCGGCCGGCATCGACGTCGGCAAGGTCTCGCGCATCGCGGTGCTCGGCGAGCCCGACGAGGTGCGCGCCGCGCTTCGCGCATGGATCGCCCAGGCCGTCACCTGGCACGACCCCGCTGTGCTCGGCGTCGCGTTGTTGTCACCGGACATCGAGAGTGATGACTGGGCATGGCTGAAGTGGCTGCCGCACAACGACATCCCGGGTGCCGTAGACGGTGCTGGCCCTGCCCGGTACCTCGCGTCCGACATCGGCGAACTGCGCGCGCAACTCGCCCCCGCACTGGACGACCGGCCGTCGTTCGGCATTGATGACGACGCCGAGGTCAAGCACCTGCTCATCGTCGTCGACGACCCCGACGTGGACACCACTACCCTCGTCCCGCGGGCCGGATTGGCCGGTGTGACGCTGGTGCAGCGCATCGCCGAGCCGCCGCACCGCGAGCAGTATCCCGATCCGGAGCGACCCATCCTGCACTTGAGCGGCGGCAGGTTGCAGCGTTGGCAGACCGGCGGTTGGCAGCCTTATGTCGACGCCGCAGATCGGCTAGACGTCGCGACCGCGCGCCACATCGCGCGTCGGCTGTCGAAGTGGGATTCGAACCCGAGCCACGCACGCACCGGCAGCACCGGTGTCGCCACCTTCTCCACGCTGCTCGGCATTCCGGACGCCGCGGCGTTGGACGTTGCGAGTTTGTGGGCCCCGAGGGCGCGCGAGGACGAACTGCGGGTGCCCATCGGCGTGACCGCCACCGGGGAACCGCTGATCTTCGACCTCAAAGACGAGGCCGAGGGCGGTATGGGCCCGCACGGCTTGATGATCGGTATGACCGGCTCCGGTAAGTCGCAGACGTTGATGGCGATCCTGTTGTCGCTGTTGACGACTCATTCCGCTGATCGGTTGATCGTGATCTATGCGGACTTCAAGGGTGAGGCCGGGGCGGATATCTTCCGGGACTTCCCGCAGGTGGTCGCGGTCATCTCGAACATGGCCGAGAAGCGCTCGCTGGCTGACCGGTTCGCCGATACGCTGCGCGGTGAGGTGGCCCGGCGTGAGCAGTTGCTCATGGAGGCCGGCCGCCGGGTGCAGGGCAGTGCGTTCAACTCGGTGCTCGAGTACGAAGCGGCGATCGCGGCGGGCCACGACCTGCCACCGCTCCCCACGCTGCTCGTCGTGGCCGACGAGTTCTCGCTGATGCTCTCCGACCATCCCGAGTACGCGGACCTGTTCGACTACGTTGCGCGCAAGGGCCGTTCGTTCCGCATCCACATCCTGTTCGCCTCGCAGACGCTGGACGTCGGCCGGATCAAGGACATCGACAAGAACACCTCCTACCGCATCGGCCTCAAGGTGGCCAGCCCGTCCATCAGCCGCCAGATCATCGGTGTCGAGGACGCGTTCCACATCGAGGCGGGACCCGAACACAAGGGCGAGGGCTTCCTGGTGCCGGCGCCGGGTGCGATGCCGGTCAAGTTCCGCAGCACCTACGTCGACGGCATCTACGACCCACCGCGGGTGGAGAGGTCGGTTGTGGTGCAGTCGGTTCCGGTTCCGCAGCCGTTCACCGCCGGACACGTCGAGGCGCCCGCCGAGACGGTTGTCGTCTCCGATCCGGCCGCCCACGAGGAGCGCGCGCCGCGCAAGCTCATCGCCACCATCGGCGACCAGCTCGCCCACTACGGTCCGAAGGCACCGCCGCTCTGGCTACCGCCGCTGGAGGAGCCGATCCCGCTCGAGGATCTGCTCGCCCGTGTCGACGTGTCCGAGCGGGAATGGCGTTGGCCGCTGGGCGAAATCGACCGGCCGTTCGCGATGCGCCGCGATCCGTTGATCTTCGACGCCAGGTCGGCGGGGTCCAACCTGTTGATCCACGGTGGACCCAAGTCGGGCAAGACCACGGCGCTGCAGACGTTCATCCTGTCCGCAGCGGCCCTACACTCACCGCGCGACGTCACGTTCTACTGCCTGGACTACGGCGGCGGCCAGTTGCGGGCGCTCGAAGACCTCGCCCACGTCGGCAGCGTCGCGTCGCCCCTGGAACCCGAGCGCATCCGCCGTACCTTCGGCGAGCTCGAACAGCTGCTGCGCGCCCGCCAGGCACGCGGTCATTCCGGTAATGGGGGAAGCGGAGAGGTCTACCCCAAGACTTTCCTTGTCATCGACAACCTCTACGCGTTCAGCCGCGACAACACCGACACCTTCAACACGCGCAACCCGTTGCTGTCGAAGGTGACCGAGCTGGTCAACACGGGAATGTCCTACGGGATCCACGTGGTCATCACGACGCCGAACTGGCTCGAGGTTCCGCTGGCCATGCGCGACGGCCTCGGCCAGCGCCTCGAACTGAAGCTGTCGGACCCGCGCGACAGCAACGTGCGGGTCACCGGTGCCCTGCGCCGGCCCGCCGAGGCGGTGCCCGCCGATCAGCCCGGTCGCGGCCTGACCATGGCCGCCGAGCACTTCCTGTTCGCCGAGCCGTCGCTGCGTGACATCGCGGTGATCAATGCCCGTCATCGCGGCGTCAGCGCGCCACCGGTGCGGTTGCTTCCGCACGAGCTCGCGCCGAGCGCCGTCGCCCCGCTGTATCCGGCTCTGGAGACGGTGGTCATCGGCCAGCGCGAGGAGGATCTCGCGGCGGTGCCCATGGCGTTCGGGCAGAACCCGCTGCTGATGGTGTTCGGTGACGCCAAGTCCGGCAAGACGACGTTTCTGCGTCACGTGATTCGCACCATCCGCGAGAACTCGACGTCAAACAGCGTCGCATTCACGGTGATCGACCGGCGTCTGCACCTCGTCGACGAGCCGTTGTTCCCGGACAACGAATACACCCCGAACATCGATCGAATCACCCCGGCGATGCTCGGGCTGACCGCCCTGCTGGAGAAGCGCCGCCCGCCGGCGGATATGTCTGCGCAGGAACTGACCAGGTGGAACTACCGGTCCGGCGACGACACGCATACTCACTACCTGATCATCGACGACGTCGACCAGATCCCGGACGCGCCCGCGATCAGCGGACCGTTCGCGGGACAGCGGCCGTGGACCGGCATCATCGGATTGCTCTCCCAGGCAAGCGAACTGGGGCTGCGCGTCATCGTGACCGCGCGGGCCACCGGCTCGGCGCACGCCCTGATGACCGCGCCCCTGCTACGCCGGCTCAACGAGCTGCAGGCCACGATCCTCATGCTGTCGGGCAACCCGCAGGACAGCGGCAAGATCCGGGGGCACCGGTTCCGCCGTCTGCCCGCGGGCCGAGCGATGCTGCTCGACGACGGCGACGGGCCGACGTTCCTGCAACTGGTCAATCCGTTCGCGGACGCGCTGGCCGAACGCTCGAGCAACAACGGAAACAGTGGAAGGGAGTACAACTGATGACTCTTCGCGTCATTCCCGAAGGCCTGGCCGCGGCAGCCTCGGCCGTCGAGGCGTTGACGGCCCGGTTGGCGGCCGCCCACGCCGCGGCGGCGCCGGCGGTGACGGCTGTGATCCCGCCGGCCGTCGACGCCGTATCGATCCAGACGGCCGTCAGCCTGAGCGCTCACGGCACGGAGCACAATGCCGTCGCTGCCCATGGCGTCGAGGAGCTCGGCCGCTCCGGTCTCGGGGTCGGCCAGTCCGGCACGAGTTACGCCACGGGCGACGCGGCGGCCGCGGCGAGCTATCTGGTGGCCGGTAGCTGATCGTGACGGCTCCCATTTGGATGGCGCTTCCTCCGGAGGTGCACTCGACCATGCTGAGCAGCGGGCCCGGGCCGGGTTCGCTGTTGGCGGCGGCGGGGGCGTGGCAGTCACTGGCAGCCGAATACTCCTCTGCCGCAGCGGAGTTGACCGCCGTGCTCGGGAATGTGCAGGGTGGCGCCTGGGAGGGTCCGAGCGCCGCACAGTACGCGGCAGCACATGCGCCGTACCTCGCGTGGCTGGCGCAGGCCAGCGCGAACAGCGCCGCCGCCGCGGCACAGCACAGTACCGCCGCGGCCGCGTACACCACGGCGCTGGCGACGATGCCGACGATGGCGGAGCTGACGTTGAACAAGTCCACCCACGCGGTGCTGCTCGCCACCAACTTCCTCGGTATCAACACGATTCCGATCGCGTTGAACGAAGCCGACTACGTGCGGATGTGGATCCAGGCCGCCACGACGATGAGCACCTACCAGGCGGTGTCGGGTGCGGCGGTGGCGGCGACGCCGATGACCACCCCCGCGCCATTCGTGTTGAAACCGGGTGTGGGCGAGGCGGGTGCGGCGGCCGCCGACATGCAGCAGTCGGCGGCGATGGCGACTGCCGCCGACTCCGGTGGCGCACGAAACATCGCGGACTCCATCGCCGATCTGCTGCGCGACATCATGAGGTTCTTCGAAGACTTCTTCGAGTCGATCCTGAACTTCGCACGCCAGTTCTTCGGCAACGTCCTCGACGCGCTCAGCGACTTCATGAACAGTTTCTTCGGGTGGCTGTTCAATCCATCGTCGGGACTGGTGCTGTTCTTCGTTCTGTATCAGGCGATCACTCAGCCGCTCGGATGGACGACGTGGTCGCTGATCTTGAGCGCCCCGATCTGGCTGCCCCTGCTGATCGGTCTGATCGTCCAGTCGCAGACCCCGCCGCCGCTCCCGGCCGCCGCACCCGAACCGGCACCCGCGGGCGCTGCACCTGCGCTGACCGACGGGGCGGGCGCGGCCGGCGCGGTGGGGACCGTCGGCGCCACGGTGGCAACCGGCGGGAGCGATTCTGCGCGCGGCTCCGCGATCGGCCGGATGGGGGCCGGGGCGGGGGCGGGTGCCGCGCCGGCGGCCGGTGCCGCACCGGCGGTGCCGTACGCGGTGGCCGGGCCCGACCCCGAGGGCGGTGTCTCGCCGACGTTCCGGGAGGGCACGGGTGTGAAGGCGCCCGCATCGGACATCGCCGCGTCGGCAGCCGCCGCGGCCGCGGCGTCGTCGTTGGCGAAGCGCAAGGCCCGGCGTAAGCGCCCGCAGCCCGTGCACCAGCGGCAATACGCAGACGCGTACATGGACTACGAACCCGACGAGCCGGAAGACGCGGCCCCGCCACGCGAAAGCGTTCGGCGCCCGCACGTTGCCGCGTCCGAGAAGGGCGCCGGCGCAGTGGGCTTCAGCGGCGCGGCGACCAAGTCGGACGCCGAGCAGGCCAGCGGGCTCACCGAGCTCGCCGGCAACTCGTTCGGCGGCGGACCTACCGAGCCCATGCTGCCCAGCGACTGGGATCACAAGGGGGGAGAGAACGACTGAACCGAACTGACCGAAACCTATTCCGCCGAACCACAATCCGAAAGGAACATCCATGAGCCTCCTGGACGCTCACATCCCCCAACTCGTGTCATCCGAGGCAGCGTTCTCGGCGAAGGCAGCACTGATGCGCAGCACCATGGCGCAGGCTGAGCAGGCCGCCCAGTCGGCGCAGGCATTCCACATGGGCGAGTCGTCGGCCGCGTTCCAGGCCGCACACGCCCGCTTCCTCGAAGTTTCGGCAAAGGTCAACGCGCTCCTGGACATCGCCCAGGTCAACCTCGGCGATGCTGCGGGCACCTACGTGTCGCAGGACGCGGCTGCGGCCAGCACCTACACCGGTATCTGAACTTCGAACTGACCTAGAGGGAGAACCTGATGTCTCAGATCATGTACAACTACCCGGCGATGCTGGCTCACTCGGGCGAGATGGCCGGTTACGCGGGCGCACTGCACGCCGTCGGGGCCGACATCGCCAGCGAGCAGGCGGCACTGGCCGGGGCCTGGCAGGGCGACACCGGAACCACTTACCAGGCGTGGCAGGCACAGTGGAACCTCGCGCTCGAGGAACTCGTGCGCGCTTACCGTGCAATGGCCGCCACCCACGAGCAGAACACCATGACGATGAGCGCCCGGGACCAGGCCGAAGGCGCCAAATGGGGTGGCTGACCGACGGTGGCAGTTAACGCAGTCGAGCTGACCGCGGAGCAGGCCTGGTTCGTCGCCGACGCATCCGGGGTGGGGAACTACCCCTGGGTGCTGGCCATCACCCCGCCCTATACCGAGCACGCCGAGCGGGCGGCCTTCGAGTCCAGGATGTCGGCCGAACTCGTGGAGCTGGGTGTGATGGCGGCCGACGGGACCGTCGAACCTCATGTCCGGCAATGGGTTACGACGACATGTCGGGCTCGGCGATGGCTCGAATTACGGTTTGTCCGCGGCTCGGGGAGCATGTTGCGGGGCCACGTCGCGCGGCGCGACGACCACACCGTCGTAGCGCTCCGCGGCGGCGGCCTCGTCACGCTCTCCGAGTTGCAGGTGGACCACCCGCAGGCCCTGGTGCCCATCCTCACTGCGGGGCTGTCGGGTCGTCCGCCCGCCAGGTTCGACGAGTTCGCGATCCCAGCCCGGATCGGGGCGCGCGCGGACGAAAAGCTGCGCAACGGCGCGACGCTCGACGATGTGATCGAGTTCCTCGGCATCCCGCCGAGCGCACGCGACGTCGTCGAAGCCGCTTACGCGACGGACCGCAGCTATGTGGAGATCGTGGCGGGTGACCACCGGGACGGTCACCGCGTCAGCACCGATGTCGGCGTCAGCGTCGTCGACACCCGGGAAGGCAGGGTCCTCGTCCACCCCTCGAAGGCCTTCGACGGCGAGTGGGTATCGACCTTCACTCCCGGCACGCCGCTGGCGATCGCGTCCGCGGTCGAGCGGCTCACCGCAACGCTGTCCGACGGGGCGTGGTTCCCCGACCTGAAATTGACCCGAGACTTCGACTCCAACCAGAGAACGGAACACCAATGGCAGACAGTTTGAGCGGCGCTACAGCGTCTTCGGCGGACCCAGCCCCGTCGCGGTCGATGCCGATCGTCCGTGTCGCGGTGCTCGCCGCGGGTGAGGCCGGCGGTCGGGTCACCGACATGGCGTTGCCCACCGAGCTCCCCCTGCGCGAGATTCTGCCCGCCGTGCGGAAGATGGCGATGCCCGCCGACGAGGAATACGGCGACGCGTCACCGGTCGTGTTGTCGCTGGCCCCGATCGGCGGCGCACCGTTCAGCCTCGACGCGACGTTGGAAACCGTCGGTGTCGTCGACGGCGATCTGCTCGCGCTGCAACCGCTTCCGGCCGGGCCCGCGGCACCGCGAATCGTCGAGGACATCGGTGATGCCGCGGTCATCTTCTCGGCGGCCCGTGAGAAGCCCTGGGGTGCAGCGCATATTGCCCGCAGCGCTGCGGCGGCCGTGAGCTCGATCATCGTGATTGCCACCGTTTTCGCCGCTGTCCACAGTGAGATCGCCGGTGGGTTCGCCGGACTCGCTCTTGCCAGCGGCACGGCCCTGGTCACGGTCCTGGCCGCGATGCTCTCGTGGGGTCGCTCACCCCGGCTGGGCACTGCGCTGGCCGTGACGGCGCTCGCACCCATCGGTGTCGCCCTCGCGCTCGGCGTACCAGGCGACTTCGGGCCGTCGCACGTGCTGCTGGCCGCCGCGGGCGTGACGGCCTGGTCGATCGTCAGCATCGTTGTCGCACAACGCGCCATCGCTGTGTTCACGGCGGCCACCGTCGTCGGCGGTGGAGCGTTGATCACCGCGGGCGCGGCCACGATCTGGCATCTCAACCACCTGATCGTCGGATCGATCCTGGTGGTGTCGGCGCTGGTGATCACGGTCCAGGCCGCGCAACTGTCCGCACTGTGGGCGCGCCTGCCGATGCCGGTGATTCCCGCCCCCGGTGACCCGACGCCCGCGCCGCACCCGTTGACGGTGCTGGCCGACCTCCCGCGGCGTGTCCGGATCAGCGACTCGCACCAGACGGGCTTCATCGCGGGCGGCGTGCTGCTGTTCACCGCCGGAGCGGTGACCCTGGCTGCGCCACAAGATGTTTCACCGTGGACGTGGTATGTCGTGGCCGCCGTGGCGCTGGGTGCGGTGCTGCGGGCGCGGGTGTGGGATTCCGCTCCGTGCAAGGCGTGGCTGTTGAGCCAGCCGTTCCTGCTCGCGGTCTCGTTCCTGGTCGTGTTCGCCGTCGACGACCGCATCACCGCGGCGTGGTGGGCGCTCGCCGCGCTGGGTGGACTGACGGTGGTGTGGGTGATCGTGGCGCTGTTCCCGAAGGTCGGTTCGCCCGAGACCTACTCGCTGCCGATGCGCCGCCTGGTCGGATTCCTGGCATCCGGGATCGATGCATCGCTGATTCCGGTCCTCGCGTATCTCGTCGGGTTGTTCGCCTGGGTGCTGAACCGATGAGGCATCGGTGACGCGCGATCGCGTGCGCTCTGTGCTCGCGGCCACGGCGGCGATGACGGTCGTGATCGCGAGTTCGCCCGTCGCTCAGGCGATCGCACCGCCTCAGGTCGACCCCGCCGTGCCGCCGCCGTCGGGAGCCCCCGGGCCTGTCCAGCCGCAGTCGCAGCGGGGACCATGTGTCAGTGCCGGTGTGCTGCCCGGTAGCGACCCGGCTGCGGCCAGTCCGAATCAGACGCTGCTCAACCTCGACGGTGCGTGGAAGTACAGCCGCGGCGACGGACAACTCGTCGCGGTCATCGACACCGGCGTCAGGCCCGGACCCCGATTGCCGAACGTCGAACCCGGCGGGGATTTCGTCGAATCCACCGACGGCCTGAGTGACTGCGACGGCCACGGAACGTTGGTGGCCGGGCTGATCGCGGGTCAGCCGGGGGACGACGGGTTCTCCGGGGTCGCGCCCGGCGCGCGTGTGCTCGCGATCCGGTCGACCTCTTCGCGGTTCTCTCCGCGCGAGATCGGCGAGAATCCGGCGACGGCGCGTGTCACCCTCGACGTCGCGACCCTGGCCCGCGCGGTCGTTCACGCGGCGGATCTGGGCGCGAGGGTCATCAACATCTCGGCCGTCACCTGCCTTCCCGCCACCGAGAACGTCGACCAGAGAGAACTCGGTGCGGCCCTGCGGTATGCGGCCGTCGAGAAAGACGCCGTGATCGTCGCCGCCGCGGGCAACAACAAGGTGGGGTTGAACCCGGGGTCGGCGTGTCCGTCGAATCCGCTGTCGAATCCCAGTCGACCCGAGGACCCCCGCGATTGGGCCGGGGTCACCTCGGTGTCGATACCGTCGTCCTGGCAGCCCTACGTGCTCTCGGTGGGATCACTCGACACATCTGGGCGGCCGTCGGACTTCACCATGGCAGGTCCGTGGGTGGGCATCGCCGCGCCGGGGCAGGACATCGCTTCGGTGAGCAACGGCGACGGCGGCGGTCTAGCGAACGCACTGCCCGATGACCGCGGACGGTGGTACCCCCTGAACGGTTCGAGCTTCGCGGCGGCTTACGTGTCGGGCGTTGCGGCCTTGGTGCGCAGCCGCTTTCCCGGCCTGACCGCCGAGCAGGTCAGGGACCGTCTCACCGCCGGTGCCCAGGGCGCGGCGCGGGCGCCGTCGAACTTGACCGGTGCGGGACTCGTGGATCCAGTCGCCGCCTTGACCTGGGATGTGACGGCGGCGGTCGCCGGTCCCGGCGAACCAGAACCCCGACCCGTCGCCGCGCCGCCTCGGCCCGAGGTGCCGGACTCAACGCCGAAGGTGGTCGCGTTCGTCGGCACCGGCGTGCTGGCCTTGATCGCAGCCGTCACGGCCGCGGTCGCCGTTTATCGGCGAAGAACCCTCGACAATCAAGCGGAGGCATCGTGACCGTTCGAATTGCGTTGGCGTCGTCAGCCATCGCCCTGGCGGCAATGGCATACCCGTGGGAATCGACCACGGACTGGTGGATCTTCGGCGTCGCTGTGGCCGTGGCGGTCGCCGTGTTCGCCTGGTGGCGCGGCCAGTTCGTGACAAACATGGTAGGCAGGCGGTTGGCCGTGGTTCGGCGCAACCACTCGAAGCGCAAGGCGCAGAGTCCGAATCAGGTCACCGTAGTGCTGCAGGTCGAGGACCCGGCGGGTCTCGGTGTGCCGCTGCCCCTCGCATCCGGATATGTCGAGCGGTTCGGCGTCCGCAGCGAAAAGGTCCGCGTCACGGCCCACGACCGTGACGGCGCCCGCACCACATGGATCAGCCTGACACTCGATGCCGAGGCGAACCTTGTTGCATTACAGGCACGGTCGGCGGAGTTGCCGCTGCGTGAGACTGCCGAGATTGCCGGTCGGCGGCTCGCCGATCAACTGCGCGAGGCCGGCCTCGATGCCGTATTGGTCGAGGATCCCGACGTGCCGCTGGTCGGGAAGGCCCGCGAGAAGTGGCGCGGCGTGAAAGACGAAGCCGGATTCGTCACGGCCTACGGGATTCCGGTCGACGAGCGCTTGGGGGAGCGCCTCGCGGAGGTGCGGTCGGAACCGACGGAGACCTGGACGGCCGTCGAGTTCAGCGGTTCGGCGCCGCGACCGGCTGTGGCGGCGGTGTGTGCTTTCCGCAGTCCCGAGGTGGTGCGTGGCGTGCCGGTGTCCGGCCTGACCGCGCATCGGGGTGTGCAGAAGCCGTTGCTGACCGCGTTGGACCCCAAATCCGTTGGCCGGTTGAATGTTCCGGTTCGGTACGTCGCTCCGGAAGTACTGGCGCGAATCGACTGGCCGGCCGGAGCACAGGCCGAACTCAGTCGAACATGAAGCCGCGCATGAAGCGGGTCATCCGACGCAGGTAGTCCGGCTGGCTGACATGCAGGATGTGGTTGCCGGGGAACCAGTGGAACGCGCAGCGGTCCCAATGCTCCCACAGCATCTCGGCCTGCTCCGGCGGCGCCAGCCGGTCACCGAGACCGGTGATGATCAACCTGCGGTCCTTGGGCACCAGCGGCGCGTAGTTCAGCGGTGACGAGAACATCGTCGCCGCGCCGGTGAGTTCGGCATCGGTTCCCGTCAACAGGTTTTGCAGCCCGACCACCTTGTTGGCGGGGAACCATTCGCCCACGGTCTGATCGGGTGCGACCACGGGGACGTTGGGGATGACGGCCTGGATGCGGTCGTCGACGGCCGCGATCAGCGCGGACGTGTATCCACCCAGCGACATCCCTGTCAGGGCGATGCGGTCGACTCCGGTGAACTCGAGATAGTCGAGGACCGAGCGGAAGTCGTGCACGGCCTGCGCCATCGCCTCGGCGAAGCCGGAGAACCCGTTGGCGAAGAACCCGTACCCGCTGAAGGGTGAGCCCTTCTCGGCGCGGGGACCGTGAAAGGGCATGGTGTACAGCAGGACGTCGTATCCCGAACGGAAGAACCACGGCAGCGAGAAGAACAGGCCGTTGAACAGATACGGCGAGCCCATGAAGCCGTGGATCAGGCACAGCGTCGGATGCGGTCCGTCGTCATGGCGCCAGTGCTGGGCGTGCACGACGTTGTTACGTTCGAAGCCGCGGCACTGTTCGCGCAGCGCGGGATTGACTGCCTCGAAGCTGCTGTCGAAACGAATGTTCTGGACGCGGCCCTTGGCGATCCACTCGGCCAGCGGGTTCGCCGTCCTCGATGCGACGCGGGGCGGCGACGAAGGTGCGGCAAACGAACGGACGGGATCCTTGGCCGTGGCCAGTTCGGCGTAGAACTGTAGTTGTTCACGTTCGGCGCGTGACTGCGACCGGCGCAACCCGCCGACCAGAGTCGGCAGCATCGTGGCCGCGAGCAGCGACGCGATCGCGGTGCGCAGTGCGATATCGGCCACGGCCGACGAGTCGACGATGAACCGTTGGCGCAACGTCAGGTCGGCACGACGCGGCAGACCGCGGGTGGCGTCTGCTCCCGGAACATCGGGAACGGGGATGGGTGGATCGATCGGGTTGGCGTCCGATTGGCTCACGTTCCGCATGGTATCCCGATCGGGCGATGTCAAACTGTCGTCATGTGGAACCCCGAGGCGTATCTGTCCTTCGCCGACCAGCGCGGGCGTCCGTTCTTCGAGCTCCTGTCGCGGGTTCGCGCCGATGCGCCGCGGCGCGTCGCGGATCTGGGTTGCGGGCCGGGGAATCTCACCGCCACGTTGGCGCAGCGCTGGCCGCAGGCGGACATCGAGGCGTTGGACAGCTCCGCGGAGATGGTGCGGGCCGCGCGGGAGCGGGGGATCGACGCGAACGTCGGCGACGTCGCCGACTGGACGCCGAAACCCGGCACCGAGGTCGTGATCAGCAACGCCACCCTGCAGTGGGTGCCCGACCATCCGCGACTTCTCGTCCGGTGGGCCGGCGAGCTGGCACCCGAATCATGGATCGCGATGCAGGTGCCGGGCAATTTCGACGCGCCCTCACATCTCGCGGTGCGCGAGCTCGTTCGTCGTGGGGAGTGGTCAGAGCGGTTGCGGGACTTCCCGTTTAGGGAGGCGCCGGTCGAGGATCCGGTCGGATACGCCGATCTGCTGGCCGGTGCCGGGTGCACGGTCGACGCGTGGGAGACCACCTATGTGCACGTGTTGACCGGCGAAAGCCCCGTGCTGGAATGGATCACCGGCACCGCGCTGCGCCCCGTGCGCAGCAGGCTGTCGGATCCCGAGTGGGAGGAGTTCTGCGCCGAACTGATTCCCATACTGGATTCCGCGTATCCCCGGCGGTCGGATGGAACCACGTTCTTCCCGTTCCGGCGAATTTTTGTGGTGGCTCAGGTCGGTTGAGCGTCGCGCCGGGCGTTGAGCAGATCGATCACTTGCTTGACCAGGTCGTCGATGTCCGCGCCGGTGGTGTCGAGCACCAGATCCGGGTTTTCCGGTGGCTCGTACGGGGCGTCGACGCCGGTGAGGCCCTTCAGTTCTCCCGCACGCGCCCGTGCGTACAGGCCCTTGGGATCTCGCCGTTCGCACTCGTCGACAGGCGTGGCGATGTGCACTTCGATGAAGGGGAGCTTGGCAGCGTCGTTGAGCGCGCGGGCGGTCTCGCGGTCGGACTTCAGCGGTGAGACCAACGACGCCAACGCCACCACACCGGCGTCGGCGAACAATCGGGTGAGATGGCCGACCCGGCGGATGTTTTCCGCGCGGTCACCGGCCGAGAACCCCAGATCGTCGGAGAGCCCGTGTCGGATGTTGTCACCGTCGAGAAGATAGGCCACGTCCCCGGATTCGACGAGGGCGCGTTCGACGGCCACCGCGATCGTCGACTTGCCCGATGCGGGGAGGCCGGTGAACCAGATGGTGGCTCCACGTTGGCCGGTGGCCGACCATCGGAAGTCCCGGTCGAGGGACGATGGGTGCCAGCGGATGTCGTTGCGTGTCTGTTCGCCCGGTTTGACCTCACGCGGCTCGAGGATCGTTCCCGCGCCGACGGTGTCGTTGGTGGCCTCGTCGATCAGGATGAACGCGCCGCTGTCCCGGTTCTCGGCGTAGGGGTCGGCGATCACCACCGAGCTCGTGCGTAGGGTGATCTCGCCAATGTCGTTGAGCACCAGCTCAACCGGATTGTCCAGCTCGTCGAGCGTCTCCGGATCGAGGCGGCTGTGCAGCGCCTGCACGGTGGCGCGAACCGTCTTCGCTCCCTGTTTGAGCGCAAGTCGATCGCCTGCGCGCAACGGGCCTTCCCGGAACCAGCACACCGTCGCGTCGAGTTCCCGGGCGAGCACGGGGAGGACGGCGTCGTCGGAGCCGCTGACTAGAACGTCACCACGACCGACGTCGATGTCGTCGGCCAACTCCACGGAAACCGACAGTGGCGCAACGGCAACGGATCGCTGGTCGTCGAGCGTATCGACCAGCGTCACTGTGGAGCGGGTGCCGGAAGGGAGGCTGACCACCGGGTCGCCGACCTTGAGCGTCCCGCCGGAGAGCCGTCCGGTGTAGCGGCGCCGCTGCTCGGCGGTGGGGCGCGACACCCACTGCACCGGAAGCCTCAACATGGTGGATTCCGCCTGCGGCGCAGTGAGCTCGATGCTCTCGAGATACTCCAGCAGCGTCGGCCCGTCATACCAGGGGGTGTTCTGCGACCGGTGGACGACGTTGTCACCGAGCTTGGCCGCGATCGGGATCACCGTGATGTCGATGTTGCCGAGGCGGGCGGCGACCTGCTGCAGCTCCTTGTGCACTTCGGTGAATCGGGTCTCGTCGAAGTCGACGAGGTCGATCTTGTTGACGGTCGCGACGAAGTGCTTGATGCCCAACAATTTCGCGATGCGCGCGTGTCGATTGGTCTGGCGCAGGACGCCGGCGCGCGCGTCGACGAGCAGGACTGCGGCGTGAGCGTTGGACGCACCCGTGAACATGTTGCGGGTGTAGCGCTCGTGACCAGGCGTGTCGGCGAGGATGTAGCTACGTGTGTCCGTCGAGAAGAACCGGTAGGCCACGTCGATCGTGATGCCCTGCTCGCGTTCTGCGCGCAGACCGTCGGAGAGAGCCGCCAGGTCGGCGATGCCCTCCGCGTCGGTGACGGCCTCGAGGTGATCCGTTGGGAGGCTGTCGGTGTCGTGTAGAAGGCGCCCGATCAGCGTGCTCTTGCCGTCATCGACCGATCCGGCCGTGGTGATGCGGAGAAGTTGACGGGTCATCAGAAGTACCCCTCGCGTTTGCGGTCTTCCATGGCGGCGACCGAGGTGCGGTCGTCGGCTCGCGTCTCACCACGTTCCGACACTGTGGCAGCGGAGATCTCGGCGATCACCCGCTGGATGTCGACGGCTCGCGAGCGCACCGCACCGGTGATGGTCAGGTCACCGACGGTCCGGTAGCGCACCCACTCGACCGAAGACGCCTCGCCGTCGCCGGGTTTGGCGTACTCGGACACCGCGAGAAGGATGCCGTCGCGTTCGAAGACCTCGCGTTCGTGGGCGAAGTAGATCGACGGCAGCTCCAGGTTCTCGAGTTCGATGTAGCGCCACACGTCGAGCTCGGTCCAGTTGCTCAGCGGGAACACGCGGACCTGTTCGCCCTTCCTGATGCGGCCGTTGTACAGCGACCACGGCTCCGGTCGCTGGGCCCGGGGATCCCACTGGCCGAACTCGTCGCGGAAGGACAGGATGCGTTCCTTTGCACGGGCGCGCTCCTCGTCGCGGCGGGCCCCGCCGAACGCCGCGTCGAAACCACCCGCCTCGAGCGCGTCGAGCAGCGTGCGGGTCTGCTGGCGATTGCGCGAGGCGCCGGGTCCGGGATCGGGGACGCGGCCCTTGTCGATCGACTCCTGCACCGATGCCACGATCAACCGGTGCCCTTCGCCTTCGACGCGGCGATCGCGGAACTCGATGACCTCGGGGAAATTGTGTCCGGTGTCGACGTGCATGACCGGGAACGGCAGCGGCGACGGGCGAAAAGCCTTCTCGGCGAGGCGAAGCAACACGATCGAGTCCTTGCCCGCGGAGAACAGCAGCACCGGGCGCTCCAGTTCGGCGACCACCTCGCGGATGATGTGGACCGCCTCGGCCTCCAACAGCCGGAGCTCGTCGACGTGCAGGGTGTCGACCGTCATGTGGGAAGCCCCTCCTTCTCGGCGTCCGCCCGGTAGCGGTCGACCCATTCGTCGGAGCGTTGGTCGGCCTGCCGTTCGAGTACCGGTTCCGGCGCAAGCCGCCGGTCCTGTCCGAGCGCTTCGAGGATGTCGCCGACGATCTGGGAAAGGTTGCGCCACAACACCGGATACGGCACCTCCAGCGGAGCGACCCCTTCTTCGGCGAACCAGTTGCGCCAGCCCTCTTCTTGGGCCCGCAGCATGGTCACGACGTGGGCGATGGCACCGGCGTGGTATTCGGCGCGGGCATCGCGTGTCGGATCGGGCCGTCCGCGCCATACCCGCGTCTGCACCGCCCGCCAGAACGAAACAGCCTGCGACACAACATCAGGGCGGTGGACGTGGATGAAGAACGGGTCACTGCCGACGACATCCCGGATGGCTGACAACAGGCCGGTGCCGGATCGGTCGGACAGCCCGCTGGCCCGCTCGAGCAGCAGCGGCGTCTGGTTCCACATCAGCTTGCCGCCCCAGATGCCGTTGGGGGTGCGGCCCACTGTGCGGATGTAGTCACGCCAGATCTCTGGGGGAGCGAGGTCGGGCTTACCCTCGTCGAGAGGGTCCAGGAGGCGCAGGATCGACTCGTCGGTCACGCCCTCGAACCACTGCCGCGGCTGTGGCGACTGACTTGTGCTGGGCAGGTATTGAAAGAACTCGCCGGGTTCACCGGCGACACCCGTCGCGCGCAGTGACTCCACGAGCAGCGTGCTGCCGCTGCGTTGAGAGGCCAGGACGAGATAGGCCGTCGGGGCTGACATGCGCGCAGCTTACCCACACGGCAATAGTCTGACACCACATGCGGTTTCGCTCACGCTGAGCGTAATTATTGGCCGCTGTGGTCGTCCTCGATGCCGCGCTCGGTCGCGATCGCGGAGCGGCTCGGCAGGGGTCCCTGGATACGCATGTAGGTTTCGGTGTAACGCTCCGAGATCCGGGTGCCCGCGAACTCCGACGGGATGACGTCGTTGGTCTTGACGCGCCAGTCGTTGAGGAGCAGCGCCAACTCATTGGCAATCGCTTCCGCCTCGTCCGGCCCGCCAGGGCCGAGCAGGTTGGTCGACTCGGACGGGTCGGCGCGCAGGTCGTAGAGCTCCCGTTGCGGTCGCTCGGCCCGGACTAGAGGAGCGACGATCCGACCGGGCGCGCTGTCGGCGATGTCCCACGGCAGATCCAGCAGCGGCCTCGACGCGTAGTTCTCGATGTAGCTGTATTCCTTGGTCCGGATCGCCCGGATCGGGTCGAAGGAGTCATGGTACGTCTTCGTGGTGTACACCTCGGTGCGAACCGGCGGCTCAGGGCCGGCCAGCAGAGCGGGCTTGTGCGACACCCCTTCGACGTCTGTGGGCACTTGGAGGCCGAGGAGTTCGAGCAGAGTCGGAAGCAGGTCGACACCGCTGAACAACTCGTCGTAGACCCTCGGCTCGATGTCGGCGTCGAGGGGCGGGCGCACGATCATGGCGATGCCCGTACCTGCGTCGTACAACGTCGATTTGGCGCGGGGCAGAGCCGGGCCGTGATCGGTCATGAACACCACCCAGGTGGTGCGGTCCAGGCCCGTCGCCGACAGACTGTCGAGAAGCCTGCCGACGGCGGCGTCGGCCACCGAGATCGCTCCGTAGAACTCGGCGAGATCGTCACGGACCTCCGCTGCGTCGGGCAGATAGTCGGGTACAGCGACGCCGGTTGCGTCGGCCGGCTCGTATCTGTCGCGGGGATACGGTCGGTGGGTCTCGAAGAAGCCCGCGGTCAACAGGAATGGCTCCTCGGGCGTGTTCGTCAGCCACTTCGCCGCTTGTTCAACGACGTACTCGCAGTAGGAGTTCGAGACGTCGAATTCGTCGAAGCCCAGCTTCGCCGGGTACGAGGTCTCGTGTTGCATGCCGAACAGTGCTGTGTGCCAACCGGACTCGGACAGGATCTGCGGCAGGGTACGGACGCCGGAGCGGTACTCCCATCCGTGGTGCGCCAACCCCACCAAGCCGTTGCTCTGGGGGTATCGGCCCGTGAACAGGGAGCCACGCGACGGTGAGCAGAGTGGTGCGGTCGCGTGCGCGCGGGTGAAGAGGATGCTCTCGGCGGCGAAGGCGTCGAGGTGGGGACTCGACACGTCGTCGTGACCGTACGCGCCGAGATAGCGCCCTAGGTCGTGCCAGTGCACGATCAGCACGTTGTCTCGCCGCGGGTCTGTCACTGCGGATCCTTTCGTCGTCGTCGACGTTCCCACTTCATCCTGCGAAGCGTGAACGGGCAACCCTTTGACTCACGGCCATGGCCTCAGGTCTGCCGTGACCTGACGCTCGGTGCCGCGGGTCCACGGCAGGTTATCCCCAGGTTTTGGGCCGACGGTTCTCGGAGTTGTCCCCAAGTTCTGGTTCATCCACAGATGTGGTTGTGGCGGGTGGTTGGGGGTGGGGCGGGTCGGGGGTGGTGGTTAGTTGGTAGGAAGGCGGGGGGGTTCGTTTTGGGGG
>NZ_LZMD01000096.1 GCF_001668575.1 Mycobacterium sp. 1164985.4
CGATCCGATCGCATCCTCGCCGGACTTGTGCACGCGGTAGCCGCCGACGACGCAGTCCGCCGTGCGCTGATGTTTGATCTTGAACATCACGCGCTTGTCCGGCTGATAGGTCAGGTCAAGGGGTTTGGCGATGACGCCGTCGAGGCCCGCGCCCTCGAACTCGTCGAACCACCGGTGTGCCGTCGCGAGGTCGGTCGTCACCGGGGTGATCTGGAATATCGAGCCTGCGCCGGAGAGCGCGTCGACGAGTGCGGCGCGGCGTTCCCCGAAAGGCCGTTGCGTGTAATCGATGTCGTCTCGCGCGAGCAGATCGAACGCGATGAAGGCCGCGGGTGTCTTCTCGGCCAGCATCCGGACCCGCGAGTCGGCGGGATGGATGCGCTGGCTCAGCGACTCCCAGTCCAGCCGGGTGCGTCCGCCGAATTCGCGGGGGACGACGATCTCACCGTCCAGCACGCATCGCGGCGCCAGCTCGTCGCGCACCGCCTCGACGACGTCGGGGAAGTAACGGCCCAGGTCCTTACCGCTGCGCGAGAGCAGCACGACCTTGTCCCCGTCGCGGAA
>NZ_LZMD01000097.1 GCF_001668575.1 Mycobacterium sp. 1164985.4
CGGGCCACGGTCTGCTCGGTGAAGATGTCCGGAGGCCGACACACGATCCCGGCCGCGCGCGCCCGCGACACCACCTGCAACGACAAAATGCTGTCCCCGCCGAGTTCGAAGAACGACTCGTCGACACCGACGCGCTCCAACCCCAACACCTGGGCATAAATGTCGGCCAAAACCTCCTCGACCGCAGTGCCCGGAGCGCGATACCGATCCACATCGGTGTACTCCGGGGCCGGCAAAGCCCGCTTGTCGAGCTTGCCGTTGACCGTCAACGGCAACGCCTCAAGCACCACCACCGCCGCCGGCACCATATAGGCAGGCAGTTGCTCGGCCAGCGCCGCGCGCGCCGCGACCGGATCGACCGAGCCGGTGACATAACCCACCAGCCGCTTATCACCCGGACGGTCCTCACGCGCGATCACCGCCGCCTGCTGAACCCCCGCACAGGCCGCCAACGCCGCGCGCACATCACCAAGCTCGATGCGATACCCGCGGATCTTGACCTGCTCATCGGCGCGACCCACATACCGCAACTGCCCATCCGCACCCCAGGCCACCAAATCCCCAGTGCGATACATCCGCTGCCCAGCCACCCCGAACGGACACGCCACAAACCGCGACCCCGTCAACGACGCCCGCCGCCAATACCCCACGCTCACCCCGGCGCCGGCGACATACAACTCCCCGACCACCCCGGCCGGCACCGCACGCAACCAGCCGTCGAGCACGAAGAACGCCGCCCCCGCCACCGGCACACCGATCGGCGGCACCCCCGACCCCGCCACCAACGGCGCACTGATCGCCACATCCACCGTGGTCTCGGTCGGACCATAAACGTTGACCATCACCCGCCCCGGCGCCCACCGATCCACCACCTCGGCCGGACACGGCTCAGCACCAACCACCAACGCCACCGCATCCAAACCCTCCGACGACAGTGTCCCCACTGCCGACGCGGTCTGGCTCAACACCGTCACCCGCTCGCG
>NZ_LZMD01000098.1 GCF_001668575.1 Mycobacterium sp. 1164985.4
GAAGAAGGAGTCGTCGGCTCCGACGCGGTCGAGTCCGAGTACCTGGGCGTAGATACCGGCCAGGATTTCTTCGGTGGGGGTGGCCGGGGCGCGGTAGCGGTCAACGTTTTGATATTCCGGTGCCGGCAGGGCGCGTTTGTCGAGTTTGCCGTTGGGGGTCAACGGCAACGCGTCGAGCACCACCACCGCCGCGGGCACCATATAGCCGGGCAACCGCTCACCCAACGCGGCGCGGATGCCGTTGGGATCCACCGCCGCGCCCGCCGACTCGGTGACATAGCCCACCAGACGTTTGTCTCCGGGACGGTCCTCGCGGGCGATCACCACCGCCTGCTCGACCCCCACACACCCGGCCAACGCCGCGCGCACCTCACCGAGCTCGATGCGATACCCACGGATCTTGACCTGCTCATCAGCACGCCCCAAATACCGCAGCTGGCCCTGCGCGCTCCACGACACCAAATCCCCGGTGCGATACATCCGTTGTCCGCGCGCCCCGAACGGACACGCCACAAACCGCGACGCGGTCAACCCCGCCCGGCCCACATACCCATAAGCCACCCCGGTCCCGGCCACATACAACTCACCAACCACCCCCGGCGAGACCCGACGCAACCCGGCATCCAACACAAACAACGCCGCCCCAGGCACCGGCACCCCGATGGGCACCACATCGCCACCCCCGGCCAACGGCGCACTCATCGCCGCATACACCGTCGCCTCGGTCGGACCGTAGGCGTTGATCATCACCCGCCCCGGGGTGGCCCACCGATCCACCAACTCACCCGGACACGCCTCCCCGGCAACCACCAACGCCGCCGACTCCAACCCCTGCGCCGACAGCATCCCCACCGCCGAGGGCGTCTGACACAACACCTCGACCCCCTCGGCACACAACAACGCGTGCAACTCCTCCGGAGACCCAGCCACCTCCTCGGGCACCACCACCAACCGCCCCCCATGCAGCAGCGCGCCGAAAATCTCCCACACCGACACATCGAAGGCCAACGAATGCCACTGCGACCACACCCGCCGCGACGCCAACACCCCCGGCAACGACTCCACCAACCCCGTCACACTGCCGTGCGCGACCGCCACCCCCTTGGGCACACCCGTGGTACCCGAGGTGTAAATCAAATACGCGATCTCCTGGGCCCCCGGCGCCGCCACCGCACCACCCGACCAAACCCACACCCCGGGATCATCAACATCGATCACCACCACCTCAGCGCCCTCAACCCGCGCCCGCAAACCCCCCGCGGTGATCACCGCGGCCACCGCAGCATCGGCCAACATGAACCCCACCCGCGCATCAGGCAACGCCGGATCAATCGGCACATACGCCGCCCCCGACTTCAACACCCCCAAAATCGCCACAATCGCCTCACCCGACCGCGGCAACAACAACCCCACCCGATCACCGGGCCCCACCCCATGACCAATCAACAACCGCGCCAACCGATCCGACGCCTCATCCAACTCGCGATACGACCACGACCGCCCACCACACGACAACGCCACCGCCCCCGGCGACCGGCCCACCTGCACAGCGAACAACGCCGGAATCGACACCCCCACCCGCGCCGGCCCCATCAACACCGCCCGATGACCCCACCCCTCCAACAGGGCATGCTCAGCATCGTCGAGCAGATCAATCGACCACACCCGCCGCGACGCATCCGCGGTGCTGTTCGA
>NZ_LZMD01000099.1 GCF_001668575.1 Mycobacterium sp. 1164985.4
CCCTGCGCGGCCAACCGCACCCGCATCCCGTCGCCGACACCGGCCGGGATCTTCACGCTGATCTCGCGGCGGGCGCGCACGCGGCCGTCGCCGCCGCAGCGGTGGCAGGGGTCGGGGATGACCTCGCCGACGCCGCCGCACACCGGGCACGGCCGCGAGGTCATGACCTGGCCCAGCAGGGACCGCTGCACGGTCTGGATCTCGCCGCGGCCGCCGCAGGTGTCGCAGGTGACCGGGGTGGAGTTGCCGTGGGTGCCCTTGCCGTGGCAGAGGTCGCACAGGATTGCGGTGTCGACGGTGACCTGCTTGGTCACGCCGGTGGCGCACTCCTCCAGGTCGAGCCGCATGCGCAGCAGCGAATCCGAACCCGGGCGCACCCGGCCGACCGGGCCGCGTGTGGTGGTGCCGCCGCCGAAGAACGCCTCGAACACGTCGCCCAGCCCGCCGAACCCGGCGAACCCGTTGCCGGCTGCCGACGCGGCCGACTCCAACGGATCGCCCCCAAGGTCGACGATGCGGCGCTTCTCCGGATCGGAGAGCACCTCATAGGCCGCGCTGATGTCCTTGAACCGCGCCTGGGCCTCTTCGTCCGGGTTGACGTCGGGATGCAGCTCACGCGCCAACCTGCGATAGGCGCGTTTGATCTCCGCGTCCGTCGCGCCCTTGCTCACTCCGAGCAACCCGTAATAGTCGCGTGCCACGCTGACTTGCCTGACCTTCCTGTACCGGTGTTACCGGCTGCCTAAGACTTCCCCGATGTAGAGAGCAACCGCAGCGACATTAGCGATAGTTCCCGGATAGTCCATTCGGGTGGGGCCCAGCACCCCCATGCCGCCGTACACCTTGCCCGAACTTCCGTATGCGGTCGTCACCACGGAGGCGCCCGCCATCTCCTCGGCCTCGGTCTCGTGGCCGATGCGCACGGTCACCTTGCCGGCTTCCTGCTGCGCCGCGAGCAGCCGTAGCACCACCACCTGCTCCTCGAGCGCCTCGAGCACCGACCGCAGGGAGCCCCCGAAGTCGGCGGTGTTGCGGGTGAGGTTGGCGGTACCGCCCAGCAGCAGCCGTTCCTCGCGATGTTCGACCAGCGTCTCCACCAGCACGGTCGCCGACCGGCCGATCGCGTCGGCGAGCCCTCCGTGCCCATCGAGCTGCGATGCCAGGTCGGCAACCGCGATCGATGCGGCGGCCAACGGCTTGCCTTCGAGGGCCTGGCCGAGCAGGTCGCGCAGCTTGGTGAGGTCGTGCTCGTCGAGCGCGTCACCGAGCTCGACGATGCGCTGGTCCACCCGCCCGGTGTCGGTGATGACCACCAGCAGCAACTTGGCCGGGGTGAGCGCGACGACCTCGAGGTGACGCACCGTCGAGGTGGACAGCGTTGGGTACTGCACGATCGCGACCTGGCGCGTCAGCTGAGCGAGCAGGCGCACGGCGCGGCGCAGCACGTCGTCGAGGTCGACGCCGGATTCGAGGAACGTCAGGATCGCGCGGCGTTCGGGCGTCGACAGCGGTTTGATGTCGTCGATGCGGTCGACGAACTCGCGGTAGCCCTTCTCGGTGGGAACGCGTCCGGAGCTGGTGTGGGGCTGAGTGATGTAGCCCTCGGCCTCCAGCACCGCCATGTCATTGCGCACGGTCGCACTGGAGACACCGAGGTTGTGCCGCTCGACGAGGGTCTTCGACCCGATCGGCTCCTTGGTGGCCACGAAGTCGGCGACGATCGCGCGCAGCACGTCGAACCGTCGGTCGTCGGCGCTACCCATGTCTGCTCACCTACCCCTCGAATCGCGTTATCACCCATTTTAGGGGCACCAACAGCACCGATAGTGTGCGAGCAGCCCTCACGGCACCGCGACACCCTCCATGCGGTGCACTAACCTTGCTTTGTCATGCCGTTGCCCGGGGGGACGACGCGAAGGATGCAGGCCCGATGATCTTCAAGGGAGTCAGGGAGGGCAGGCCCTACCCCGACCACGGGTTGTCGCACCGCCAGTGGGCGCAGATCCCGCCGCGCCAGATCCGGCTCGACGAGTTGGTCACCACGACGACGGTGCTCGCGCTGGACCGGTTGCTCTCCGAGGATTCGACGTTCTACGGCGACCTGTTCCCGCATGCGGTGCGGTGGAAGGGCATCGTCTACCTCGAAGACGGGCTGCACCGCGCGGTGCGGGCGGCACTGCGTAACCGGACGATCCTGCACGCGCGCGTGTTCGACATGGACGTCCCCCTCGCACAACAGGTCTAGCGCTCCACCGTCACCGTCATCGAACGGATTGATGCTCGCGTGGCGGGTGGTCGGTGGCCGCGCCGAGGTCGGCGCCGAGGATCCGGTCGGACAACAGACCCAGGCACGACAGGTTGGGAAACCCCGGTCCCTGCGTCAACCCCGACAGGCCTGGCAGGAACAGTTTCGGCCGCACCCCGCTGACGGCGAGGTCGTCGCCCATCGCCTCCTGCAGCGCCTCCGAACTCAGCGGCACACCCAGGCCCAGTTCCAGCAGATCCAGCGCGTCCTGGCCGAGCAGCGGAACGAACCACATCGCATCGGCACCCGAACCGTCGATGACGAGATCGAATCCGTGCACGGTCTCGAGTGATTCGCCGCTCTGGGTTGTGCTCAGCGTCAATCGGATTCGGCCCTCGCAGGCCACTGCATGCGCCACCCGGCCCCGCAGGTGGCGGATCCGGTCGTCGGCGAGCAACGCGTCCTGCACCCGCGCGGAGAACACCCCGCGGTCGGTGCGCAGCAACGCGTCACGTCGCTCGGCCATCGTCAGGCCGGTCCAGCCGGTGGGATCGGAGAACAACGTGTTCTCGAAGAAGCCTTCGCCCCGGGTGAACAACGTCACCTGCGGCGAGATCACGGTGATCGTCGAAACCCGGTGCCGGAACAGCTCGTTGAGCATCGACGCCGCGGTCTCTCCCCCGCCGATGACGGCGACGCGTTCGGCGCGGATCAGCTCGTACTGCGCCGCGCGGTGCCAGAACTGCGCGATCGAAAGCACCCGCGGATTGCCAGGCAGGATCGAGCGCTCCGGTTGACCGGGGCCGGTGATCATCAGGCCGTCGGCGGTCACGGTGCGGTCGGGGGTGTGCAGCGCCCACCGCGGTTGGCCAGATTCGGCGTCGGCTGTGTCGATCGAGATGCCGCGCACCTCGCCCCGCACCACGTTCATCCCGACATTGCCTGCGACCCAACGCAGATACTGGCTCCACCTGCGGTGCGTGGGCGCGGG
>NZ_LZMD01000100.1 GCF_001668575.1 Mycobacterium sp. 1164985.4
GCCACGCCAACCCGAGGTAACCGAGTATGTACAACGAGAGCGCGAACACGCCGCCGTGAAGGATGAGGCGCGCCGAGTCGACGATCGTGCGGTAGTTGCCGAGCTTGGACAGCAGCCAGGAGCGCACCTTCTCGCCGAATGTTTCTGGCACGTCCCACCCGCGCTCTTTGAGCCTCTTTCGGCTCGCCGCCGCGCGATCGATCACCACCTCGGCGCGCCTACCCACAACACGGCGGGCCGCGCGGCGCCAGTCCGGCATGGACACGCCGTAGACGATGCCGGCGACGGCAAGCCACAGAAGTGGGATCGTGGCTCCACCGAACACGGTCCGCAGCACCGCCATCGCCGCGTCCCACAGGGCCTCCAGACCGGCGAAGTGCGAGAACAATTCGGCGCGTGTGTCGTTGAACCACACAACGATCCGTCGCTCCGCGATCCAGCCCATCGGGTTGATCACCCAGCCGACACCCTCGCTCGCGGCGAAGGTCAAGGTGAGGAAGACCCAGAGAGCGTCGACATAGACGCGGACGGCGATCATCCAGCCGGGTAGCTTGTCTTTCAGCCTGCTCAGCACATAACGCAGGACCAACGCCGAAACGATGATGATCCAAGTGGTCGTGCTGATCGGCAGCTGGTCTGGATGAAGCTCGGTGGGGGGCTCGTTCGATGTGAGAGCCGCGGTCACCGAATCGTTGATGCGATAGTCGAGCGCCACCGTCTCGAACTCCAGCCAGTCCTCGGCGAACAGCTTCCACGCCAGATAGATCGCGAAGAACGGCACGATGATGTTGGCGAATACGTCGACGCTGCGGGCGGTTCGCCGGGGCAACGCCGCAAGCGCGGGAATCGCCGAGCGCAGCACCAGGAACATCGCCACGTACGAACCGAGCCGAGCCATACCGGCGAAGGGCATGATCAGCGAGGCCCAGACGTCGTTGTCCCACCCCACCCAGGCGGCGAGCTCGATGGCGCCTTTGCGCCCGAGCCACCCCAGCAGGTACAGCGCCGCCAGTTGCGGGAAGTAGCGCCACCACAGGCTGAGCGGCCGCAACACGTAGCGCACGACCACATAGTAGGGCGGCTGCGGTCGCGGTCGCGGGCTGACGAGCCGATCCGCTGCTCCGGACCGGCGCCGCCCCCGTGACCCGCCTCAGCGACGGGTGAACATCCTGGTCATGCCGCCCGCTTACTCATGAACTCCGGGAATTGACTGCGAATTTCGCTGTTAAGCAACGGTTTCCGCCAATTTTCCGCTCACTTCGCGCTACCGGGGGCGTCCGGAATCGGGGTGCCTCACCCCCTTGACCGTGACGCCGATCACAGTAATATGACCAGTGGTCATCACTGGGAGGTGCCGATGCCGACGGTGACATGGGCCCGCGTCGATCCGGCCCGTCGCGCCGCTGTGATCGAGGCAGCGGAGGCGGAGTTCGGCGCGCACGGCTACTCGCAGGGCAGCCTGAACGTCATCGCGCGGCGCGCGGGGGTCGCCAAGGGCAGCCTTTTCCAGTACTTCGCCGACAAGCGCGACCTCTACGCATACATCGCCGACCTGGGCAGCCAGCGGGTGCGCTCGTACATCGAAGACCGGATCCGGGAGCTCGACCCCAGCAGGCCCTTCTTCGAGTTCCTCACCGATCTACTCGACACGTGGGTGGCGTACTTCGCCGACCACCCGCAGGACCGCGCCCTGCATGCCGCGTCGAGCTTCGAAATCGACACCGACGCGCGGGTTTCCGTGCGCACGGTGATCCACCGCCATTACTTGGAGGTCTTGCGGCCGCTGGTACGCGATGCGCACGCACGCGGCGATCTGCGCTCCGACTGTGACACTGACGCGCTGTTGTCGTTGCTGTTGATGATCTTCCCGCACATGGCCCTGGCGCCCTACGTACGCGGGATGGACCCGATCCTCGGGCTCGACGACCCAACTCCCGACCAGCCGGCGCTCGCGGTGCGCAGGCTCGTATCCGTCCTGGCGGACGCATTCTCTTCCGCCAGCCCAGCCCGAAAGACGACCAAGGAGGTCAGCAGATGACACGCAAGAACTCAGCCTCGCTCGACGCGGGCGGGCTTAACTGGGACAGCCTCCCGTTGAAGCTGTTCGCGGGGGGCAATGCGAAATTCTGGAATCCGGCCGACATCGATTTCTCCAGCGACCGGGAGGACTGGGAGTCGCTGACTGAACTCGAACGGGACTGGGCCGCCCAGCTGTGTGCGGAGTTCATCGCGGGCGAGGAGGCGGTCACGCAGGACATTCAGCCGTTCATGGCGGCGATGCGCGCCGAGGGACGTCTCGGCGACGAGATGTACCTGACCCAGTTCGCCTTCGAGGAAGCCAAGCACACTCAGGTGTTTCGCATGTGGCTCGACGCCGTCGGGCTGACCGAGGATCTGCACCACTACCTCGACGGACTTCCGGCCTACCGCCAGATGTTCTATGAGGAACTGCCGAGTTCACTGGAGGCGTTGATCGCCGATCCGTCCCCCGCTGCGCAGGTGCGGGCTTCGGTGACGTACAACCACGTCATCGAAGGCATGATGGCGCTTACGGGATACTATGCGTGGCACCGTATTTGCGTGGACCGCGGCATTCTTCCCGGCATGCAGGAGTTGGTGCGGCGCATCGGCGACGACGAACGCCGCCACATGGCGTGGGGCACGTTCACCTGCCGGCGCCACGTCGCCGCCGACGACTCGAACTGGAAAGTGTTCGAGGAGCGGATGAATGAGCTGATCCCGTTGGCGCTGAAGAACACCGAAGACGGGTTCGCGTTGTACGACGAAGTGCCGTTCGATCTGCAGATGGAGGAGTTCCAGCAGTACGCAAGCGACAAGGGTATGCGCCGCTTCGGCACGATCAGCAGCGCCCGCGGCCGTCCGGTCGGCGAAATCGACTTGGACTACTCACCGTTGACGCTCGAGGACACCTTTGCCGACGAGGACAAGAAAGCACTGGCAGCTTCGGCATAGGCCGTGAACGTCCACCGAAGCGACGCGCCTCACTGACGCGTGACGAAGTAGTGCACGCTGTGATACACCTCGCGCAGCAGCATGGGGACCCACGTGTGGAGAGTCTGGAACCGGCTGGTCGGCGTCGGGGACGGGTGGGCATCGAGGGCCAGGTCCGTGGCGATACGGGTGGCACGGCGCATGTGTGACCGCTATCGCCCACCCAGGCCCTCGATGAGTCGGTGGACGGCCGCCGCGATCTGCTCGGGCTGGTCCTCGGGGACGAAGTGCTTGGCGGGCAGCAGCGTGGCGGTGTCGAGCCCCGCGGCGCGCTGAGCCTCGAGACCCTGTCGCCGCCAGGGCAGCATCGTGTCGCGTTCACCCCAGACGATCTGGACGGGATACGACCGCTGCCCGACAGCGGAGCGGTAAAGGCTCTGTTTATCGGCGGTGAGCTCGAAGCCCCGCATGATCCTCAGAAAGGCCCGACCGCCGTCGTCACCCAAGAGAAGCGGTCGCCAACAGAGGATTTCGTTGGTCGGCACGTCACGGGTGACGCCAACCAGGCGCATGATCGACACGAAGCTCCCGGGGATTCGCAGCGACTGCAGCCAGGCCTCGCCGATGCCGCGGTGCGCGAACGGTTCCATGGGCCAAGGCCGATGGAAGGATGCGACGTCGATGAGGGTGTTGAGCAATGTCAGAGACTGCACCCTGTCGGGGATCGCGCTGGCGACCTCGAAACCGATGGGTCCGCCGATGTCATGTACGACAAGATGAAAGCGCTCGAGTTCCAAGGCGTCGATCGCCGCCGTCATCCACCGCCCCAGCCCGGTCCAGGTGTAGTCGGCGTCGACCGGCCGTTCGGCAAGGCCGAGGCCGGGCAGATCGACGGCGATTCCGCGCAAACCGTGTCTCGCCAACGCGGGAAGCGTCTTGCGGAACAGGAACGACGACGCGGGGACGCCGTGGATGCACACCACCGGTGGCGCGTCGCGCGGCCCGTCGTCCAAGACGAACGATTTGATGCCGGCGGCACTGAAGTAGCGGCCGCTGGACCGGTGGCGCGCGAGAATAGCCTCGACTGCGGTGGATGCCATGGCGGCCTCCTATGTTTGGATTTGATCCAGTATCCGCGGCCAACCTCGCCGAAGAATGAGAAAACCCTGACGCCAGGGTGTGGTTTCTTCCGCCGGCCGGCGCACTCCACTGGGTCGTCGGGCGTCATGAAAAGTACAACGACACCGCGAAGACAATCGTGAGGAACATTTGGGGCTGGCAGCCGACCCCACGACGATCCGTACTTGGTCACTCCTCGACCGCGGCTTTTACTACTTCGACGCCCGCGGGACCGTTGCGCTGGCGACCAACAGCCAGACCAGCGTGGCCAGCCCTGTGAAGATGCCCTGCACCGTCAGCAGTAATGCGATGTATTCGTGCCAGCGGGACAGCGCGTCACCGCATCCTTGGCCGTCCCAGGGAAGGGTCGATAGCGTTGCGACCAACGCGGCGGCCAGCACCGTCACCGTCGCCCCGGTCGCGGCACGCTGGCCGGCGTCGGTCAGCGTCCGCCGGAAGTAGAGAGCTGCGAAAGCACCGACATCTGTTCTGAGGCCGAGAGATTCGCGATCTCGGATTCGAGTGTCGCCGCGCGGAGGTAACGAAGTCCGGCCGGGCTTCCCGGTTTTGAGGTCTGGTGCGGTACAGAGATCAACCCGCAGAGCCCACATTCGTCAGCAGCAGGGCGGCCTCGTTGTAGGGAAACGCTCGGTAGAGAAGCCGAGAACGCGGTACGACGAGCGCCGCGGCCTCGGCCTTGCTCACCACCCGTGGGTTACCGAGCGCGACAGACCGTCCACGTTTGCGCAGCACCGCCGGGCCACCGGCCAGAACGTTCTTCAACCAGTCCGTCTGTGGGCCGTAGCCGATGAGGATGGCGTAGCCATCATGGGTTCTGAACACCAGAAGGGGCGTTCGATATGGCTTACCCGACTTCCGCCCGACGTGCTCGAGCGTCCCGAGGTTCGGAAGCCACGGTGTGATCGAGCGAGCCGCCGGATTGGTGACTCGCTTGTTGAACTCTGCGATTCGGCGAGGAACGCGCATGCTCGGAGTTTAGGTATTGGTTGGGGTCCCTCGCTGACGCGGTGGCGGCGAATGCGGTGAGCGGCTCGCCGGTGTACCGACCGCTTTCAGCGCGGGGCATGGGAAGTGATCCGCTGGCTCAGTAGTCAACCGCCAGCACAACCGGGCAGGGCCCACGCCTACATGAAGCCGAGCGGAAGCCGCGGTTCGAGCCGCGGCACCTCTGGGTATGCGGTGCGCAGGTGTGTCGATCCGATGGGAGGCGTGCGATGGTGGGGCTGGGTGTGGCGTTGCTGGTATTGGCGGCGATTGCGATCCTGACCGGGCTGGTGTTCTACGGCAATGGCGCTGGAACGGTTCCCGACCGCCCTATGCGCGATACGACTGCCACGCGGCGGGGACTGTCGCGCATCGACTGGTCAGCTCTCTTCAGCACGATGAAGACTTCGGTGAAGGGAGCCACCGACGGCGACGCCGACCGACGCCAGCGAATGGCATCGCTAGGCGCATTCTTCGTACTCGCAGGCTTGATTTTGGTGGTTCTCGCCATTCTGGCGTTCATCGTCGCCATGGTCTGATCCGCAGGTAGCCGCTCTATCCTGCAGTCCGCCAAGGCGGGGACCGCTACAAACTCGGTGCCCCCAGTCGGACTCGAACCGACACTTGGCGGATTTTAAGTCCGCTGCCTCTGCCAATTGGGCTATGGGGGCCGCCGCTGTCAGCGTGCCGAAGAGCACGCTACCGCGCGCGATCGTCGCGCAAACCGACCTGGCGCACCCAAGGCAAGATCAAGATAATGTCGACGTGCAGGTCGTTCCACTAGGAAAGGCACGAAGATGTCAGCGGTGACGAGATTGCGGATCGGTCGACGTCTCACGATCGCCGGTTTGTTCGCGCTCGCGGCGGTGGCGCCGATATTCGCCGCCGTCGTCGCTACCTCACCGAGCGTCCCCAGCCAGTTGGCGGCGTGCCCGGCAGGCGAGGACAGCGACCTCTACAGCGGTACGTGCGTGCCATACCTCGTGCCCAACACCGCCTCCCCGGTCAACAACGCCTGCCCCCCGGGCGTCAGCGGCGCCGAGTGCACAGGCTCGACCGGCAATCTGGTGCCACCTCACCCAGCACCCGGGCCTTCGCCCGAGTTGCAGGAGCTGGAGGACGTCGTCACGCCGGGCTACTAGCACTCATCCGCGAACGTCCAGGAGGTCCTGGTCGCGAACCGCGTCGACGTCCAGCGTCCGGTACCCGTAGAGGTCGAACAGCACGGTGATCCGGTCCGCGTCCCCGCCGAGCACGGTGCCCGCGCCCCATTCCTTGTGGTCGACCGCCGTTCCCATGGCGATGGCCGGCTCACCGTGGTAGACGGCGGTGTGCTCGCGGCAGCGATCACAATTTCCGCACGGCTCAGGTAGGTGATCGCCGAAGTACGCCAGCAGGAACTGCCTGCGACAGTCCGGGGTCTCGGCGTACGACCGCATCATCTCGACACGTGTGCGGTCGACGCGCTCTCCGATCTCGGCCATGTCCACCGCCCTGCGGATCGCCGCGTCGACCGGCATTCCCGTGCTGGTGAAGCCTGACTTCGACGATTCGACCGCGCCTGCCTGCTCGAGCAGGTTGATCGACGCGGTGAGCCTGCGGCCACGCTCATCGAGTTCGACGCGAAGCTGCTTGAGCCGCTTCGGCTTCCGGGCACCCAGCGCGGTGTACACGCGGGTGAGCAACTCCTCGTCCGGGTTGCGGGTGGCGAAGAAGTTTCCGAGCGTCAAGTCCTCGGCGCGGTAGAACAGGATCGCGTCCGCAGGCCCGCCGTCTCGGCCGGCGCGTCCCACCTGCTGGTAGTACGCGTCGACAGAGTCCGGCACAGACGTGTGCACTACGAACCGGACGTTCGCTTTGTCGATCCCCATGCCGAATGCCGAGGTCGCGACGACGACACCGACCTCGTCATCCCGAAAGCGGTCATGAACCTCGTTGCGCTGCTTGGTGTTCAGCCCGGCGTGATAACTGACGGCGGCTACACCGCGCCGCGTGAGCTCCTCGGCATAGAACTCGGTGTCTTTGCGGGTTGCGCAGTACAACAACCCCGGCTGTGCGAACTGCTGCACCACATCGAGGATATCCGCGCGCTTGCGCGCCTCCTCCGTGTGATGCCGAAGGTCGAACGAGATGTTCGGCCGGTCGAATCCGCCCGAGATCACGGTCGGCTCGCGCAGACCCAAGAACTCGACGATCTCACGGCGGACCACCGCGGACGCCGTTGCGGTCAACGCCGCGATCGGCGGCCGGCCCAAGCGCTCGATCGCATCGCCGACCCGGCGGTACGTCGGGCGGAACTCGTGTCCCCACGCCGAAACGCAGTGCGCCTCGTCGACCACGACCAACGACGGCTCCACACCGGCCAGCCGCTTCATCACGTCGTCCTTCATGAGCTGCTCGGGCCCCAGGAACACATATCGGGCCTCGCCAACCTCGATGGCCGCCCACGCCCGGTCGACGGCCTTCGCACTCTGCCGCGAGTTGATCGCCACGGCTACGGGCGCATCCGACTCCTCGAGCGCGGCGATCTGGTCGTGCTGCAGCGCAATCAAGGGGGATATCACGATGACGGCTCGCGGCAACAACACCGCCGGAACCTGGTATATCGCCGACTTGCCCGAGCCTGTAGGCATCACCGCCAGCACGTCCCGTCCGGCGAGGATCGCGGTCATCGCCTCGAGTTGTTTTTGGCGCAGCGTCTGCCATCCGAATACCTTCTCGGCGACGTCGCGCAACCGGTCAGAGTCGCTCACCGCGTCATCAACGACAGGATCGCGCGGTTGATCTTCCGCCGTGGCCAGCCCAGCCGCCCTTCGCCGGCCAAGGCGGCACGTGCCGCATTGCGGCCGCAGACACCGTGCACTCCCCCGCCCGGAGACGCGCCTGCGCTGCCGAGATAGACGTTCTCGACCGGCGTCTCGGCGCCACCGAAGCCCGGGAACGGGCGAAAGATCAACTGCTGGAACAGCTGTGACGTTCCGCCGTTCACCGCGCCTGCATGCAGGTTGGCGTCACTGGCCTCGAGGTCCGACGGGCGCTGGATCGACTTGCCGACGATGTGATCGCTGAACCCCGGCGCGTGCTTCTCCAATACCATGTCCACCGCCGCCGACAGCTGATCGGCGGAGGCGTCATCGGCGACACCTCGCGGCAGATGCGTGTAGGCCCATGCGCTTTCAGTGCCCTCGGGAGAGCGGCTCGGATCGGAGGTGGTCATCTGACCGAACAGCAAGAACGGGTGCAGCGGCACCGTTCCGGTGTTGAGGTCGGCCATCCACCGGATGAGGCCGTTGTGGTCGGCGCCGAGGTGGACGGTTCCCGCGTCGTTCAGGCTCTTGGAGCGCCACGGAATGGGCACGTCGAGCGCGTAGTTGATCTTCAACACCGGGGTGTCCCAGACGAATCGGTCGAGGCTCTGCAGCACCGAACCGGGTAGCGCGTCGGCGGGCAGCAGTTGGCGGTAGAGCAGCGGAGCCGAGGTGTCGGCGATGACGGCGTGGCGCACCCGAACGGTCTCGCCGCCGGCGGTGTGGACGGCAATTGCCCGGCCGCCTCGAACGTCGATCCGCTCGACTCGCTGTTGACACTTGATCTGTGCGCCCGCTGATGTGGCGCGGTTGACGAGCGCCGCGGCGAGTTGTCCCGCGCCGCCGACCGGAACCGGGAAGCCGCCGTCCTGGGCCATCATGATGAGCATGTAGCCCATGACGCCGCTGCCCGGCGCGTCGATGGGGACATCGGCGTGCATCGCGTTGCCCAACAGCAAGAGTCGCGCGGCATCGCCGTCGAAGAGGTGCTCGGCCATGAGTCCCGCGGGCAGCAGGAGTAGGTGCGCCAGTTGGAGGGCTTCGGCAGTACCCAGTTCACGCAGCAATCCCACCGCCCCGCGCATCGGAGGGAACGGCGAGAACAACGTCTCGAGCAGTGGCTCCTTGATGCGTTGCCATTGGGCGAACAAGTCGCGCCAGCGCGCGCCGTCACCTGCAGCGCGACGTTCGAGATCGTCTGCGGTGCGGTCGAGTTCGCGCCATATCAGCGGTGCGTCGTCGTCATCGGCAGAGCTTGCATGGCCGACCACCGCCGGTGAATGTGACCAGCGCAGCCCGTGCTCCTCGAGGTGCAGCGCCTTGAGAGCCGGTGAGGCGACCGACAGCGGGTAGAAGGCGCTGTAGAGATCGCTGACGTAGCCCGGAAATAGTTCGGCGCTCTTCACCGCGCCGCCAGGTCGGTCCTGCGCTTCCAGAACCAGCACGTCCCACCCCGCGTCGGCGAGCATCGCCGCCGCGACCAAACCGTTGTGGCCGGCGCCGATCACCACAGCATCGGCTGAAGCCGGCACAGTCACCTCGAGATCAGCCTGTTCGACGCCGCTTTGACCGAGTCAGGAAGGAACCGGCTCACCAGCCCCATGCCCTTCGAAAGTGGCGATGACGCCACGATTTTCTTTTTTCCCTGCATCAGCGCGTCGTATCCCTGTTGCGCCACCTTGCCGGCGTCGTCCTTCGGCATTTTGCCGACCAGGGTGTCGAGCATGTTGACGCGCCGGAAGAAGTTGGTGTCGGTGGGGCCGGGCATCAGCGCGGTGATGGTGACGTCGGTATCGCGCAATTCGTCTTGCAGCGCTTCGACGAACGACTGCACGAACGACTTGGACGCGTTGTAGATCGTCTGATACGAGCCAGGCATCATCGCCACGATCGACGACGTGAAGAGCAGCTTGCCCGAGTTGGCGCTGACCATGTCGCCGAGGATCAGCTTGGCCAGTTGCACCGTTCCTCGGACGTTCAAGTCGATGACGTTGAAGTCTTCTTCGAGTTCGCGGTCGACGAAGCGGTTGCCGCCGCCTCCGGTGCCGGCGTTGAGGGCGGCCGCGTCAAGCCGTCTGCCGTCTTCGGTGGCGCTGGTGTAGAGGCGATCGACTTCGGCCTCTTTGCGCAGATCAACCTGAACCGCCCGCACCTCGGTGCCGCCGTCGGCGAGTTTGTCCGCGCTGGCGTGGATGCCGTCGTCGTCGGCGGCGACGATGAGGTCGTATCCGTGGTCGGCGAACAGCTTCGCCAATTCGAATCCGATCCCGCTCGAAGCGCCTGTCACAAGCGCGAGTGGTCGTCCTTGAGCCATGGTGGCGGGCTACCCGACGGGGCTCCCGTCAAACGCGCGCAGCATGCCGCCGACGTCAGCCGGTGTTGCGATCATCGCCGCTTGGAAAGCCAGCCGTCAGCTTGCGTCGCGATCATTGCCGTGGTCATCCCCGCCGTCGTCAGGACCCGCTCCGCTGACTTCGTCATCGCCCTCGTCGGGTATCAGGTAGCGGTTTGGGTGGTGATAGTTGTTGACGCGGGCTTGGCCGGTATCGAGCTGCGGCGGAGGAAGCCATGAGGTGCGCCCGTCTTTGCGTTTGCGGGTGCGCCAGCCGCCGGGTTTGACCCGCCGATTGTCGGGCCCACACGCGAGGGTCAGCTCGTCGATGTTGGTCTGACCCTCAGCGGCCCAATCGTTGACCGCGTGGTGAACCTGGCACTGATAGGCCGGGGCGGTACAGCCGGGCCTGGTGCAGCCCCGATCCTTCGCGAAGAGCACCAGCCGTTGGGCTTTGGACGCCAAACGTCGGCCGCGCCCGAGGTAGAGGGGTTCTTCGGTGGCCTTGTCGAAAATCGCCAGATACGGATGCGCCGCCGCGGCTTCCTTGATGACCTCGCTCATCGGCAGCAGTGAACCGCCGCCGGTGACCGCCTGCCCGGTGCCGGACTCCAACTCCTGCAAGGTGGTGGTGATCAGCAGCGTGGCCGGCAGCCCGTTGTGCGAACCCAGTTCGCCCGATGCGAGCAGGGCCCGGCACATCGCCCCCAACGCGTCGTGGTTGCGCTGCCCCACCGAGCGGGTGTCCGAAGCCACCGCCTCGGGCGACGGCTCACCATCCGGGCAGGTGTTCTTGCCGTCGGGGTGGTCGCCGTCGGGGTTGTTCCTGCCGGGCGCGGCTTCGGTGGCTAACACGGCTTCCAATGCGGCCCGCGTCGCGGGGTCGAGCAGCCCCCGCAGCTCACTCATCCCGTCGAGGCGCTGCCGGCCCAGCCGCACCCAGCGCGCCGCCGCCCGCAACTCATCAGAGAAATCCCCATCGGGGTTCAGATAGGCCGCCAACCGCTGCGCGGCCGCCCGCACCTCCTCGGGAGTGTGTTTGGTCGCCAGATCGGCCAGCTGCGCTTCGGCGGCCTCACGCACGTCATAGGGCGTCGAAACCGGGACCTCCTTGTCGAAGAACCGCCGGATCACCCGCACATGCTCGGCCCCCACCAGGCCCTTCTCCACAGCAGCCGCGGTGCACGCCAGCACGGGGTCGAGGGTTTCGCCGGTCATCGCGCGCCGCGGAGCCAACTCCCCCGCCTCGGCCACCCGGCGGGTCGCCTCGGCCTTGGAGACGCGCAGCAACACCGTCAATGCCCCGGCAACACTGCTTTCACCCAACTCCACGAGCGGGGCCTGCTGAAGTCCGGCCACGATGCGGTGGCCAACCGTCGCCGAGCCACGGGTGAAGCTCTCCCACTGCGCCGCCAGTGCTAGCTGCTCAGAGGTGGTCAACGTGTCGAACGATCCGGCGACCAGCGCGGACAGCTGGTCGGCCATCCCCGCGATCACTTCGCTCATACGTTCGAATACCACGCAGCAACGCTAACCCCACGCACCGACAACCCAGCCCCGAATGTGACCACTGAAACCAAAGAGACACAAGTGGTTTCGAGGCGGTGCCCCGGAGACGGCGGCGAGAGCGCACAGGCGGCGAAGCAAAGAAGGTTTGAGCGGCGCGCGGCCGACAAGGAATGATGTACGGATGGGAATACTGGGACGCAAGACCGGGGACCTGCGCGTGTACCTCGGCGCCGCGCCCGGTGTCGGCAAGACCTACTCCATGCTGGCCGAGGCGCACCGTCGTCTCGAACGCGGAACCGATGTGGTCGCCGCCATCGTCGACACGCACGGTCGCCGCAAGGTCGGCCAGCAGGTGGCGGGTATCGAGGTGGTGCCTCCCCGCACGACGGAGCACGGCGACCACGAGATCGACGTGGCCGCGATCATCCAGCGTCGGCCGAAGGTCGTGCTCGTCGACGACTTCGCCCACTCCAACGCACCGGGCTGCAAGAACAAGAAGCGTTGGCAGGACGTGGAAGAACTGCTCAACGCCGGCATCACCGTGATCACCACGGTCAACATCCAGAACCTGGAGAGCGTGTCCGACCTGGCCACCCAAATCACCGGAGTCGAGGAACCCGACCGCATCCCCGACGAGGTGGTGCGCGCCGCCGACCAGATCGAGTTGGTCGACATCACACCGGAAGCGTTGCGGCGCAGGTTGGCTCACGGCAACGTCTATCCGCCCGAACGTGTCGACGCCGCACTGTCCAATTACTTCCGCCCCGAAAACCTCACCGCACTACGGCAATTGACCCTGCTGTGGCTGGCCGATCAGGTCGACGCCGCTCTCGCCAAGTACCGCTCCGACAAGAAGATCAGCGACCGGTGGGCGCCTCGCGAACGCGTGGTGGTCGGGGTCACCGGAGGCCCCGAGTCCGAGGTTCTGGTGCGACGCGCGTCGCGAATCGCCTCTCGTACGGGCGCCGACCTCAGGGTTGTCCACGTCGTCGACGGCGGCGGCCTGACCGCCATCTCGGACCAGCAGAAGAAGGCCGTGCGCGAACTGGCCGCAATCCTGGGCGCCACCATGCACACCGTCGTCGGCGACGACGTCGCCACCTCGCTCATCGACTACGCCCACGACGTCAACGCGACGCAACTGGTCGTCGGGACCTCACGTCGTTCGCGGCTGTCGCGCATGTTCGACGAGGGCATCAGCGAGGCCGTCGTACAACAGTCGGGCAATCTCGATGTCCATATGGTCACCCACGACCAAGCCAGCACCGGCATCTCGTGGTCCCGCCTCTCGACTCGCCAGCGTCGGCTCACGTCATGGCTTGGCGCCGTGGCGATTCCGATCGCGGTCTGTGCTCTGACGTTGGTGTTGCCGGACCGATTCCGTCACATCGGCGGCCCCGGTGCGCTGTTCTTCGTCGGCGTGCTCGGCACTGCCGTGCTCGGCGGCCTCGCTCCGGCGATCACCGCCGCCGTGCTCTCGGGAGTGCTGATCACCTTCTTCCTGGTGGCTCCGGAGAACACGTTCTCCGTCCACGACACCGACACGGCGATCGCGACGCTGATACTGCTGCTCTTTGCCGTCACCGTCGCCACGTTCATCAGCCGCGCGGCGAGGCGAGTGCGAGAAGCGCGGCGGGCCAACCAGGAAGCCGCGCTGCTGGCACTCTTCGCCGACGGCGTGTTGCACGACGCCGACCTGGACGGCCTGTTGGAACATCTCCGCGAAACGTACTCGCAGCGCGCCGTGAGCCTCGTCCGTAGCCAGACCGGTGAGATCCTCGCCTCCGTCGGCACCGATCCCAGCGCTGATGTCGACGACGCCGACACCTCCGTCGAAATCGGTGACGACGAGTACTGGATGCTGTTGAGCGGCCCCGCGCTGACCGCGCGCGATCGTCGCGTCCTCGGTGGCGTCGGCAAGCAAGCCGTCACCCTGCTCCGGCAACGAGAGAGGGCCGAGGCGAACAAGGCCGAAGCCGTCGGGCAGGCGGACAAACTGCGCCATGCACTCCTCACCGCCGTCAGCGACGATCTACGCACCCCGTTAGCGGCCGCCAAGGCGGCGACGTCCCGAATCCGCAGTGGCGACGTCGACATCTCCGCCGACAACACCGCCGAACTCCTCGCCACCGTCGAGGATTCCGTCGACCAACTGACCGCGCTGGTGGCCAACCTGCTCGACTCGGCACGCCTGGCCGCCGGAGCGGTTCGCCCGGAGATGGTGCGTGTCGAACTCGAGCACGTCGTTCAGCGTGCGTTGCTTGGAATTCGCGCCGACACAAGCGAATTCACTCGCCCCGGCAGCGAGCGGGTAAAGGTGGAGATCGACTGCCATGCGGTCCTGGCCGACAGTGAACTGCTCGAACGCGTGCTGGCCAACCTGATCGACAACTCGCTGCGCTACGCCGACGGCAGCCTGGTGCGGGTGACCGCGGGGCAGGTGGGTGAGCGTGTGCTCATCGCCGTCGTCGACGAGGGTCCTGGGATCCCGCGCGGCAGCGAGCAACAGGCGTTCGCCCCGTTCCAGCGGCTCGGCGACGACGACACGATCGGAATCGGGCTCGGGCTGTCCGTCGCCTCCGGATTCGTCGAAGCGATGGGCGGAACCATCTCGGCGTCCGACACCCCCGGCGGAGGGCTGACGGTCGAGATCGACCTGCCCGCCGCGGCGAACTAGGCCGTCTCCTCCGCCAGCGCCACCAGCGCCGCGCGCACCAGCTCGGGTCGCTCGTCGACGATGAAGTGGCTGGCATCGACCGTCTGCAACCGGTAGTCGTCCGCGTTGGCGTGCTCGGCCGCAACCCACGATGGATGCACCGCCGCATCGCCCAGACCGAACAGCGCGCGAATCGGCACCGTCGCCCGTCGCGTCTCGGGGCTACGCGCGCTGCCCAGGAGTTCCTTCGTGAGGAAGGTCCGGTACGTGTCGCGCGCGGCCCGGGCGCACACCGGATCACGGAACCGGTCCGTGAAGACACGGACGTCGGCATCGGACATCTTCGAGCCGATGCCGAAGATGATCTTCTCGAGGAATGGTGTGCGCCGCTGCACCAGCACTCCGGCCGTCGCGATCGGTATCTGGTACGCGAAGCGCCACAGCCGGGGCAGGAC
>NZ_LZMD01000101.1 GCF_001668575.1 Mycobacterium sp. 1164985.4
TCGGAGGGATCGACGTCCGGCCTACGCTGTCTGACCGCGGCCAGCAGTTCCGGCGCCGGCTCGCCGTCGGCGACGGCCAGGTTGATGCCGAAGTGGTCTGCCTCGACCTCACGCCCCGCTTCGTCGGCCGCTCGTTGGATCGCCTCCCTGGCCCGATGCGCCTCGGCTGGTGTGACGAAGCTGCCCAGCCAGCCGTCGCCCAGGCGGCCGATGCGCCGGAACGCTGCCGGTGCCGATCCGCCCAGCCAGATGTCGAGCGGCTTGGCGGAGCGCGGCGCCACCGCAGCCGAGCGAACCGAGTAGTAATCGCCGTCGAACGAGACGTCTTCGTGTTCGAGCACCGCACGGAGCAGCCGCAGTGCCTCGTCGAACACCGCGGCCCGCGCCCCGTCGGGCACCACGAAGATCTGCCGTTCCGCGGCGATGGCCGAGCGCAGTCCGAAGACCGGCAGCACCCTTTTGGGTGCCAGCGCCGCGAGCGAGGCCAACTGCTTGGCGACGAGGACCGGATGCCGCCCCGGCAGCACCGCGACCGACGTACCGACCTTCAGGCTGCCGGTGCGGGCCAGGGCGAAGGACATCCCGACGAACGGGTCGACGGCCTCGGAGTACACGAGCTCGGAGAACCACAGTGAGTCCACGCCGGTGTCTTCCAGGTGGTCGACGATGTCCGGCAGCTGGTGCGGGCCGACGTCGGCGCCGAGTCCGATCCCGAATCGAATTTTCACGTTCTCGCCATCCTACTTATCAGACATTCGCGACGCATTCGGCCGACCGGGCGCTAGGGTTGCGAAAACGCTTGCGAGAGAGCGAGGAAGCGGTGGACGGAGCGGTGACGGTGTCGATGGCGGCACCGGCGGAGCGGATCTGGGACCTGATCGCCGATGTGCGCAATACCGGCAAGTTCTCCCCCGAGGTGATGGAGGCCGAGTGGCTCGGCGGCGCGACCGGCCCGGCGCTGGGCGCGCGGTTCCGCGGTCACGTGAAGCGCAACGAAATCGGGCCCGTCTACTGGACCACGTGCGAGGTGACGGCCTGCGGACCCGGTCGAGAGTTCGGTTTCGCGGTTCTGCTCGGCGACAAGCCGGTGAACAACTGGCACTACCGGCTCACCCCAGTCGAGGGCGGAACCGACGTCACCGAGTCGTTCCGGCTCAACGACTCGATGTTGATGAAGTTGTTCTCGGTCTTCGGTGGTCAGCTGCGCCGGCGGCGCAATATTCGCGATATGCGCAAGACACTCGAGCGCATCAAGGCCGTGGTCGAGTCGCCCGACGATTAGGCGCGACGGAACCGTTGTCCTCCAACAGGATCAGAGACTGCGCAGGCGCCGCACGCGATCGCTGAGCGCGCGCTTCGACACGCCTGCGGAACGCGCCACCGCTTCGAATGCGTGCGGGCAGCCCGGATAGACGTGCAGTTCGGTGGGAACCCCGGCGTCGGCGAGGCGGGTGGCATAGGAGATGTCCTCGTTGCGGAAAATGTCGAGATCGCCGACGTCGAGGTAGGTGTCGGGCAGTCCGCTGAGGTCCGTGGCGCGTGCGGGCGCCGCGTACGGCGATACCGAGTCCGACCCCGCGTCGGCACCCAGAAGCGCGCCCCACCCGGTGACGTTGTCGTCGTAGGTCCACGTCAGGTACGGCAGCAGGCTGGAATCGGGTGTCGCGGCGCGGTCGTCGAGCATCGGGTAGATCAGGATCTGTTGTGCGACCGCCGGCCCGCCGCGGTCGCGGGTCAGAAGGCACACCGCCGCGGCCAGGCCCCCTCCCGCGCTGTCGCCCATCACCGCGATCCGGTCGGGGCCGACGCCCAGCGTGGCGGCGTTCGCGGCCAGCCAGCGCAGCGCGGCGTAGCAGTCCTCGACCGGTGTGGGGTGCGGATGCTCGGGCGCCACGCGGTAGTCGACGACCAGCATCGGCACCCCGGACGCCGCGACGTAGTCGCGCACAGCGAGGTCGTAGATGCGCCCGATGTGTTCGAGCCCGAAGATCATTCCTCCGCCGTGCAGGTACAGCGCCGCGCTGCCCGGCTGTTCCCCGCTGCGGTGATACCAACCGAGCGCCAGCGTCGCGCCGTCGTCGGTGGTCAACGAGTGCTGTGTGACCTCCACACCGGCGGCGGCGGCTCGTTGCCCCGCGACGGTGTCGAACATGCGGTGACCGTTGACGCGCCGCGTCTCCACATCACCGACCGGGGCCGGGTCGACGTCGCCGACCGCGGCAAGCAGCGGCGCCATCTCCTCGAGTATCTGGGCGTCGATGCCGAGGGCCATGCGGGCACACTATCGTGGCCGGGCGTGGTTGCGACGCGACTTCGACCCATCTACCCCTTTGCCTCCGCTGTTGTGGGGCCGATCGCGGCGGTGACCGCTGTAGTGCACTGTGTTGCAGGGGTTTTGGGAAAGGATTACTGGTTCGACGAGGTGTACATGCTGGCCATCGGCCGCAACCATCTCGACTGGGGCTCGGCAGATCAACCGCCTATCGCCGCGGCGCTCGCCGCGGCGGTGGACACCCTCGCGCCGGGATCGCTCATCGCCCTGCGCATTCCCGTGGTGCTCGCTACCGCAGGCACCGTGGTGCTCGCCGGCCTGATCGCGCGCGAACTCGGATGTGACCGTCGCGCACAAGGTTTGACCGCCGCCGCGCAAGCCACCGCGATCCGGACCGCACTGGCCGCAGTATCGCGGTGCAGATCATCGATTTCGCGGGCGTCGCCGGTACCACGCTGATGCTCTCGGCCGGGAGCCGGACGTCCTACGCCCCTTCTTCGCCGACGTGCGGGTCGTCGGCGACTTCGGCGACGAAATGCGGGCGTACTTGATGACCGAGCGCCGGGAGCCCTGGGACCGGATCTGGTCGCAGACGCGGACTTTGACTGTCTCGTGAATCCGCCGCGGCGACGCCGACACCTTTGATAGAACGGTGCCTGTTCAGCCGCGAGCCGAGGGAGCCTCCGATGGGTCAGTGGTCACGTGATGAGATCGACGAGGCGTTTCACGCCTATCAGGACGCGGTGGTCGACATCGGTACGACGTGGGACTGGTCGAGCTATGCCGATCACTTCACCGAGGACGCGACCTACGTCGAACATGCCCTCGGCAACATGTCGGGCCGGGAGACCATCCGTGACTGGATCGTCTCGACGATGAACATGTTCCCCGGCAGCGAGATGCCCTTCTACCCGGTCGAGTGGTATTCGATCGACGTTGACAAGGGCTGGGTGATCAACCGCAACGTCAACACGATGAAGGATCCCGGCGACGGCAGCGTGCACGGCACCCCGGTGATCACCGTGCTGCGGTACGCCGGTGACGGTAAGTGGAGCTACGAAGAGGACGCCTACAACCCGATGAATTTCCTGGTGATGGTGCAGGGCTACATCCAGCGCTGTCACGAACTCGGCACCCTCTCCGACGACGCCCGCGTATTCGCCAAGAACATGAACTGGCAGTTGCCGTAGTCAATTTGACCACTGCTTCCGAATCGCCGTCCCCGTGCGGATATCGGCCTACCCTCGGACGGGTGGACACCGCTACACCGCCCACGTTCGGCGCGCATCTGGTCCGGGACAACGGCGCCCCTCCGCCCGAGGTGCCGCTGTCCGAGGTCGATCTCGGCTCGTGGAGCTTCTGGGTCAAGCCCGACGACTTCCGCGACGGCGCCTTCGCCACGCTGCGCCGCGAGGCGCCGGTGTCGTTCCACAAGCCGTTGGACACACCGGGGGTGGAGGAAGGCCCGGGCCACTGGGCGCTGACCAGGTTCGACGACGTCTGGTACGCCAGCAGGCATCCGCACATCTTCAGCTCGAGCCCGAGCATCACGATCAACGACGCGAATCCGGAGTTGAGCGAGTACTTCGGCTCGATGATCGTCACCGACGACCCGCGACACCTCCGGCTGCGCAACATCGTCAGCCGGGCGTTCACCCCGCGGGTGGTGGCGCGCACCGAGGCCTCGGTCCGCGACCGGGCGCGCCGCCTGGTCGAGACGATGATCGCCGAACATCCGGACGGCCACGGTGAAGTCGTCGCGGAGCTGGCCGGACCGCTGCCGCTGCAGGTCATCTGCGACATGATGGGCATCCCGGAGGACGACCATCAGCAGGTCTTTCACTGGACCAACGTCATCCTCGGGTTCGGGGACAAGGACATCGCCCAGGATTACGAGGAGTTCGTCAAGGTCGCGATCGACATCGGCGCGTATGCGACAGCGCACGCCGAGGACCGTCGCACTCACCCCCATGAGGACCTCACCACTGCGCTGGTGGAGGCCGAGGTCGACGGTGAGCGCTTGACGTCGGCCGAGATCGCGTCGTTCTTCATCTTGTTGGTGGTGGCGGGCAACGAGACGACCCGCAATGCGATCAGCCACGGCGTGCTGGCGCTGACACGCTATCCCGGTGAGCGTGAGCGTTGGTGGGCCGATTACGAGGCCGTCGCCCCGACCGCGGTGGAGGAGATCGTCCGGTGGGCGTTCCCGGTGAACTACATGCGCCGCACGCTCACCGAGGACTGCGAACTCAGCGGGGTCAAGATGGCCGCGGGCGACAAGGCGACCCTCTGGTACTGCTCGGCGAACCGGGACGAGGGCAAGTTCGCCGACCCCTGGAGGTTCGACGTGACACGCAACCCGAACCCCCACGCCGGTTTCGGCGGCGGAGGGGCGCATTTCTGCCTGGGCGCCAACCTCGCTCGGCGCGAGATCAGCGTCGTGTTCGAGGAGTTGCACCGGCAGATACCCGACATCGCCGCCACCGAGGAACCGGCGCGGTTGCTGTCGCCGTTCATTCACGGGATCAAGCGCTTACCGGTGTCCTGGACGCCGCCGCGCTGAGTCCACGCTCAACTGGGCGGTATCTACCGTTATCGGGTTGATCCCACGGGCCAGGTGAGGGCAATCAACCCGTTGAGCAGCCCTGGGAGCGCCCGAGGCTCGGGCGCGCTCGACGGAGACTCCGAAAGCTTGTGTTGTCAGCTCCTGCACGGGTAACCGACGGCCATGCATCCCGATCACTTTCGTACCCTGTTGACCTCGAACGGCCCCTACGCGTCGGTGTACTTCGACGACTCCCACAACACCGCCGACGCGGCCGCCCAGATGGAACTGAAGTGGCGCTCGCTGCGCGAACAGCTGGAGCGCCAAGGCGCCGATCCGGCGGTGACGGAGAGCATCGAGCAGGCCGTCTCGGATGCGGCTCCCCCGGTGGGGCCGAGCGGCCGCGCCGTCGTGGCCAGCGCCGACGGTGTGCTCGTCGACGAACACCTGATCCGCCCCATCGATCCCGTCGTCCGCGTCTCGGCGCTGCCCTACATCGTCCCCGTCGTCGAACACGGACTCGACCGGCCGACGTACGCGGTCGTCATCGTCGACCACGAAGGTGGCGACATCACGCTGTTTCGCGAGGGCACCGCCGTGTCGGACACCGTAGACGGCGACGCGTATCCGGTGCACAAGGCGTCGGGTGCCGAATCGCCGGGATACGGCGATCCGCAACGGGCCAGTGAGGGCGCGCGACAACAGAACATCCGCGCGGTCGCAAGCCAGCTGACCTCGCTGGTCGACGACGCGAATCCCGCGGTCGTTTTCGTCGTCGGCGAGGTGCAGTCCCGCACCGACCTCACCGCCCAACTACCCGAGCGGGTGGCCTCGCGGGTCGTCGACGTGAACGTCGGCGCACGCCACAGCGGATTCGACGACGCGAATTTGCGACACGAAATCGACCAGGAGTTCCAGCGGCGCCGGGTGGCCGAGATCGACGACGCCGCGAAACGCCTGACAGCCGAACTCGGGCGCGGGGAGGGCATGGCGACCGAGGGTCTGGACGGCGTCACGGCCGCGTTGCGTGCGGGTGCGGTGGAGACCCTGATCATCGGCGACGTCGGGGATGCGACTGTCGTCGCGGGCGACGACCTCACCACGGTCGCGCCGAACGCCGATGTGCTGTCCGAGCTTGGAACCGCTCCCAGCCAGACCCTGCGGGCCGACGAGGCGCTGCCGATGGCCGCGATCGCCACCGGCGCCGCACTGATCCGCACCGACGAGCGCATCGATCCGGCCGACGGCGTCGCAGCGATCCTGCGTTACGCGCTGCCCCGCTGACGCCCTTACGGTCAGCGGGCTCCGACGATGTTGGCCAACGCGGCGATCGAGGTGTCGTCGAGATGCTGGCAGAGATCCAGCGGATGCTCGAAAACGCGTTGCGCTCCGGCCTTTTCGAGCTCTCCGCGGGAAACTCCCCCGCTGAGCACCCCGATGCTGTCCACGCCTGCGCGCCTACAGGCCTCCACGTCCCAGACGGTGTCACCGACGAATACGGCGTGTGCAGCAGGGACACCGGCGCGTTGAAGCGCGATCTCGACGATGTCGGGTTCGGGTTTGGCGGTGTCGACATCCTCCGACGAGGTCACCGCGTACACCAGGTGATCGCTGTCGAGCACCTCGCGCAGTATCGACAGCTCCTCCTCGGGCGCCGAGGTTGCCAACACGACCCGGATGTCGAGTTTGTGCACCGCCTCAAGCAACTCGCGGGCGCCCGGCAACCGTTTGAGGTGCGGCGCCAGTTCCTTGTAGTAACGCGAGTGCAGGTCCTTGGCCTGGCTGCGAGCCTCCGCATCGGCGTTCGCCGCCAGTGTCTCGACGAGCGTCGTACCGTCCATTCCGATGGAGCGGTGGATGCGCCAGGCCTCGACCGGGTGGCCGGCCTCCTCGAACGCCCGGTACCACGCGTGCACGTGCAGGTAGTTCGAGTCGACCAGCGTGCCGTCGATGTCGAACAGGACGGCCGAGGCGGTCTTGGCTTCGCCGGTCACGGCCGGTGCTGCTGCTCGGGAGCCCGGGTGTGATCGGGGGCCCGGGTGTGATCGGGCCGCGCTGTGAAATCGTCTCGTACACCGTCGGTCTTGGCATGCGTCACATCCGCGACCGGTTCGGACGCGCGGGTCTTCGGGTCCAGGGCATCGGCGCGGGCGCGCTGTTCGTCGAGTTCGTCGCGCTTGGTGTTCACCGCGTCGCGGTGCGTACGCGCCGCATCCTGCAGTCGCGCCGCCTCAGCCGCTTTCGCCTCCGCCTCGGCCTGCGCGGCGCGGGCGCGTGCCTCGGTTTCCTGAGCCACGGTCTCGCGCTTCTGGAGATGCTGCGACTTCTGGTCGACCTCGGTGCGGAGCCGCTCGGCCTCGAGGCGACGGCGCTTGTTGCGTGCATTGCGTGCCAGGACCGCCACCAGCACGATGGCGGCGATGACAGCGATGGCGACGATGATCCACACGATGACGTTGCTATCCATGTCGGCTCCTCTGATTTGTCGAGCCGGCTCATTGACGAACCCGCTAATTCTGCGTGTGCCCGGGCGGGACCGTGCCTAAACGGCGTGCGCTCAGAAGTAGCCGTTGGCGGGTGGCCAGACGCCGTTGACCGCGTAATTGCCGGCGGCGTGAGCCTTGTAGGCCAATGGACTGTGGCTGGCGATCGTTCGGACGTTGCGCCAATGCCGGTCGAGGTTGCGCGATCGTGCGGTGGCCGACGCTCCTCCGGTGTCGAACAACCGCACGGCGGCCCCCAAGGCCAGACGTTCCGTGACCAACTGCGTTTTGGCCACCGCGATCGCCAGTTCGGCCAGGGAGTCGGGATCATTCTGCCTGCCGCGGTCGACCACCTCGTCGATCTCATCGGCGGCGGCAAGAACGAGCGCTTCGACGGCGGCGGCGTCGGCGGCGATGCTGCCGACCGCCTCCAACACGAACGGATCTCCGGATGCCGAGTCGGCCAATGAGTGCGACGCCGGACGCGCCTTCGTCCGCACGTATGTGACCGCGTCGTCGGTGACGGCATGTGCGATACCCGCCGTCACGGCAGCCAGATACAACTGCAGAAACGCCGTGCCGTGTCCGAGGCGCTTGCCGTCGGACACGGTGGTCACCTCCACCGGGTGCACGATCACGTCGGTGAACCGGGTGCCGCCACTGGCCGTGGCGCGCTGACCGAAACCGTCCCAATCGTCGTAGAGTTCGACGCCGTCACGATCGGCCGGGATGATCGCCTGCAGGTCCCTGCCGTCGGCGTCAACGGCGGAAACCGCGATGAGGTCGGCAAAAAGCGTTCCGGTGGAATAGAATTTGTAGCCGTTGAGTCGCAGGACACCGTCGGCGTCGGCAACGAGGCGGGTTTCCGAACTCGACGGCGATTTGCCGTTGCCGTCGGTGATGGCGTTGCCGAAGACCGCGCCGTCGTTGATCCGCGGAAACCAGTGTTCCCGGTCGGCCTCGGTGGCCCGGTTGCTCAGAAGCCGCTCGGCGAACCCGAAGTGCGGCCGAAGGGCCTGTGCCACATTGGAACTACCGCGGGCGATCGCGATGACAGTGGAGAGCACTTGGCGCGCGCTCGCTCCGGGCCCGCCGTAGCGGACGGGAACCCGCAGGCCGAGAAGGCCGGCGTGACGCAGGCGCTCGACGGCGTCGTACTGCAGCACCCGCTCACGTTCGGCCTCCGCGTCGGCCTTGCTGAGGTCGTCGACGATCGGCGGCAACCTTGCCAACCTGTCTTCCGTGGAGCCACCCAACATATCGTCGACGAACGCGGGCCGCGGTGCGTGCGTCATGAACTGGCCAGATAGCGTCGGCGTTCCCAGTCGCTGACATGGCCGATGTACTGCTCCCACTCGCTGCGGGCGATCGCGGCGAAGTCGTGCACGGAATCCGCACCGAGGATCTCCGTGATCGTGTCGTCCTGTGTGGCCAACGCCAGCGCCACCCCGAGGGACTCCGGCAGCGGTGCTCCGCTGCCGTAGAGATTGCCGTCGCCGCGCTCGGCCGGTGTGCGGCCCGCCTCGATACCGGCGACCACCGCGGCTAGCGCCGAGGCGACCAGCCAGTAGGGATTCGAATCAGAGGCACCGCTACGCAATTCGATCCGGGTGGCGTTCGGATCGGACTCGACCAGGGAGCGCACCGCGGCACTGCGATTGTCGCGGCTCCACGTCACCGTCGTGGGGGCGAACGAATCGGGTGCGAAGCGACGGTAGGCGTTCACCGAGTGGGCACCGAACAATGTGATCGACGGTAGATGCTCGAGCAGTCCCGCGATCGCCCGCAGCGCCAGGTCGTTCTCGCCGCCGTCGACCGGCGCGAAAGCCGGTGCGCCGTCGCGCCACAACGAGATGTGCAGATGGGCGGAACTGCCGGAGTGCTCGGTGAACGGCTTGGGCATGAAGGACGCCAGTTTGCCGTGTTTGCGGGCCACCTCCTTGGCGGCGTACTTGAGCCGCGCGGCGTCATCGGCCGCCTCGAGCGCGTCGGTGTAGACGAGGTTCGTTTCGACCTGCCCCGGGCCGTACTCGGTCTGGATGCCCTCCAATCGGGTGAAAGCGCCGAGGGTTTCGTATAGGTCGGTGATCAGCGGGTCGAGCGCGTTGGCGTTCTCCAGCGAGTAGGCGTGGATGTCGTGTTGAAACGGCGACCCGTCGGGGTCGAGCAGGTAGAACTCCAGTTCCACGCCCACCTTGGCCGTGTAGCCGTGGGTGGCGAGCCGCGCCAGCACCCGCCGCAGGATGGCGCGCGGATCCAGTAGCGACGGGTTGCGGTCGTGCGCAACGATATCGGCGATGACATGGCCGACGCCGGGCCGCCACGGCAGTGCGCGGAAGGTGGTCAGGTCGGGTACGGCGTACACGTCGGGATAGCCGCCGTCCCAGTTCGTGAGCCGCAACGAGTCGATCACGGTTCCGTCGGTGTTCCAGCCCAGCGACGCCTCGCAGAACGCGAACCCGGCGCCGCGCGCGCGTTCGAGGAACTGAGCCGCCGGGATGCGCTTGCCCTGCGCGTGGCCGAACGGATCGCTCCACGCCACCTCGATCTCGGTCAGGGAGCCGTCGTCGAGGCGGGCCAGCAGTTCTCGCTCGGCCGCCGAAGCGGATTCGATCGTCTGCGTCATGTGTGGGCCCGCTCCCCGACGCGGGTGCCGACGACTGTGCCGACGGCGAAGGAGCCGACCAGCAGCCCGATGACGATCCAGGCGAGGATGCTCGAACCACCCACCAGATCCCTCAGGTTGGCGAGGATCAGCACCAGCGCCGCGGTCAGCCCGACAAGCCCCAGCGCCGGTGCGATACGCACCCGCCACTGTGAATGGCCCCGCCGATCGCGAGCGAAGAACACCAGAACCGAAACCGACGTGGCGATCAGCAGCACCACGAATCCGACGGTCGTCGTGCCGGCGAACCAGGTGTAGAACTGCGCGGCCGGGTCGAGCTTGAAGACCACCGCCAGCGCGATACTCACCGCGACGACACCGGAGATCCACAGCGAAGCCTGGTGCGGCGAGCCGTGTTTGGTGTGCGGATAGCTCAACGACGCGGGAAGCACGTCGCGCTGCGACAGTGCGAACACGTAACGCGACGCGACGTTGTGGAAAGCCAGGATGCAGGCGAACAGGCTGGTGAAATACAGCACGGTGATGATGTCGCTGCCGACGAGGCCGATGTAGCGCTGGGCGGTGTCGGCCAAAAATGTTCCGCCGGCCTCGGTGGCCTGGGTGATGGCCTGCTCGTCGCCCCAGCCCGAGATCAGCGCCCAGGAGGTGACCGCATAGAACACGCCGATGAGGATCAAGGCGGCGTAGGTGGCTCGCGGGATGGTGCGTTCCGGGGTGCGAGCCTCATCCCGGAAAATCGCGGTGGCTTCGAACCCGACGTAACTGATCAGTGCGAACAACAATCCGATGCCCAACGAGCCGGAGAAGATGGCGTTCGGGTTGACGATGCCGCTGGACAGCCCGTGATCGCCGCCCCGCACGACGATCACCAGGTCGAGGACCAACACGATCGCGATCTCCGCGGTCAGGAGCACGGCGAGCACCCGGCTGGACAGCTCGATGTTGCGGTAACCGAGATAGGTGGTGACCACGAAGGCGACCGCGGCGAACAACCACCACGGAACGGTGGGGCCGCCGAACAATTCGACGACGCTCACGCCTGCCGGGCCGAGCAGGCCGTAGACGCCGGCCTCCAGCGCGACGTAGCTCAGGAGTGCGACGAACGCGATGCCGATGCCGACCGGAAAACCCAGAGCCTTGCGGACATAGGAGAAGAACGCCCCGGCCTCCTCGACGTAGGGAGTCAGGGCGGTGAAACCGACCGCGAAGAACAGCAGCACGATTGTGGCGGCGACGAAGGTCGCGGGGAAGCCGGCGCCGTTGCCCGACGCCAGCCCCAGCGGGACGACCCCGCCGATCACGCCGAGCGGTGCCGCCGCGGCAACGACCATGAACACGATTGCCGGCACTCCGAGATTGCCCCGCAGCTTGCGTGCGGGAGCTCCGACCTTCTCGCTCAAAGCCTCTGGTGGAGCGACGATTTCAGACATGTACTGCGTCCTTCGGTGGTAGTTACGGGCACGATAGGGATAACGCGCTGCGTGGCACCACATCTGGAGTCACCGTGAGTCCTAGGTCGTAACAATTGGACACATTCGGGCTGACTTGCACACCTCGGCCGCCTCTGTAGTCTTCGGGCGGTGAGCAGCTCTGTGCGAGCGGTGCGGGCCAGGGGGTGCCCGCTGCGGGTGGGCGCCACACCGGTGCCGCACGCCGAGATCCTCGATCATGCGCGGGATCTGCTGGCGCGGCACGACATCGACCTGCAGATCGAGATATTCGAGAGCTTCGACGAACCCAACGAGCTGCTCGCCGCGGGGCGCCTGCACGCGAACTTCTTCCAGTACCTGCCGTTCCTGGACGATTTCAACCGTCGCACGGGAAACCTCCTGGTGCCGGTCGTGCCGGTGCACATCGAACCGTTTGGGTTGTACTCCACCGAGATCGCCGACCTGGCTGCCATTCCCGAGTACGCCGAAGTGGCGCTGCCGTCGGACCCGGTCAACATCGACCGGTCGCTGGTGATGCTCGACGACCTGGGGCTGATCGAGTGTGTTCGTGCGCGCAAGGGCCTCGTGGATTTGACCGACATCCGGGCCAACCCGCGCCGGCTGATTTTCAAGAAGCTGACCAGTTGGACGCTGGGCGGACTGCGCAAGGACTTCGACGTGGTCTTTCTGTTCGGCAACCAGGCGATGGAATGGGGCGTCGACATCGGCAGTGCCCTGCACTGCGACCGCGGAAATCTCGCGTACTCCGAATATCTGGTGGCCAGACCCGACAACCATGACAGCGCCGCGGTGCGCACGCTGGCCCACGCGCTGAACTGCGAATCGACCCGCGAATTCATCACCACCACGTACGCGGGTCAGGTGCTGGCGGCGTTCTAGGCCTTGTGCTCAGGGCGAGCGAAAAGCTGTGCCGCGCGATCGGGGGCGATGACAGTGATGGGGTGTACCAGTCCGCCTCGCAACGGCAGGGCCCGCCCGCCGCCGAGCTTCATGTGGTGCTGGTTTTTGATATCCCCGACGACTCGCCCGTATCAGCGGACCGCACAGCGTATCTCGCGGATGAGTACGGACGCCTCATCGCCACGTCGATTCCCGGTGTCCGCGTGCGCGAGGCGGTTATCACCCGCGCCTCTACGTCGCGTCACCGGCCCCGACCGGCCACCGGATTGTCGATCGACCGGACCGCGCGGGAGGTACGTGTCGACGGGCAGTGTGTGAGGATGACCTACCGCGAGTTCGAATTGCTGTGCCACTTCGCAAGCCGGCCGGGCGCCGTCGTTTCGCGCGACGAGCTGATCGCCCAGGTCTGGCACGACTGGGCGCCAGGTGATTCACGGCGGACCGTCGACACCCACATCCGTCGGATACGAGCCAAACTCGGCCGGTTCGCCGGCGTTCTGACGACGATCCGCGGCCGCGGGTACCGCTTCGATCCCGGACCCGAGGTGTACGTCGCGGCGTGAGGCTAGAGCGTGGCGGTTAACGGTCCCCACGGCCGGCAGACCGGTTCGGGAGGATTGCCCGCCGTCGCGCAGCCTCGGCCGGTGGCCACATAGGTGGCGCCCGGTTGGTACGGCGAGTAATACGCCAGCGCAGTCAGTAGCCCGTTGTTCTGCTCGCATCGTTGCGGCCCCGGGCTGCCCTGGAGTTCGACGCAAGCGACCGACTGATACGGCGTGCCGCCGTTGCAGTCCGCAGGCGTCATCGTCACCGCGACCATGTCGGTACCCGACACCTGGACGACGTGGGGTGCCGAGAGCGTGAAGGTGCACGGCGGATCGGCCGGGTCGGCGTCCGCCAGCGCGGTCACCGACAGACAGCTCCAGGCGAGGGTGAAGACCGCGACCATCAGCGACCTGATCATCTTCGGATCGTAGGCCACCACCGCGTCCTCATGTGCCGCCTTTTTGGCGTGATCACGACATCAGGCCAGGTAGCGGCTTAGCCAGTCCTGCACGCGGCGCCACGCGTCGGCCGCGGCCGACGCGTTGTACCGCTCCCCTGTGTTGTTGAAGAACGCGTGGTTGGCGTCGGGTTCGGTGACCAACTCGAAGACCAGGCCCGCCTTCTCGAGCGCGGCCCGCGCGACGGGCTCGGTGGCGTTGACCCGCTGATCCTGCGCCGCGTAAATGCCAAGCACGGCAACATCTTTAGAGCCAGAGAAGTCGGGGTTGTCCGGCGTCGGGCCGTAGAACGGCACAGCGGCCGACAGCCTGGGTTCACCGGCGGCCAGCAGCCGCCACACGTAACCACCGCCCATACAGAAGCCGACGGCGGCGACCTTCTTGCCGGGTACGCGCCGCTGCAGTTCGTCCACTCCCGATTTCAGGTCAGCGATGGCGTCCTCCGGCGGGATCGTGCCCAGCGCGGCCGTCGCCTCGGCGGGGTCGGCGAAGGTCGCCGTACCGCCCTGAGCGGAGAGCAGGTCGATCGCCAACGCCGAGTATCCGGTTCCGGCGAACCGGCCCGCGACCGAGCGGATGTGGTCGTTGAGGCCCTTGTTCTCGTGGATCACGAGAACGGCGCCGCGTGGCTCCTGCGCTTCGGCCCACGCGGCCTGCAGCTCGCCGCGCGGCCCGGCCCAGGTGATCGGGGTGGTGGGCACCGTGTTCTCGCTGCCGGGCGGCGGGGCGCTCGCGGTGGCGGCGCCGGTCGACGTGGCGGGGGCGTCGGTCGTCGGCTCCCGGTTCTGGCTGCATGCGGCGAACAACGCCGTGGCCCCCGCGGTGCCGATACCCAGCAGCGCGAGCCGGCGCAGCGCTTCGCGTCGGGACAGCAACCCATCGACGTGGTCAGTGGCAATTTCTTCGGCGATGTACCGCTGCACAGGGGTCACCTCCGCGAGTATGCCCCGGCGCCGACGCCACCGGAACCCACTCAGCGGCAGGTAACCGCACTGATAAGTGCATGTCAGTCGCGTGAGTAGACAAAATCTCGGATCTGTTCACGGATTCGATTGACAGGCTAATTGGCGGACGGTTCTATGACGGGGTGACCTACGACACGATCATCCGCAACGGCCGCTGGTTCGATGGCACCGGTGCCCCGTCGGCGGTCCGCAACCTGGGCATCCGCGATGGGCACATCGTGGCGATCAGCCCCGACGAACTCGACGCCATCGGCTGCCCGCAGGTCATCGACGCCAGTGGCAAGTGGATCCTGCCCGGCATGCTCGACATCCACACCCACTACGACGTCGAAGTGCTCAATGGGCCCGCCCTCGCCGAATCGCTGCGCCACGGCGTGACCACGGTGATGCTCGGGTCCTGCTCACTGTCCACCGTGCACGTCGACGCCGGCGACGCCGGCGACATCTTCGGCCGGGTAGAGGCGATCCCGCGCGACCATGTGATCTCCGCGATCGAGCAGCACAAGACGTGGACGAACTGTGAGGAATACATCCAGGCGCTGGAGTCGCGACCACTCGGCCCCAACATCGCGGCCTTCATCGGTCACTCCGACATGCGCGCCGCGACGATGGGACTCGATCGCGCCACCCGCAAAGACCAGCGCCCCACGAAAGCCGAGCAGGCCCAGATGGAGCGCTGGCTGTCCGACGCGCTCAAGGCCGGATTCGTCGGAATGTCCTCGCAACAACTGCTGTTCGACAAGCTCGACGGTGACGTGTGCCGCTCGAGGACCCTCCCGTCGACGTACGCCAAACCGCGTGAGCTACGCCGGCTGAAGTCGCTGCTGCGACGCACCGGCCGAATCCTGCAGTCGGGCCCCGACATTCAGAACCCGCTCAACCTCGGCTCGCAGCTGGCGCAGTCGCTCGGCATTGTCCGCAATCCGCTCAAGACCAGCCTGCTGTCCGCCGCGGATGTGAAGTCGAACCCGTACAGCATCCACGCACTGGGCCCGGCGGCCCGGCTGGTCAACAAGCTCGGCGGGAACTTCCGCTGGCAGCATCTGCCCGTTCCGTTCGAGGTCTACGCCGACGGCATCGATCTGGTTGTCTTCGAGGAGTTCGGCGCGGGCGCGGCGGCGCTGCACCTGCGCGACGAAGTCGAGCGAAATGAGTTGATGCGTGACGCCGCCTATCGTCGGCGCTTCCGCAAGGAGTACGAGAGCAAGCTCGGTATTCGGGTGTGGCAGCGCGACTTCTTCGACGCCGAAATCGTCGCGTGCCCCGACGCCTCGGTCGTCGGCAAGTCATTCGGCCAGGTCGGGCAGGAGCGGGGCGGTGTGCATCCCGTCGACGCTTTCCTCGACCTGGTGCTCGAACACGGCGCGGCGTTGCGCTGGCGCACCACGATCTCCAACCACCGCCCCAAGGTGCTCAAAAAGCTCGCGGCGGACTCGGGTATCCAGATGGGCTTCTCCGACGCGGGCGCGCACCTGCGCAATATGGCGTTCTACAACATGGGGTTGCGGTTGCTTCGCCATGTGCACAGCGCCGAACGCGCAGGGAAACCGTTCATGACAATTGAACACGCAGTGCACCGGCTCACCGGCGAGCTGGCCGACTGGTATCGGCTGGACGCCGGCCACCTGCGCATCGGCGACCGGGCCGACGTCGTGATCGTCGACCCCGCCCACCTCGATGACTCGCTGGACAGTTACGCCGAGGAGCGCGTCGATCAGTACGGCGGGCTGTCGCGCATGGTCAACCGCAACGACGAGACGGTAGCGGCGGTGTTCGTCGGCGGCCGTGCTGTCTTCCTGGACGGTAAGCCGACCGAGCTTGTCGGCCAACGGCGGACCGGGCGTTTCCTGCGCGCAGCGCACAAGTCACCTGCGCCCGCCCAACAGGAAGGTGAATTGACCAGTGTCGGTTGAGGATACGGTTCTCGGCATGTGGAAGGCGCTGTCGGCGCGTGACTGGAAGGAGGTCAAGACCTTCCTGTCCGACGACTGCATCTACCTCGACATGCCCGTGGGCCCGGCGGCCGCCGCGCGCGGCCCGGAGGACATCGTCAAGCGCCTCAAGATCGGCCTCGAGCCGCTGGCCTCCTACGAGAACTTCACCGGGCTGATGGTCGACAACGGCACAGACGTCATGTACGAGCATTCCGAGGAATGGCATTGGCCCACAGGCGAATCAGCCGTGCTTCAGTTCGTCACCGTGCATCGCGTCGAGAACGGCAAGATCACCCTGTGGAAAGACTACTGGGACATGGGCGCGCTGGCCAACAACGCTCCGCCCACCTGGATGGAAGACTTCGCCAACGCCGATATGTCGTGGGTGTTCGACGCGACCGGCCTCATCTGAGGCGACGGTTACTCACGCGCGCTCAGAGCGGACGCGTCGAATAGTAGCCACCATCCATGTAGTAATCACGGAACTTGTTGCCTTCGTTGTCCTTATAGGTACACGTAGAAAACCGCGTGCCACCCTTGGAGGTGGTGCTGTAGGTGCCACCGGCGGAAGCACATTCGCCCTTGATGGTGTTCTCCGAGAGTTTCTCGGCGTGAGCGACGGGTGCGATCGTGGTGATGAGCGTGCCGAGTACGGCGGCCGTCACCACGGCAAGTGAGGTGGTGCGTGAACGAGGCATTTTCCCTTCTCCTTTTCGGCGTTTTCGGGTTTTCGTGTCGCATGCATTGCGACTACCGCGATACTCGTTGATCGCCACGTCACCCGAAATCACCGGAGAGCTAGATTCGACTCGTGAATTCGGAAGGGTTTCCTATCCGCCGGGCAATGCAACAGCGCAGGGCTCAGACGCTCCACGCCAATCGGAACTTATCGGCAGCGTCCTGCGCGCTGAGGTCGCCGAAGTTCTTCTGTTCGTAGCGGCGCACGGCGACAACGGAGTCGACGACCGCGTCGCCGAGGATGTTGCGCATCGACTCGGAACGGTCCAGCGCATCCACGGCATCGGCCTGGTTGTCGGCCATGGTCACGATACCGGCCCGCTGTCGCTGCTCGTCGGTGAGTGTGACGGGATCGACGGTCGTCTCCGGCGGGAGCTTCCGCCCCCGCTCGATCCCCTCCAGGGCGAGGCCCAGGATCGTCGCCGTCGCCAGGTAAGGATTGGCCGACGGATCGATGACCTTCACCTCGACATTGGCTCCCAAGGGGTTGCTCACCCCGCCGATCAGGAATCGAACTGCGGCTTCGCGGTTCTCGGTGCCCCAACAGACTGTTGCCCCGGACCAGTGACCGGGTTGCATGCGTTGGCCCGACAGCACGGAACCGGCGAGCACGCCTTGGGCGTCCGGCAGTCCGGCGAGCAGCCCTGCCACCGCTGACTCCCCCTCGGCGGTGAGGCCGTTGACGCCGTCGCCGCCGGAGAACAACGGGACGTCGCCGCGCTTCATCGAGAAGTGTTGATGCGAACCCGATCCGACCTCCCCGGCGAACGGCACCGGCGACAGGCTCACCCGCATCCCGTACCGCCGCGCGACTCGGCCGATGATGATCCGCATCAGCACCAGGGCGTCGGCGGCCGCGACCGGCGGCAGCGCGGCGAGCGAGATCTCGAACTGGTTGACGCCGTACTCGGGATGGAACTGTTCGATCGCGACGCCCGACGCGGTCGCCGCGTCGGTGACGTCGCGGACAAATCCCTCGTACTCCAAGATGCCGGCCAGGCCGTACTGGGCCCACAGGTGCGACGGGAGCCGGCTGCCGTCGGGTCCGACGAGCACGAACTCCATCTCATGGCCCACCACCGTGCTGATCCCGGCGTCCGCCAATCGATCCTCGACCCGGCCCAGGACGCCACGGCTGCAGTAGGGGTCCGGGGTGCCGTCCTGGTTGAAGAAATTGCCTGGCGCCCAGGCCAACCCGTCGCCGAGGATGCGCAAGGCGCCCAGGTCGATCCGGATCCGCTGGTCCCCCACCACGCCGATCTCGTCACCGAAGACGATGCCGCTCTGGTCGATCGCGAAGACGTGCCACACCGGGCTGGCGCCGAGACCGGGGTCGGCGAACGTGCCCATCCGCCGCAACGGAACGGTCTTGGCGAGCGTGAGGCCCGCCGCGTTCACCACCGTGCCGATCAGGGTCGCTACCCCGTCGGCCTCGAGTTGGGCGATCGCCGCCGCCGCGAGCGGTTTGGCTGTTGCTGGTTTCACCACAGCCATTCTGCGCGCCTCGCAGTGAGTTACAGCGTGATCTTGCAGCTTTGCCCGATGTCGAGCGTGCGCAACATCCGGCCCATGCCCAACCACATCGCGCACGAGAGCGCGAGGTCGGTCAGCAGCTCATCGGAGAAGTGCTCGCTGCAGCGCTGCCAGAAGTCCTCGTCGTCGCGCAGACCGGTGTGGTCGCTGGCGAAGCGTTCGGCGAACTCGGCGGCGATGCGCTCTTGCTCGCTGTAGCCCGGCCACGTCCGCCACTCGGCCGCGTGGTCGTAGAGGTCCTCATCGACGCCGGCCGCCAAACCTTCGGAGTCACGGGTGTTCTGGCACACCACGCATTCGTTGTCCAACGCGATGACCATCCGCGCCAGTTCGCGGACCCGCATCGGCAGCCGGTTCTTGGTGTAGACCGCATTGGTGAAGCCGGCCATCGCCACACCGATATCCGGCGACTTCGTCACCCAAGCGGCAGCGTCGTTGTCGGCGAAGTCTCCAATTCGACTCATGGCGGCATCGTACGCCCGCTCGCGTCGAATTGGAACGCGTTCTAGTTTCGGCTTCGCCGCGGTCAGCTGGTGGTCACGAGCTGGCGGTCGTCGGTCCAGTCCCGCTGCAGGAGCATTCGGTGCGCGATGCGCTCCAGCGCCGCCTCGACCTGGAACCGGTCCGGGCGCCCCTCAAAGGTCGGGGAGGTGGCCAGCTTCTCGACGATGCGACCCACGATCGCCGTCGAAATGGCATCGACCTGCCGGATCCCGCTCTGGGTCAGCCAGAGCCGCTCGCCCGTGCGAAGCGCCAGGCCGCGTCGCACCAGATCGTCGAACGTCGGCTCGATGATCTCGTACGGCACGCGGAGACGTTCGGCGATGTCGGTCAGCGTCGCCGATCCGAACACCTGGTTCTGCCGGTAGATTTGCAGCAGTGCCCACATCTGGCTGACGTCGAGGTCGCATCCGGGTTCGCGGGCCAGGCTGCGCAGCCGGATCTCCGGCGAATCGCGGAACAGCCGGCCGACGGCCACTTCGAGGATCTTCTCGGGCGATTCGGTGCTGGGCATGCCGAAGCCTTCACCCAGGTCGGATGCCGACACCGTCTCCACCTCCCGCAGCTGCACCTCTTTGAGGAACAGCGAGACGACGAAGCCGACCACCGCCACCGGCACCGCGCACAGGAAGACCCGCCCCAGCGAGTCGGCGTAGGCGTCGATGATCGGTGCGCCCATGCGCGGACTCAGCATGTGCAGTGCCTGCGGCGACTCCGCTGCGCGCGGCGGGGCGCCGCTCGCGGCCAGTGCGGGCCCGATCCGGCTGGCCAGGAAGTTGGCGAATAGGCTGCCGAAAATCGCTGCGCCGAAGGAGCTTCCGATGGTGCGGAAGAACGTGACGCCCGAAGTGGCCACCCCGAGGTCGGCGAAGCTCGAGGTGTTCTGCACGACGAGCACGAGCACCTGCATGCACAGTCCGATCCCCGTGCCGAGGATGAACAGATACAGCGACTGCTGCCAGGTCGGCGTCGCGGCGTCCATCCCGGACAGCAGCAGGAAGGCCACCGCCATGGTCGCGGTGCCCGCGATCGGGAAGATCCGGTACCTGCCGGTGCGCCCGACGATCTGGCCGCTGCCGATCGAGGTGATCAACATGCCCGCGACCATCGGCAGCGTGCGCAGACCCGACGTCGTCGCCGAGACGCCGTTGACGAACTGCATGAAGGTCGGCAGGAACGTCAGCGCGCCCAACATCGCGAAGCCGACGATGAACCCGAGGATGCAACACACGGTGAACACCGGGCTGGCGAACAACCGGATCGGCAGGATCGGCTCGGCGGCATGAAGTTCCACCCACACGAAGATCGCCAAGGCCGCGAACGAGGCGGCGAACAGCCCGATGATGGTGGGTGACGACCAGGGGTACGTGCTGCCGCCCCAGCTCGTCGCCAATGTCAGGCCCGACGCGCCCAGCCCGACGAACACGATGCCCGCGTAGTCGATGACGGCCTTGCCGGACTTCGTCAGGGGCGGGATCGCCACTGCGGCGACGGCGAGCACAGCCACGGCGACGGGCACGTTGATCCAGAATGCCCACCGCCAGGTGAGGTGGTCGGTGAAGAACCCGCCGAGCAACGGCCCGATCACCGTCGTGACGCCGAACACGGCGCCGAGCGCTCCCTGGTAGCGACCGCGGTCGCGCAGCGGGATGACCTCGCCGATCAATGCCATCGCGGTGACCATGATCGCGCCGCCGCCGATGCCTTGCAGCGCCCGCGAGGCGACAAGCATGGTCATCGAGGTCGCGATGCCGCAGAGCACGGAGCCCGTCAGGAAGAACAGCACGGCGGCGCCGAAGACGGTCTTTCGACCGAACAGGTCGCCGAGCTTGCCGACGATCGCCGTGACGATGGTCGACGCGAGCAGGTAGCTCGTCACCACCCACGACTGGTGGCCGGCGCCGCCAAGGTCGGCGACGACCGTCGGCAACGCGGTGGCGACGATCGTCTGGTCCAGCGCGGCAAGCAGCATTCCGAGCAGCACCGCGATGAACACCGCGTTGCGGCGCCGCGAACCGATTTGCGTGCCGCGGACCTCCGGATCGACAGCCGCCGACATGACCTGACTCGTCATACTTCCCTTCCGATACGAAACTCAACAGCCATATCGTTAGTCAGGCTATGAAAGTTACGTACCGGGAGAGAATTGCCCCCGCGAGCGTGCGCAAAACGCTGCCGATCGGCGGCGTGTTGTGTGCAGACACGCGCGCTCGCGGAGATTGAGGTGCAGCTAGAGCGAGGTGGGCGGGCGCGAGACGCACTGGGCCGAGTAGAGCTCCTCGCCCAGCTTGTCCATCAGCTGCAGCTGTGTCTCGAGGTAGTCGATGTGGTCTTCCTCGTTGTCGAGGATCTTCTCGAGCAGCGTGGCCGAGGTCGCGTCGCCCTTCTCGCGGCACATGATGATGCCCGGACGCAGGCGCTCCAATACCTCGTACTCGATGGCGAGGTCGGCCTCGAACTGCTCGCGCAAGGTCTGGCCGATCCGCAACGAGAACAGCCGCTGATAGTTCGGAAGGCCGTCGAGAAGCAGAATGCGGTTCGTGATGGACTCCGCATGGTTCATTTCTTCGAATGACTCTTTGCGCGTGTATTCGGCGAGTTCGGTAAAGCCCCAATTCGCCTGCATCTTTGAATGCAGGAAATACTGATTAATGGCCGTGAGCTCGCTCGTCAATTGCTCATTGAGCAGTTTGAGCACGTCCGGATCGCCTTGCATGGTCGCTCCTAGGCACTTGAGGGCTGATCAAGCTTCGCTGTCGGTGATGCGCCTCCCACGCTAGTGCAGTTACCTCCCGCAAGCTCGCTTTAATCCTTGCGTGGGGCGTGTTTTCGACCGAATTCTCAATCGGTCCGGGGCCTCGAGGCGCAGATCGGGGGCCTAGTCTGGACTGCCTAGGCTAAGTAAGGTTAGACTCTGCTAACCGTTGCCGAGGCCGCGAGGGAGACAGGGCGATTCGATGGGTCAGTACGATCTGCACTCATTGATTCTCGCTTGCGACTTTCGCGTCGCCGACGTCGAGCGAATGTGGAAATGGCTCAAAAAGCGTCGCGACGATCTGCAGTCGATCGGCGCCCACCATCTCGTCGTATACGAATCGATTTGGGAACCGAACCGCGTCCTCGTGACAATCGGAATCCGCAATGCCAAATCAATTCGCGAGGTGCTTCTATCCTCTGCGGTCTTCGAGTGGTTCAACGTCGCCGGCGTCGACGACATCCCGCCGATCTTCGGCGGTGAGGTGGTCGAGAAGATCGACCTCTATCCCCCGTCCCCCGCCGACCACGTCGGCCGGGTGGTCGTGGGCGTCATGTCGTCGGTGGAGGACGTGTCGGCGCTGATGGTCAAGATCCACGACGGCGTCGAACGCTTCAAGCGCGGCGGCGTGCGCAAGATCTGGGTCTACCGCGCGCTCGACGACGGGCACGAAGTCATGATCTTGCAGGAAATCGAGGACGAGACTGCCGCCAGGCACTGGATCGACCACCCGGATGCCGCGGCGGAGTGGATGTCGAACGTGGGGATGGGTGCTTATCCCACCCACTTCATCGGCCGCTTCGCCCACTTGATGACCATCGACGAGCAGGGTTGACGGGGCGCCATGTTTGTCTGCTTGTGTATGGGGATCACCAGCCACGACGTCACCGAGTGCGTCGCCAACGGCGCGCGGACGTCCAAACAGATCGCCGAGGCCTGCGGGGCCGGGGGTGACTGCGGACGCTGCCGGCGCACTTTGCGGGCCATCATCGCCGCCCAGTGCGAGGTCGACGGTGCGACGCCCAAAGCGGTGAGTCGCTGAAGCTGCGCTACTGCGGCCCGTGCTTGCCGGTGAAGTCGGCCAGCGCGCTCGCGTTCGCTGCGGCACCCATCAGCACCGCGAACTGTTCGTTCTCCCTCGCCGTCGCGGCGGCGATGCCCTCGCGGGTCGGCGCCGTCATCGTCTGCTTGACCGCCATGAGGCTCGCGATCGGCCGCGACGCCAGAATCTCGGCGTGACGGCGGGTTTCGGCCAGCAGGTCCTCGGGTGGACACACCTTCCACACCAGGCCCATCCGCTGCGCCTCACGAGCGTCCACCCATTCCGACGACATCAGCAGCCACGCGGCATTCTGCCGGCCGACCAGGCGCGGCAGCAGGTACGACGACGCGGCCTCCGGCGCGACGCCGAGGCTCGTGAACGGCGTCTTGAGCCGGGCCGTCGTCGACATGAAGGCCAGGTCGGCATAGCCGAGAATCGTTGCACCGATACCGACTCCGACGCCGTTGACCGCACAGATCAACGGTTTCGGGAAATCGGCGAGCGCGTCGATCATCGCGGTGAAATGAGAGCCCTGTTCGTTGAACGCGGGATCGGTAATGCGCCTTTGCATCTCGTTGAGATCGTTGCCCGCGCTGAACGCCCGTCCCTCACCGGTGAGCACGACGACCGCGACGCCCTCATCGTCGGCGGCCTGTCGCAGTGCGGTCGCGGTCGCGAGATACAGCTCCTCGTTGAACGCGTTGAGCACGTCGGGCCGGTTGAGGGTCAGGGTGCGGACGCGGTTCTCGTCGTCGATCCGCAGGGTCGTTTCAGCCACGGCAGCAGATTAAGCGTTACCCATTGCTGTAGACCCGGGTGGGTGCGATGAGCACCACGGTACGGCGCTGCTCGGCCATCACGCGGTCGTATTCGGCCCAGTCGTCGTGCGTTCCGCCCGCGGCTTCGAACACCTCGCGCAGCAGCAGCCGCAACCGGTCGGGGTCGGTGAGCCACGGTTGCGGATCGTCGGGCCCGGCGATCTCGGCCTCACCCTCGACGGTCGCCCACTGCCAGCCCTGGCGGAACGTCACCGCCAGCTGTGGGCGGGCGCGAAGGTTGGCCAGCTTGACCTTGCCGTAGGTGACGAACCCGAGCACCGGTGCGCCGCTGTCGGGGTGCGTCAGCTTGCCGACGTTGACCAATGAGGCCTGAATGGTGCCGTCGCCGCGCAGCGTCGACACCACGGCCAAGCCGTTGTCGGCGGCAGCCAGTGCGACGGCCTCGTCGAGTGTTGTCATCAGACCTCCTGCGCAACAGCGCTTTCCGTAAACGGCGTGCGGTACACGTAGCGGCTGGTGGGAACCGTGTCGACGTCGCGGTTGGCGCCGAAGGCGGCCGTACTGGCCACCATCCGGCCCATCCGCTCGTGTAACTCGTCGTCGTCGGCCGTATCGAAGAACGCGTGCAGGTCGGCCAGCGCCGCGACGGGAAACAGTTCCTCGACGATCGCCGAGACCGGCGGTGCGTCCGGCGTCAGCGCACGCACCACCGCGTTCTGGGTGTATCCGAACGTCGACTGGGTCTCTATCGCCACCGGCGTGTGATCGATGTGCCAGCGCCGCAACCACGTCGGCTCGTCGAGGTCGGCGGGCCTGCGCAGCAGTGCGACATTGGCGAACCCGTCGGTCCGCTCCCCCGGCGCGGTGTGCGGTGGCGCCATCGGGACCGATTCGGTGACCAGATAGGCCGCCACGGCTTCCGCCTCCTGCCGTAGCCGCGCGAGCGCGGCGTTCACCTGATCACCGTATGACTGCTGGGTCCAGAGGCTGACGAAACCGACTACCGGCGGATCAAGGGTCGTCAGGGTCATCAGAGAGTCACGCACCACGCCGTCGCGCACGTTCACCGCCAGCCCCGGGATCCCGAGGTCCAGCAGATCCGGCACGACCTGTTCGCGTAGGCGCGAACACCACACGTCGTCGGCCCCATTTTCGGACAGGGCAGCCCGCAGCGTGACGATGACTTTCTCCACGAGGCGAACTTAGCGTGTCGCGCCGGTCAGGCTTCCAACCGCTCGCGGATGCTGGCCAGGCGCTGCCTCAACTCGTTCTCGTCGATAACCCCGCGGGCCACCAGCGAGTGCGCCAACGACACCAGTTGGCTCTCAGGATAGGGCAATTGGGCGTAGCGCGTCGCGGTCAGGGCGTCCTCTTCGTCACGTCGCGCCTTGAAGTCGGGGATGTCGGCATCGCATGCCGCCCGGTCGAGCGCGTCGCACAGCCCGTCCAGACTCGTCTTCCACGGCGGCACAGGGTTTTCCACCCCGTACTTCGCCGCCATTCGCGACCAGACCTGATTGCGCTCGACGATCTCCTCGAGCGGGGCGACCGTCGTCTGCTCGATGCCGGGATCCGGTGTGCCGCTCATGCTTCCGAGGCGGGGTGGACGGCGGGACGGGTGTCGGTGATGACGTTGGTGGTGATGCCCGGTTTGGGTAGGGCGACCCCAATCAGGCAGTCGCGGGTGATGATCTCGGCGAGCTGCTTCTCGGTCCAGTCCTCGGTGCCCGCGGGACGCATGGGCATCACCATGAACCGGTGTTTCTGATTGGAGTCCTGCACGCGCACCGTGACCTCGTCGGGCAGATACAGGCCGAACTCCGCCAGTACCTGACGCGGCCAGCGGACCATGCGCCTGCGGTAGTTGGGCGTGCGATACCACTCCGGCGAGTTGCCCAGGATGGGCCGGGGATAACAAGAGCACAGGGCGCACACGATCACGTTGTGCAGTGTCGTTGTGTCCTCGAGGATTTCGAAAGCTGTGAAGTCGCTGGGTGTTCCGAACCCCGTGGGCTCCATCCAGTCGACGCCGACCTCCTTGCTGGCGGTCATGGGTTCGGCCAACGCAAGCTTCTTGAATTCCGGATCCAGCCACGCCCTGGCCACCAGCGTCGCGGCGGGAGTGGGCCCGATCTGTTCGGCGAACTCGGTGAAGCGGCGGTGCTCCTCGGCGGTGAAGATGCCCTTCTCGATACACAGTTCACGCAAGGCGATCTCGAGCACCTCGAAGTCGGTGATCTCGTCGACCATCGGCGCGACGGTGCGGTCGTGGTCGTGGTCGTGGTGTGTCATTTGGCGGCCTCCAGCCAGTGCTCGGGAATCTCGGTCTGTATGACGTCGTCGCCGGTGCCGGTGTAGCCGTGCCACAACTCCGACATGTTGAACCGCACGACGTAGAACCATTCCGGTTTGGCCGGGCGGTCCCAGGTCTCGTCCTCGGCCGCCGGGCTTTCGTACGCGACGGTCGCGATCTCGCCGCGCGCCCCGCGCACGTACTCCGGGGTCCGGGTGTAGAAGATGACCGGCAGTTCGCGCACGATGACCGCGTCGCCGACCTTGAACTTCGGATCGCCGGCCTGCCCGGCATACACCTGCGGGTCGCCCTTGCCCACCGCGTGCTTGTGATGGGCGTTGCGTCTGACGTCCGACCCGTCGCCCTCGAATTTGGGCTTGGCTTCCAACTTCTTGCCCGCCAAACCGCCCTCGTAGCGCGCCTTGACCTCGGCCATCCGTTCGCTCAACTCGGTCAGGCCGATGTGATGCTTCTCGACGAGGACCCGAGCGACGGCCAACAGCCAGCGGCCGTAATACGGAAGCCCCAGATACTCGGCCCTGCCCACGTCGACGTTGCCGATGCGGCGGCGTTCCTCGGAGAGCCAGATGCCGCGCCAGGCCAGCACTTCGCAGATGACGTACGTCATGTGCTCCCAGAGCTCGTACTGCTTGTTCTCGTACTTCATCGGCGCGTCCGGTTCACCGCCGACGTCATGGACGGGTTTGAGATATGCGGTGATCCGGTTGTGGTCGAGGAGATCCGGTGTCGGCGCATCCGGCAGTTCGGGATAGGCCGACTTCAGCCGGGCCACCAGTTCGAGTTGTGCTGCTCGCTCGGCCGCCGTGCTCATGACGATTCCCTTCGTAAGCCCGGCGCAGACGCGCACGGTGCAGCTCGGTGGTTCTCATGAGACGGGGTGATGGTGATTCGGACCTGCGGGTCATCCTCGGCTAGGGATTCGCGCGCGATAGCGATATCCGCCACCGGCACCTCCGCTGCTGCGAACCGACCCCGTCGGCTGACTTTAACCCCGAAATCGCGTCGCCGCAGGCAAACCAGGGCGCCGGCTCCCGCTTGATCTCGCGAGGCGACGGGTTTGCACTGTCGCACATGATGTTTGGGTCGGCGCGGTTGGAGGGTCGGGGCTGGTCGTCGGCTATGTCGGGGCAACAACGCGAAATTGACGCGTGTGGTACCCCCAGCGGTTGGGTGCAGGGGTCAGAATGAGTAGGTGAGCACCCGCAGCAGGGTCATCGACGCCCTCCGGCCGGCCATGCCCGAACCCGGGGCCGTCTGCCGGAGCCTGCTCGGCGTGCTGGCGGTCGCGTCGATCACACTGCTGTGGAATTCGGGTGCGACCGCTGTGTGGGTGGCCGGTGCGGCGGCGGTGGCGGGCGCTGTCGCGCTGCAGGACAGTCCCGGCGGCCGGATCGCCCGCGTGCTGATCGTGACCGCGCAGATGAGCGCGGCGGTCTTCATCGGGGCCCTGCTCTCCTCGTTCGACGTCGCGTTCGTCGCCGCGCTCGCCGTGTGGTGCTTCGGGGCGGGCCTGCAGTGGGCGGTCGGCAACAATGCGGGACTCGTGGCCGCCGCCGGCGGCGCCCTGCTGGCCATCGCTCCTCCGCTCGCGCCAACCGCGTCGTCGGTCCTCATCCCGACAGCCTTGACGATCGCCGCGGGTGCCCTGCAGGCCGGGCTGATCGCGGTGTGGCCGCCGCAGCGGTGGCGGGCTCAGCGGGGGGCCCTCGCCGAGGCGTACGGGGCACTTGCCGCGGATGCGCGCCAGGCCGCCGAGCACGACGAGACGCCTGAGGGTACGCCGCTGTTGCCGTCGCTGCGCGATGCCTTCATCGACACGCAGGCCAGCCGTCGACCCGAGGCGTACCGAGGCGGGCACCGGCTGCCCGAACGGATCATGGCGACGCTGCGCACGCTGCGCGGCACGCCGGTGGGCCAGCGCGACGACGTCTCCCGAATGCTGGCCGCCGCGGCCGAGGTGATGGCCGCGATCGCCGACCACACCCATGTCGCGAGGCGCAACGCCGAGCACGGACTGGTTCGCTTGGATGCCGCGGTGGCTGCGCTGCACGACCCGGAAAACCCTGATGTCAAACGGCTTTCGCAGCAGCTTCACGAAGCGGCGGAGTTGCGGTTTCCGGATCTGTTCCGGCCGGACGTGATCAGTCCCGCCCGTGCGGCACTGACCACCGTCCGCTCGCACCTGACGTTGACGTCGCCGCTGCTGCGTCACGCCATCCGGTTGTCCGCGGCCGTCGCGGTCGCCGCGTGCGCGGACCGGTTCGCACCCGTCGCGCACGGCTACTGGATCGCGCTGACCGTGCTGATGGTGTTGCGCCCCGAGACCGCCCACACCTACACCCGATGCGTCGGCCGACTGGCGGGCATCGCCACCGGCGTTGTCGTCGCGTCGGTCATCGTGATGCTGGTGCACCCCACGGGGTGGATAGCCGCCGCGGTGGCCACGCTGTGCCTCGCCGCGACGTATGCCGCGACCAGGACGGGCTACATCGCCACCAGCGCCGCCCTGGCCGCGGCGGTCGTCTTCCTTCTCGAGATCGACGCGGTCACCTCGGGGGCGACGCTCGAGGACCGGCTGTTCTCGATCGTCGTCGGCGGCGGGCTGGCGGTCGTGGCGCACGTCGCGCTGCCGGACCACGCGCTGACGCGGTTGCACCACCGCGCCGGTGAACTGCTGAAGACCGAAATCGATTACGCCGCAACGGTGGTCAGGGCCTATGTCCATCCGCTCGACCATCCGAGCGACGCGGTGTCATCGGCGTGGCAGCACGCATACCGCGCCCGCGCTGGGTTCGAGGCCGCGTCGGGTGCCACCCGGATGGAGTCGCGGGAGCTGCGTCGCTGGTTGCGTTCGTACCGCACCGCGCTCAACGCCGTCACCATCTCGTGCACCGCACTGGAGGCCAACCTGCCGAACCGTCCACCGGCGACGTTGACCCCCGAATTCATTGCCGCCGTCGACGATTTCGTCGACGCGCTGCGGGGAGCGCCGCCGAATCCGGGGACACCGTGGACCGTGGACCTCGGGGCGTTGACCGCGGCCAATCAGCAGGTGCGCGAGAAGGCCGAAGGACTCACCGGCGACAACGGGGCCGCACGCGTCCTGGTGTCCGAGATCGCCGCGATCACGCGCAGCCTGTCGGGTATCGCCACTATCCGCGAGCCCACTTCGGCTGGATGAACACGCCTTCGGCCTCGACGGTGACGCCTTCGTCGTCGGAGAGGTAACCCGTCGCGTACGACTTGATGCCCTCGGTCCTGGTGATCGTTGCCTCTGCGTGCAGCCGCCCCAGTCGCGTCGGGCGCAGATAGCGCAACGTGATGGTGCCCGTGAACCGGGGGCTCGCCGCGCTGGCGGCGACCTCGCCGAGGACGTGGTCGAGGATCAGCGCCGAAATCCCGCCGTGGACATGTCCCGGCGGGCCCTCGTAGGCCGCGCCGAGCTCGAAATCGGTGTAGACGCCTCCGTGGTCGTCGTGCTCGATGGTCAGCGGCGGCGCGACCGGGTTGCGAAGCCCGATCACGGGATTCCCCCACGGCAGCTGGTCACCCTCGGAGGTGAACCGCACGCCGAATGCACCGTCGATCTGCCGCGACCGCAGCGCGGCTGTCGCACTGTCGATCTGTTCGCGGACCGCCGCGACCGTGTCGCCGTCGACTTCGGTGCGGATCGTCGCGTCGATCAGCCCCCGAACCGATTCGGCCAGCGGGCCGTAAACGCCGCGCAGCCGGTCGATCTCGGCCCCCGACACGTTCCCGATGTCGGTGAACTTTACCACGCAAGCACTAGAACACGTTCCAGTAAGGGTTGTCGAATCGCCCGCGGGTGAGTGGGACGCACGGGCGGTCGCGGGGCGAGGCGTGCGTCACAGTCACCGCGAAGGCCGCATGAGATTACCTATCTTTTCGTAGTCATCTGTCTACGAAGTGCCTTAGGCTGCTCGTATGGCAGCGCGTGCACACAGCGCCGACCCGCGCGCAGAGCGGGTCCGCGCGCTTCTCCGGGATGCGGCGTTCGCGCTCGCACACGAGCGAGCGGTCGACGGGTTGACCGTCGGCGACGTCGTGGCGCGTGCCGGCGTCAGCAGGCAGGTGTTCTACCAGCACTTCACCGACCGCGACGACGCCGTCGCGACGGCGGTCACCGTCGCATTCGCGGCCGCGACCGCCGACATCGGCGGCGACGCCCGCGCCCGCATCCTGCGCCTGTTCGACTTCGTCGCCGAACACCGCGCGGTGTACCGCCACGTCGTCTCCAGCACGGTGGCCCAACGGGTCGTCGCGGCGTTCCGCGCCGAGCTGACGCCGGCGTGCGAGGAGATGGCCTCCGCCGCCATGCCCGCGGTGACCGCGATCGCCGGGGTGGCTCCCGAGGCCGTGATTCGGTTCCTGGTCGGCGGCTTCACCGAGGTGCTGCGTTCGTGGATGGACGACCCGAGCGCCACCGACCTCGGCGACCGCGTGCGCGCCGCACTGGACACCGTCAACGCCCTGCTGGGCGTTCCCGAACATTCGAGAGGTTCACGTCATGGGTAAACATCACGCCGCCGAGCGTTCCGGAGTCGGCGACCGCACGGCCGTGCGCATGACCGCGCTGGCCCTGCTCGGCATGACGCTCGTCGTCATCGCGATGATCGCCAGCTATTCGGGCGCGTTCGCCAAACCGGAGTTGCACGACCTGTCGGTCGCCGTGGCCGGGCCGCCGGAATTCGTCGACGGCCTCCGAGGCAACGACGCACTGACGATCACCGAGGTCGGCGACGCCGCCGCGGCCCGCCAGCAGGTGTACGAACGCGAGGCCGACGCGGCGTTCGCGGTCGATCCCGCCGGTGTGATGACGACCTATGTCGCGGGCGGCGGTGGCCGCAGTGTGGCCGCCGCGGCCGAAACCGTCGGGCAGGCGGTCGCTTCCAAGGCGGGCCTGCGCCCCGTCGTCGAAGATGTCGCACCCCCGTCGGCCGGCGACCCGTCGGGCACCGTCGAGTTCTACGCGGTCATCTTCCTGTCCATCGGCGCGTCGGTCGCGGCGACGGTGCTCGGCAGGTTTGTGGGCACCGTGCGCACACCCGCCACCCTGGCGCTGCGCACCGTGACCCTGGCCGGGTATTCCGCCCTGCTCGCCGGCGGCGTCACGCTCTACGTCGACGGGATCCTCGGGGCGTTGGTCGGCCACACGTGGCAGGTCTTCGGCACGCTGTGGCTCTATTCCATGGCCGTCGGCGGGGCGATCACCGGTGTCGCCGCGGCGTTCGGCTCCGCCGCTTCGTCGGCGTTGACGGGGTTCCTCGTGATCGTCGGCAACGCGGCCGCGGCGGGCCCCGTCGGCCGCCCGCTGCTATCGGAGTTCTACTCCACCTTCAGCACGATCGTGCCGCAAGGCGCGGGCGTCTCGCTGCTGCGCAGCGCCGTCTACTTCGGTGGCAACGGCGCGCAGACACCGCAGATGACGCTGCTGTTGTGGGGCGCCGCAGGATGTCTGCTCGCAACCGCCGCAACCGCTGCCCGGGTGAATTATCGTGCGGTGCATGAGCATCTCGCCCGGCGACCAGACCTACTACGACCTCGGGTCTTATCACCGGCCGATTGAGACACCGTCGCCGCAGGCTCAGGTGTGGTTCGACCGCGGGATGGTCTGGTGCTACGCGTTCAATCACGAGGAGGCCATCCGCTGCTTCGAGCGCGCGCTCGAACTGGACTCCGGCCTCGCCATCGCCCGCTGGGGCATCGCGTACGCGATCGGACCGAACTACAACAAGGGCTGGGAGGCCTTCGATTCCGTCGACGCGGCCGCATCGCTGGCCCGCGCCAGGATGGAACTCCAAGTGGCTGTGGGCAACCGAGCATCGCCGGTGGAGCAAGGCCTGATCGCCGCGCTGCAGGACCGCTTCCCCACCGAGGATCCGGACGACGCCGAAGCGCTGGCAGCCGGGGGTGCGCGCTACGCCGACGCGATGGCGGCGCTGGCGGAGGCCTACCCCGATGACGTCGACATCCAGGCCCTCGCCGCCGACGCGCTGGTGAACGTGACGGCATGGGCGTTGTGGGACACCAGAACCGGTGAACCCGCACCCGGCTCGCGGGTTGTGGCGGCCAAGCGGTTCCTCGACGACGCGCTGGCCACCGACGCCGGCCGCGTCCACCCCGGCATCCTGCACCTCTACCTACACACGATGGAGATGTCGGCGACCCCGCAGGACGCGTTGCCGGCCGCGGATCTACTGCGCGGCCTGGTGCCCGACGCCGGCCATCTGCAGCACATGCCGAGCCACATCGACGTGCTGTGCGGCAACTACCGCGACTCGGTGGTCTCGAATCTGGCAGCGGTTCACGTGGATCGGCGGTTCGTCGAACGAGAGGGCTCGCTGAACTTCTACTCGCTGTACCGAGCGCACAACCTGCACTTCGTGGTGTATTCGGCGATGTTCGAGGGCAATTCGCGCGCCGCGTTCGCTGCCGCCGACGAGCTGGCTGCCCAGCTGACCCCGGAGCTGCTGGGGATCGAGTCGCCGCCGATGGCCGACTGGCTGGAGGCCTTCGTACCGTTGCGCACGCATGTGCTGGTCCGGTTCGGCCGCTGGGACGACCTGATCGCCGAACCGCTGCCCGACGACACGGAACTCTATTGCAGCACCGTGGCGACCATCCACTACGGGCGCGGAGTGGCCCACGCCGCGAAGGGCAACCTGGAACAGGCCCGCGCCGAGCAGGAAGCCTTCGCCGACGCCTACGGCCGCATCCCCGAGAGCCGGTATCTGTTCAACAACACCGTGCTCGACATCCTCGCAATCGCCGGCGCGATGCTCGACGGCGAGATCGCCTACCGCGCATGCGATTTCGACATCGCTTTTGCGCATCTGCGACGGGCGATCGAGCTGGACGACGCGTTACCGTACGACGAGCCGTGGGGATGGATGCAGCCCACCCGCCACGCCTACGGCGCGCTGCTGCTCGAGCAGGGCCGCGTCGAAGAGGCCGCCGCGGTGTACGCCGCTGATCTCGGGCTCGATCCCACGCTGCCCCGGCCGTGCCAGCATCCGAACAACGTATGGAGCCTGCACGGTTACCACGAATGCCTGCAGCAGCTGGGCCGCGACGCCGAGGCCGCGATCGTCGGTCAGCAGCTCACACTCGCCGCGGCGCGGGCCGACGTCCCGATCCGCGCCTCGTGCGCCTGCCGGCTTGAGGTCTCCCCGGCCTGCTGCGACTGATCCGTAGACTCCGAAACGTGGCGCTCAGCGACGACGACCTCGCCCTCCTCGGCCGCTGCGTCGAGCTGGCGCGCGAAGCGCTCGATGACGGCGACGAGCCGTTCGGCTCGCTTCTCGTCGACGACGCCGGACGCACGCTGTTCGAGGACCGCAACCGGGTCAAGGACGGCGACCACACCCGCCATCCGGAGTTCGCGATCGCCCGCTGGGCGGCGGCCAACCTGACGCCCGGACAGCGGGCCGTGGCCACCGTCTACACCTCGGGTGAGCACTGCCCGATGTGCGCGGCCGCCCACGCCTGGGTCGGGCTCGGTCGCATCGTCTATGCCGCATCCTCGGAGCAGCTGACCCGCTGGCTGACCGAGTGGGGCGCGCCACCGCCGCCCGTGGCACCGCTGCCGATCACCACGATCGCACCGGGGCTGGAGGTGGACGGACCCGCAGACGGGTACAGGGATCAGATGAGGACCCTCTACGAAGCGAAATTCCGGCCGTGACCGATCCGTCGCACACCGCAGCCGTCGCCGAACCGCGCTGGGTCGAGCACGCCATCTGGTGGCACGTCTATCCGCTCGGCTTCGTCGGCGCGCACCCCGCCAATCCGCCTCCGGGGCCCGCCGAGCACCGGCTGCGGCGCATCGTTGACTGGCTCGACCACGCAATCGAACTTGGCGCGTCCGGGCTGGCCCTGGGGCCGATCTTCTCCTCGCGCACCCATGGTTACGACACCACCGACCACTTCCGCATCGACGCGCGGCTCGGTGACGACGACGACTTCGACACGCTCGTCGGCGAGGCCCGCGGCCGCGGCCTGCGTGTCCTGCTCGACGGTGTGTTCAACCACGTCGGAACCGATTTCGCCAACACCGAGTGGCTGCGCACCCGAGGAGATGGAGTCGACACGTTCGAGGGCCACGGCGATCTCGTCGCGCTCGACCATGACAACCCGGCGGTGATCGACCACGTCGTCGAGGTGATGACCCATTGGTTGGGTCGCGGCGCCGACGGATGGCGCCTGGACGCGGCCTATGCGGTGCCGGACCGATTCTGGGCCCAGGTGCTACCGCGCGTCCGCGGAACCTTTCCCGACGCGTACTTCCTGGCCGAGATCATCCACGGCGACTACTCGCAGCGGGTCCGGGCATCCGAGTTCGACTCGGTCACCCAGTACGAGCTGTGGAAGGCGGTGTGGAGCGCGCTGAACGACGGGAACTTCCACGAGCTCGACTGGGCACTGTTGCGACACAACGAGTTTCTCGAAACCTTCGTGCCCATGACCTTCGTCGGAAATCACGACGTCACCCGGATCGCCAGCCAGCTCGACGACATCCGGCACCTCGAGCACGCGTTGGTGCTGCAGATGACGACCGGTGGCACGCCGAGCGTGTACGCCGGCGACGAGTTCGCCTACACGGGGGTCAAGGAGGAGCGCTTCGGTGGCGACGACGCGGTGCGACCCGAGTTCACCTCTCCCCCAGCCGATCTCGACCAACATGGCGCCGACGTGTTCCGTCTGCACAAATTCCTGATCGGGCTGCGCCGGCGCCACGCTTGGCTGCACGCGGCGCGCACCTCACCGTTGCAGCTGACCAACCGGCAGTACGTGTATCAGAGTCGCGCCGGCTCCGAGTCCCTGGTCGTCGCGCTCAACATCGACGACGAGCCCCTGCCGATCTCGCTACCCGACCTCGGTTTCGACAGGGGTGAAGTGCTCGCCGGGTCCGGCGCCCCGCCGTCGGAGGTCGTCTCGACCACCGAGGTCGGGCCTCACGGCTGGCTGATCATCGCTCCGCGCTGAGCAGTTCGACGGTGAGCGGGTCCGGTTGGCCGTCGTAGTACTTCACCAACACGCCGTCGAAGATCTCCGGGTCGTCGGCCGCCCGGCCGAACAACGTCATCGACGACCGCACCTTCAGATTGTCCGGCGACCCGAACAACACGTCGGCTGACGACTGCTCACTGCGAGCGACCAGGTCGGCGCACTCGTGCAGGCGCGGGCCCAGCACGTCGTGGGCGAGATAAGCCCGAGCCTCGGCGAGCGAACCGATCCCGTACCGCTGCGCCGTCGGGCTTCGGCCGAGCCCACGTAACTGGGGGAAGACGAACCAGATCCAGTGACTGCGCTTACGCCCGGCGCGCAGTTCGTCGAGCACCGTGTCGTACACGCGTTCCTGGGCGTCGACGAAGCGCTGCAGGTCGAAGGGGTCGTCCGAAGGTGATCTGTCTTTAGCCATGTCACCGGCCAGTCTGACAAGCTAACCTGTGCGGTTCAATGACCACGTGCAACGGCCGGCCGACGGAGGCGCCAACGTGACGCGCCGCCGTGTCCCGCGCCCCCGTGAACTGGCCCCACTGCTGCAGTTCAAGAAGCCACAACTGAACGCGACCCAGCGCCGTCTGGCGGCCGCGCTGACGATCGAGGACCTGCGCCGGATCGCCAAACGCCGGACCCCGAAGGCGGCGTTCGACTACACCGACGGCGCCGCCGAGGACGAGCTGTCACTCGCACGCGCACGACAAGCGTTCCGCGACATCGAGTTCCATCCGACCATCCTGCGCGATGTATCGCGCGTCGACACGGGCGCGACGGTGCTCGGCGGCCACGTCGCCCAGCCGTTCGGCATCGCGCCCACCGGCTTCACCCGGCTCATGCACACCGCGGGTGAGGTCGCGGGGGCGCGCGCGGCCGCGCGGGCAGGCATTCCGTTCTCACTCTCGACGCTGGGCACCAGCTCCATCGAAGACGTGAAATCAGCCAACCCACACGGCCGCAACTGGTTTCAGCTGTACATGTGGAAGGACCGGAATCGGTCGATGGCGCTGGTCGAGCGGGCCGCCGCCGCGGGCTACGACACGCTGCTGGTGACGGTCGACGTACCGGTAGCGGGCGCGCGTCACCGCGACACCCGCAATGGGATGTCCATTCCCCCGACGCTGACGCTGCGCACGGTGCTCGACGCGGTCGCGCATCCGCGGTGGTGGTTCGACCTGTTCACCACCGAACCGCTGTCGTTCGCCTCGCTGGACCGCTGGCCCGGCACTGTCGCCGAATACCTCGACACCATGTTCGACCCCACGGTCAACTTCGACGATCTGGCCTGGATCAAGAAGCAGTGGCCGAATAAGTTGGTGGTGAAAGGAATTCAGACACTCGAGGACGCCAGGGCCGTCGCCGGACTCGGTGTCGACGGCATTGTGCTGTCCAATCACGGTGGCCGCCAACTCGACCGCGCCCCGGTGCCGTTTCACCTGCTGCCCATCGTGGCCGAAGAACTCGGCGACACCACCGAGATTCTGCTGGACACCGGCGTGATGTCCGGCGCCGACATCGTCGCGGCGGTCGCGTTGGGCGCGCGCTCCGTGCTCGTGGGTCGCGCCTATCTCTACGGGCTGATGGCCGGCGGCGAGGCCGGCGTCGACCGGGCCATCGAGATCCTCTCGCAGCAGGTCGCACGCACGATGCGGCTACTCGGGGTGACGTCGCTGAGCGAGCTGGGCCCCGGCCATGTCACTCAGCTGCACCGGCTGCAGCCCCGCGTGTCGGACACGGGCCGAAACCCTCCTGAGTCACCCCAACAACACTGGTAACACCCCATTTCTGCCTGTCCATGAGTCCGTGCTGAGTCGTAATCGTTAGCCAACCGCGACGTGGCAACCGCATGTCGGGACGACAGTTGCAGCGCGACTGCGTGTTTCATTACCAACGCACAGCAAACGGCAATTGCTTGTGGAAGCGATGAAAGGTGGGTTGGTTGCCGTTATGAGAATCTTGGAGAGGTGCCGGAGTACCGGTACGAAAATGTTGCGCCGAATGGCGGTGGCCGCGGTTGCTGCGGCTGCGTTGCCCGGGCTGATCGGATTTGTCGGGGGTTCGGCGACAGCCGGGGCATTCTCGCGTCCGGGACTGCCGGTCGAGTATCTGGATGTGTTCTCCCCCGCGATGAATCGCAATATCCGCGTTCAGTTCCAGGGCGGTGGACCGCATGCGGTGTATCTGCTCGACGGCCTGCGCGCCCAGGACGACTTCAACGGCTGGGACATCAACACCCCGGCCTTCGAGTGGTACTACCAGTCCGGGCTGTCGGTTGTCATGCCGGTCGGTGGGCAGTCCAGCTTCTACACCGACTGGTACCAGCCGTCTCGGGGTAACGGCCAGGACTACACCTACAAGTGGGAGACGTTCCTGACCCAGGAGCTCCCGGCGTGGCTGGAAGCCAACAGGGGCGTGTCGCAGAACGGCAATGCCGTGGTGGGCATTTCGATGGCGGGCAGCAGCGCGCTGACCTACGCCATCTACCACCCGCAGAAGTTCATCTACGCGGGCTCCCTGTCGGGCTTCCTCAACCCGTCCGAGGGTTGGTGGCCGATGCTGATCGGGCTGGCGATGCAGGACGCGGGCGGCTACAACGCCGAAAGCATGTGGGGTCCGTCGACGGATCCGGCGTGGAAGCGCAATGACCCGATGGTCAACATCAACCAGCTGGTGGCCAACAACACCCGCATCTGGATCTACTGCGGCACGGGTACGCCGTCGGATCTCGACGGGGGTGTGGCCGGCCAGAACCTGATGGCGGCGCAGTTCCTCGAAGGGTTCACGTTGCGGACCAACGTCACCTTCAAGGACAACTACATCGCCGCGGGTGGCACCAACGGCGTGTTCAACTTCCCGCCGCAGGGGACGCACAGCTGGGGCTACTGGGGTCAGCAGCTCGAGATGATGAAGCCTGACATCCAGCGAGTGCTGGGAGCGCAGGCCAGTGCCTGACAGCACCGCCTAGATCCACCCACAACAGGAAGCCTGCCGTTTCCCCCGAACGGCAGGCTTCCTGCCGTTCGGGGACGTCGCCGAGGCCCGCGCGCGAGAGGGCCGTGCCCGTGAATCGACGAGCGCAGCGACCCGCGATGCTGTTTCGCCGCAGGCGTACGTCACACGGGGCGACGGGGAACAAACGAGGCCCTCCGAAGGTTGAGCGCAACAGACTCAAACTTTGGAGGATTGATGGCTGAAGCCAAGACAGTTCCGGTCCTGTTCCTGAGCGAATCGATCGTGCTGCCGGGGATGGTCGTGCCGATCGAGCTCGACGAGGCCGCTCGCGCCGCGGTGGACGCCGCGCGTGCCAGCGAGTCCGGTGAGCTGCTGATCGCTCCGCGCCTCGAGGACCGGTACCCGTCCTACGGTGTGCTGGCTTCGATCGTGCAGGTCGGCCGCATGGTCGGCGGGCCGGCCGCGGTGGTGCGGGGCGAGAGCCGCGCGCACATCGGTGCCGGTGCGACCGGACCCGGTGCGGCGCTGTGGGTCGAGGTGAGCGTGGTCAGCGAAGAAGACCCGGTGCCTCAGGCGACCTATGACCTCGCCGCGGAGTACAAGAAGCTGCTGCTGGCGATGCTGCAGCGGCGCGAGGCGTGGCAGATCATCGACTTCGTCAATCAGCTCTCCGATCCGTCGGCGCTGGCCGACACGGCGGGCTACGCGTCGTATCTCACCCAGGTTCAGAAACGACAGCTGCTCGAGACGCCCGACGTCGCTGAGCGCCTACGCGCGCTGATCGAGTGGACGGGTGCCCAGCTGGCCGAGGTCGAGGTCAACGAGAAGATCGCCGAAGACGTGCGTGAGGGCATGGAGAAGACGCAGAAGGAATTCCTGCTGCGTCAGCAGCTCAACGCCATCCGCAAGGAGTTGGGCGATGACGACGGCACGGGGTCTTCTGATGACTACCGGAGCCGCATCGAGGCCGCCGACGTTCCCGAGAAGGTTCGCGAGGCCGCGCTGCGCGAGGTCGGCAAGCTCGAGCGGGCCGGCGATCAGAGCCCGGAGAGCGGCTGGATCCGCACCTGGCTGGACACCGTGCTCGACCTGCCGTGGAACGTCACCACCGACGACTCCACCGACCTGCAGGCGGCCAAGGCGATTCTGGATGCCGACCACCACGGCCTCGAGGACGTCAAGGACCGCATCGTCGAGTACCTGGCCGTGCGGGCGCGCCGTGCCCAGCGCGGGTTGCAGGTCGTCGGCGGCCGCGGTTCGGGCGCCGTGATGGTGCTGGCGGGCCCGCCCGGGGTCGGCAAGACCTCGCTGGGCGAGAGCGTGGCTCGGGCGTTGGGCCGCAAGTTCGTTCGCGTCGCCTTGGGCGGTGTGCGCGACGAGGCCGAGATCCGCGGCCACCGGCGCACCTACGTCGGCGCCCTGCCGGGGCGCATCGTGCGTGCCATCGGCGAGGCGGGTTCGATGAACCCCGTCGTGCTACTCGACGAGATCGACAAGGTCGGCTCCGATTTCCGCGGCGACCCCGCGGCGGCGCTGCTCGAGGTCTTGGACCCGGCGCAGAACCACACCTTCCGCGACCACTACCTCGACCTCGACCTGGACCTGTCGGACGTGGTGTTCCTGGCGACGGCCAACGTCATCGAGAACATCCCGTCGGCGCTTCTCGACCGCATGGAACTGGTGCAGATCGACGGCTACACCGAAGACGACAAGGTCGCCATCGCCCGCGACTTCCTGCTGCCGCGGCAGCGCGAGCGGGCGGCGCTGACGGAGGACGAGGTGACGGTGACCGAGGCGGCGTTGCGCAAGGTCGCCGCGGACTACACCCGCGAGCCGGGCGTGCGTCAGTTCGAGCGGCTGCTGGCCAAGGCGCTGCGCAAGGTGGCGACGAAGCTGGCGGCCGACGAGGTCACCAGCATCACCGTCGACGAACCGGATCTCGTTGAGTACCTGGGACGTCCGAGGTTTCTACCGGAGTCGGCCGAACGCACGGCGGTGCCGGGCGTGGCCACCGGGCTGGCGGTCACCGGGCTCGGCGGCGACGTGCTCTACATCGAGGCCGGCGCCACCGACGGTGAACCCGGGCTGCAACTGACCGGGCAGCTGGGCGACGTCATGAAGGAATCCGCGCAGATCGCGCTGTCCTACGTGCGCTCGCACGCCGAGCAGTTGGGCGTCGACCCCAAGGCGCTGGACCGGCGGATCCACGTGCACGTGCCCGCGGGTGCCGTGCCGAAGGATGGTCCGTCGGCGGGCGTGACGATGGTGACCGCGCTGGTCTCGATGGCCACCGGTCGGCAGGTGCGCGCGGACGTCGGCATGACCGGTGAGGTCACGCTGAACGGCCGAGTGCTGCCCATCGGCGGTGTCAAGCAGAAGCTGCTGGCAGCGCAACGTGCCGGTCTGTCAACGGTATTCATACCGCAACGCAACGAGCCGGACCTGGACGATGTCCCGGCCGACGTGCTCGAAGCGTTGGAGGTGAAACCGATGACTGACGTCGCCGACATCGTCGCGCAGGCGCTGCAACCCGTCGAGGCGGTGACGTTCGCAGCCTGACGACAACACGCATTCAGGGTCGTGGCCGGCTTTCCGGTCGCGGCCCTGAGTGTGTTCGGGCCGTCCTTCGCCGGTGATATGTCGTCCGCTGCCGCTACCGTCGGTGCATGGCGTACGACGAGGACCTCGCCCACAGCATCCGCGAACTGCTCAGCGGAGAGCGCGGAGTCGAGGAGAAGCCGATGTTCGGCGGGTTGGCGTTCCTGGTCAACGGCAACATGGCGGTGGCCGCCAGCGGTCAGGGCGGTCTGATGGTGCGGGTGCCCCACGACGACACCGCCAAGCTGTTGTCGCGTGAACACGTCGCACCGATGGTGATGGCGGGCAGGGAGATGCGCGGATGGTTGCGGGTCTCGAGCGCCGGGCTCTCCACAAAGCGGCAACTGCAGCCGTGGATTGCCCGCTCGGTCGATTTCGCGAAGAGTTTGCCCCCGAAAGAGCGCGGGTACGCCAGCCGACGTGGACGCCGCAGCACGTAAGAAGCTGGCCAAGCGCCTCCTCGACCAGGCGGGCACGACCTACGCAGAAGACGCCGGTATCCGGTTGGCGGACAAGCCGATGCCGCTCTTCGAACTGCTCACCCTGTGCATGCTGTCGAGCAAGCCGATCGACGCCGCCATCGCGGGGGTAGCCGCGCGGGAGTTGTCCCGGGCGGGCCTGCGCACCCCCAAGGCCGTTCTCGACGCCGACCGCGCGGACATGATCCGCGCGTTCGGCCGCGCCCACTACGTGCGGTACGACGAGAGCTCGGCGACCAGACTCACCGACATCGCGCAGTCCGTCGTCGACGAGTACGGCGGGGACCTCCGCAAGCTCGAGGGAGCCGAGGACCACGACGTGACCGCGGTGACGCGAGCACTCAAGCGGTTCAAGGGGATCGGTGACACCGGTGCCGACATCTTCCTGCGGGAGGTGCAGGACACCTGGTCGTGGGTCCGGCCGTATTTCGACTCACGGGCCACGACCGCCGCGCGCGAACTCGGACTGCCCACCGACGCCGACGACCTCGCCGCGCTCGCGCCGGGTAAATGCGCGAAGCTCGCCGCCGCACTGGTCAAGGCGTCGCTCGACGACGAACTGCGCGACCGCGTGGCCGCAGGGGGATGACGCGGTGGTGATCCGGATCGGCACGTCCGGATGGTCGTACGACCATTGGAAGGACGTGCTGTATCCCGCCGGGACGCCGGTGGCCAAGCGGTTGGCCCGCTACGTCGAGGAGTTCGACACCGTGGAACTCAACGCGAGCTTCTATCGCTGGCCGAAGGACAGCGCGTTCGCGGGCTGGCGGCAGCGGCTGCCCGACGGGTTCACGATGTCGGTCAAAGCCCAGCGAGGGCTGACGCACTACCGGCGGCTGCGGGAGCCGGAGCCATGGGTCGAGCGCTTCGAGCGGTGCTGGAATCTGTTGGGCGACCGTAGCGAAGCCCTGCTCGTGCAACTGCATCCGGAATTGGAGCGCGACGACGCCCGCTTGGAGTACTTCCTCAAGCTGATGCCAGACCGGATCCCGGTGGCCATGGAGTTGCGGCACCCGTCCTGGGACGACCCCGCCGTGTACGACCTGCTCGAGCGCCACGGCGCGGCGTATGTGGTGATGAGCGGCGCCCACCTGCGCTGCGTACCGCGGGCCACCAGCGATCTGGTCTACATCCGGATGCACGGCCCGGACCAGGACTCGTTGTATGCGGGGTCCTACCCCGACGACCAATTGCGCCGCTGGGCGGACCGGATCCGAGCATGGGACCGCGAGGGCAGGCGCGTGCTGGTCTACTTCAACAACGACCTGGGTGGGCACGCGGTGTGGAACGCGCAGACGCTCAAAGCGATGCTGGCCGGCTGACCCCGGACCCCGCCGCAGCGGACGGAATCCGGTTGCGGCACGCTTAGGAGCCGACATGCGTGTTCTCTCTCTGATCTGGGCCGCCGCGGTCCTCGTCGCGGGATGTTCGGCCGAACGGATCGTCAACACCGACGAGCCGTTCGTCGCGTCGCCGCCGACATCCACCACCGCGGCACCGCCTGCGCCGCCGAACCGCGCACACCTGGTCGACGCGTTCGACTACGTCGCGCATCCGCAGGGAACGGCCGAATACCACTTCACCACCCCGAGCGGGCGGTGGGCGTGTGCCATCGTCCCGCGTGAGAAGGCGGGGTGCCAGTCGGCGAGCGCCCCGCTGTCCGGAATGAACATCACCGGCGAACCGGACATCGTGCGTGATTCCGCCGGTGAGCAGGCCACACCCAACGCGATCGTCGTCGAACGCGAGGGCGAACCCCGGTTCGTCGCGCTGACGCGTCCGGAGTTCGTCTTGGCCGACGCGAAGGTGCTGGACTTCAACCGGATCCTGGCCGTCGCCGGATTCCGCTGCAACGTGCAGGAGGCCGGGGTCTCGTGCATGAGCGAGGCGACGGGCAACGGATTCACCTTCGCCCCCGAGGGATTCCAGCCGCGCTACACCGAGGTGCCCGCCAGCGCGCCGTAGCTAGATCAAGGCGGCCGTTCCGGCTAGAGCAAGGCGGCCGTTCCGGCTATATCAATGCGGCCGTTCCGTCCGGGTTGACCTGGACCTTGGCGCCCGCGATGTCCTCCTCCACCGTCGCGGCCGCACCCGCCGCGTCAGGGATGACCGCCAGAACACGCGCGTCGTCCGGTGTGCGCACCGCCAGGAACGCCTTCTCCGGCGCGCCCTCCCGGTCGAACGGTGTCGTCCACGTCTCGACAGTGCCCACCCCCGACCAGTCGACGAGCGCCTCCCGGGTCGGCTCGCGATCGACCTCGGATTGGACGTCCTCCCAACGGAATTCGTGCGGCGGCGGTTCGGTGCCGTAGACACCGAAACTGTGCTTGGTGAGGTAGCCGCCGTTGGCGGTGATCAACCCGTACTGCCCGGGCGCGGCGACCAGCCGTTCGGCCATGGTCGCGATCGAATGGGTGACGTAATTGTTCCACGGCCCGCCCGCGAAGGTGAGCCCGCCGGTCACCGTGAGCGGCCTGTCGGGGGCACCGAGCGGAAGGCCGAGTTCGTTGGCCGCCACCTGCACCGCCGACGGGAAGCACGAGTACACGTCGACCAGCGCGACGTCGTCCACGCCGATCCCGGCCAGTTCCAGAGCGCGTCGACCCCCGATGCGAATGGCCGGCGAGGTGTGGAACTCCGCCCGCTCGCCGATCGCATACGTGTCATGCGAATCGGTACCTGAATACGGGAAAACCCACCGGTCCCTGGGGATCTGCAGATCGGCCGCCCTCTCGGCCGAGGTGAGCACGAGGACCGCCGCCTGGTCGACCATGTTGTTGGAGTTCATCAGCTTCGGGTACGGCCAGCTGATCATCCGGTTGCTCGGTCCGGGCTGCCAGATCTGCTCGGCGGGTACGACGTCGCGGTTCCACGCGTGCGGGTTGGTCGCGGCGACCGCACTGAACTGCGCCCACAACTCGCCGATGCGGCGCCGGTGTTCCTCGTCGGATTCCCCCGCGGCGATGCGCAAAGCCTGCTCGAACATCGGGTAGACGAACGCGGGCCGGTCGAGGTTGATCTTGATCTCGGCGGGTCCGGCCATCGGCACGCCCTCGTCGGCGCCCTCGGCCATCGGCACCGACTCGTCCTGGCGCGGCCAATCCGGCCGGACGCCCTTGGCGCGCAGCCGGCTTCGCGTCCGCCAGGTTTCACCGCCCGCGATCAGGATCACCTCGGCGCGGCCGTTCTGAATGTCCCGGCACGCCTCGTTGACCAGCGACTGCGGGGTGTTACCGCCCACCCCGGTGTAACGGGTGGAGGCGTTGTCGGCGTGCAACCGTTGCGCGAGAAGCAATCCCGGATCGCGATACCGCCACGACAGGAGGTTGACCACTCGTACCGAGTCGACCGCCTCGAGGACCCTGGGGTCCGCCGCGTTGCGCGCCGCGTCGACCATCAGGTCGATCGGCGAGATCTCGGGGTTCTCGTCACGCTGGTTGACCTGTCCGTAGCCGACCAACACGGGCGTCCTGGGTTCCATCACGGCCTTTCTCGATAGGCGAAAAGTGTGCCGTCGGCGATGAGCCGATCGGTGTCCTCAACGGAGATGCCGAGGATCTGCTGACAGATCTCTCGGGTGTGCTCCCCCGGCATCGGCGCGGGAAGCAGTCGTGCGGGCGGGATGTTCGTGTACGGCGCAGGCCGTGTCTCGCTGAGCATCGGCGCGTCGAACAACGGATGCTCCATGTCGGAGTACAGCTTTCGTAAACACACCTGCGGGTCGTCGGGCACGTCGACGGCGCGGTTCATCGGGGCGGCCGCGACACCGGCTTCCTGGAGTGCGTGTGCCACCGTGGTCTTGTCGCGGACGCGGGTCCACTCCGCGGTGTCGACGCCGCCGGTGATCGAGTTCAACGCGGCGCGGTCGGCATCCGATCGCAGCGAGATCACACACCACTCGTCATCGCCGGCACACGGATACACGCGGTGTTCGGCGGCGTCGTCGACGACGGGCAGGCCCGCTTCGCACGCCGCTTCGGTGACATAACGAGCCGCGAGCTGGCTCACCGCGGCCTCGGCCTGCGAGACGTGGACGTGTGCGGGCCGCCCGGCGCGGTCGCGCCGGATGAGTGCGGCCAGTGCCGCGATCGCCGTGAGCCGAGCCGACACGTGGTCCGGGAAAATCGTCGTCGCGTCGTAGAACTCGCCGTCGGCCGACGCCCACAGCGACGTGACGCCGGTGGTCGCGCGCACCAGCGGCCCGTATCCCATGCGTGCGCTCCACGGACCGCCCGCACCGAATGCGCTGCTCTCCGCCAACACGACGCGTGGATTGAGTTCCCGCAGCCGGTCGTAGGAGAACCCCAGCGACGCAAGCGTTCCGGGCTTGAAGTTGGCGAAGACGGCGTCGGCGTCGACGACCAGACGGGAGAAAAGCTCGGCGCCGCCGGCCGACCGCAGATCGAGGCCGAGGCTCTTCTCGTTGCGATGGGTCAGCGCCCAGGATCTGCTCATCACCTGACCGGGCGGAGCCTGTCGCAGCCCGTCGGGATAGGCGGCGCTCTCGATTTTGATCACCTCGGCGCCGAGGTCGGCGAACAGCCTGCCGAGCTCACCCCCGGCGACGATGACGCCGAGATCGAGGATGCGCATTCCTTCGAAAGGCCGCTGCACCGCGGTCGCAGGCCGCTGAGCCTCCGATGGCGTTGTCGCCCAAGCGGGCTCGTCGGCTCCGGCATCGGGCGCCGGGCGCTGCAGACCGCGATGCTGCCCGTCGACGACGAACGGCCCGACGGGCGCGACGACCTTCGCGCCGCCCGCGAGCTCCGCGGTGGTCAGCGCACCGACCGCACGGAAGTGCTCGGAGGCCAACGCCTCCGTGGGGGTGAGCACCGCCGCGATCGGGATGCCCCGCGCCTGACCCTCGGCGACCAGGGTCTCCATCGTCTGCGCAGCGACGAAATCACCGATCAGCGCGTTGAGTTCACGCGATACCGCGTACCGCGCCGCGATCGTCTCGAACTTCGGATCGGCGAACTGCGCGGGCTCGCCGAGCCAGGCGTGCATGGCCCGCCACTGGCGCGGCGACAGCAGGCAGATCCGTACGTGGCCGTCTTTGCAGGCGAAGATCGGATAGATGTTCTGATTGCGCGGCCTGCCGCGCCAGATCTCGGTGGTCTTCTTGATCCCGACGGCGGCCTGTCCTTCGGATCCGAACGGCGGATCGAACGACTGAAGCACCGCCTCGAACCGAGAGAAGTCGATGTAATCGCCCGTGCCGGTGCGTAACCGGCGATAGTAAGCGGCCAGCGCCGCCCACGCCGCCTGAACGGCCGCGGTCCCCGACGCCAGGCCGATCGGCGGTAGCACCGGTGCGCCGGTCGTCGGCCCGGTACGTGACAACGCCGTCGACAGCGCGTACAAAACCGGGTCGGTGGCATGCCACGGGGCGTAGGGCCCGTCGGTGCCGAAGTCGGTGACCGACAGCACGACGAGGTGATCGAACCGCTGCGCCAGCGAAGCACACGACATCCCGAAATCGGCTGCGCCGCCCGATCTCCCGTCGTCGACGACGATGTCGGCGGTGCTCGCCAGGGTCCACAGTTTCTGGCGGTCCCCGGGGTCGGCGGGGTCGAGAACCGCACACCGCTTGTTCGCGTTGTTCAGCAGAAACGGCACGCTGGTCGTGGCCACAGTCGGCAACGCCCGCCGGCCCGCACGCCCGCCGGGCGGTTCGATCTTCAGCACGTCGGCGCCGAGATCGGCATACAGCCGGCTCACCCCGTCGGATGCGGCGCCGCCGAGATCGAGCACCCGCACGGATGCCAGCAGTGCTTCGCTCATGCCGCCAGCAGTTCCTCGACCCACCGCAGATGGTCGTCAGTGTCGGTCGCGACATACATCAGGTCGACGAAGGCATCGGGATATCCGGCATCGGCCAGCGTCCGCACCGCCTCGGCGACCGCGTCGATCGATGTGCCCGCCGCGACGTTGATCCGCACATAGGTGTGAATCGCCGACGGATCCCGACCCGCCTCGCGGGCGCCGTCGTCGATGGTGCGGCGCAGCAGCGCGAGCATCTCGGGCGCGACACCTCCGGGCACCTGCACAGCTGGAAGCCACCCGTCGGCGCGCTGTCCGATGCGCCGCAGGCTCGCCGGGGTGAACGCGGCGAGATAGATCGGCGGGCGCGGCCGCTGGGCCGGTTTGAGGTCCACCCACGACGGCGGGATCGACCATCGCTTGCCGTCGTGCTGAACCGGGTTCGTCGTCCACAGCCCCTCGAGGACGTCGAGCAGCTCGTCCAGCTGGGCTCCCCGGCCGCGGAACGGGGCGCCGGCTGCCGAGAACTCCTCCGGTGACCACCCGATGCCGAAGCCGGGGACGAGCCTGCCCCCGCTGACCACGTCGATGGCGGTGAGCTGGCGGCCCAGCTGCACCGGCGGGTACCACGGTGCGACGAACACGCTGCTGCCCAACCGGACGCGGGTCGTCGCAGTGGCGGCCACCGCCAGCGCGACGAACGGATCGAGGCCGGCGCGGAACTGTTCGGGGATGGTGTCTTGGCCCGCGTAGCCGACGCTCGGGTGCACCGGCGTCAGCAGGCGGTCACCCACCCAGAGGCTGTCCGCGCCGAGGCTCTCGGCGGTGGCAGCGTAGCGCGCAAGGTCAGCCCGGGCGGACTCCCCGAACTGCGGCACCGCGAATCCCAACACGGAAGAACAGGCTAATGGGTAGCTTCACACGCATCGGGTACAGGATTGGCACCTCGCTCACACCCGACGATGATGAGTCAGATGACTGCCCAGGCACTGTCCCCCACGCTGTCCGCCGATGAACTCGAACTGATCGACGCCTACTGGCGCGCCGCGAACTACCTGTCCGTCGGCCAGATTTATCTACTGGACAACCCGCTGCTGCGCGAGCCGCTGGCCCCCGAGCACGTCAAGCCGCGCCTGCTTGGCCACTGGGGAACGACGCCCGGCCTCAACCTGGTCTACGCGCACCTGAACCGCGTCATCCGGGAACGCGACGCCAACGTCATCTACATCACCGGCCCCGGCCACGGCGGTCCCGGGCTGGTCGCGAACGCGTACCTGGAAGGCACCTACAGCGAGGTGTACTCGGCGATCTCCGAGGACGCCGACGGGATGCGAAAACTGTTCCGCCAGTTCTCCTTTCCCGGTGGCATCCCCAGCCATGTCGCCGCCGAAACCCCTGGCTCGATCCACGAGGGCGGTGAACTGGGCTACGCGCTCGTGCACGCGTACGGTGCGGCGTTCGACAACCCCGATCTGGTGGTCGCCTGTGTGGTCGGCGACGGCGAGGCCGAGACCGGACCGCTGGCGGCCAGTTGGCATTCGAACAAGTTCCTCAACCCGGTCACCGACGGCGCGGTGCTGCCCATCCTGCATCTGAACAGCTACAAGATCGCCAACCCGACGGTGCTTGCGCGGATACCGCAGGAGGAACTCGAGTCGCTGATGTTCGGCTATGGCTACCGGCCCATCACGGTGGCCGGAGACGATCCCGCCAACGTGCATCAGCAGCTGGCCACGGCGTTCGATGAGGCCTTTGATCAGATCGCCGCGATCCAGCGCGCCGCACGCTTGGACCGCGAACCCGGCCGCCCGCTGTGGCCGATGATCGTGCTGCGCACGCCGAAGGGCTGGACGGGTCCCCGTGAGGTCGACGGCAAGAAGGTGGAGGGCACGTGGCGCTCGCACCAGGTTCCGCTGTCGGGAACCCACACCAACCCCGAACACCGCACCCAGCTCGAGGCGTGGCTGCGCAGCTACCGCCCCGAGGAGTTGTTCGACGACGACGGTTCGCTGCGGCCTGAACTGCGCGCGATCGCCCCGCGCGGACAACGCCGGATGAGCGCCAACCCGCACGCCAACGGTGGGGTCCTGCTCAAAGACCTGGATCTGCCGCCGTTCACCGACTACGCCGTCCCGGTCGACAAACCGGCCTCCGAATCGGCCGAGGCGACGCGGGTGCTCGGCACGTTCCTGCGTGACGTCATCACCCGTAACCCGGACCGGTTCCGGCTCATGGGTCCCGACGAGACCGCGTCCAACCGGCTGGCGGCCACCCTCGAGGCGACCGACAAGGCCTGGATGGCCGAGCTCACGCCCGACGACGAGAACCTCGGCCCGGAGGGCCGCGTGATGGAGGTGCTCTCCGAACACCTCTGCCAGGGCTGGCTCGAGGGTTACCTGCTGAGCGGCAGGCACGGGCTGTTCAACTGCTACGAAGCGTTCGTCCACATCGTCGACTCGATGCTCAATCAGCACGCCAAATGGCTCAACAGCAGCCGGGAGCTGTCCTGGCGCGCGCCGATCGCATCGCTGAATTACCTTCTGACGTCCCATGTCTGGCGCCAGGACCACAACGGCGCATCCCACCAGGATCCCGGGTTCATCGACCACGTCGCCAACAAGCGGCCCGAGGTCGTCCGGGTCTACCTTCCGCCGGACGCGAACACGCTGCTGTCGGTGGCCGACCACTGCCTGCGCAGCCGCCACTACGTCAACGTGATCGTCGCCGGGAAGCAACCGGCGCTGACCTACCTGGACATGGAGTCGGCGATCGCGCACTGCACCCGCGGCCTGGGTATCTGGGACTGGGCGAGCAACTCCGCAGGCGACCCGGACGTGGTGCTCGCCTGCGCCGGTGACATCCCGACGCTGGAAACCGTGGCGGCCGCCGACATCCTGCGCAGGCGGCTGCCCGACCTGGGCGTGCGCGTGGTCAACGTCGTCGACATCATGCGGTTGCAGCCCGAGTCCGAACACCCGCACGGCCTGTCCGAGCGCGACTTCGACTCGATCTTCACCAAGGACAAGCCGATCATCTTCGCTTATCACGGCTATCCCTGGCTGATTCATCGCCTGACCTACCGCCACACCAACCACGCGCAGCTGCACGTGCGCGGATTCAAGGAGCGGGGCACGACGACCACGCCGTTCGACATGGTGATGCTCAACGACCTCGACCGCTTCCACCTGGTGATGGACGTCATCGACCGGGTCGAGGGACTGGGCAGCAGCGCGGCGGTGCTGCGCCAGGAGATGGCCGACGCCCGCCTAGCGGCCCGGCGCTACACCCGCGAACACGGCGAGGACGATCCGGCGATCTCGGAGTGGACGTGGGATCCGGACTACCGGGGGCCGTCGCTGTCGCAGGACACCCTCAGCGAGCACGATCGCTAGACTGGATTTTCGTGTCCGACCAAGCCGTCCTAGCCGACCGCCCGCATCCGCTGGTCGGACAGCTTTCGGCGTTGCACCACTTCCGCACCTACGTCGACATCGCGGTGGTCGTGGTGGTCTTGGCGCTGACGAACCTGATCGCACACTTCACCACGCCGTGGGCCAGCGTGGCGACGGTTCCGGCCGCTGCGTTGGGTCTGCTCGTCCTGGTCCGGTCGCGCGGCCTCGGGTGGGCCGAACTCGGGCTGGGCCGCGAACACTGGAAGTCCGGAACCGGTTACGCGGTGGGCGCCGTCGGGTTGGTCCTTGCGGTCATCGCGATCGGCGCGCTGCTGCCGTGGACGCGACCGATGTTCATGAACAACAACTACGCGACGATCTCGGGCGCGCTCATCGCGTCGATGGTCATCATCCCGCTGCAGACCGTGATCCCCGAGGAGCTCGCCTTCCGCGGTGTGCTGCACGGTGCGCTCAACCGCGCGTGGGGTTTCCGCGGTGTCGCCGCGGGCGGCTCGCTCTTGTTCGGCCTCTGGCACATCGCCACCTCCCTGGGCCTGACCAGTAGCAACGTCGGATTCACCCGGATCTTCGGCGGCGGTCTGCTGGGCACGGTCGCGGGGGTGACGCTTGCGGTGATCGCCACGGGCGTGGCGGGCTTCGTCTTCACCTGGCTGCGCCGGCGCAGCGGCAGCCTGATCGCGCCGATCGCCCTGCACTGGTCGCTGAACGGGCTCGGCGCGCTGGCCGCCGCGTTGGTGTGGCACCTGAGCTGACGTCAGTGCGACGCGCGCTTGCGAGCGCGGAACTCCCTGTTCTTGAGCTTGTTGCCGCAGGTCGCCATGCTGCACCACGTACCGCCGTGGTTACGGGAGCGGTCATAGAACGCCCACTGGCAGTCCTCGTTGGCGCACGCCTTGAGCAGCGACCAGGTGCCGTCACGCTGCGCGTCGTGGATCGCCAGTAGCAGTTCGGTCATGCGGTCCTGCAACGACGTGCCCACCGCAGAAAGCCGCACTCGGCCGAGGTCGTCGAGATCGGCGCGCGCGGCGCCGCCCGCCGCGGAGCGCAGCGGGGCCAGGGCCTCGGCCGTCGGTGGCGGGCCGCCCGCATTGTGGACGAGCATCGCGCGCAGGGCCTCGCGCACGCCGCGCAGCGCCTCGAGGTCGGCGGCGTCGACGGTCTCCCCGACATCGAGCAGATTGTGCTCGCGCAGCCACGGGTGCGCGTCGTCGGGATCGGCGAGCCGATCGGGCCCGGAAGGCAGCTCCGCCGTGTTGACCAGGCTCTGGATGAGGGCCAACCGCGGCGGCGCCGGCTTGGTCTCCTGATCGCCGAGCCACTGCGTAGTCATATAGGCAGCCTAGCTTTTCATGACCGTCATTCCAACTTCACTGGTCATGCGTGACCGTTATAAATTGTTTAGTGGTCACACCACCCGCTTCCAACCCGAGGATCGAAATGTCGGACACCCAGAATCCGCAGAGGCTCTCGATTCGTTCGACGGCCTCCGGCGGAACCACCGCACCGGCGCCGTCACTTCGGGCGCGGATGGCGGCGAGGCTGCGGGCGACCAAGTTCGACCGGCTGGCGGCCGTCGGCGGCGGCACACCCGCCGGCGGTGCGTACGCCGCGCACTGCGCCCGGCTGACATCGACCGGCGAACGCGAGTCGGTGGCCAGATCGTTGCGGCGCATCGTGCGCGACGCCAGGGGGCGCGGCCCGTTGATGTCGTCGCGGGTGCCGTTGCACACGTCGAACATTGCCGCCGCCGAGGGTCTGATCGACGAGGTCACGCTGCGCCTGCACTCGCCCCGGCCCGTCGGCGCCCGGGGTATGGCGCGGCTGCGCGTGCTGCTCGCGGACGGTACCGGCCCCCTATACCGGTATGGCCGTGGGGATCTCGAGGGCCGGCTGCGCGCGGCGCTGGCCGAGCTCTAGGCCACCAGCACGCGGACCCGTGCACTCGTCAGATGCTTGCGCACACCGAGAAAAATGGGATGGGTGCGCAGACGCCTACTGAGAAATACGGCGTGATATCCCCGTTCCATGCCGGTGGAGGCGGCGGTGGAGGTGGCGGTAGAGGCGCAGCGATACAGGTATTCGACGGTGGGTCGTACACAGTCCCTACGCCACATTCGATTGCGTTGGCTTTGCCCGGCGATACCAGAAGAGTGGCTGTCAGCGGCGCCAAGAGCGCCGGAACGGCGATGACCTCAAGAACGGTTTTCCCCCGCATGGCAGGCCTCCCTGGTGCATCCCCGCCCGAACTCATCCTAGGACGCGCCACGAACCAAGACAACAAAATTGATGAAGCGGTAAAAAGGGCGGGGACCTGCATAATCCGGCAGTGAAGTCCGCAAGCAAACTCGAGCGGCCCCTTTACGTTCCTTTGTCACGGGTGCACCGCCGGCTGATACTCACATCGATAGCACCGCCGCGCCGGCGATGACGCCCCGACTGAGGTCGAACAGTGCGTCGTGAGCACGGCCCAGAGGATATTTCGTGTTTGCTACCGCTAGTCGGTGTTGCGCGGCGAACTCGAGGAAGCGGCGTGCATCCGCGCGCGTATTGGCGGTAACCGACCTAACCTGGCGCTCCTGGAAGAGGTGGCGCTGGTAGTTCAGCACCGGGATGTCTGAGAGGTGGATGCCCGCGATTGCGAGCGTGCCACCGCGATCGAGCGCTTCGAGCGCTGGCAGCACTAGCTCGCCGACGGGCGCGAAGAGGATCGCGGCGTCGAGGGCGACGGGCGGGCGCTCGTAGGCGCCTTGAGCCGACGCCGACCCGAGGGCCAGCGCGAGATCTCGTGCCCTCTCCCCACGGGTCATGACGTGAACCTCGGCACCCTGCGCGATCGCGACCTGAGCGGTCACGTGCGCGCTGCCGCCGAAGCCGTAGATTCCCAACCGTCCGCCCGGCGGCAGGTCCGCGCGCATCAGCGCGCGATATCCGATGATGCCGGCGCACAACAGTGGCGCCAGTTCGGTGTCGGAATAGCCGTCCGGTAGTGGAAGCGCGTATGCCGCTGGGACAGTGGCGAATTCCGCATATCCGCCGTCGGCATCCCAGCCGGTGTAGCGCGACTCCGGACAGAGGTTCTCGTCTCCCCTGACGCAGTACCGGCACCGCCCACAGGTGTGGCGCAACCATGCGATGCCGACGCGGTCGCCGACGGAGAACTCCGCACCCGCGCCTTCCCCCACTTCGACGACCTCTCCGACCACCTCGTGGCCCGGCACCACCTGTGGCCGGTGCACCGGCAGATCGCCTTCCGCGACGTGAAGATCGGTGCGGCACACGCCACATGCGCGCACCGCGACCAGAAGCTCACCCGCTCCCGGTCGCGGGATTTCGACATCTGCGCGTTCCATGGGTCGGGTGTCCATCGGCCCCGGATGGCGGACCTGCCAGGCGGCCATGGTGGAAGTGCTCACCAGTCAATGGTCGCTCTCGGTCGACGGCCGCACCAGCAGCCGCGATTCCGTCGCCGTAAGCGCACATCCGCCGAGGTCGCCACCCCCGCCCCTGCGGCTGCCGCCACACTCACTTCCCGCGCAGGCCCTCAGATTGTGCGCCCAGCTTTGTCAGGCCGGAGGCGTCATCCCCTGCGCGTTCTCCGGCGCGACCGGGACGGGCACACCGACAGCGGGCCGCGGCGCAGGCGCGTTGGGATCCGCGGGCGGGGGCGGCGGTGCGTTCGGATCCGCCGGCGGAGCCGCGGGCGCGTTCGGATCGGCGGGCGGGGCCGCCGGAGCCGCCGGTGGGGTGTACGGCCGGATCGAGTTGGCCAGCGTGACCGCTTCTTCCTTGGGCACAGGGTTGTTCGCAGTGCCGAGCCAGACGACGAACCACCGCTCCGGGGTGCGCTGACCGCGCGGCGTGCCGGGTTCGACCGGATTGCCGACGACACCGGCCCAGATCTGACCGTTCGGCTTGTTCGTGTCGGTGAACTTCACCTCGTAGTACGACGCGACGCCGGGCATGCCGTCGGCCTCGAGTTCGACGGTCTCGTGGTTGATCCGGGTGCCGGGGAACGGCATGAAGAACTCGCCCATGTCGGAAGCCAACCGCTGGGCGGCCTTGGTGTTGTCCGTCTCGGCCCCAGCGAAGAGCTTCAGGTCGAGCCGTCCGAGCAGAATGCTTGTGTCGCTGGGCGGTTCGGCCCCTTCAGGGGCGATCTTGGTCAGCAAGGCCTGGCCGTAGGACAGCTGCGTCGAGTCCGCGACCTTCCAGCCCGCCGGCACGACATAGCTCATGCCGCCGGCGGCCGAGTCCACCCTGCCGGCGTCGCCGGGCGCGGGGGCCGGCGCATTCGGATCGCCCGGCGGCGGGGCCGGCGCATTCGGATCGGCGGGTGCGGGGGCGCCAGGTGCCGGCGCGGGCGCGGGGGCGCCGGGGGCAGGAGCGGGCGCGGGCGCTCCCGGCGGGGCCGGAGGTGGCGGCGGTCCCTGCAGGAAGGTGTTGCCCGTCGGCGGAGGAGGCGGCGGGGCGGGTGTCGGCTCGGGCTGCGCCTGTGCCACCGTCGGCAGCGCCAGCGCCAGCGCCGTCGCCCCGGTCAACGCCGCGGCCGCGAACGTCCTCGAGAGCCCCTTGCGCGGGGATGTAATCGCATCCGGCTGATCCATGGGGAAGAAACTACCGTGTTACCGCCGTGACGCAAGTGTGAATTGCTAAGAATGTGCTTAATTCTGGAATAGCTGAGAACCCGAAAGCCCGTGATAGCCACGCTGGACGCGATTTGCTGGCACCGTGGCATCCCCGCGCGTGCCGCGAGGTGGCCGAACCCCTGTCGGCGCCGGTGATTCGACTGTGTTTCGCACTGGCTCCGGTATCTGTTACTGGGCCGGATGCAGCGCGACCTCTTGGGCCTTGACCGCGAAGATCACCCGTTCGCCGGGAGCGAGCCGCAGTTCGGCCGCGGAGTCCGCGGTGATGTCAGCGGCGATGCCGGGACCGCCGTCGGGCTGCTCCTCGGCCCGCACCCGGATGGCCGGGCCGCGGCCGTCGAGTTCGGCGACGGTCACCTCGACGGTGTTGCGAGGGCTGCCGTGCGGCCGCTCGCGGTACACCGCGACCGCCGCCGGGTGGAACAGCGCCACCGCGGGCCGCCCCGCCTCCACGTCCGATGCCGCGTTCCCATGCCACGCGACACCCCACTCGGTGACCAGGGCGCCGTCGCGGTCCGCCGTGCCGCGTACGAGGTTGACCCCCGCCAGCCGCGCCCCGAAGCCACTCCGCGGAGAGGCTAACACCATTGCAGCCGAACCGCTTTCGACGATGCAGCCGGATTCGATCACCACCACCCGATCGGCGAGCGTGACCACGTCGAGCAGGTCGTGCGTCACCAGCACCGCCGAACGTCCGTCGTGCGCGAGCACCCTGCGCAAGACCTTGCGGATCGCGGCGGCGGCCGTCACGTCGAGCCCAGCCAACGGCTCGTCGAGCAACAGCACCTCGGGTTCGGCGGCCAGGGCACGCGCTAGCGCGACGCGCTGCGCCTCACCCCCCGACAGTTCGCGCGGCCTGCGGCCGGCCAGACCCGCCGCGTCGACCTCGGCGAGCCAGTGCTCGGGCCGCGTGCTGCCGGGCGGGAAGGCGACGTTGGCGACGACGTCGAGATGCGGAAACAGCAGGGGATCCTGCAGAAGCAACCCCACGCGACGGTCGTGGGTCGCGACGTGGACTCCCGCTGCGGTGTCGGTGAGCACCCGCTGCCCCACCCGCACGACGCCGTCGTCAGGCCGTACCAGCCCTGCGATGACGTGCAGGGTCGTCGACTTGCCCGCGCCGTTGGGGCCGAGCACGGCCAGCACCTCGCCGGGGTCGACGTCGAACGCGACGTCGACCCCGCGGCGATCGACCACCGCGCGCAGGCTGATGCCCGTCACGGTGCACTCCACGCGCTGTCGCCCCGCAACCGTCGACTCCCCAACCCCAGCACCACGACCGCTGCCACCAGCACGAGCAGCAGCGACAGCGCCACCGCCGCGCCGGGGTCGCTCTCGCGCTGCAGGTAGATCTCCAGCGGCAGCGTGCGGGTGACGCCCTCACGGGACCCCGCAAACGTCAGCGTCGCCCCGAACTCGCCGAGCGCCCGGGCGAACGCCAGCACGGCGCCGGACATCAAACCCGGTGTCAGTAGCGGAAGCGTCACGCGCCACCACACCCGCGACGGGCGGGCGCCCAGCGTAGCGGCGACGGTTTCGTAACCGGTCCCGGCCGTGCGCGCGGCCCCTTCGAGCGCGATGACCAGGAACGGCAGCGACACGAACGTCTGCGCGAGGACGACGGCGGTCGTCGTGAACGCGATCTGTATGCCGGCCGCGTCCAGATACTCACCGATCAGCCCGAGGCGGCCGAACGCGTACAGCAGGGCGATCCCACCCACCACCGGCGGCAACACCAACGGAAGCAGGATCAACGGTCGTGCAGCCCGCACCACGCGGCTGGCGCTGCGCGCGAGGACCAGTGCCATCGGCACGCCGAGCACAAGGCACAGCACGGTGCTGGCCGTCGCGGTGCGCAGGCTCAGCAGCAGCGCGGCGACCGAGGACTCGCTGGTGATCAGCGCCGCGATGTTCGGCCAGTCGACCCTGGTCGCGATCGCGACGAGCGGCACCACGACGAACAGCGCGCCCGCCGCGGCGGGCAGGTAGAGCCACCGCGGCAGACCAGCCGGATTACTCAACGGCCTCCCACCTCACAGGCCAAACCCTATGGGACATGGCCCTGCGCGCCGGTTTCGTGCTGTAGCTACTGTCCAGTAACATTGCGCGTAATCGCTGGGTTCAGCGTCGAACACTTCAGGGAGGTCCTCGCGATGGAGGTGCTCGTCACCGCAGGTGACACCGATCTGGGTCGCACGATCGCCGAGGGCTTCCGGGATGCCGGTCACCGCGTCGTGATCGCCGGCGGCCGCCGCGACGAGCTCGAGGTCGCCGCCAAGGAGCTCGACGTCGACGCGATTGTGCTCGACAACACCGATCCCGACAGCCTGGAAGCGGCGCGATCGCAGTTCCCCCACCACCTCGACACGATCGTCAACGTGCCTGCGCTCGGGTGGGACGGCGGGGATCCGCGCACCTACTCGCTGTCCGACCTGGCCAGGGCGTGGCGTGCAGCGCTGGATTCGATTGTGGTGTCGGCGGTGCTGACCGTGCAGATCCTCGGCGACCACCTGCGCTCGGGCGGTTCGATCGTCAACGTGGTTCCGGAGAACCCGGCCGTGGGCAGCGCCGAGGCGGCGATCAAGGCCGCGCTCGCCGACTGGACCGCCGGGCAGGCCGAGCACTTCGGCACGCGCGGTATCACCGTCAACGCGGTGGCGTCCGGCCGCAGCGCCGAACCCGGCTACGAGGGCCTGTCGCGCACGCCTCCGCCGGTCGCCGACGAGATCGCGCGCCTGGCCCTCTTCCTCACGACGCCGGCGGCGCGCCACATCACCGGGCAGATTCTGCACGTCAGCAAGGGTGCGCTCGCAAACTTCGGCTGATTATTCCGATGTTCGCCCCGAGCTAAACGGGGTGACCGCTCCGCTTAGGTGTGGTTACGTGCTCCCATGACCATCAAACTCGGACTCCAGATCCCGAACTTCTCGTACGGCACTGGCGTCGCGGAGATCTTCCCCACCGTGATCGCGCAGGCGCAGGAAGCCGAGGCCGCCGGCTTCGACTCGGTCTTCGTGATGGACCACTTCTACCAACTGCCCGGACTCGGCACGCCGGATCAGCCGATGCTCGAGGCGTACACGGCGCTGGGCGGCCTGGCCACCGCGACCGAGCGCGTCCAGCTCGGCACCCTCGTCACCGGCAACACCTACCGCAACCCGACCCTGTTGGCGAAGGCGATCACGACGCTGGACGTGATCAGCCAGGGACGGGCGATCCTGGGCATCGGCACCGGCTGGTACGAGCTCGAACACGACAGCCTCGGATATCAATTCGGCACTTTAACCGACCGTTTCAATAAGCTCGGCGAGGCGCTGCAGATCATCCTGCCGATGCTCGAGGGCCAGCGGCCGACGTTCGAGGGCAAGTACTACCGCGCCAAGGATGCGATGGCCGAACCGCGCTTCCGCGACCACATTCCGCTGATGATCGGCGGCAGCGGTGAGAAGAAGACGATTCCGTTGGCGGCCAGGCACTTCGACCACCTCAACATCATCGCCGGGTTCGACGAGTTGCCCCGCAAGGTGCAGGTCGTCAAGGATCGCTGTGAGGAGATCGGCCGCGACCCGGCGACCCTCGAGACCAGCATGCTCGTCGTCGCGATCATCGACGAGAACATCACCGGCGACGTCATCCCCGACGACTACAAGCAGCAAGCCGTCTTCGGCAGTGCCGAGCAGGTGGCCGAGCAGATCAAGACGAAGGTGCTCGACGCCGGCGTGGACGGGGTGATCCTGAGCCCGGTGACGAGCCTCAACGGATACCAGCCGGGCGGCGTCACGGCGGTCGCCGAAGCGCTTCGACCCGTCCTCGGCCTGTGATCGGAGCAGGGGTGGGATATAACCC
>NZ_LZMD01000102.1 GCF_001668575.1 Mycobacterium sp. 1164985.4
TCGACAAGCGTGCCCTGCCGGCGCCCGAGTACAGCGACACCGAACGCTATCGCGCCCCGGAAAGCGCGGTCGAGGAGATCCTGGCCGGCATCTACGCCGAAGTTCTCGGGCTCGAAGGGGTCGGGGTTGATGACTCGTTCTTCGCCCTGGGTGGCGACAGCATTTTGTCGATGCAGGTGGTGGCGCGGGCGCGGGCGGCGGGTCTGCTGTGTCGGCCGCGTGATGTGTTCGTCGAGCAGACCGTGGCGCGGCTGGCCCGCATGGTCGAGGTCACCGACGGTGCGGCCGGTGTGGTCGATGAGGGCCTGGGCCCGGTGGTGGCCACCCCGATCATGGGCTGGCTGGCCGGCGTGGACGGCCCGACAGCCGAGTTCAACCAGACCGTGGTGGTGCAGGCCCCGCCCGGTGCGACGCAGGCCGACGTGGCGGCGCTGCTGCAGGCGTTGCTGGATCGGCATGCCATGCTGCGCCTGCACGTCGAGGACGACGGCGCTGGAGCGTGGGCGCTGCACGTGTCCGAGCCGGGTTCGGTACAGGCCAGCGATTGCGTGCAGGTCGTCGAGGAGCTCGATGATGCGGTGGTGGTCGCGGCGCGGTCGCGGTTGGACCCGGCGGCCGGCAGGATGCTCAGCGCGGTGTGGGTCGGTTCGACGGGCCAGTTGGTATTGATCGTTCACCATGTGGCGGTTGATGGGGTGTCGTGGCGAATCCTGTTGGAAGACTTGAACATCGCTTGGGCCCAGCACCACAACGGGCAACCGATCAGTCTTCCCGCGGGTGGGACGTCGTTTGCGCGGTGGTCAGCACTGTTGGCCGAGCACGCCAACAGAGATGAGGTTGTCGCTCAGGCCGAAGTGTGGCGAAAGATTTCGACGATCCCGGCGGCGTTGCCGCCGGTGCAACCCGCCGATACGTTCGCCACCGCGGGCACCTTGTCGGTGGCGTTGGATATCGACACCACCCGGGCGTTGCTCGGTGAGGTGCCGGCGGCGTTTCACGCTGGGGTGCAGGACATTCTGGTGATCGCGTTCGGGGTGGCGCTCAGCGAGTTTCTTGGCCACCCCGCGCGGGTGGGCATCGATGTGGAGGGCCACGGCCGGCATGAGGAACTGGCTCCGGGGCTGGATTTGTCGCGCACGGTGGGCTGGTTCACCACCAAGTATCCGGTGGCATTGGGCCCCGGAAACCTTGAGTGGGCGCAGGTGATCGCCGGTGAGGCGGTATTGGGCGGGGTCATCAAGGACGCCAAGGAACAATTGCGCGCTTTGCCCGACGGGCTGACCTACGGATTGCTGCGCTATTTGAACCCCGACGTCGAGCTCGGTGGGCCCGATCCGGTGATCGGGTTCAACTATCTGGGCCGACTCGGCGCCGGGGCGGGCGCGGACGCCGAGCAGTGGTGGCGGCCCAGCGTGCAGGGCTCGGCACTGGCTGCGGTGGCGACGGCGATCGCGATGCCGTTGATGCACACCGTGGAGCTCAACGCCGCCACCGCCGACACCGCAGACGGTCCCCGGTTGCACGCCACCTGGACCTGGGCGCCTTCGGCGCTCGATGCGGCACAGGTAAACCGGTTGAGCCGATTGTGGTTTGAGGCGCTGCGCGGGATCTGCGCGCTGGTGCAAGCCGGCGGGGGCGGGTTGACCCCCACCGACATCGTCCCAGCGCGATTGAACCAATTGCAGCTCGATGAGCTGGCCCAGCAGTACCAGATCGCGGATGTGTTGCCGTTGACGCCGCTTCAGCAAGGGCTGCTCTTTCACGCCGGCACCGGCCACCGCGACGGTGGTGATGATGTGTATGCGGTCCAGCTCGAGATCGCCCTCACCGGCCCCCTGCAAGTGTCGCAGCTGCGCGATGCGGCGCACGTGGTGGTCAATCGGCATCCGCATCTGGTGGCCCGATTGTGGGACCGCTTCGACGAGCCGGTGCAGGTCATCGACGCCGAACCCGAACTGCCCTGGCACTACATCGATTTGAGCGACACCGGCGCCGATGATGTCGATGAGCGGATCAAGCGGCTGTGTGCTGATGAGCGCGCCGCGGTGGGCGATCTGAGCGGGCCGGCGTTTCGGGCGGCGCTGATGCGCACCGCGGCGGATCGGCACCGGTTCGTTCTGACCAATCACCACATCGTGATGGACGGCTGGTCGCTGCCGATCCTGCTGGGCGAGATCTTCGCCGTCTATTACGATCAGCCCCTGCCGACGCCGGTGCCCTATCGCCGGTTCGTGACGTGGTTGGCCGACCGCGACCTGCAGGCCGCCCGCACGGCCTGGGAGCAGGTGTTGGCCGGAATCGATGGCCCCACCCTGGTCGGTTCGCCCGACCGGGTGCAGCCCGGCTCGCGGGAGGTAACCACCCAACGGCTCTCGGCGCCCACCGCCGGCGCGCTGACCGCGCTGGCGCGCGCGCGGCGCACCACGGTCAACACGGTGTTGCAGGCCGCCTTCGCGCAGTTGTTGTGCTCACTGAGCGGCCAGCACGATGTGGTGTTCGGCACCGTGGTCGCCGGGCGCCCAGCCGAGCTGGCTGGCGCGGAGTCGATGGTTGGTTTGTTGATCAACACCGTGCCCGTGCGCGCGCAGCTGACCGCGACCACCACCACCATCGACCTGCTCGACCAGCTGCACGCCGCCCAACAGCGCACCCTGGAGCATCAACACCTGGCGTTGCCCGAGATCCACCGCCTCACCGGCCACGATCAGTTGTTCGACACCTTATTCGTCTACGAGAACTACCCCATCGACACCGCCGCACTTTCCGGCAACGACCAGCACCTGACCGTCACCGAATTCATCTCCCGCGAACACAACCACTACCCCCTGACCATCGCCGCCACCCCCGGCCAATACCTGAGCCTGCGCGCCGAATACGACACTGACCTATTCCAGGCAACCGATATCCAAGCCCTGCTGCAGCGTTTCGAGCGGATGGTGGCGGCGATGATCGCCGACCCGACCCGACCGTTGTCGTCGATCGATGCCCTCGATACCGCCGAACACACCCGCCTCGACGAAGTCGGCAACCGCGCGGTACTGACCAGCCCGGCACCGGCAGTGGTGTCGATCCCGGCATTGTTCGCCGCCCAGGTCGCCCGCGCGCCCGAGGCGGTGGCGATCAGCTGCGGCGGTGACTCGTTCACCTACCAAGAGCTGGACGAGGCGTCGAATCGGTTGGCGCACCTGCTAATCGGACACGGGGTCGGCCCCGGTGATCGGGTAGCGCTGCTGGCGCAGCGCTCCGCGCAGGCCATCACGGCGATGCTAGGGGTGCTCAAGACCGGGGCGGCCTACGTGCCGATCGACCCCGCCCACCCAGATACACGGATCGAATTCGTGCTCGCCGACGCCGCCCCGATCGCGGCGATCACCACCACCGAGCTGCGCTCCCGACTGGCCGGCCACGACGATCTGGCAATCATCGATCTCGACGATGCGGGCATCGAGGCCCACCCGAACACGGCGCTGACGGCACGGTCGCCGGACGATATCGCGTATGTGATTTACACCTCGGGGACCACGGGGACCCCGAAGGGGGTGGCCATAACGCACCGCAATCTCTCGTACTTGGCGAACTCCTCATCAGCGCTACTTCCGGCGCAGCAGGTCTGGACCCAATGCCACTCCTACGGCTTCGATTTCTCGGCATGGGAAATCTGGGGGGCGCTGCTCAGTGAAGGCCGACTGGTAGTGGTGCCCGAGGAAGTGGCAAGCTCGCCAGATGACTTCCACGCCTTGTTGATTGGAGAGCAGGTGACCGTATTCACGCAGACTCCGTCGGCTGCGCGGATGCTCAAGGTTGAGGGGTTGGAATCGACGGCGTTAGTGGTCGGTGGTGAAAGCTGCTCAGTGGAACTGGTGCGCCAGTGGGCGCCGGGGCGGTTGATGATCAACGCTTATGGCCCGACCGAAACCACCGTGTATGCGGCGATCAGCTCGCCCCTGGACCCCGGGTTGGATGAGGTGCCGATCGGTGCGCCAGTGGCGGGAGCGGCGTTGTTCGTTCTGGACAACTGGTTGCGCACGGTGCCGCTCGGGGTGATGGGGGAACTGTACGTAGGCGGGGCCGGGGTCGGAATCGGGTACTGGCGACGGTCGGGTTTGACGGGCTCGCGATTCGTGCCGTGCCCATTCGGCGGTCCTGGGCAGCGGATGTATCGCACGGGGGATCTGGTGCGCTGGGATGCTGATGGGCAGATGCAGTATCTCGGCCGGGCAGATGAGCAGGTCAAGATCCGCGGGTATCGGATCGAACTCGGCGAGGTGCAGGCGGCGTTGAACGCTTGCGACGGCGTCGAGCACGCGGTGGTGATCGCCCGCGAGGACCGACCGGGTGACATACGTCTGGTCGGCTACATCACCGGCACCGCCGATCCGCTCGAATTGCGCGGCGCGCTGGCTGAGCGGCTGCCCGGCTATATGGTGCCCTCGGCAGTGGTGGTGCTCGAGGCGTTGCCCTTGACGGTCAACGGCAAGATCGACATTCGCGCGTTGCCGGCACCCGAGTACACCGACACCGGTCGTTATCGCGCTCCGGCCAACCTCACCGAGGAACTTCTGGCCCACATCTACGCGGAGGTGCTCGGGTTGGAGCGCGTGGGGGTTGATGACTCTTTCTTCGACTTAGGTGGAGATTCGCTGCTCGCGATGCGGCTCGTCGCCACAATCAACAGATCGTTGAACACTTGTTTGGCGGTGCGCACCTTGCTACTGGCACCGTCGGTGCGCGCGCTCAGTGAGCAGTTTGGCCGAGAAGACAGCGTTCTCGAATTGCTGCCTATTGAGGTCTTCAAGCACGGAGACGGTGTTCCCCTCTTCTGCATCCATGAGGGTAATGGCCAGAGCTACGCGTATCGGGTCTTAAGCGATTACTTAGACTGTCCGGTCATAGGGATCAATCAGATCCCGGACGACGGTGAACCCGAACCGGCCTCAATACGGGACATGGCAAGAATTTATGCGGATCGCCTTCAAGCGCTGCACCCGGATGGGCCCTATAACCTGCTCGGATGGTCGTTCGGCGGACCGGTCGCCCACGCGCTGGCTATCGAGTTGACCCGACGTGGATGTCGTGTTCACCGGCTCGTCCTGCTCGACCCCGCACTCCGGACCAACAGCAACCAGATGGAGCAGGTCCCCGACCAGAGCGAAATACAAAGTTATGTTCTCGACCGTTTTCTGGAACCCAGCCGAATAGACATACCCGAAGGACTCAGGCCTCGTACCTATCAGCAGGCTGAGGAGTTAGTCCGCCGACGAGGAGACACCGCCGATATTGTTCTACCCCCGAAGCAGCTCTTTGATTTCGTGGTTCGAAAGCGGCTCGCAAATCAGCGGCATCTCGTGGAACATGTGCCTGATGTGTTTGATGGCGATGTGACTATCTTCGCCGCAAAGAGCGAAGATGGCGACGCTTCACATCATCAAACAGATTGGCGGCCGTATGTGGCGGGCGACCTGAGAGTACATTTTCTTGACAGTCACCACGACGAGATGATGACTACCGCATCGTTGGACCGGTATTGCCATTTACTCAAGACCTCTTTAGAGAGTCAGCCTGACACTCTGAAGAGTTATCGCGATGTCGCGGTGACCTGATTTTGATCGTCAAGCGGCACGCGAATTTGCTGCTGCCGCGTCAAACAACTGGACCGACAGAGCAAGTCTGGGGCCGCGCAAGTTCACGTTCGCACGTCTCCAGGGCCACCGACTGCAGCTGCCGTCCGATCTGACTGTCCTTTGTCTCGCCGTCCCTAGTGCCGCTCGGACGTTGACTACTCGCCCACCTACAGCGCTCCGCATGGTGGTAGAGCGCTGTAGGCGTAAGGCGACGCGCGAAAGTAGCTCGTGCTCGGTCCGTCAGAAGCTATTGCAGGTCGAGAAGGCACCTTGGATGTCTCCGAGGTACGGCTGAATCTCCGGCGCGCTCGCAACCTGTTGGGCTATCGCCTGGCGTTGACCCGGCCCAGCGGCGAGGAACTGCTGCAGCCCGGCCTTCAGAGTCGGCGCTTGATCGAATGCTGCACCAGTGGACGGGTTCTGCGCGTAGAGCGCGGACACCAATTGCGAGTAATTGCACGTTGTGTTGACAGCCGGGCCCAGGTCGGGAACTGCGGAGGCGACCCCAGCACCAGCGCCCAATGACAATGCAAGTCCGCCAATAGCAGCAGCCAGCCTGGTCAACGACAGTTCGATCATGTTCGGGTCCTCCCTGTAACTTTCTACACCGACTGTAACCGCCCGGGTCCCGTTCTAACCCAGGCATCTCTAACCATTTTCGCGCCTGCCGTTCGGAGCCTAGGTTGGCGAGCAGCGAGCACACGGGGGATATCGATGGGTCTCGCTGATTCGTTACTGCGCGAACTGGTCCCCAGGATTAGACGTCGGCCGGTCAGGTCTCCCAGGTCGTCATCCTGCACAACGGTAGGTCCTACCGCGAAAGCTGGCTGAAGAGGTTCGCGGTGACAACGTCGCGCTTAGGCAACGGGTGATGCCACAAAGCCTCCTGATCGGCGATTGGAGCAAGGCCGGAAGCAACCGATCATTCGCCCTCGTTAGCAACGGGGCTCGTCGGCGGTGACGAACAACGGCTACACGCTTCTCCGCGCCATTTCCAGCACGCACTGCACCGTTGCAAAAATGATGCAAATGGCTTCGATACATTCGGTGCCATAGGCATCGGCAAGCGCGCCTCAGCGGATTCGACTAGCACTCCATGCTCGCTCCGGCACTGGTCACGTCAAGGCCGTGAGACTCGCGCCCCTTCAGCGGCGTTCGTCGAACTGAATACGCGTTGAACATGCCAGATGGAGGGCATTGGCGCGCACGACGGTAGCTCGGAGCGGAGGTACGCCGTGTGGCGTGTGATAAGTTGCGACGACGCGTGTCAAGTCACCCGTTCCAGGGGGAGGTAAACGGTTGTTCGACGTCAACAGCACATTCGAGGTTCCAAGGGTCGAGAGTTCGAGCCGGCAAGAGATAGAGGAGCGGTTCATCATCCCTCAGCGCCCGGTGATCGTCTCTGGCGCGATGGAAGACTGGCCCGCGCTGGAGTGGACAGACGACTACCTGAGAGAAAAAGTCGGTGCCCGCACTATCAGCCCCTCGAAGGTCACTGACGCAGGCACCCATATCCCAGAGGCGAAGAACGGGGCAATCGCCACCGCCTCGGAGATGAAGTTCTCCGAATATATCGACCTGATCGCGGGCGGCACCATCTCCGATGGCCAGCTTTATGCCGTCCAGCTGCCCATCAAGACCGCTCTTCCGGAGCTCTGGTCCGATGTCCATTTCCCCCCTTTCGTCGAGGAAGACAAATTTGCCGCCGTCAACCTCTGGCTCGGCGCTGGAAACAATTTCACTGGCCTGCATTACGACTATGTCGATAATTTTCTGACGCAGATTCGCGGGCGCAAGCAGGTGCTCCTTTGCCCGCCTAGGGAGATAGCCCGCGTCTATCCGTTCCCCTTCAACTATGTGGGCAACAACATTTCACGCGTCAACGTCGCGTCGCCGGATTTGACTAAGTTCCCCGAATGGGCCGACGCCGATCGAGCTCTCGTCGAGCTTTTCCCGGGCGACATGCTCTATATTCCACTCTTTTGGTGGCATGCCGTTTGGGGCGTCGGCGAGAACATGTCGATCAACTACTGGTGGCAGTCCAGCTACGGCAACTTTCTGAAGCACCCTCGGCAAACTGTCCGTTGTTTGGGCAGCTTTGTTTTTGGCCTTCGCGGTGCTGCGGGTCAAATGGTGCAGAGCGTCGCCAGTAGCACCGGCCTTCAATCCGTCCGGGTCGGGTAGAGACCTGCCCCTATCGTCGGCTGGATCTAGACGCCTCGGTCGACCTGAGGGCGTCATAGGGATCCGCCGGTTGGTCTGGGTCGGAGGGTCTGTTAACCCCTGAGACGGGCCCGACTGGTCCCCAAACGATGAAGCGTCCGGACTCACCGGGGCGGTTCACCATGCAATGAACGTACAAGTACCGCTCTCCCGTTCTCAGATCGCTGCGGTGGTTTCCTTGCGCGCGTCCTCGAGGATTTGCTGAGGTTGATGAGATGGCTGGTGATGCGGGCCGCTGAGCGGTTCCAGTGCTCGTTGTGACGGCGAACGTGGGCCGCCTGCTATCGGCCCATCGTTACCCTGGTTTAGCTCGTCGCACGCAGTCAATATGCACAATCAGCTGTTTCTTTGAGGTGCGAACCGCGTAATGTCATCCATCGTGAACCGGTTGATCGAAACGACCAACAAGTTGGATCCCGGCGTCGTAGAAAACTGACCTACGGGCAGTAGGAGGCATACGCCGCGATGAAATTTGTGTTGGCGTGCTATGGAACTCGTGGGGATGTCGAGCCCTTCGCCGCTATAGGGCGTGAACTGCTGCGGAGAGGGCACGACGTCGACTTGGCCGTCACTCCGGACCAGGTTGGCATCGGAGACCTTGTTGGGCTTCCGGCAGTCGCGTACGGACCGGATTTCCGGATGGTGCTCGAATCGGATTTCCTGCGGAATTTGTGGAAAGACTTTCCGCGAAGCTTATTGATGATCCGGCATTTGATCGAATCTGGACGCAGAAGCCGGGAGCTGGCCGCGCAGACATGGTCAGAGATGAGCACGGTGCTCACGACCCTTGCGAACGGAGCCGACGTGCTGGTAACGGGTCTGATTTTCGAGCAGCTAGCTGCCAACGTCGCGGAGTATTACGACATACCGTTCGCCATGGTGCATGTCTTCCCAATACGGGCGAACGGCCACATGCTTCCCGTTCTCCCATCGACGCTTGGCCGCCGTGCAATGGCTGCATACGAATGGCTGAATTGGCGCGGGACGAAGGAGCTTGAGGACCAGCAGCGGCATCGGTTGGGTCTGTCGAAGGCGACAGGGCCGTTGGTGCGACGAATGAGAGACCGGGGACATCTCGAAATACAGGCCTACGACGAGTGCCTGGTTCCCGGGCTGGCGGCCGAATGGGCTAGTTCGGCCAGCCAACGGCCATTCGTCGGTGCGCTGACCTTGGAGTTGCCCACGACTGCGGATGAAGAAGTAGCTGAATGGATTGCTGCGGGGACACCCCCAATCTTCTTTGGCTTCGGCAGCATGCCGGTTGAATCTGGCGCTGACACGCTTGCCATGCTGGGTGCTGCGTGTGCGGAGCTGGGCGAACGGGCGTTGATTTGTGCTGGTTGGAGTGACTTCAGCAATGTTCCCCATCACGGGCACGTCAAGGTGGTCGATGCGGTTAACTACGGAGCAATCTTTCCCTCCTGCCGCGCGGTCGTGCACCATGGTGGCACTGGTACTTTGGCTGCGGGCTTGCGCGCCGGCGTACCGATGTTGATCCTCTGGATGCTGCCTGATCAACAGATATGGGCGGCCAGGGTCAAACGACTAAAAGTTGGTACCGCCCGGCGCTACGGCAGCACTACTCAAAAATCTCTCGTTGCTGATCTGCGCACAGTCCTCTCTCCGCGGTGCGCCACTCGAGCGCGGGAGATCGCTCGACGAATGACCAAGTCCACCGACAGCGTTGAGGCCGCCGCAGATCATCTCGAACGCGCTGCGCGCGCTAAGCGAGTCGACGGATCCGGCGACATCGGCCCGATCGCAGGATGAGATCGGGCGCGAGCAGAAATTGATCCTTGGCGCAGAGGCGCGAATCTACGGGCGACTGGCTAGAAGTTTGGGATGGAAGCGCCGCAGAGAGCGCAGCAATCGCGGAATTCCTCGCAGACCAATCACACTGAGGCTGTTGCCGGTTCGACCACCTGCGCCGTCGATGATTCGGCGGTGCGGAGGAGAAATGCGGTTCTAAGCTAGCTCTTATGCTCGGTCGGATGCCTGATGTGCCCGGGCCGAGTCTAGGCCCATGTCCCCTTGCGTCCGTGAGCCATCGCAAGGGATTCGATGGCCAGCCTCTCGATGGGCGGAAACGCGAGTCGGGAGAACTTGCGGAAGCGATGGAAGTCATCGACCACTTTTCTGAAGCCATCTTCGCTCGCCCGATACGCTTCGAAGACGCGATCCAGAGCCGGTTCGTCAATGTCTTCTCCCTGCGCCGCCGCTCTGAGCGCTTCGTATATGGTTGAAAACCACTCTGTGCCAAAGGGTTCGGTTATTGGTCCGCAATGTCGCTGGTGGCGAAAATCCCTCTCGAGAAACTGGTCAATCGCTTCCTCATCCCGAATGTTGAGATCGATCGCGAGCGACGTGGAAATCCGCTTTGCTTCCCTGCGCCAGTCATCAAGGAGGTTGGAATACTCGACGAAGACACGCGGCACGCCGCGGGTGGCACGCTCGGACAGCAGGTTGTACTTGAGCCATAACGCACCCGAGAACTCCGGCGAGGCGTGCAGGAATCTTCCCATCGAAGCCGTGACTTCCTCTGGGTGACGGATAGCAATCACGGTCATGACGTTAAATCCCGCCTGACGCGCTGCCTCAAACCACATGGCGGACAGCACCGTTATTTGTGGATCCTTAATGACCACCAGCGGCGCGTCCGGCAGGGTGGCGAGATACGCCTTAATCTTGCCGATGCAGACCGCCTCTCGTTTGTTATCGAACGCAGCTTCGTCGTCCAGGCGCAACGATGGATCAACGCCAATTCTGCCGAGGCGGCGCAAAATGGATTTGTTGAGAACGACGGCTGCGCGCGGCTCCCAATAGCCACGCGGATTGGACCGATTCGCGCCAAGCATTCCGGCGGGTAGCGCACCACCACATAAAGAGAGAAGGCGCGTGAGCGCCGCCGTCCCTGACCGAGCCATCCCCAACACGAATAGAATCGCGTGGTCCCCGGTTTCAGCCTCTACGCCGGTGGCGGTTTCCCCCATAGCGGTCAGAGTAAGGGACGGCCCTGCCAGTGCGCTGGCGGTTTCGCGACCCTGATCGCCTAGGCGGGATCGCAATGCCTGATCAAGGCTAAAGATTCAGCTTGTTGCTACGCCCTCAGATAGCTTCTGCCAAGCCCCGTCGGTTTCTCGATGCCTGAGTCCGCTGGCTGCCTTCGACGCGGCCACCAGAACGGAATATCGCAATGTTCTGGGACTTTGCCGGCTCGGCTGTGATAATGCCGTTGTCCGAGGGCGTCCTTCGTGGCAACGACCGAGGTGGTGATCTTGAGCGAGACCCGCACCGTTAGTGCCGCCGGAGGGCTGAACGATCGGCGATCGGCACCGACTCGGTTTCGCCCGGACATCGAAGGCCTGCGCGCTGTCGCGGTGTTGGCGGTTGTGCTTTTTCACGCCGGCGTGCCTGGTGTGGGCGGTGGCTACATCGGCGTGGACGTGTTTTTCGTTATCTCCGGTTTTCTCATCACCGGACTGCTTTGGCGGGAAGTGAGCACGACCGGCACCGTTCGGCTGCGCCGTTTCTACGGGGCGAGGGCTCGGCGACTGCTTCCGGCCTCAGCTGCGGTAGGTGTCGCGACCGCGATCGTCTCGGCTGTCCTGTTACCTCCGCTGCAGGTCCAAGGCACTATGAGTGATGGCATCGCCAGCGCGCTGTATGTCAGCAACTACTGGTTCGCTCTGAAACTGCAGAATTATTTCGACGCCCACTTGCCGCCGTCTCCCTTTATGCATTACTGGTCCTTGGGCGTCGAGGAGCAGTTCTATCTCGTATGGCCTGCCTTGATCATCGGTACGGCGTGGCTGATCCGAGGTATGCGTCGGCGGTCCAGGACTGAGGCCATATCGTCGAAAACCCCCTTTGTGGTGGTCCTTGCACTGGTCGGGACTGTGTCGTTTGTCTTGTCGTTGGCGGTCACTTACGTCATGCCAACTGTGGCATTTTTTTCGCTGCCCACGCGTGCTTGGCAATTGGCGGTCGGTGGCCTCGTGGCCCTCACAGCCGCCCAGTGGCGGCGACTTCCGGCAATAGCTGCCGCGATCACGGGGTGGGCAGGGCTGGCCTTGACCCTGTTGGCCTGCAGTCTGTTGAGCGCGACGACGCCGTATCCAGGTACGGCAGCGCTGTTGCCTGTGCTGGGTACGGTGATGGTGATCGGCGCTGGCTGTGCCGCACCTTCTCGAGGGTGTGGACGAATCCTGACGACAGCACCGATGCGTGCGGTCGGCCGGGCGTCGTATTCGTGGTATCTGTGGCACTGGCCGGTGATGTTGCTAGTACCGACATTCGTAGGCCACCCGTTGGGGCTGCCGGGAAGGATGGCCGCTGTCCTGTTCTCCGGCGTGCTAGCGGTGCTGACATTGCATTTCATCGAAAACCCACTAAGGTTCGCCGCTCCCCTACGCCGGTCTGCTCTCGGCAGTCTCGCGCTTGGTGGTGCGGCCACTGCGGTAGCCGTCATCGTGTGCTTGGCGCTACTGGCCCGGGCACCTCTACCGGTCGGCCATGGGACGCCGGCTCCGCCGCTGACCGTTACTGCGGCACTTCCCGCCGAGGACCGCAACATCGCCGCATACGACGTCGCGGTGCAGGGCACGTTCGCGCAGGTGCAGGCAGCGGTCGCGGCATCCGCCCGTCTAAAAGCCGTGCCGTCGAACCTCAGGCCGTCGCTTGCCGATGCCCCAGCGGACCTCAAAGCCATGACATTCAATGGCTGCATGCGTACGCCCACTCAAAGCGGACAGCCTGAATGCGCGACGGGCGATACGGCCTCCGCGACGACGGTTGCACTGGTCGGCGACTCGCATGCTGCGATGTGGAATCCGGCGTTCCAGCAGGTCGCCGTCGAGCGGCACTGGCGGCTGGAGACGCTGAGCAAGGGTGCCTGCCCTCTGATGGACGTGCCCATCACTAAAATCTTCCACGGCCTGGCTGAATTCTTTGGACACTGCGAGCAGTGGCGCCGTGAGATCATCGCCCGGTTCCGGGCCGAGCGTCCGCGGCTGATCGTGGTGGGCCTTTGGCGGCAGTACAGCGCCAGCAGCAGCAACAATTGGATGTCCGGTTTCACGTCATACGATTCGAGATGGCTCGCGAGCCTGACCAGGCTAGTTCGGGAGCTGCGCGCCACTGGTGCGAACGTGTTGGTGCTCGGGCCGACACCAAACCCGCACACTTACGTGCCGATTTGCCTGTCCGGACATCTCGATGACGCGACGCTTTGCACACCGCAAAGGTCGACTGCGGTCAACCAAGACGGCATCTCGGCTGAATCGGCCGCGACTGAAGCCGGTGGCGGACGTTACGCCGACCTAACCCCGCTCTTCTGCAGCGCAGACCGCTGCCCCGTCATCGTGGGGAACACACTCGTGTACTGCGACGAAAGTCATTTGACAGCTGAGTATTCCCGGCTGATGGCCCCGGTTATCGGGGCACTGGCCGACCGCGCGCTCGCCGGCGGTTGACATGCCGCAATTATGAACACCTACCAGCAGCAAGGACTCGTTGCCGGATTCACGGGATCAGTCGCCGCCTGGGACTCAGCAACGCCGACAATCCTCGGGAAGGCTGCCGGGTCTCGGCTATCCGCTTTTGTCGAGGTTTCCCGAAAACGGGGGAAGGGCCAGGCATTCGACGGCCTATACGCAAATCGTCAGTCGGCGAAATGGGCCTGATTTACGTGCTCCGCTGTTCTCAAAGCGTTGGCCGCAATCGTTAAACTGGGATTAATGCCGGTGCTGGATGGGAAGAACGAGGCATCCACCACGTAGAGGTTGTCCAGTTCGTGCGCCCGGTTATGTGGGTCCAGCACACTAGTTTTCGGATCGATGCCGAAGCGGCACGTACCGCAGGCGTGGCTGAGGACCGCGTTGCTTGTGGCCCCTCGCAGAGTAAGGTTACGTAACGGCTCGAACACCTCCTTCAAGTGGCGCAAAAACGTTGTGCGGCGTTCGATCTCGCCGGGGTGAAGCCGATACTGAAGTCGCAGTTGCTGGCGGCCCGCCGGGCTTGGCAGCACGCGGTTGTCGAGATAGGGCAAATCCTCCAAGATTGCTGGCCATTGCAGCGCGCCTTCGAAGAATCGCTCGTAGATCGGGCGCGCCGCCGGGGAAATCAGGCGCATCACCTTGAACTGCCAGCCGGGGTGGTTGATCAGAGCTTCGATGGGGGCCAACGGGCCACCTGACTGCACGGTTCCATATTTCTCTCCGTCCAAGAGATAAAAATCGTTTAGTCCGATCTGCCTATTGTCGCCCGTGAGCTCGGAGCCCGGCTGGGGCCAGATCACGATGAAGTCAATTAAGTGACGCATCAGGTTGCGCCCCACCAAATCTGATCCGTTGGCCAACCCGCGCGGCCAGTCGCCCGACCGGGAATTGAGCAACAGCATCGGGGTGAACAGCGCGCCAGCGGCCAGTACCACTACCTTCCCCCTGAACGTCAGCTGTCGGGTGCGATGCTGACAGATCACCTGTCGAACCTGCCTACCGTCGGCGTCCAGGCGGACTACCCGACATTCCGTCAGCAGGTGGGCGCCATGTTCAGTAGTGGCTGGCAGCAGGAAGTTGCGGGCAGCTTCGTTCTTGCACGAGCGACCGCAGAGATAACCGTTGCAGTCACTACATCCGTCGATGTGATCGCAAGCCATCGGCAGGTGATAGGGATGGAGTCCCCGACCCGACAGATAGTCGACCAGCCGCTGACTAGATGCCGAGAAGGGCGGAGCCGCAGGCAGTCCCACATCGGTCGCTTCCGGACGCAGCGGATCGGGCTGCCCGTGAACCCTCAGGAGTCTTTCAGCCGCTGCGTACCAGGGACGCATCTCGTCGTAGGTGATTGGCCAGGCATCCGGCACGGTCGAATCGCGCGGGTTACGGAAGTGTTGGCGAGGAGTGAAATCCTGCGTGAAGAATCGCTCGCAGACCATGCCGTAGAGCGCGGACGAGCCCCCAGTCCCACTCCCGGTTCCCGGTAGATACCGCCGTGGGGTGCGTCCACTGAGGTCTTCGACATCATCGGTCGTGCGTCCGGCCCGGGCCAAGGTGTCGTGGTAGGCGTTTGCGGATCGGCACGCGAGAGGTTCGGCCACTTCTGGGATTGAAGAGCGGATCGTTCCCGGAACCCCGGGCAATGTAGAGCGGCCCTTTTCAAGGAATAGCACCCTGCGGCCCGATTGGGCCAATGCATGGCCTAGCGGTCCGCCGCCCATGCCGCTGCCCACAACAATTACGTCCCACGTAATGTCCTCCGCCTCATGCGGATTTAGCTTCTCGCTCAAATTGAGATCCTCCCAGACCATGGTCTAAAGCGGCGGTTTGAGCGGAACAGACCATACCATCCGCTGCTAACTGGGGGACCAAGATACTTCGGGGCTATGGCAGACCAGCTGCGAAAAGTTCCATTGGGCACGACAGCTGTGTTTCAGCGTGCTCCACATCGCTTTGCACTCGTGCCTGAAAGGTCACCATCGGGTTTGAATTGACATGCAAGTTTTTATGCCTGCTGTGACTCTTCTGGCATTCGGCCGCAGAACACGCACATGAAATGCGAGGATAGCGTTCGAAATGAAGTTCCTGATGGCGACCAACTGGACACGTGGCGATGTCGAGCCCTTCGCTGCTGTTGGACGTGAACTGCTGAGCCGCGGGCACGAGGTATTGCTTGCCATCCCGCCTGACCTTCGGGGCTTCGTCGAGGCGGCCGGGTTGCCGGCAGTCGCTTGCGGGGCGGAAACGCAGGCCGTGATTGAAGCGACCTGGAAATTTAACCGCAGTTTCCGCAGTCCATGGCAAATCCAGGAAATCATCAGATCGGGGCGTGAATATGACGAACTGCTCTTCGAGAGCTGGCACGAGACCGCCACAACGCTGGCATCGATCGTGGACGGGGCGGACCTCCTGGTCACCCGTGGTGGCTACCCGTCCGCAGTCAACGTAGCGGAGGCGTACCGCATTCCGTTGGCCACTCTTTACACCTTCCCGTTACGACCCAACGGCCGGCTCTTTCCCCTTCTGCCAACGCCTGTGGCCCGCTCCGCGATGCAGGCTTACGAGTGGCTGTATTGGTGGCGGGCGCTGAAGAAGTTTGACGATGCACAGCGTCGCCTACTGGCCCTGCCTAGGGCGACCGCTCCCGCGCCGCAACGGATCGCTGCGCTGGAGATCCAGTCCTACGATGAAGTTTGCTTTCCCGGGCTGGCTGCGGAATGGAACGACCAGCGACCCTTCGTCGGCGCTCTGACTATGGACCTCCCAACGGAGTCCGACGAAGAAGTCATGTCATGGATTGCAGAGGGAACACCGCCGATTTTTTTCGGCTTCGGCAGTTCGCCGGTCGAATCTCCCGCCGAAACGCTCGCCATGATCGGTGCGGCCTGCGCGCGGCTTGGTGAGCGCGCGTTGGTTTGCTCACCTAACACCGACCTCGGCGACGCTCCAAATTTCGAGCACGTCAAGGTGGTGCGCGCGATGAACTATACGGCCGCTTTCCCAGCCTGTCGCGCGGTTGTGCACCACGGTGGCACTGGAACCACCGCTGCAGGCCTTCGAGCGGGCGTACCCACACTAATCCTATGGATAGCGGACACCCAACGGTACATGGGTGCTGCAGTCAAGCGGTTGAAAGTGGGCACTGCCCGAAGCTTTTCGAATGCAACTGAGAAATCATTGGTTGCCGATCTGCGCAAGATACTTGCTACGCACTACGTCACCAGGGCTCGCGAGATCGCCACACGGATGACCAAGCCCGCCGAGAGCAGTGCCGCCGCAGCGGATCTCTTGGAAAGCTATGCCCTCGTTCAGCGCGTTGAATCATCGGCGAAGGGCCGCCCGGCGGAATGATCTGCGCGGGGCCAAGTTGCGGGAATTGCGCTGCAGATCATGGCTACTGGAGGAGCGACCCATCAATCGCGCCCGACACGCATTGATGAAGACCTGTCGAGAACATCGCGTGGGCCACCCATCGGTCGTCCGGTGGTTCCCCACCACCGCCTCCGCAATCCAACGACCGTTCATCCGCTGGAGACGAAAAACGTTCTACGCCAACACCAGACCGACCAAACCTCGGTCGATATCCCCTAGTCCGAACTCGGTATATTAAGAGCGGTTCAGTCTTTTGAAGACCCATTCATCGGCCTGGCGCCGCCGGACTGTGCATTAGACGATATGGACCCGTGGTACGTACACAATCCATCGGCCACCGGCCTCGTTGAACAAACGTTCGTTGGCCATGATCTCCTCGGCGTGGTTCCAAGCGAACAGCAACGCGTAATCAGGGTAGGAGTGGCTGAAGATTTCGGGTGGACACACCGGGATTCTCGAACCCGGAGTGAGACGGCCCTGCTTCTCCGGGGTCGAATCACATACCACTGGAAGCAGGTCCGGTCCGATCTGGCAATAGTTCAGCACTGTGGCGCTCCTGGACGTGGCCCCGTATCCGACCACCCGTCGGCCTTCGGAACGCAATTCGCGGAGGAGGGCGACGAGCTCTGTACGGATCTGGTCGACAGCAGCCGAGAACTGTCTGAACGTCGCTTCTTCGGCAATCCCTTCGACTTTCTCTCGCGCTAGAAATGTAGCGACGGTGGGGGCTGGCTCACGGGCACCGGCACGGGCCACCGTATAGCGGATCGAACCGCCATGTAGCGCAAGGTGTTTGACATCGACCAACTCGAAAGCGAAACGAGCTGCCGTTGCCTGCACCGAGCGCACCGAGAAGAGATAGATGTGTTCGTCGTAGATTTGGTCGAAGTAGACGTGCTTCAGGATGTCGCCGAGCCAGCGATCCTCGAATACGAACACCCCGTCCGGCGCGAGCAACAAGTCGATGCCGCGGAAAATCGAGTCGAGGTACGAAATGTGACTGATCGTGTTCGCGGAGAAGATCAGATGCGCCGGCCCATGATCGGCCCTAATTTCGGCGGCAGTCATCTCGTTGAAGAAATCGGTCCGCACGTTGACACCATATGACTCGGCCACGTCGGCTGCGCCGGCAGCGGGGTCCACTCCAAGATGTCGGATTCCGGCTTTGCTGAGCGTCTTCAGCATGACGCCATCATTGCTGCCGATCTCAACGACGAATCCGTCTTTACGGCGTTGAAACGTCTGGACGATGTGCTGGGCGACGTCTTCAAAATGCCGACGTACCAACAGAGAACCGGATGCACGATACGGATAGTCCGACCGGAACATATCCTTTGGTGGCACCTCGTGAAGCTGCTGCACCATGGTGCAGGTTGTACACAGGCCGACCGCAAGTCGGAAGAACGGCACTTTGTCGGCTTCCTCGGCTCTGACAAAAGCGTTCGACACAGGCTGGCGACCGAAGTCGAGGACCTCACGCAGGCCACCACCGCATAGGCGGCAGCTATGTTGGGCTCCCAGTAGAGGCTCGGGTTCCATATATACCGATGTCCGTTCTATAGGGGTGTTCTGTTCGAAAGTCTATTTTCATCATTACTTCGAGAGGATGTATTCGCGAGATTTGGTGGAGCCCTGAACCATAGCCTTCGAAGCACCGAGTCAGGCGACCGGAGCCATCCCGGTGAACCGGTCAGATCCTGGCGTTCCAGACGACCGCCGGTTTGTCTTCTCGGAATAGTCGCTGTTGGCCCCCAGATGAATTCGTCCCTGAACTACAGGGGTGGGCTCCGCCGGCAGTCGTAGTCGAGCGCGCCACCGCAGAGCCAATTCGCTCCTCGCCTTCCATCAAGAGCTGGGTGAATAAACGCCACCGAAAGAGTTTACTGAACCGTTCGGTTCTATTCTAAGATTCGTCCTCCGAGGCTCGAGTTCCTAGCGAATTTGCCGTGCAGGATTTCTTCGTTTCAGGTAGTTAGCGCACATATAGGCTATGCTCCCTGCCGTACGGTTGGGGGCCCGGCCTCCCCTTTCATCTCGCTCGACACCTCATGATCAATGAAGGGCTAAGACTCGATGAAGTTTGTGCTCGCAAGCTATGGAACGCGTGGCGACGTCGAGCCGTTCGCGGCTTTAGGTCGTGAGCTCACCGGGAGGGGACATGAGGTGCGCATGGCCGTTGCACCCGACCTCGTCGACTTCGTCGAGTCTGCAGGGCTGTCGGCGGTTGGTTGCGGGCCGGATACGCGAGTATGGCAGGACGTACACCATGAGTTCTTGACGCACTTACCGCCCAATTCGTGGAAGATCCGACATCTCATCAAACTGGGCCATGAAGATCGAAAGCTCTTTAGGCAGTGCGAGGAGGAGATCGGCGCCACGCTGATGTCGCTGGCGGACGGTGCTGACATGCTAGTCACCTTCGTGCTTGGCGAGCATGGTGCTGGCAATGTCGCGGACTATTACAACATCCCATTGGCCGAACTTCATACCTTCCCTGTAAGGGCCCACGGCAACCACGTCCCGCTGCTGCCGACGCCTCTCGCCCGCTCCGTCATGAAATTGGATGGGTGGTTGAATTGGCGTCTTTTGACCGCGAAGTTACAGAATCAACAACGCCATGAATGGGGCCTTCCGAAGGCAACGAGCCCAGTATCACTGCGGCTCGCTGAGCGCGGAGGGCTCGAAATCCAGGCGTATCACGACCTTTGCTTCCCCGAAATTGCGGCCGAATGGGCAGAATTCGACGGTCAACGGCCCTTTGTTGGCGCCTTGACGTTGCAGTTGCCTACGAAATTTGATGAGGAGGTCGCGTCGTGGGTTGCTGCGGGTACGCCTCCGATATATTGCGGGTTCGGCAGTAACCTTATCCAGTCGCCTGCCGACACGCTTGCCATGGTCAGTGCCGCCTGTGCGCAGTTGGGCGAGCGGGCGTTAGTTTGCTCGGGTTGGAGTGACTTCAGGCATGTGGCCCACATGGAGCACGTCAAGGTGGTCGAGGCGGTTAACCACGCAGCCGTTTTTCCCGCCTGCCGCGCGGTCGTGCACCACGGAGGCGCGGGCACTCTGGCCGCTGCCCTGCGCGCGGGAGTCCCCCAGCTGGTCCTCGCGACATGGCCAGCTCATCAGACGCTATGGGGACCTGCGGTCGAACGATTGATGGTGGGCACCGCACGGCGTCTTTCAAGCACCACCGAAAATTCTTTGGTCGCCGATCTACGCACCATCCTCGCCCCGGAATATGCGGTCCGGGCTCGCGAGATCGCCGCGCGGGTGACTAAACCCGCCGAAAGCGTTGCCAATGCCGCTGATCATCTGGAGATTTTCGCCCGTCGCGAGGGTGTCGGCCGATAAGCGAGAACATACGCCAGAAGGATCAGCAGGAGATACCGACTGTTATTGGCCGGGTGGCTGGATAAACAGATCGCACAAGGGCTCTTGCTGATGCAATGGAACCTAGCTGTAGTCGGCCAGCCTCAGGGCTTCTTTTCAGTGGTGAGTGCCCGTATTTGCGATGCGAATCGCCGAGTAAGGCCTACCCGCACATCCATCCGGCCGGGAATTACCCACGGCGCCGTGCTGTCGGGCTTGCGGCTGACCCTTCGGATGATTGCTGTAGCGTAGTTCGCTATGACGGCCAGCAATGAGGCAGCACGGCCTTATGGACGGTAGGGCACTCGAAAGTCACGACCCGATGGTCTTCGATCCGACGACGAAAGATACGAGCGGATTTCTCCAGACCTCGTTGTCGCGTCGCCGTTTCATCGCCGCAATCGTCGTTATCAGCGGTATGGGGCTGGTGGCAGCGATGGACGGCACCATTGCGGTTTTCGCGCTTCCCAAGATCCAGAACGAGCTTGGACTCTCCGATTCAGCGCGAGGGTGGGTGATCACGGCGTACGTATTGACGTTCGGAGGCTTGATGCTGCTGGGCGGCCGCCTCGGCGACGCCTTCGGGCGTAAGCGTACCTTCTTGATCGCGGCGGCGTTGTTCACTGTTGCCTCGGGAGTATGCGGGGTCGCCTGGAACGCAGCGAGCCTCCTCTCGGGCCGGCTACTGCAGGGCATAGCTGCCGGAGTCCTTGCGCCGACCTGTATGGCGCTGGTAGCAACGACGTTCCCGAAGGGGCCTGGGCGCAATACTGCGACCGCAATATTTGGGGCAATGGGGGGGATCAGCTCTGTGCTGGCACTTACGGTCGGCGGCGCACTCACAGACGTGTCATGGCGCATAGTTTTCATGGTCAACGTGCCGATGGGAGTGGTGGTGATCTTGCTGGCACGCACCGCGCTGCGGGAGACGCGGACGGAGCAAAGGAAGCTCGACGCCATGGGCGCTGTGCTGACCACGTTGATCTGTGTCGCGGCGGTTTTCGGCTTGTCAGTGGGGCCGGAGGAGGGGTGGCTGTCGGCTATGACGATCGGTTCAGGCGCATTGGCGCTTGGCGCACTTGTCGCGTTCGTCGTGGTTGAGCGGCGAGCAGAAAACCCAATCGTGCCGTTCGATTTATTCGTCGACCGCAATCGACTGGCTACCTTCGCGACCATCTTCTTAGCTGGCGGGGTGTTGTTCAGCCTGACCGTCCTCGTGGCGCTGTATGTACAGCAAGTTCTGAAGTACAGCACTCTCCACGCCGGCGTTGGATTCATCCCGTTTGTCATCGCTGTTGGCATGGGTATGGCCACGTCATCGCGTCTGGTGATGCGGTTTCCACCGCGAGTGTTGGTAATTGCGGGAATTCTTCTAGTGCTAGGCGCAGTGGTCGCCAGCAGTCTGACACTCCACATGGGGGTCCCTTACTTCCCGAATCTGGTACTGCCACTTGTCGTCGGCGGCGTCGGCATCGGCCTGGCGAACCTTCCGCTCATGCTCTCAGCCATCGCGAGTGTCGGGGACGACCGGATAGGTCCTACGTCCGCAATTGCGCTGATGTTGTCCACCCTGGGGGGGCCGGTAGTGCTGGCCGCAATCCAGGCCGTTATCACCTCACGCACTATGTCTCTAGGCGGAATTAACGGGCCTGTGAAGTTCATGAGCATCGCCCAGTTGCATGCTCTGGACCAAAGCATCTCATTTGGCTTTATGTGGTTGGCAGGGCTCTGCGTCGTCGTCGGCGGAATTGCATTGTGTATCGGCTACACGGCGCAGCAGGTGGCGCACGCACAGGAGGTCAAAAAAGCTATCGACGCCGGGGACCTTTAGTAGAGTCCACAAACGATGTTTGCAAGCCCGTTTGCGGCATGCTCCTCTTCTATCCGTCGTCAGAGGTACAGCGCGACGCCGCGGAGCCGGATGCGGCCACCCCGTTAGCTGTTAGGCTAAGTTGACGAAGTTGTGATGTGTCGGCTTACATGACTAAACCGTGTTTTGCATGGCACAACGAAGTCAGTTACTCGATCCTGCCGCTCAGTCCGAAGTCGGCCAGTGCTCGCGCAGCTAACTTACGTAAGGCAACCTTGGTATTTTCGGCGCCCGGTTGGTATGCGTCGACGCTGATGATAAAGCTGCCGGGAATTCGTAAGGACTGCAAGATCAGTTGGCCGCCGGTTCGCTCGAGCCACTCGCGTGTTCCGTGTTGGGCCGTGACTCGTGCGGTGGCGTACTCGGCGTCAGTACCGTCGAGGCGGTTCACCACCGATCCCACGTCGCCGAGATTGGAACAAAGCACCGGATGATCCGGGTCAGCGACCATCGCGTCGTCCATCCGTTTCAACGCCCGCTTCGGCGTGTACGGGAGAAGCCAAGCAAGCTGCAATGACTCGTCGGACGTCTCCCTCAGAGCTTCTAGTGCGTGTTTGATTGCGGCGCGGGTGTCACGCAGGTCCGTAGTCACCCCGGTTGGGTCGATGCTGACGCGTGCGATTGACATCGCATTCGCGCGCGTATCGCCCTCGACGCGGTCGCTCACAGGGAGTTGCAGGGTGACGGCTCCGTCACGGGCGCGTCGACGCCCGAGGTGTTCCGCGAATTTCGCGGCGAACCCGGCGGTCATGGTGTTGCTCGTTCCGCCCAGAGCCTTCGCTCGCGCATCCCAATCATCTAGGTCTATCCGAATCGTGATGCCCGGCACCACGATCGCCTCATCGCTGCTGCCTGCACGGGGCAGGACGGGCGGTAGGGATGGTGAATCCGTAGTATCGTGCCGGCGGTGACGGGCCAGTCTCGACGCCGAAACTAGCGCCCGGGCGACCTGAGGTATGTCCAGCGCTGCTAGTCGTATGTCCTGTGCCGCCACGCGTAGTCGGCCCCGTGAACCCGGTGGTGGGTATTCAAGCTCGCGCGTATTGCCTAAGAGCGCATCAACCAACGCAACAGCAAGCCCGAGGCCGTCGATCAGGTAATGAGAAACCACGAGGCTCACCGCGGTAGAGCCATCCCCGAGGAAAACGACGCCGAGATGCCAACCGGGCCCCTTTTCCGGGTCAATAGTTTTCTGTGAGCGTTCATCAATCCAATCGCCAAGTTCAGCGCGTGGGCGGGCGCACTCCTCGATATCGAAGCCCGATGGCCCGCGATCCAAGACCCACCGATGCCAGCCGAACGGAAGCGGTGAACGCTCGATGCGCCGCCCCAGCAACCCGTAACCGAGGTCTCGGTGAAAACGCCTTACGCGGTCGAAATCGATCGCGTGTTCATAAAGCCATACACACTGGATGACTAAATTGCGGCCGATAGCGTGATGCTGCGTGAACAAGCCGTGGTCCATAAGCGAGAGCCGATTGTTTGGTCGCGCATAGCTTCTGGAGGCGGGGCTATTGAGAGATGCCCTCACAGGACGCAGACGGACCGGCATCATCGGCAATCGACGACTCGGATCGAATGGGCCGCCTGAAATCCGACTTCATGACGGCGGACGACACAGCATGCGACGGCGCGAGCTTCGGTGATTGCGTACCAATTCATGATGAGAGGGTACCGATCGCCGTGATGCTGCACGGACGGACACGGCGTCGATCACTCACCCAGCAATGCGTCGCCACATCTAAGTAAGAACCGCCCGTCGCAGCGGTGTCGGTTCTCCCGACGGTGGCCCAGCGCGCACAGCGCTCAGAAAGAACAGCGCCCCGTGATGTAGTGAACTTTGGCGTTGATCGTTGAGGGCCCACGGAATTAGCCAATAGAGTCCATGCGAACGAAATTTTCGACGAGATCGGCTGCGGACGCGACGCTTTGCGCAGGATTCGACATCTGCGCGGCGATCTCGTGCGCCCGTGACAAGTACCGCGGAGTCAGGATGGTGCGCAGGTCCGCCACTAACGAGTCTGACGTGATAGTCGAAAAGCGCCGCCCTAGACCAAGTCCTAAGCGCTTGACACGAACTCCCCAGAGAGTCTGATCGAGATCCGTCGAATGTATCAGTTGCGGGATTCCGGCACGCATAGCCGCTGCAGTTGTGCCCGAGCCACCGTGGTGGACGACCGCGCGGCAGGCGGGAAAGGCGGCTGCGTAATTTGTCGCGCTGACTACCTTGACGTCGTCCAGCTGCGCTCCTTGGGGATGGTCGATTCCAGCGGCGCATACCAACGCCCGCTCGCCCAGTTGCGCGCAGGCAGTCGTGATCATGGCAAGCGTGTTAGCAGCAGATTCCACCGGCACGCTGCCGAATCCGAAGAAAATCGGCGGCGTTCCCGCGGCGATCCAGGAAGCCACCTCGTGATCTGTCTCCGTCGGCAGGTTCAACGCCAATGCGCCGACGATGGGACGCTGAGCACCAAATTCGGCCCACTCATCTGCCAGTCGAGGAAAGCAAATCTCGTCATAAGCCTGGATTTCAAGCGATCCACGTTCGGTGATCTGTCGTGCGGAAGGCAGCTTTGCCTCGGGCAATCCCAGTTCGCGGCGCTGCGCGTCGACCACCTTCTTTGTCCCGCGCCAAGTCAGCCATTCGTTCGCCAACATGGTCGAGCGACACAGTCGGGCGGGCAGGAACGGAAGGAGTTCACCGTTAGGTCGTATCGGGAAGTAATGCAGCGTAGCCAACGGAATGCCGTGATGCTCCGCAACGTTGCCAGCGACTTCCTCAAAGACGAGGCCGGTGAACAGGAGGTCAGCGCCGTTCGCAAGCGACGCCAGGGTCTTGCTCATCTCTTCCCAGGCTTGAGCTTTGGGTTCCCACGCTTCGCGCGACAATCGGCTGAATTCGCGAATACGCCAGGGTTTCCGAAAAAACATCCTATAAAAGGCCCAGTGTGCGTCGAGCATCGCTTGCGGATCCGGACCGAGGGCAGTCGCGCTGAGCCCAGCCGACTCAACGAAGTCAACTAGATTCGGGGGGACGGCCATTTGCACTTCGTGCCCGCGGTTCAGCAGCTCACGGCCAACGGCGGCGCATGGCTCCACATCTCCGCGCGTCCCGTAGCACGCCACCACAACTTTCATAACGAGTCTTGGCCTTTCATCGGTGTTTTGCGGAGCCTTTCATTGTTGTTGCGGAGGCGGAACGCGCGAACACATGTTAAGCCGGTGCGCTGGCAACCCGAGCCCCGTTGGGATGTCTGGCTAGTGGGATGCCCATCACGGACACGGCGACGGGCGAGGTGGCCGCAAGAGCGGTGGGTCGCAGACATAGCGATCTCAAGGTCGGGGCGAACAGACGCCACCTTGAGATGGTCTGCCCAGGATAAGCGATCTAGCGCTCGCCCAATCCTCCCGCGCTTCATCCGGGAAGCCCCAGCGGACACGAAGAACGCGATTGATTAGGCCTCCCGGCGCAGCAACCTACGGTTGACCCCAACAGCGACCTCGACGTCGCTACAGCTCACAAAGCTTGTCGGCACAAATTTCACAGGAGAGTCACAGCTTTGTTAAATTTCAGAGGAAATCACAGCTTCATTAATAGGCGCGGGCAACTTCCTTCGATTATCAACTTGTTCTCCCATTTGTGGCTTCGACTAAGCCGTTTGCTTGAATGCGGGCCTACTCGTCGGCGCGACGTCGGTGTCGAACCAAGCAGAGTTCTGAGGAGTATGAGGATTGCACGGTGCTTTCTGTGGTTCTCCGCGTCTGATTGGGCCTGGCAAACCTGCGGCATCGGACCCACCGGTGATTTTCGCTGGTAGGAACCGGCCCGAGTCGCTCGCGTGACCGACCGCAAAGAGCGTCGTTCGAGTCCGCAACGTCGAGGCCGCTGCCACGGTGGCGCCGCCCGGTTAAAGAAAGACCAGCGCCGTCTGACGCCGAGAGGCGCCCAAAAACGGCCAGCAGCCCATTCAAGACGGCCGAGGGCAAACTTCCAGGCGCGCCATCCCTAGTACGCAGACCCCCATGTGCACCCAGCCTAGTGCTGACCCAGGCCCTCAGGATTCAACGCGGCTGGGGAGATGAGGTACGGACAGCACGGTGGAAGGAACCCGGAACCGATATTAACGTTCGCTCGCGGCAGGGACGGCCGCCGGAAAGTTCCTACCCGACCGAGGCGTCTGGTTGCTCAACAGCGAAACGTTCTGGTAAGCCTGCTTATCGCCGCAGGTGAGAGAAATCTCATACGAAAAGCATCCTTTCACCAGGATTGCTGCGTTGTGAAACAGACCACATCCAGGGACTTTGCTGAAACCCCGGACCAACCCTTCTCGCCTTCAGTATGGTTTGGAACACTTCCACTCCGTCAAGTAGATTCTGGAGAGCTGTGAACATTGATCCGGCCGACGACGTCAACGGCTCTAAATCCATCTCCGTTAACGATGAGGAGCAACATAGCCTGTGGCCCGTCTTCGTCAATGTCGCAGTCGGCTCGCGGGTGATTTACGGCAAAGCGCCCCGCGTCGCGTCTCGAAGTGCTTCGAGCGCACCGCGGCATATATGGCCCAGGAGCCGGCGTGAGAGACTGGTGGGGGGTCCTAGTTCGTAGAGCAAACGGCCAGGCTTGGAGTAAATGAGGGGAATCGGATGGTACTCGACGATCGAGTATTTCCGCTTACGCGGAGACAATTCGAGATCTGGCTTGCGCACGAAACTGGCGGTCCTGACGCAAATTTGCACCTCGGCGAACTCCTGCGCATCGACGGCGAGGTAGATCCCGAGTTAGTTGAATGGTCGATCCGTCATGTCGTCTATGAGGCTGAACCCCTTCGAACCGTTTTCTTCCAAGAAGATGACCAGGTTTTTCAGAAACTCGTCGAATATCCGAACGTCGAGCTCCTTCGTTTTGACCTCGCAAACTCGGAGGATCCTACACAGGAAGTTCATCGCCTGGCGTCTTCTATACGTAGAGCGCCGATGCCGCTTTCCGGCCCACTGTTCAAATTCGCATTGATGCAGACTCGCGCAAATGAGAATTACCTCTTCGCATGCTGCCATCACATCGCGGTTGACGGAATCGGACTTGGCCTCGTGTTGCACCGGATCGCAGCTGTCTATTCCGCAGCCGCTGCTAACCAAGAGGTTCCTCCCTCTTTCTTCGGCTCGCTGCAGGATCTGATCCAATCGGAGTTGGAATACCAAGCTTCCTCCGACTTTCTCGATGATCAGGACTACTGGATTCGCAATCTTCCCGCTGAAAGACCACCGGCTCATCCCGTTGCACCGGGTGAGGCCGCTGGAAGCGCTGGCGACGAGTTCTCCGCGCCGTTCCCGCTGGAATCGCAGGTCGTTGGTCAAATCGACCAGTTCGCGCGCAATCTGGGCGTGCGTCGATCGTCTGTCATCACGGCCGCGTGTGCGCTGTTGGTGAGCAAGTATGACGTCGAGCATTCAGAGATCGTGCTTGATTTTCCTGTGAGTAGGCGCGTCCGTCCAGAATCTCAGATGGTTCCCGGAATGATTTCCGGCGTTGTGCCTCTCGTATTGAAAACTTCGGCGGATTCTTCGGTTGCTGATTTTTGTCGACACGTCAACACCCGAATCGGAGAGGCGCTGCAGCATCAACGGTTTCCCGTTCACACTCTCGAGAATAGGGCGCGTCTTCGCAACTCCGGCCCGGCATCGAGTCGTGTGGTGGTGAATTTCATCCCCGCCGCTCACATGGGGTATTTCGACGATGCTCTGGCAACGGGCACGCTAACCAATGCCGGTTTCGGCGATCAGGCAGCGCTGGTCTTCTTTAGGGATGGCGACCAGCTATTCCTGAGCACTTTAGGTGCTGGCGAGCCATTTGCGGACTTCGGTGTTGCGGATTTGGCGGAGCGGTTGAGTCGCCTCTTGCTCGCGATGACCGCCGGTCCAGAACGGCAATTGGTTTCTGTTGATTTGCTCGCTGAGCGTGAGCATGCCGAGCTGAATAGCTGGGGTAATCGGGCGGTGTTGACCGGGTCGGGGTCGGTGTCGGTGTCGATTCCGGGGGTGTTTGCGGGGCAGGTGGCGCGGTCGCCGGAGGCGGTGGCGTTGCGGTGGGCGGGTCGGTCGTGGACGTATCGCGAGGTGGATGAGGCCCCGA
>NZ_LZMD01000103.1 GCF_001668575.1 Mycobacterium sp. 1164985.4
GTGGGTGGGCTGGCGCTGTCGGCGCGCTATCTGCAGAAGGGAGGCGTCAGCCCGATGCGCGCGACCACCGCCGTCGCGCTGCAGCAGTCCGTTCAGGTCATCACCCACCTGGGGCTGCTCATCTTCTTTTCCACCGCGGCGGGCGTGTCGGCAGACCTGTCGCGCTTCGTCCCGAACGTGACGCTGTTGTATCTGATCGGCGGGCTGCTGCTCGGGCTGGTCGGCACGTTCCTGTTGGTGCCGAAGCTGCGGCGGTGGTTGGCGACGGCGGTGCGTCCGCGGCTCGAGGAGGTCGTCGGCCACCTCATCGCGCTCGCGCGGGAGCCGCGGCGGCTTGCGGTGATCATGGCCGGGTGTGCCGCCACGACGCTGGGTAACGCGTTGGCGCTGTGGGCCGCGATCGAGGCGTTCGGGGGCGACACCTCGTTCATCACCGTGACGGTGGTGACGATGGTCGGCGGCACGCTGGCCTCGGCCGCGCCGACGCCCGGCGGTATCGGGGCCGTCGAGGCGGCGCTGATCGGCGGATTGGCCGCGTTCGGCATGGCCGCATCAGTCGCCGTGCCGTCGGTTTTGCTGTATCGGGTGCTGACGACGTGGCTGCCGGTGTTCGTCGGTTGGCAGGTGATGCGCTGGATGACGAGGAATTCGAAAATCTAGGGCAAATGTCGTGGTGCCACCCCCCGGCACCGTCATCGTCGGAGGTACTGTTTCTCACATCGTGTCGAACAGAACTGCGCGATTAGCCGAATATTCGTCCGTCGATCAGTTTTAAGGTTGGACCGTGGCAGGAACGTCAGATACACAGCAGAGCAAGACACCGCAGGCGCAGTCGAAGTGGCTGTCCAAATCCGCGTCGGAGACCCGTGGCTCGGACAAGAAGGAAGTCCAGTTCCACTACGACATCTCCAACGAGTTCTTCAGGCTCTGGCAAGACCCCTCGCAGACCTACAGCTGTGCGTACTTCGAGAAGGATGACTACACCCTCGAACAGGCGCAGCGGGCGAAGGTCGATCTCTCGCTCGGAAAGCTGGGCCTGCAGCCCGGTATGACGCTGCTGGACATCGGCTGCGGCTGGGGCTCGACGATCCAGCGGGCGGTGGAGAAGTATGACGTCAACGTGATCGGCCTGACGCTCTCGGAGAACCAGAAGCGCCACATCGAGGAAAACCGGTTCGCCAACATCAAAAGCGACCGCAAGATGGAAGTTCGCCTGCAGCCGTGGGAGGAATTCGAGGGCCGGGTCGACCGGATCGTGTCGATCGGTGCGTTCGAGCACTTCGGCTTCAACAAGTACGACGACTACTTCAAGAAGACCTTCAGCTGGATGCCCGACGACGGCGTGATGATGCTACACACGATCATCATTCCCGAGGATGAGGAGATCAAGGCGAAAGGCCTGCCGCTGACCATGTCCCGGGTGAGATTCATCAAGTTCATCATGGACGAGATCTACCCCGGCGGACGTTTGCCACTGGCATCGATGGTGCGCGAGCACGCAAACAAGGCGGGCTACACCATCACCCGCGAGCAACACCTGCAGCCGCACTACGTCAAGACGCTCGATACCTGGGCAGCGAACCTGGAAGCCAAGAAGGACGAGGCGATCGCGATCACCTCCGAGGAGATCTACGAGCGCTTCCGCAAATACCTGACCGGTTGCGCCGATCTTTTCCGCGATGGGTACACCGACGTCGCTCAGTTCACGTGCGAGAAGGCGGCTGCTTAGCCGGGTCAGCGGAAGTGCGATATAAAACTTGGTCGTTACGGGGTCGTCGGGGTTCCGTAATCGCATAGGAGGCCAAAGAGATGTCGGATAGTTCGGGGACGACGACGATGAAGGTGGCGTACGAAGACGTACAGGCCCACTACGACCTCTCGAACGATTTCTTTGGTCTCTTCCAGGATCCGACGCGGACCTACAGCTGTGCGTACTACGAGCGCGATGACATGACGCTCGAAGAGGCGCAGTACGCCAAGATCGATCGCGCCCTTCGCAAGCTCGACCTCAAGCCGGGGATGACGCTGCTCGACGTCGGCTGCGGCTGGGGCTCGGTGATGAAACGCGCGATCGAGACCTACGACGTCAACGTCGTCGGGCTGACGCTGAGCCGCAACCAGCACGCGCTCGGCCAGCAGATCCTCGACGCGGTCGACACGAACCGCTCCCGGCGGGTGCTGCTCAAGGGCTGGGAGGAGTTCGACGAGCCCGTCGACCGCATCGTGTCGATTGAGGCGTTCGAGGCGTGGCCGAAGTCGAAGTACAAGGCGTTCTTCGACACCTGCTACCGCGTGATGCCCGACGACGGCCGGATGGTGCTGCAGACGATCATGGGCCACCCGCTCAAGCGCTGGCCTGAGCTCGGCATCCCGATCGTGATGTCGGACCTGAAGTTCATGCGGTTCATCGCCAAGGAGATCTTCCCCGGCGGCGCCGTGCCGTGCGACGAGGACGTCTACGAATACGGCGGGAACGCCGGCTTCAAGGTCGCGGACTTCGACGACATGACCACGCACTACGTGCGGACGTTGGACACGTGGGCCGACAGCCTGGAGGCCGCCAAGGACCAAGCGATCGCGGCGACGTCACAGGAGGTCTACGACAGGTACATGAAGTACCTGCGCGGCTGCTCGGACTTCTTCTCCCGCAACGTCAGCTACGTCGGCCAGTTCACGCTGACCAAGTAGCGCTCAGTAGGCGCCGAACGCCAGCGAGACGTTGTAGCCGCCGAGCCCGAACGAGTTGGTGACCGCGTAGCGGTAGTCGCCGCTGCGTGGGCTCTCGGCGACGACGTCGAGGTCGATCTGCGGGTCGAGATCCTTGAGGTTGAGCGTGGGCGGGACAACCCCGTCGCGCAGCGCCTGAACCGTCAGCACGGCCTCGATGGCGCCCGCGGCACCCAGGGAGTGGCCCAGCGCTGCCTTGGGCGAGTACACCGCCGGGGAATGGTCGCCGAACGCCTTGCGGATGGCCCGCGCCTCCGCCAGGTCCCCGTGCACCGTGCCGGTGGCGTGCGCGTTGATGTGGTCGATGTCGGCCGGCGCCAAGCCGGCCAGTTCGATCGCCCGGCTGATCGCGTCGCCGGCGCGTTCGCCGTCGGGGTCGGGCTCGGTGATGTCGTAGGCGTCAGAGGTCATCGCCGCGCCCATCAGCCGGGCCAGCGGCTTTGCCCCGCGCGCCTTGGCGTGCTCCTCGGTTTCGACAATCATCAGCGCACCGCCCTCGCCGAACACCATGCCGTCGCGGTCCTTGTCGAAGGGCCGGCAGGCGCCCGCCGGGTCGTCGTTGTTGGTCGACAACAGATTTTGCAGGTCAAACGCCGCGACCGGCACCGCCTCGATGTGGGTCTCGACCCCGCCGCAGATCACCACGTCGGCCTCGCCGAGGACGAGCTGTCGCCAAGCCAGCGCGATAGCCGCGGCGCCCGAGGCATCGGCCATCACCGGTGATATGACGCCGGCTTTCGCCTTGCGGTCCAGTCCGACCGCGGCGGCCGCACCGTTGGGCATGTACATCTGGATCGTCAGCGGGGATACGGCACGCAGACCCTTCTGCCGCCAGAGGTCGTGCTGGAGCGGGATCTCCTCGGTGCTGCCCAGCGCGAGCCCGACCGACACCCCCAGCCTGCGGGTGTCGACGTCGGGGTTGCCCGCGAGCTCCCAGAGCCGCCGGCTCAGGACGGTGGACATCTTCTGCATGTACGACGTACGGCGGCGCTCGACGCGGTCGAGCTGTTCGTCGAGATCTTCGAGGATCGCGCCCCCAATGCGCACCGGTGAGTCGAACTCGTCGATGAACCACTTGTCCAGCGCCCGGATACCGCTGCGACCCTGCTGGAGCAGCTGCCAGGTCTCTTCGGCGTCGGTGGCCAGCGATGTCGTTGAGACGACCGCGGTCACCACGATGTCGGGAAATCCGTCGCCAGTCCTGAGCGCGGCCATGCCGGATGCTCCTCGTCTGATCGCCTGAGTAATTTCGGGTAGTACTGAATATTAGGACCCTCCGAGACGACGGACGAATGTGGCTGAACTCAATGTGCTCGGTGAGCCGCTGCAGCCGTGCAGTTCCGACCCGATGACCGGGTTCTACCGCGACGGGTGCTGCTCGACCGGCCCGGAGGATCTCGGCAGCCACACGATCTGCGCCGTGGTGACCGCGGAGTTCCTGCTGCATCAGCGGTCGATCGGCAACGATCTGTCCACCCCGCGCCCGGAGTACCGCTTCCCCGGCCTACAGCCCGGCGATCGGTGGTGCGTCACCGCGGTGAACTGGCTGAAGGCCTATCAGGACGGCTACGCCGCGCCGGTGGTCCTGGCGTCGACGCATGAGCGCACGCTCGAGATCATCTCGCTCGACGCGCTGCGCGAACACGCCGTCGACGTGCCCGACGACCTCGGATCGCTGTAGCCCACTTTCGTCAGAACGCCGTCAGCGCGACCGGCCCGTCCTACCGTGAAACCCATGGCAGAACAATCCCCCGCTGTGGAGCCCTCGCATCCACCGGACAAAGTGCTGCGAGCGATGAATCCGCTGATCGGCAGGTTGCTGCGCACTCCCCTGGCCGGGCCGCTGCGCAGTCGCATGATGGTGATCGACGTCGTCGGCCGCAAGAGCGGGCGCCAGTACTCAATTCCGGTGAGCGCGCACAGGATTGATGGAGAGCTGTATGCGCTGACCTCGGCGCCGTGGAAGAACAATTTTCGCGACGGGGCCACCGCCGACGTGGTGCTCGACGGCCGGACGACGAAGATGCGCGGTGAACTGTTGACCGACACCGCGCTCGTCGCCGAGTTGTCGCACCGCTTCGCGAAGGCCTGGGGACCCAAGCGCGCGCCGGCGATGATGGGGCTGAAGTTCCGCGACGGCGGCATTCCGTCGGTCGAGGACTTCGCCGACGTGGTCCGTCGGGAGCGGATGGCCGCCGTGCGGTTCACCCCCGTGTAGCGAATTGGGTAGCGGTCAGGGCTCTTCGAGGAGCCTCAGCGGATGCAGCCCGTCGACCGCGCCGACGAACGGCGGGTGGATGCTGTAGCCGATCATGCGACGGATGTCGTCAGAGACCTCCCGCGCGGTGTCGCGGGATATCGAGAAGGTGAAGGTCTCCATCGGCCGCAGCCACGGCTGGCAGTATTGCGCGGTGACGGCGAGTCGGTCGGTCTCGGTGGTGTTCGCGCCGCCGCCGTGCCAGAGCGTGCCGACGAAGAAGACGCACGAGCCCGCGGGCATGACGACGGGCATCGCGGGGTCGTCCGGTTCGGGGCGGCGCCTACCCCAGCGGTGGCTGCCGGGATAGAGCACGGTGGCGCCGTTGTCGGCGGTGAAGTCGTCGATCGCCCAGATCGTCGCGGCGGCAAGCGGGTCGCGCGGCCGCGGGATCGGATAGAAACCGTCGTCGTGGTGAGCCATCTGGGCGGTCTCACCGGGCTGGATGTTGATGGCCTGCAACGCGGACAGCAGGTAGTTGTCCATCAGCAGCCGGTCGAGAAGCGCCAGCACGCGCGGATGATCGACCAACCGATCACAGACCCGCGTCCTGCTCAGCAGGCTGTAGATGCGCTGCGTGTGTCGCCCCTCGAACGCGTTGCGCCCGGTATGCGCGAGCCAGGGTGCGACCGTCTCCTTGATCTGCCGGCACTCGTCGGCGCTGAGCAGGTTCGTCCAGATGAGGTAACCGTCGCGGTCGAGGGTCGCCATGTCGGCGTCGACGACCGCCTGGTCCACCTCGGCACCGCCGGTCGGTGTCCACCTGTATCGGCGGGCCAAATCGCCGCGCAGGTCCTCCAATGTGGTGACGGGCTCGTCGTCGATGCTCATCAGCAGCCCTCCCCTGCGAATCGGTCGGCCTATGCAAACACTGGACCTCGCCGCGGCACCGGTCAAGCACCTAGGGCTCTGCCCTCTTGGCTCGTTGGTGAATCTGGCGACGGTTGCGGGCGCCAGATTCACAAATCGCGCGCGGTACAACGGTGTCAGCGGGAGCGCGGGGCGAAGTTGCCGTGGAAGCCCTGCGGGATGTGGTGGCGCAGGTTGGCGGCGGCGATCGGACCGGCGGCGATGTCGGCCGCGTCGAAGATCACCAGGCGTGACGTGTGCGTGCGCGCCAGGTATTCGACGGAGAGCACCCACCCGTCGTCCTCTGTGGTCGCGTGGGGTTTGGCAGCGAAAACCGGCTCGCAGAAGCTGTTTCCGGCCTCGGACGTGGTGTATGTCGACGTGGAGGAGTCACCCAGATCGAGCCTGGTGATCGAGTCGTAGAACGAAAGAAGATGGTGGCGCGTGTTGACGTAGGCGTACCGATGTTGGCGACCCTCGACGGCGTCGCTGTGACGGGGAAACTCGCAGGGAAGATCGGATAGCGCTTCGGCGAGGACGCGTCCCGACCGTGTGAGGCGGTAGCGCATGAACGTCGAGGGTGCGTCGTCGAGGGGTGCGACGTGGAAGCGGTTGAGTCGCTGCAGGAGTCGGCCGTCGTCGTAGGTGATCACATCGATGACGGTGTCGCCGTCGTCATCGAAGGCGTTGCTGAGGTGGAACATCAGAACGGCGTCGTAGTCGATGGTGCGAATCTTCCCGCCGTCGCGCGGCACCAGGATGAACACGCTACCGCGCTCGGGTCGATACCGCATGGCGTCGCCCATTGGCTTGAGCCCCAACAGGACCGGCAGCGCGGCCGGGATGATCGGCGAGACCACGAACACCAGATGGCTCTCCGTCATCGCGAAGTCGTGCACCATGGCGACGTAGGGCAGTCGCGCCGAGCGGAAGTGCTTCAGCCGACCTGTCGGATCGGTGCGATAGATCCGCAGATGCGGCCGCGGGATGAACTCGACGCCGAAGTTGAACATCTCTCCGGTGCGCGAGCAGAAGCACGGATGCGCGGAATACGAACCGATCCAGCGCAATTCGCCGCCGAACCGGCGGACACCGATGGTTTCCAGTGTCTCGGGGTCGATCTCGTGCGGCGGCCCGCCTTCCCACAACGCCTACAGCCGGCCGGCGTGCTCGACGACGTTGGTATTGGCCAGATTCGGTGGGAGGCGACCGATGTTGGACTTGATGCCTCCGGGCGCGGCGGTGCCCATGTGGTTAAGCCCGGTTTTGCCGAGATAGTGGTTGGTCCGCACGTACCTGTTCTTGTAGTGAACGGAGCCGTCGGCGATGGTGAATGCGGAGAGCATGCCGTCGCCGTCGAACAAGTGGTGCAGAGGCCGACCGCTGTGGTCCTGCCAGCGGCCGGGCCCGTTGCGGTACAGGGTTCCGTCGAGCTCGGCCGGGATGGTCCCGTCGATGTCGTCGACCCGGTAGTCGTATTCGGTCAGTTGCGGCTCGCTGACGCCGAGGCTGCGGAGGTCGGCATCGCTGAGCATCGTGAGCTGCGCCATCAGCTGGTCGCGCTCGCTGACACGAAGGGTCCCGAGATAGCGGTGGAGTTCGGGGAGATCGGACCCGCCGGTCGACGCGCTGGGCATGGACGTTTGGGTCACCGTGCGCTCCTCTACTGAGACTAATCCGCAATATAGTCTCAGTTCAGCGGCGGGCGCAATGTGCTGGGGTACAAAGAATCGGTGGCCAGGACTCGTTCGTCGTCACAACTGGTGCAGGCCGCACTGGCGTTGATCAGCGAAAGCGGCCTGGATCGGCTGACCCTGAGCCAGGTCGCGGAACGTGCCGGCGTATCGCGCGCCACGGCCTACCGCGAGTTCGGCGACAAGGACGGGCTGCTGGGCGCGATCGCCGAGCAGGAGATCGGCGCGATGATCGCCGCGACGCTCGCGGCCTTCGACCCCGACGCCGATCCCAGCGCGCAGACGGCCGCTGTCGTCACCACTACGCTGCGGTACCTGCGCAATCACGAGGCGTTCGTCTACGTTCGCGATCACGAACCCCACTGGCTGCTCGATGCCGGGCTGCCCGTCGGCAACGATCGGATGAACCTGGTGCGGACGGTGGCGGCGATGGTTGCGCAGGCAATTCCGGATTCCGACCAGCTCGCCCTGACTCCGATCGCCGCGGCCGAAGTCGTCGTCCGGACCGTCCTGTCGCACACGCTGATCGAGGACAGCGCGCTGACCGACGAGGAAGTTGCCGAGGTGGTCAGCCGCGCCATCAGCCGGCGATGATCGCGGCGGGCTTACCTGACGGATAGGAAAAGCTGACCTCGAGGGCGTGAAGTCTGGCTTTCCGGCGATTCCGCGGACGTTCGACGGGCGCAACGATCGATGCCATGACCACAACCGTCACGACCAAGGTCTCGATCGTCGACGCTACGACCGAGGCGGGCAGCATCGATTGGCTCACGCTGGCCGACGAGGTCTTTCCGGCCGACGCACTCTGGGCGTGACGCCTGTCAAGGGCGTACCGGAGTCCGACTGGAGAAGTCTTCAGCATCCTGGATCGCGGGCTCGGCCTCGGCGTTGCTGCGGCACGCGACACTGCGATCGAGACGGTCTGCCCGAGTACCTCGAAGCGCCAACCCCAGCATCAAGCGGCTCTACGCCGCCCACGGATTCGACAAACTCGACGTCATCCGGGCAGGATCGCCGCCTCGACCCGGCGCGAATAAGGCTGCACCACAGATGTTCAGGAGCGAGGGGTGCGGTTCACCCGCGCGGCCGCCCGCGACCACCGAAGTAGATCTTCTCGGTGATCGCCTGCCAGTCGGCCACAAGCGCATCGAGCCGACCATTCTTGTCCGCGAGCCCGGTCACGGTGTTGCGGCGCGTGATTTCATCCTGTCGCTTCGTCGCCGGGGCGGGCTCGACGTGATGACCGGCGGCAGCCTTGGCTTGCGGCAGAAGAGGGTCGCGCTGCGGTGCCCACGCACTCCGCCGGATCATCCGGGCGCGGCGAATGGCCACCATGAATTCGGGATTCACCATTCCGCCCAGGCGGGACGATCGAGTTCCCGGTCATTCCAGTGAGTGGACATGCATCAATGGTGATGGGTTGAGGCGCTGCTTCACGATCGCCAAGAAGCCAGAATCCGCTGTTGCAACTGGGGGATTTCCTATCCCGGCGGCAAGCAACCCAGGTCAGCCGGGCACCGAATCGCCGACCCAATGAGTCCTCGGCATCGCTTGAATGAAATAGAAAAGCCACTGACGGCTGACTCCTATGCCATTCTCGTGGTCAAGGGAACTAAGGGGACCGACGTGAGCTCGAGGTTCATGGGGCGGCTGTTCGGCGTACTCGCATGCACGCTGCTCGCCGCGTGCAGCACATCCCAGCCCGCCACACCTTCCAGCACGGTGCCCGAAGGCATGAACTACACCCGACAGATGCCCAAGATCGCTACCGACGACATGGCCGCTCGCGGCACCGTGGTGAGCTCGTCGGACCGCACCCCCTTCGATCTCAGCCAGCTGCCCCCTGGCACACGGGCCCACACGATGGTGTACCGATCGGTATCCGGTATCACGGGTTCACCCACCGAGGTCTCCGGTGCGGTATTCATTCCGCCGGGCGACCCACCGCCGCAAGGTTGGCCTGTCATCGGATACGCGCACGGAACCGTCGGGGTGACGCCTGACTGCGGGCCCACCGTTGATTCTCGTCTGCTCGGCGACATCATCCCGATCGCGATACAGCTCAACCTCGGCTACGCCGTGGCATACACCGACTACGCGGGCCTGGGCAAGCACGCCGGGTCAAGCGAAGACGCCGCCACATCACACGCTTACCTGGAGCCGAAGTCGGCCGCCTTCAATCTCATCGACGCGGTGCGAGCCGCCCGCGCCGTGGTACCACAGTTGTCACCGCGCTGGGTGGCGCTGGGATCGTCGCAGGGCGGTGAGACCGCTTGGGCCGCCGCCGAGTATTTCGCGGCCTACGGGCAGGGCACCGATCTGCTCGGCGCCGCGGCGCTCGTTCCTACGCTCGACATGTCCGGACTGGTGGAGCGGGCCCAAACCTCCACACTGACCACCGACCAGATGTTCCTGTACCCGAATGTGATCGAAGGTCTGGCCGCGGTCGACAAGACGATCGACCCGGACAACTATTTGCACGGCGTTCTACGCGACGACAAGGAAACCCTGCTTGCCTGCCTGCCGCCGGCTTCCGAGGGTAAGGAAGCGTTAGCGGGGAGTTTCCTACCCTCGGATGCCAAGCCGTCCACGGCGATAGCGGCCAGCCGACTGCGGGAGCGCCTCACCTCCTATGCGCTACCGCAGCAGCCGACCAAGGTCCCGCTGCTCGTGATCTACGGCGGCTCCGACCAGACCGTCCCTCCCGAGTGGACCGAGGTCGCCATGGGCCGGGCTTGCGCGCGCGGTGACACCATCCTGCGAATCCGCATGGAAGGACAAGGACACAAGCTCGATCCCGGCGCGGTATTGGGCCAATGGATCGCCGACCGTTTCGCCAACGTCCCGGCAGTCGGCAACTGCTGAGACGACGGTTCGGCGCGTTCAGCGATCGCTTTCGGCGCTTCGAGACTTTCGCGGCGTCCGGGCTACCAGGGCGCCAGCGCGGATTTCGCCGCAGCAGTGGTGACGGGTGAGCTCGTCAGGCGCCAGTCGGGCTCATCCGGGCGCCCGTCGACCTCGAACCAGATCAGCCCACGGACATCGGTCGTGACGAGCCACCCCAGGAACGCTTCGATCCAGCGCGCTTTGTCTCCGCCTTGGTCCCCGCAACCGACCTCGTTGATCCACACACTCTTACCCGGCGCGAGTTGGGTGACAAGGGCCAACGTGTCGCCGAAAAGATCGGCGGGCTCCGTCCATCGATGGCCTGGCCGGTCGCCGAAGTTGTATCCATCAATGCCGACGACGTCGACGAAGTCGTTGCCGGGATAGGACCGTGAGATTGCCTCGACATTGCCGTTGATGATTGCGTTCGGACACCACACCCACTCCACGTTCTTGGCGCCCGCCTCGTCGAATATGCCACGCACTCTGCGGTAGGCCGCGACGTAATCTTCCGGCGAGCCTCCCGGCGCTCCGGCCGACCATGGGTACCAGTCTCCGTTCATTTCATGTGCGAACCTCAGCAAGAACTGCTGGCCATAGGAGGCCGCCTGCTTTGCCCAGCCGCTCACATAGGAGTCGTAACGACCACCAGCGATCTCTGCCGCCGTGTAGGCACGTTGCACCTTGCCCGCGTTCGGATCCCACGGCTCCCAAGTCAACTCGGGTCTGCAGCCGGCGGACACGGCCTCGTCCAACAGCGCGACGGGCAGCGGCTTGGCCCAGGCGAACGCGTCGTAGACGGTCAGCACCTGCAATTGTTTGCTCAGTGTCTGCGCGGCAGCCTGTGACCGGTGCAGCGTCGCTTCCTCGAGACCAGTTGCCGCCAGCCCGAACAGCCGCGATTGGGCTGACTGGGTCTTCTGGCATCCGCCCGCAACCGTCATGGCGAACGCCGCTAGAGGGATCGACGCGAGCACGCTGCGACGTGACACTCTGGTGCCACCCGATCCGTTGGGCAACGACCGCCTCCTGACCGTCATGTGTTCGGCCGAGACACACCCTACGGGAGTGCAGCGATGTCAACGACCGCTCAGGTCGATTCCCTTCTCACGGATTTGCGCCTGCATTGCTGGCAGCAGCGCCTTGACCGCAGTGGCTGTCAGGTGCGAGTCGTCGCGATAGAGCAACGTGCCGTTGCGGACCGCAGGGCACCGGTTCGCTTCACATAGATAGGGGTTGACGTCCAGCACGGGAATGTCGAGATTCTCGCCCCGAACCTGGTCTGTCACTATGGGTTCGGTTCGGCCGACGTTGTTGAGGTCGAACTCGCACTTGGACCAGTCGTCAGTGGCGCCCGAAACGCACTCGGGCATGTTTCTCTTCGGGTACGGCGTATCCCGCAGATAGATCAGCTTCGCGCCGGTGGACCGCAGTTGGTTCAGCGACTGATCCCAAGCGGTCTTGAACTCCTGGTAGTCCGGCACGTACGTGGACAGCGATCCGATCACGATGTATTTCGGTTTCAGAGCGACGATCGCCTTGATGCTGTCCTCACGCCATCCGAGGCAGTCCGACTTGGTGAACGGGTCGGTGCGGCCGTCCCTGGGCTGCAATGCCGCAACCGGGCACGCCGCCTTGGTGAATTGGTTGAGACGCCAGTTGTTTTCGCGGGCCACGACCTGCATCACAGGCAGCCACTGCTGTGCATGGCTGTCGCCGAACAGGACTGCCGGCACACCGTCGGCCGGACCGTCCACGCAGGTATTCGGATTCGCTCGCTCGCCCAGCGGAACGAGGCACTCGTCGCGCTCTGGCCGGTCGTCGAACGCCTTGAAGGGGTTCGGCGTGACCGGGCCCGATGTCACACCGGCCGACGCACCGAAGACCGATTCGAAGCTCACCGACGCATTTGATGAGGACACTCCGCTTGCACGGTTGACCGCCAATACACCGAGTGTCATTGCCATGGCGGCGGCTACGACAGTGCCGGTCAGCCCGACCGACAGCGAAGCCTGCAGATTGCGCTTCAGTTCGCCCGACGACATGATCGGACGTTCGACCAGCGCTGTGGAGGCCCACGCCGCCACGAGCGCCCCACCCATCACCGCCACCAGCGTCGGCCAACTGGTGATCCCCGTGTGGGTCTTGAACAGCACCAGCGCGGGCCAGTGCCACAGGTACCAGCCATAAGAAACCTTGCCCAGCCACCGCAGAGGTCGCGCAGAAAGGAACCACCCCACGGCCGGTGCACTGTTGGCTGCCAGCTGGCCGGCCACGATGATCGCGGCGGCACCGAATGTCGGAATCAATGCGGCCACGCCCGGATAAGGCGTCGTGTGATCGTAGGTGACTGTCGATACCAGCACCGCTGCGAGGCCAGCCCAACCCAGCCCCCACATCGCCACTTGCACGGGCATTCTCGTCATCAAGCCGGTGAGCAACGGCGCCGCAATCGCAACCAACGCGCCTACGCCGAACTGCCACGCGCGCGTGTGAGTGGCCATATAGGACAGCACGGGGTCGCTGCTCGTCGACCGCAACGACAAGAACAATGACACCGCGGAGACCACGCCTACTCCCCATCCCACGACCATGCGAGTAGACCGCCCCGTGCGACGCGCCAGCATGGCCAACGCTACGAGCAGCAACGGCCAGACAAAGTAGAACTGTTCCTCGATGGAAAGCGACCAAAAGTGTGTGGCGACGCTGTCGTCTGACGCTCCGGCCAGATAGTCCTTGCCCGCGGCGATGAAGCGCCAGTTGGCCATGTTCATCGCCGCCGCCAGGAGGTCGAATGCCTGACGGAAGACCGACAGAAGCGGCATCAGGAACCAGACCGCGATCGACGTCACCACCAGAACCAGCGCAGCGGGGGGAATGATGCGGCGAGCTCGGCGGGCGTAGAAGCCCCGGAACGACAAGCGTCCGTTGCGTTCGTACTCGCGCAACAACAGGCCGGTGATCAAGAAGCCGGAGATGACGAAGAACACGTCGACGCCGACGAAGCCGCCGGCCATGTGCGGTACACCCGCGTGGAACAGGACTACCAACGCGACAGCAACGCCGCGCAGGCCTTCCACATCGAGGAAGAAGTGATTGCTTGACTTCTTGCCCGTCGGCTGGGCTTCCGCCTTTTTCGGGGGCGGCGGCGTCGGGACGGCAGCGGTGCGCGGATCTCGATCGATGACGTGCTGTGCTGCACGCTGGCGAACCGGCGCGGACTGACGTACCGGAACCGGCCGCGAAGGCGTGCCAGGCGTCCGTGCCAAGCGCACGGTCCGCGCGGCGTCAGCCCTCACGCCCGGATGGATCCTCGTGGTCGGTTCTTCCCAGTACCTGGTCATGAAGAAATGGTCGCGATTTCGCGGCGGTTCCGTAATCGTTGGGAAGCCAGATTCCGCTGCAGGGAGGGGAGGGTTTCCTATCCGCGGGGTAAGCAGTCGCGGGTCCGAACCCGCGATCAGTGCCTGAACGACCGGCGATGGATTGTTGACCCGCGTCGGCGGTCAGGTTCGGGCCGCTCTCTCAGAGACTATCAATCTTGCTGGGAGACTGAATATTTGGTTACGTGAGATCGGAGCGGAGGCGCAGCGCGGTCGTCCTCACGCGCCCCAGGGGATCATCAGGTCGAACCACCCCGAAGCGATGGCACCGGCCATCGCCAACGCAAGGGTGTAGCAACCGGCCTCGTAGGCGGAGATCCTGTTGGGATTGCGGCGTCCTCGCGTTGTGCCGTTGTCGGTCGAGGCAGTTGCGGCGTTGCCACTGGCTGGGCGCGACACGGACTTGCTGAGTCTGGGCCACAAGATCTTGAGGAATTCTGTGAACAGCGGCAGCGCGACATACGTGTAGAGGCACACGAACATCGCCATCAGCCAGAACCGGCGCACCCCGTAGGTATGAATGTCGTAGATGACCACGCCCCAGAACGGCACCAGCGACAGCACGATTGCGACCGCGCCTACCCGGCTGATGCTGCGGGCCAACGGATTGGGGCGGTTCATGGCGCCGGTCGGAACCCACCCCGCTGACCGGCCGCGCAGTTTATGCATGATCGCGATGAGGTGGGCGTAGCTGTAAGCCATTTGCAGTCGTAACACCTCGAAACGCCAGCGGCTCTTGGAAACCAGCGGAATGACCACCAGATACACCCAGAGTCCGACGAGAAACGGCACGAACTGTGCAGGCTGAACCTGGTCCGGAAAAAACGCGGCCATGATCATGCCGGGCAGATAGAGCGCGATCACGTTGACGGCAGTGGTGATGTAGTAGAACAGGCCGGCCCAGAAGCAAAGCCGCTGCCGCAGTGTCATCTTGACCCTTCGGCCGTCGAGGTTGGCGTTGTGCAGCTTGACCAAAGACCCATTGCACCACCGGTATTGCTGGTTGAGGAATCCGGCCATGTCCGATGGGCACAAGCCGCGGGAGACCACCGCAGGCACGTAGCGGGTCTGGTAGCCGGCCTGCATCAAATGCAGTCCGGTGTGAATGTCTTCACTGTGCTCGATCTGAGCGAATCCTCCAGTGGCTTCGAGGGCTTTCCGTCGATAGAGCGCGCAGGTACCGACGCAGATGGCCGCGTTGAACCGGTCCCGGGACGGCAGGATCCAGCGGTAGAACAACTCCTGGGTGGCGCCCGCCGTGCGCTGAATCCAGTTCAAGTCTTCGCCGCTGTCGAAGTACTGCGGGCTCTGCACGATTCCGATCGAGGGGTCATCCATGTACGGCACCAAATGCCGCAGGAAATCGGGCCGCGGGCAGAAGTCGGCATCGAGTATGACGATGTGGTCACCGGACGTGCGGTCGAAGGCGTATTGGAGGTTACCGGCCTTCTTCAGATGCCCGCGATTCGAACGCACGATGTAGTGAAACCCGAACTGGCGCGCGAGTTTTCCGACCTCGGCCCGATCGCCGTCGTCGAGTACGTAGACCTCGATTCTGCCCGCCCACTCCATCGCCTTGACATGCGTGTAGGTGTTGCGCAGAACGGCCACATCCTCTCCATAGGTTGGAAGGAAGACGTCGATGGTGGGCGCCTCGCCTGCCGGGGCCCAACCCTCGACGAGCGCGCGATGCGCTTTCGCCGACACCCGCCGGGAGTTGAAGCTCGTCAGCGCCGACAGCACGGTGCCGAGGACATTGAGCCCCAACACGACCAACATGGGCCACAAGATTTTGACCGAAGCCAGCGCGAAGTGCAGCAAGCTCCATCCCGCCAGGCCGTAGGAAGCCATCAACAGCAGCGTCACCCATCGCTGCTGCGGCCCGAAGTAGGAGTACACCTCGTTGTCGGCCGGCGGAGCGACCAGTCCTTCGGTGTCGACTTCGACGGGCTCGAGCCGTTCGGTCAGTTGACGGTCGTCCAGCACAGCGACGGCGCTGCCTTCGAGGCGCTCGGTCAAAACCTCGTGCCGCTCCGCCACAGTCTCGCGCGGTACTGCGAACCCCAGGGTGGAAAGCGTGGGTGTGTGATGGCGGCTTGGGCGGCGGTCTGGGCGAGGCCGGTTACCGCGGAGATCGGGCCGATGCCAGTAGCGACCAGAGTCGGGCTGATGCCCCTCGCTGCTGCACTCTGGTCGAATCCAGTCATGACGGGGCTCGGGGCGATGCGCGTCGTGGTGCCCTGGTTGCCGATTAGGTCTCGGACGCGACGCCAACGCCACCGTTGTGGTTTTGTCCAAGACCGTGCCGCCGGTGAAGTTGCCGTTCGAAGTCATGACGGAATACTCGCCGTCGGCGGCTGATTCGGTAATCGCCCGCGAAGCGAGAATCCGCTTTCGGCAGGGAAGCTTTTTCTATCCGTGCGGTAAGCGGCTCGCTGACGATCCGGTACCGGCCACGTGAAGCCGGTTCAGAGACGGCGCCGCGGCTGGATCGTCTGCGGACGCACGGCGGATTGGCGCCTGCCTAGGTGTCGCGGGGCCGGAGAAAATTGGCCCCTGACCAGGGTGGCAGGTGCAGGATTCGAACCTGCGTAGGCGTAAGCCGACGGATTTACAGTCCGCTCCCATTGGCCGCTCGGGCAACCTGCCTGGGTGCTGCACCGGCCGGGTGACCCGGTTTGGTGCGACTTGCAGGGTACAACGAGGATGGGCTCAAGACGAAAACGGCACCAGACCATCAGAGAGGACGGATCCAATGGCGGATTCATCGTTCGACGTCGTGAGCAAAGTCGATCGCCAGGAGGTGGACAACGCTCTGAACCAGGCGGCCAAGGAGCTGGCCACCCGCTTCGACTTCCGCGGCACCGACACGTCCATCGAGTGGCAGGGCGAGGAGACGGTCGTCATTACCAGTTCGACCGAGGAGCGCGCCAAGGCCGCCGTAGACGTCTTCAAGGAAAAGCTGGTCCGCCGCGACATCTCTATGAAGGCGTTCGACGCCGGCGATCCGCAGGCGTCGGGAAAGACTTATAAGGTCAGCGGCCAGATCAAGCAGGGCATCAGCAGCGAGCAGGCCAAGAAGATCACCAAGCTCATCCGCGACGAGGGCCCCAAAGGCGTCAAGGCGCAGATCCAGGGCGACGAGATCCGCGTCAGCTCCAAGAAGCGCGACGACCTTCAAGCCGTGATCCAGTTGCTCAAGGGCGCCGACCTCGACGTCGCGCTGCAGTTCGTCAACTATCGCTGATCCACACCGCTCGCGAAGGCTACGTCAGGGTCGTGACGTCGCGTCGGACCGCCGTCCTGGTGTTGATCTCGCGAAAGCGGCACGCAGAAATCGGGTTAGCGCTGCCGCGGCGTTCCCGAATCGGCCCTCGATTTCGGCCGTCCGACCTACCCTGATCGGCATGGCACCTCAACAACGCGTACCCCAAGTCGTCGTCCTCGGTGGAGGCTCGTGGGGCACCACGGTGGCGTCCATCTGCGCCCGCCGCGGGCCGACGCTGCAGTGGGTGCGCTCCCAGGAGACCGCCGACGACATCAACGTCAACCACCGCAATTCGAAGTACCTGGGCAACGAGGTCGCGCTTCCCGAGAGCTTGAAGGCGACGACGGACTTCACCGAGGCCGCCTCGTGCGCCGACGTCATCGTCATGGGCGTGCCGTCCCACGGCTTCCGCGGCGTGCTCACCGAGCTGGCCAAGGAGCTGCGGCCGTGGGTTCCGGTGGTGTCGCTCGTCAAGGGCCTCGAACAGGGCACGAACTTTCGCATGAGTCAGGTCGTCGCCGAGGTGCTGCCCGGGCATCCGGCCGGCATCCTGGCCGGGCCGAATATCGCGCGCGAGGTGGCCGAGGGGTACGCCGCGGCCGCGGTGCTCGCGATGCCCGACCAGCAACTCGCCGCCGACCTGGCACGGCTGTTCCGCACCAAGCGGTTTCGCACCTACACCACCGATG
>NZ_LZMD01000104.1 GCF_001668575.1 Mycobacterium sp. 1164985.4
AATCCCTCGCCGTGGATGTCGAGGAACTCGGTGAAGACGCTCGGCGCCTCGCTCTGCTGCTGGATGAGCTCGAGCTGCATATCGCCGCTGTTGCTCAGCGCCAGCGACTGGGTGATCTCACACGGCTCGCCGCGATAGCGCGCGGCCAGCGTCAGATCCCGCATGACAAACCAGGGCCCCACCCCCAGCTCGAGCTCATCCAGCAGCAGAGCGAGGCGCCGAGCGTCTTCACCGAGTTCCTCGACATCCACGGCGAGGGATTCCATCAGTTCGCCTACTGGGCAACCGATTTCGACGCCACCATGCGCGCGGTTGCCGAGGCGGGCTGGCCGGTCGTGTGGTCGGGCGGCGAGGACGTCGGTACCCGCTTCGCTTACGTCGAACCGCCGGCCGGCCGGGCGCAGGTCGCGCAGATCATCGAGATCATGGAGCTCACCGACATCACCAGCGGGATGGCGTCGTTCGTGCGCGACGCCGCGGCGAACTGGGACGGCAGCGACCCGATCCGCGCTCTGGGCGGCTGATCGCCCAGGAGTTACTTGCCGCGATTCATGGCCTGGTCGGCGGCGGCCCAGTGCTCGTCGGAGACCCACAGTCGCGCGAACGCGGTCACGGCGTCGTCGGTCGAGGCGCCCTTCATCACACGCTTGATCTCGCCGGCGGCCCGGTGAGCGAGCTTGCGGGCGACGGCGCGCCAGTCGTCGTCGAACGTCTCCCGCGCGATCACCCGGTCGATCAGGCCTATGCGCTCGGCTTCGTCGGCCGACAGGATCGTGCCGGTACCGGCCAACAGCAACGCCTTGCTGTAGCCGACGAGCTCGACGAGCCGCTCGGCGCCGCCCCACGCCGGCATGATCTCGAGCGCCACCTGGTTGAAGCCGATCTTGATGTCGGAGGCGGCGAGCCGGATGTCGGCCGCGGTTGCGAACTCCGCCCCGCCGCCGAGCGCATGGCCGTTGAGCACCGCGATGGTCACGCCGGGAAACGCGACGATGCGATCGCACACCGCACGCATCCGCCGCGCCATCGCGGCCGCGTCGGCCTCGGTGCGCAGGGTTGCGAGCTGTTTGAGGTCACCGCCTGAGACGAACGCCCGATCGCCGGCGCCCTTGACCACCAGCGCCGTTGCGCCCGCGGCGCGGTCGAGCGCGTCGTCCAGCTGCTCCATGGTCTCGGGCGCGATCGCGTTGCGCGCCTGCGGCCGGTCGATGGTGATGACCGCCAAGCCGTCGTCCAACTCGAGGTCCACCATCAATCGTTCTCCATTTGCGATATTGGCATTCTCGGATTCAGAGAATAGCATCGCCTCGAGTCGGAGCAGCCGCCTGAGTATGGGGAGTCCATGCGCAACATCCCGGTCGAGCTGACCAAACGCTACGAGGAGGAAGGTTGGTGGACCCCGGACACGCTCGGTGAGCTGCTGGCCCGCCACCTGGCCCAGAACCCCGACACCGGATTCTGGGTGCACTCCGACGTCCGGCCGTACGCGGGCACGTTCGCCGATGTCGAACTGCGGGCCCGTCGCCTCGCGGCGGGTCTGCACAAGCGAGGCGTCGGCCCCGGCGACGTCGTGGCGCTACAGCTGCCCAACTGGATGGAGGCCGCCGTTGCCTTCTGGGCTTCGGCGTTCCTCGGTGCGGTCGTGGTGCCGATCGTGCATTTCTACGGCCGCAAGGAACTCGCCCACATCCTGGCGACAGCGCGGCCGAAAGTTCTCATCACCGCACGGGAATTCGGTCGGATGGTGTTCGCGCCGGACTTGGTCGCCGACGTCCCGATCGTGGCGCTGGTGGGGGCCGACGAGCGCTTGCGCGAGGAGCATGTCCACAGCTTCGACGAACTTCTCGACGACGCCCCGATGTCGGGCACCTTGGCCACCGACCCGGCGGGCCCGGCGCTGATCGCATTCACCTCGGGCACCACGAGTAAGCCGAAAGGTGTTGTGCACAGCCATCAGACGCTGGGCTTCGAGACTCGCCAGCTGCTCGAGAACTACCCCAAGGACCGCGGACGGCAGCTCACCGCGACGCCGATCGGTCACTTCATCGGCATGCTCGGTGCGTTCCTCATCCCGGTGCTCGAGGGCGCCCCGATCGATCTGTGCGACGTGTGGGATCCGGGCAAGGTGCTCAAACTCATGGAGACCGAAGGCATGTCGATCGGCGGCGGGCCGCCGTACTTCGTCACCAGCCTGCTCGACCATCCGGACTGCACCGACGCACACCGCTCCCGGTTCACCACCGTCGGCCTCGGCGGATCCACCGTCCCCGCAGCGGTGACGCGTCGGCTCGCCGACTTGGGGTTCTTCGTGTTCCGCTCTTACGGCAGCACCGAGCATCCCTCCATCACCGGCTCGCGGCCCACCGCGCCCGAGGACAAGCGGCTCTACACCGACGGCGATGCGCGCCCCGGCGTCGAGATCAAGCTGACCGAAGACGGCGAGATCCTCTCGCGCGGACCGGATCTGTGCCTGGGTTACACCGACGACGAGATGACCAGGCGCGCTTTCGATGACGACGGCTGGTACCACACCGGCGACGTCGGGGTGCTCGACGAGGACGGCTACCTGACCATCACCGACCGCAAGGCCGACGTGATCATCCGAGGGGGAGAGAACATCTCCGCCCTCGAGGTCGAAGAGGTGCTGCTCGGCATGCCCAGCGTCGCCGAAGCGGTCGTCGTGGCAGCACCTGACGACCGGCTCGGTGAGCGTGCCGCGGCGGTGCTGCGCATCCGGGCGGGCGGTGCCATGCCGACGCTCGAGCAGGTGCGCACCCACTTCAAGCGGGCCGGTGTCGCGATCCAGAAGTGGCCGGAGGAGCTGCACGAGGTGCCCGAGGGGCAGGACTATCCGCGCACCGCGAGCGGGAAGGTGCAGAAGGTCGTCCTTCGTGAGCAGGTGCGGGCCAAAGCGCGGAATTGAGTCCGCCGGCGCCGCGCTGCCGCCCTCGCGAAACGTACGCCAGGGTCGTGACTCGCGGCCGACCCACAGCCCTGGTGTACGTCTCGCGAACAACATTGGAGCGCGGAAGTGCGTCCGCGGGCGACAACCATTTGGCCGAAGGCGCATTGCGCAGCCGACACCTATGAGAATAGGATTCTCCCGAGACGAAAAGGAGTGTTCCATGGGGCAACTGTCACATCGGGTCGACATCCCGTTCCCGCTGTTCGACGCGGACAACCACCTGTACGAGCCGCCGGAGGCGATGACCAAGTACCTGCCCAAGGAGTACAAGGACGTCGTCCAGTACGTCGAGGTCAACGGGCGCACCAAGATCGCCATCAAGGGCCAGATCAGCAACTACATCCCGAACCCGACGTTCTCCGTGGTCGCCAAGCCGGGTGCCTGGGAGGAGTACTTCAAGTTCGGCAACCCCGACGGCAAGAGCAAGCGCGAGCTGTTCGGCGAGCCGATGCGCTCGATCCCCGCGTTCTTCGAGCCGGGCCCTCGCCTGGAGTTGATGAACGAGCTGGGCGTCGACCGCTCGCTGATGTTCCCGACGCTGGCCAGCCTCATCGAGGAGCGGTTGCGCGACGATCCGGTCGCGATCCACGTCATCATCCACTCGCTGAACCAATGGCTCGATGAGGTCTGGGGCTTCAACTACCAGAACCGCATCTTCACCACCCCGGTGATCACGCTGCCCATCGTCGAGAAGGCGATCGAGGAGCTGGACTGGGCGGTCAAGCGAGGCGCCCGCGCCATCCTGATCCGCCCCGCGCCGGTGCCTGGCTTCCGCGGTCCGCGCTCCTTCGCGCTGCCCGAGTTCGACCCGTTCTGGGAGAAGTGCGTCGAGTACGACGTGTTCATCGGCATGCACTCGTCCGACAGCGGCTACTCGCGGTACACCTCCGAGTGGGACGGCGCCGCGCAGGAGATGCTGCCCTTCCAGACCAACGCAATGTCGATCCTCAACGAGTGGCGCCCGATCCAGGATGCGGTGGCCTCGTGGGTGATTCACGGTGCGCTGTTCCGGCACCCGAAGCTCAAGGTCGGGATCGTCGAGGCGGGTTCGAAGTGGATGTTCCCGCTGCTGGACTCCATGGCCGAGGTGTACAAGAAGGCCCCCGAGGCCTTCCTGGGCAACCCGATCGAGGAGATCAAGAACCGCATCTACGTCAGCCCGTTCTACGAGGAGGGCATCGACGACCTGATCAACCTGATCGGTGTGGAGCAGGTGCTCTACGGGTCCGACTGGCCGCATCCGGAGGGCCTGGCCGAGCCGACCCACTACGTGACCGCACTCGAGCACCTGTCGGTCGAGGATCAGGCGAAGATCATGGGCGGCAACCTGGGTCGCCTCGTCACCGTGTGACCCAGCACCCCACCTGGGAGACCATCCCCGGGATGGTCTTGAGCGCAGCGGACCGTTTCGGCGACGCGGAAGCGATCGTCGACGGTCCGTTGCGCTTGTCCTTCGCCGAGGCCGTGCAGCGGATCCGTTGCGCGGCAGGCGCATTCGCGGACCTCGGCATCGCCAAAGGCGATCGGCTCGCCATCTGGGCTCCCAACTCCGCCGATTGGATCATCGCGGCTTTCGGCCTGCTGGCCGCCGGCGGCGTGCTGGTTCCGGTCAACACCCGGTTCAAACCGGAGGAGGCGGCCGACGTCATCGGTCGCAGCGGCGCGAAGGCCGTGCTGATTCAGAAGGACTTCCTCGGCCTGGACTATTCGGTGACCACCGACGCGCCGGTGATCGACCTGGGGTCGGGCTTCCTGTCCTCCGGCAAACCGTTCGATCGCGTCGCGGAGCTGACGGGCTCCGACATCGCCGACGTCATCTTCACGTCGGGCACCACGGGCAGGCCCAAGGGCGCGATGATGAATCACCGCCAGACGCTGCGCGCGTACGAGGAGTGGGCGACCCTCGCCGATCTGCGCGAAGGCGATCGCTACCTGATGATCAACCCGTACTTCCATACGTTCGGGCTCAAGGCCGGGCTCATCGCGTCCTTCCTGCGGGGCGCCACGATGCTTCCCGTCGCCGCGTTCGATGTCGACCGTGTCGTCGGGCTCATCGAGAGCGAACGCATCACAATGCTGCCCGGCCCGCCGACGCTGTACCACTCGCTGCTGACCGTTGCCGACAAGGACCGGCTCGCATCGCTGCGGGCGGGCGTGACGGGGGCGGCCGACATCCCGGTCGAGCTGATCCGCCGGATCCGCGATGAGTTGCCGTTCGGCAGCCTGATGACCGGCTATGGGCTCACCGAGGCCGGCAACGTGACGTTGTCCCGTCCAGGAGACAGCCCCGAGGACGTCGCGACCACGGCTGGCCTACCGTGCGAAGGCGTGGAGGTCCGCATCGCCGACGACGGCGAGGTGCTGGTGCGCGGCTACAACGTCATGCAGGGCTACCTCGACGACCCCGCTGCAACGGCCGACGCGATCGACGCCGACGGCTTCCTGCACACCGGCGATCTCGGCGAATTCACCGACTCGGGCCGCTTGAGGATCGTCGGGCGCAAGAAGGACATGTTCATCGTCGGCGGCTTCAATGCCTATCCCGCCGAGATCGAGGGATTCCTGCTCGAGCACCCCGCGGTCGCGCAGGCGGCGGTCATCGGGGTGCCGGACGATAGATTGGGCCAGGTCGGCAAGGCGTTCATCGTGCGCAGTACGGGTCACGACGACGTCACAGGTGAGGACCTCATTTCGTGGAGCCGGGAAAGAATGGCGGGATTCAAGGTGCCCCGCTCTGTAGAGTTCCTCGACAGCCTGCCGTTGAATGCCACCGGCAAGGTGATGAAGGACCGCCTTCAGGACAATCGCCGCTGAGCTCCCGCACAGCGCGTAAATAGCATTTCCGCAGGAAGACGATGTTTGCCGGGCGGTGCCCACACGGGTATCGTCGCGGCGATACTCAAAAATCGATAATGGCATTCTCACATGTGGGTGAAGCAGTAAGGAGGGCGCTGTGCCGTCATTCAGGCGCCGCGAGTCGGTGATCGACGCGGACCGCGTCGAAAAACCGCCGCAGGACGACCCTGAGCAGCGGTCGGCGGAGTCGGACGAGGCGCTGCGCCTCGCCGAGGAGGCAGAGGCCGAAGCGGCCGAGGCGGAGGCGATCGCTGCCGCCGCCCGTGCTCGGGCCAAGGCCATCCGGTTGCGCAGGCAGGCTGCCGAGGCCAAAGGTTCCGCCCCGGCCGACGAGAAGTCCGATGAGGAGGTTGTCGAGCCCCAGGAGACCGTGGCCGACTCGACGACCACCGACGTCGGGACTGACACCGAAGCCGAACAGCAGACGGCGGCCGAACCCGACACCGACGCCGCCTCCAGTGCCGCGGCCGACGAAGCGGTCGGTGCCGAAGCCGTTGCGCCCGAGGAAGCCGTCGCGACCGAGGAAGTCGAGACCTCGAAGCGCCGCCGCCTGCGGATGCTGCGGATCCGGTGGAAGATTGTCGCGGCGGTCGTCGCAGTCGTCCTGATCCTCGCGTTCGGCGCCGCGAGCGGTTACATGGTCTGGCAGCACCGGCTGGCGGAACAGAACCGGCAGGAGGCCGCCGAATTCACCGCGGCCGCCCGGCAGAGCGTCGTGACGCTGATGTCGCTGGACTTCAATCGGGCGAAGGAGGACGTGCAGCGCATCATCGACAACTCCACCGGCCAGTTCAAGCAGGATTTTGAGGCCCAGGCCGAGGACTTCACCAACGTGGCCAAGGAGTCCAAGGTCGTCACCGAGGTCACCGTCAACACCGCCGCGCTGACGTCGAAGACCGACAACAACGCCACCGCACTGGTGTCGGCCACCTCGCGGGTCACCAACACCGCGGGCGCCAATCAGGAGCCGCGCTCCTGGCGTCTGAAGGTCGACCTGGTTCGCGAGGGTGACCAGATCAAGATGTCGAAAGTCGAGTTCGTACCGTGAGCACCGAAGCCAACACCGACGAGGCCGACGTGAAGACCACGGCTTCAGACGAACCGGAATCGACGGCCGTGGAACCGGAGTCGACGGCCGCCGAGGAATCGGACGCCACCGAGAAGGGCGACGAGGATCCCGCCGAGAACAGCCGTCCGAAAGTTCGGGGCGGCGTGCGGCGGCATCTCGGCGCCATCCTGCTGACGGTCCTGCTCGTGATCTCCGCAGGCGTGGCCGCGTGGCTGTACTTCGCCCAGTACCGACCGGACCAGCAGGTCAACGCCGACGCGCAGAAGGTCGCGCTGGAGGCGGCGAAGTCGGGCACCGTGGCGCTGTTGTCGTACGCCCCGGATTCGATGGAGCAGGATTTCACGAACGCGAAATCGCACCTCACTGGCGACTTCCTGAACTACTACACCCAGTTCACCGAGCAGATCGTGACCCCGGCGGTCAAGGAGAAGCAGGTCAAGACCAGCGCGGCGGTCGTCGAGGCCGGTGTGGCCGAGATGCATCCCGACACCGCGACCGTGTTGGTGTTCGTCAATCAGACGACGGTCAGCAAGGAGAATCCCGACGGTGCCTTCGCCGCGAGCGCGGTCAAGGTCGGCCTGACCAAATCCGACGGCCACTGGCTGATCAACAAGTTCGACCCCGTGTAGCGTCGGCGCCGTGACGGCGCTCCCCGGCCAACGCCTCGCGGCGGTCGTGACACTGCCGGCCGACGAACGCGCGCCGGCATCACTGCAACGAGTGGCGGGCCGATCGCCTCTGGCGCGCGTCGTGGACGACTGCCTTCAGGCGGTCGCCGATGGCACCGCGATCGTCGTGGCGGTCGCCGAAGCCATCGGCGGCGACGTGCGCGCGTCACTCGCCCGCGACGGACTGGACGACGTATACGTCGAGGGGGTCGGTGGGTCGGCAAGCCGGGCGCAGTGCCTGGCGGCGGCGGTCGAAAGGGTCGTCGCCGAACCGGTTTCGGCGTCGCACGTACTCGTGTACGACGTGCGGCAGCCGCTGACGCCGTCGGACCTGTCGAGGCGCGTCGCCGAGGGCCTGACGCACGGGGCCCCCGTCGTGCTGCCGGTGCAGCCGGTCACCGACAGCGTGAAGGTCGTCGACGAGCGCGGTGTGGTCACCGCGTCGCTGGATCGCTCGACCCTTCAGACCGTGCAATATCCGCGCGGGTTCGCCGCCGGCCACCTCGGCCGGTTGCTCGAGGGTCAGGTCGGCGAGTTCGACGAGGCGGTGGAGGCGATCCGGTCGATGGCGCCAATCGCCACGGTCGACGGTGACGCGCAGGCCGTCGCGGTCGATCTCCCGCACGACGGACCGTTCCTCGAGGCGGTCATCGCGGCTCGCCGCTGACCGTCGCCAACAGATGTTCTGCGGTCGCGATGTCCCGGGCGTAGGTCACCTTGATGTTGTGCAGTTCGCCCGGAAACGTCTGCACCGCAACGTCGGTGAACGCCTCGATGCACGACGACGTATCGGTGCCCTCGAACCCGTGCCGTTCCGAGCTGCGGTATGCGGCGAGCAGCGGCGCGGCCAGAAACGCCTGCGGTGTCTGCACCCGCACGAGCGGCGATCCGCCCGCCGGCCGCTGCAGCTCGGTGGTCACCGCATCGCGCAGCGGCAACGCCGGTACCGCGCCACCGGATTCGCGTGCGACCGCGAGCGCGCGGGTGAACATGTCTGCACCGGCCACCGGTCGCGCTGCGTCATGGATGAGCACGACGTCGATGCGGCCCGCCTCGATATCGGATTCCAGGTGCAGTAGCACATTGAGTTCGGAACCGTGCCTGCTGTCGCCGCCCTCGACGAGTTCGACGCTCGCCGTGGGAAGTTCGCGTGCCACCATGTTGCGGGCCAGATCCAGCTCCCCGCGCCGGTAAACCAGCACGATGCGCCCGACGTCCGGCACCCTCGTCAGGGTCTCGAGCGACCAGGCGACCATCGGCCGACCCGCGACCCCGAGGTAGGCCTTGTTGCCGTCGGCGCGGACGCGGGTTCCCAGCCCCGCCGCGAGCACGACGGCCACGGCGGACGGCGGGGTTGAGCGTTCTGCGTCGGTCACCCTCGTATCTTGACACTGCACGTCAGGAAAGGACGGCGCCGTGAGCCCGACTCCGCACGAACCGACCGCCATGCAGCACCGGGTGCTTCGCATGTCCGGTCGGGATCCCCACGAAGCGCACCGCGTTGCCACGCCTCTGGAACTGCTCTTCGACCTGACCTTCGTGATTGCATTCGGCGTCGCGGCCCGCGAGTTCGCGCACATGCTCGCCGCCAACCACGTCGGTTCCGGATTGTTGGCGTTCTCGTTCGCGACGTTCGCAGTGTGCTGGGCATGGATCAACTTCAGCTGGTTCGCGTCGGCCTACGACACCGACGACTGGGTCTACCGCGTCATGACGATGCTGCAGATGGTCGGTGTGATCGTCATGGCGCTGGGCTTCCCGCCGATGTTCGCCTCGATCGAACACGGCGCGCATGTCGACAACCGCGTCGTGGTCGCCGGCTATGTCGTGATGCGTATCGCGCTGGTGGGGCAGTGGGTACGCGCGGCCGTCCAGGACCCCGCGCACCGTTCGGCATGCCTGACCTACGTCGCCGCCGTCACCTTCGCGCAAGTGCTGTGGATCATCAGCATCTTCCTCGACACGTCGCTGCCGGTGACGATGGCGATCGTCGCCGTGCTGATCGGGATCGAAACGCTGGGGCCGCTTCTCGCGGAACTGCGCCGCGGCGGTACGCCGTGGCACGCCCATCACATCGCCGAACGCTACGGACTGCTGACCATCATCGCGCTCGGGGAGGGTGTGGTCGGGACCGTGGCCTCGCTGACCGCGGTGGTCAACGCGCAGGGTTGGACCTTCGACGCCGCGTTCGTCGTGGTGGCCGGCGTCGGCCTGACGTTCGGGTTGTGGTGGATCTACTTCCTGACCCCGCATGCCGAGCTTCTGCACGCCCGGCGCGAAAGATCTTTCTGGTTCGGCTACTTTCCGATCGTGACGCTCGGCGCGATCGTCGCGACCGGCGCCGGCCTGGACGCGGCCGCCCTCTACATCGAGCACCATTCCGAGCTCTCCTCGGTCGGGACCGTGTTGTCGGTCGCGCTGCCGGTTGGGCTCTTCGTCGTGTCGGTCTATCTGCTCAATACGTTCATGGTGGGTAAGGCCTCGATCCCGCATGTCCTGCTGATCACGCTGACGATCGCCATACTGGCGCTTTCGGTGTGGTTGGCGGCCGCTGGAATCTCCATGGCGAACTGTCTCCTGGTCGTCACGCTGGCGCCGATTCTGACGGTCGTCGGCTACGAGATTCTTGGGCTAACCCACTGATTCACCGATCGTTTCGGCACCTCATGGCCCGGGTACGCCTTTTTTCATGCCGAAGACAACCAAGAGCGGCAGCGCCCGCAAGAGCGAGCTGCCCAGCACCCTGAAGAAGTCATCCGCGAAGGCCCAACGGACCTTCGCGAAGGCTCACGACGCCGCTGCCGAGGAATACGGCGAGGGCGAGCGCGCACACCGCGTCGCATACAGCGCGCTCAAGCACAGCTTCGAGAAGGTCGGCGACCACTGGGAAGCGAAGTCCGAGAAGGGCCCGTCGGACCAGCGTGCGCGAAGCGGCGGCCCGAACGCCAAGGGCGAAACGGCGGAGGGCGTGGACGCCAACGCCTCGAAGAAGCACCTGATGGAAGTCGCTCGGCGGCTGGACATCTCGGGCCGCTCGACGATGAACAAGGACGAGCTGGTCTCGGCGATCAAGAAGGCCAACCGCCGCAGCACGGCCCGCCGTCGCTGAGTTCCCCCTAGTCGGTCCCGCCGACGCGGGTGTCCACGCTCTCCAGCAGCATCCGCTCCTGTTCGGCCCTCATCACCTTGCGCGCCTTGCCGCGGGTGATGAGGATGCCGAGCACCGCGAACGCCCAGATCGCGTACTGCACGGTCCAGGCCACCCGGAACGAGTCGAAGGAGAAGCCGCCGGCCGCGTCGAGGATGGCGCCCATCGACTGCATCACCAGCAGCGAGGCGATGAAGCCGCCCATGTTGACCAGACCGGACGCGGTGCCGAGTGTCGCGCTCGGGTTGAAGGTCCTGGCGAAGTCGAAGCCCACCATGGAGCCGGGCCCGCCCACCGAGATCACCACGATCAGCGTCACGAGCAGCCACAGCGGCGCTCTGCCGGGTAGCGCCAACACCACGGTCCACATCAACGCGTTGCTCGCGATGATGCACAGCACGAGCCGCGAGCGCCGATGCGGGCGGCGCCCGGTGAAGATTCCGATCAGCACACCGGCCGAGATGGCAGCCACCACCGACACCGTCAACATCAACCCGGCCACGCCGGCGGACAGACCTTGCGCGTTGGTCAAGTAGGGCACGCCCCACATCAGCGCGAATGCGGTGACGGAGAACTGGGTGCCCATGTGGGTGAAGAACCCGAGCCGGGTGCCCGGCCGCAGCCAGACGGTTTTGACGCTGGCCAGCGTCTCGCGCACCGAGACGGTCTGGATCTCCACCGCGTTGCCGTGCGGGGTGTTCTTCACCAGCGCCGCGGTCAGAACCATGGACAACACACCGATGGCCGCCACCGAGACGTACGCCGTCGTCCATCCCATCGCGTCGAGCACGGCGAAGAAGGGAACGGCTGACAGCACCTGGCCGAGCTGTCCGCAGATACCGGTCAGCTGGGTGACCAGCGGAACCTGACGCGGGGTGAACCAGTGCGGGACGAGCCGCAGCACCGAGATGAACGTGAAGGCGTCGCCGAGGCCCAACACGGCGCGCGCCCCGATGGCGGTGGGCAGTGATTCGGTGAACGCCAACGTGAGCTGACCGCCGGACATGAGCGCGGCGCCGGCCAGGATCAGCGTCTTGGAACCAAAGCGGTCGAGCAGGACGCCCGCCGGGACCTGCGCGGCGGCGTAGACGATGACCTGCAGCACGACGAACGTCGAAAGCACGCTCGGGCTGGCATGAAACCGATCTGATGCATCGAGGCCGGAGACTCCCAACGTGGTGCGGTCGAGAACTGCGACGATGTATGCGAATAGTCCGGTGGCCCAGACGATCCAGGGACGCACACCGAACCTTTCCCGCTGATGAGCGTTAAGTCTGACTTTTCCATGTTTCCGTACGCGGGTGCGACGGCGCCAATCGCGTATCGGTGAGTTCGCTCACCGCGGTGTTCCGGCGGGGAGACCGAGTTGGCTGTAATTGACGGCTCGTGCACGGTTGCCCGGGTGCGGTTCGTGATCGATGCAGATGAAAGGTGGTACGAGCGGCGGGTTGGTCGACCGCCATCGCCGGGCTCAAAGTTCGCTCGCAAACGTTGTGGCGGGTTACAGTGATCGAATGAAGCGTCGCGCTCTGCCGTCGGCCTGGGGGGCCGTGGGGGGTAGCGACGGTGGCTGAGTATCGCCTCACCGAGTTGGCGGAGATCTCCGGTGTCAGCGCCCGCAACATCCGCGCCTACCGGGAGCGGGGGTTGCTGGACCCACCCCGGCGGGTCGGCCGCTCCGCGTTCTACGACGACTACCACCTGTCGCAGTTGCGCACGATAAGCCAGTTGCACCGACGGGGCTTCAACACCGCCCACATTGCCGAGTTTTTCACCAGCCTGCGTGAGGGCACCGACCTCGCTGACATCCTCGGCATCCAACGCGCGGTGCTGGGTCCGAGAACCGAGTCCGGCGCCGGAGGGGCCGGCGCAGTGGGGATCGGCGCCGACAGCGACGAGGCACGGCGGCTGGTCGACTACGGGCTTGCGCGAGTGGTCGACGGCGGCGTGGTGTTGACCGATCCTGCGCTGCGGCAGGTGGTTTCGCGCTCGTCGGCCCACCTGGCCGCCGTCCGCGCGCTGCTGCACATCGTCGAGGCCACCCGCGAAGCGGTCGACGCGCTGGCGGCGCAGTTCGTTGCCACGCTAGGCGAGTGCATGGCGGACCAGTTCGGCGCGGACTACACAACGGCACTGGACAACGTGGACGAACTCGCGCGGGCGGCGCGCGACTACCGCGACCTGTGGACCAGCGTGGTGTCCGGGCGCCTGGACGCGGCGCTGCAGCGTCACATGCCGGCGGCCGACCCCGAAACAGAGTCCGCCGCTCACCCGGTGATCTGGCGCCACCGGGCGGCCCACTCGTCGTAATCGGTGCAGTCGTCACCGCCGCCGCTGACGCACAGCTTCTGAGGCGTGGTCCAGTAGTGGATCTTTGCGGCGAACCTCGCGTCGGTGGCGTGGTAGATGTCGCAGAAGTCGCGCTCGCTGGTGTGCTCGCAGGCCTTCGGGTTGGCGGGTGCCTCGCCGAAGAACTCGGCGGCCTCGGCGTTGACTTCCGGTGAGGAGATCCAGTTCATCCACTTGTACATGCAGTTGGGGTGAGCCGCCTGCGACGAGATCATCCAGGTGTCCGACCAGCCGGTGGAACCCTCCTTGGGCAGCACCGTGTTGACCGGAACCCTGTTACGGGCACCTATCGTGTTCGCGATCACTTGCCAGCTGGTGCCGATGACGGAGGCGCCGGACTCGAACGCGTCCACCTCCTTGAGGTAGTCCGACCAGTACTGGCCGATGTTCTCGCGTTGTTTCTCGAGCAGCCGCACGGCCGCGTCCAGCTGCTCGGACGTCAGCGAATACGGGTCGTCGATACCCAACCCGGGTTGTGTCTTGGACAGATACAGCGCCGCGTCGGCGATGTAGATGGGCGAGTCGTAGGCGGTGACCCTGCCGCGGTACTTGTCGGCGTCGTCGAACACCGCCGCCCAGGAATTGGGCGCGTCCCGCACGACCTCGATGTTGTACATCAGCAGGTTGGCTCCCCATCCGTGCGGGATGCCGTACATCTGACCGTCGACCGAATTCCAAGGCTGGTCCTTCAAGAACGGCGAGATGGAGTCGTAGTTCGGAACCAGTTCGGTGTTCACGGGCGCGACGTCGCCGGCGTAGATGAGCCGAAGCGTCGCGTCGCCGGACGCCGATACCCCGTCGTAGTCGCCGCTGCGCATCAACTGCACCATCTCGTCGGAGGTGTTTCCGAGCGTCACCTCGGTCTGGCAGCCGGTCTCGCGTTCGAACGGTGTCACCCAATCGGCTTCGGCGTCGTGGGAACCGTCCTCGGCGTAGCCGGCCCAGGCGATCAGGTCGAGTCGTCCCTCACCCTCGCCGACCGCGCCGAGCGGCTCCATCTCGGGCGGAGTCTGGCCGCCGCCGGGGGAGCGCCGCTCGCCCGAGCAGCCGGACGTCAGCGACAGGACCAGCACGGCACAGCTGACGACGGTCAGACCGGTTCGCGCGACGGTGGACGGCCAGCGCGCCATGGGTTCTACTCCTCGTTCGATCGGCGGATCGTCGAACCGTGCTCCTGCGATGATTCCGCGTTTCGGCTTAGCTCGGCAACGCCGCGCCGATGCCATGTCCGGTGATACGGCTGTGACCAGTGACATTGGCGTGAAGGTTGTGACAGTTGGGTATCCTGTGGCTTTTAATCGATACCCGGAGCACCGTGCTGAAGGGCGTGATGGACGCGCCGCTGGGCATCCTCCTCGACTATGCGGCCGGCGTGCTCAAGGCGAGCGACATCCGTGCGCCGCACTTCTGCATCAGGTGGAGAGCGACAAGCGGTAAATGGCCGGGATCGGCGTGGACGTCAACCACATCCTCAAGCCGCAATTTGGGCAGTGGGACGAAACCTTACCGATCAGTAAGTATCTACAGCAAACTTCTGCGCATGGCCGGGGTCGCTGAGAAGACAAATCACACGCGCGTGTCTCGTCTGGCCGCAGCGACGCCGCTGGTGAGACACGTCGGAAATTTCTTCATAACGATTTGATAACAAAACCACCGTGATCAGCGCTGTTCTGCCTACTCGACCGTAACCACCTGCATGCAGGACGTTTGTCCCGAAAGCCTTCGGTCCGTTTCGAACTGCGCGTGATGCGACGGGCGGTTACCCGAGCGTAGAACTCTTCAGTAACCATTTCGGCCGCGAAATGGCGGGCCCTTCTTATGCCACTCTTAGTACGGCTTTGTGCGCGGACGCGGTGCCGAGGTACTGCGGAGCCACTGGCCGGTCAGTCGTATTCGGCGCCGGATCGCGTGGCGCCCGGCGGCAGCCGCAGCCAACGGGGGCTTCTGGGACGACGGGCCGACGACGAGCATGACGCGGACAGAGGGAGAAACCGACGTGACGATCAACGAGCAGCACCGGGTGTCTACCGACCGCACTGAAGGGGCCCCCCACGCCGGGACCCAGGCCCTCGTCGATCGGCTGAACTCCGGTGAGCCCTATGCGGTGGCCTTCGGCGGCCAGGGCGGTTCGTGGTTGGAAAACCTCGAGGAGCTGGTCAGCTCGGCCGGCATCGAGTCGGAGCTCGGCGAGGTCGTCGGGGAAGCCGCTCTTCTTCTCGAGCCCGTGGCGCGCGAACTGGTGGTGGTGCGCCCAATCGGATTCGAGCCCCTCCAGTGGGTGCGTGCGGTCGCCGCGGATGAGCCCCTCCCCCCGACGAAGCAGCTCATCACCGCGGCCATCTCCGGACCGGGCATTTTGCTGGCGCAGATGGCCGCGATCCGCGCCGCCATCCGCCAGGGTCTCGAGCTGCACGACGTGCCGCCCGTCGCGATGGCCGGGCACTCCCAGGGCATCATCGCCTGCGAGTCGCTGCGCTCGCGAGGCGTTAAGGACGCCGAACTGTTGGCGCTACTGCAGCTGATCGGCGCGGCCGGGTCGTTGGTCTCCCGCCGTCGCGGCATGGTCGGCCGCGGGGACAAGTCTCCGATGGTCTCGGTGACGAACGTCGATCCGGACCGCATCGCCGAACTGCTCGAAGAGTTCTCCCAAGACGTGCGCACCGTGCTGCCGCCGGTCCTGTCGATCCGCAATGGCAGGCGTTCGGTCGTCATCACCGGCACCCCCGAGCAGTTGGGCCGGTTCGAGCTTTACTGCTCCAAGATCACCGAGAAGGAAGAGGCTGAGCGCAAGAACAAGATCCGCGGCGGCGCCGTTTTCGGCCCGGAGTTTCATGGCATTCAGGTGGAGGTCGGCTTCCATACCCCGCGACTGGCCGGCGGGGTCGAGGTCGTCGAACGTTGGGCAGAAAAGTGTGGCATCGATGCCGATCTCGCTCACGAGATGACCGAGGCGATCTTCGTGCGCCCGATCGATTGGGTTGCCGAGGTGGAGCGGCTTCATCAGGCCGGCGCGAAGTGGATCGTCGACCTGGGCCCCAGCGACACCGTGACGCGGCTGACCGCGCCGATCATCCGCGGGCTGGGCGTGGGCATCGTGCCCGTCGCCACGCGGGTCGGGCAGCGCAACCTGTTCACGGTCGGCGCCGAACCCGAGGTGCCGCCCGCGTGGTCGAGTTATGCGCCCACCACCGTGCGGCTGCCGGACGGATCGGTGAAGCTGTCGACGAAGTTCACCCGGCTGACCGGGCGCTCGCCGATCCTGCTCGCGGGCATGACCCCCACGACCGTCGACGCCAAGATCGTCGCGGCGGCCGCCAACGCGGGGCACTGGGCCGAGCTCGCCGGCGGCGGTCAGGTCACCGAGGAGATCTTCACCGACCGCATCGCTGAGCTGACCACCCTGCTCGAGCCGGGCCGCGCGGTGCAGTTCAACTCGTTGTTTCTCGACCCGTACCTGTGGAAGCTGCAGCTGGGTGGCAAGCGCCTGGTGCAGCGGGCCCGTCAGTCCGGTGCGCCGATCGACGGTGTCGTGGTGTCGGCAGGCATCCCCGAACTCGAGGAGGCCGTCGAGCTTATCGACGAGCTCAACACCGTCGGCATCAGCCATGTCGTGTTCAAACCGGGCACGGTCGACCAGATCAAGTCCGTGATCAAGATCGCGGCCGAGGTGCCGAACAAGGACGTCATCGTCCACATCGAGGGCGGCCGCGCAGGGGGGCACCACTCCTGGGAGGACCTCGACGACCTCCTGCTGACGACCTACGGCGAACTGCGCAAGCTGCCGAACATCACTGTCTGCGTCGGCGGCGGCATCGGCACCCCCGAGCGGGCGGCGCAGTACCTGTCCGGGCGTTGGGCCACCGAGTACGGCTTCCCCGCTATGCCGGTCGACGGGATCCTCCTCGGCACCGCGGCGATGGCGACGCTGGAGGCGACCACGTCCCCGGCCGTCAAGCGGATGCTGGTCGAGACCACCGGAACCGACCACTGGATCAGCGCCGGAAAGGCAACGGGCGGCATGGCTTCCAGCCGCAGCCAGCTGGGGGCCGACATCCACGAGATCGACAACGCCGCATCGCGGTGCGGGCGGCTGCTCGACGAGGTCGCCGGCGATGTCGAAGCCGTGGCAGCGCGCCGCGACGAGATCATCACCGCGATGGCCGCCACCTGCAAGCCGTACTACGGCGACATCGGCGAGATGACCTACCTGCAATGGCTGCAGCGCTACGTCGAGCTGGCCATCGGCGACGGCAACAGTACCGCCGACACCAAACTGCCCAACAGTCCGTGGCTGGCCGACACCTGGCGCGACCGGTTCGCCGACATGCTGCACCGCGCAGAAGCCCGTCTGCATCCGCAGGATTCGGGTCCGATCCCGACGCTGTTCAACGACGTCGCGCTGCTGGATGATCCGCAGCGCGCGATCGCGACGCTCGTGTCGCGCTATCCCGAGGCCGAAACGCTGCGGCTGCATCCGGCCGACGTGCCGTGGTTCGTCACGCTGTGCAAGACGCCGGGTAAGCCCGTTAACTTTGTGCCAGTCATCGACAAGGACGTGCGGCGGTGGTGGCGCAGTGATTCGCTGTGGCAGGCACACGACGCGCGTTACAGCGCCGACGAGGTGTGCATCATCCCCGGCACCCAGGCCGTCGCGGGTATCACCCGCGTCGACGAGCCGGTCGGTGAACTGCTCGACCGCTTCGAACAGGCCGCGATCGAGGAGGCGCTAACTGCCGACGGCGACCCTGTGCCGGTGGTTTCGCGCCGGCAGGCGCGCGCCGACGTCACCGGACCGCTCGCGGTGGTGCTGGACTCGCCGGACGTGCTGTGGGCGGGCCGCATCGCAATCAACCCAGTACACCGGATCGGCGCACCCGAGGAGTGGCAAGCCAACGAGAATCGCACCGCGACGCACCCGTCCACCGGCGCCCGCCTCGAGCTCAGCGGCGACCGGGTGACCCTGAGCGTCCCGCTGTCCGGAACCTGGATTGACATCCCGTTCACCCTGCCCGCGTGCACCGTCAACGGCGGCATGCCGGTCGTCACGGTCGAAGATGCTTCGGCCGCAATGCGTTCCGTGCTCATCATTGCCGCGGGCGTGGACGGACCCGACGCGTTGCCGCCGGTGCAGGACAACACCGCGACGGTGACGGCCGATTGGGATCCCGAACGCGTCGCCGACCACACCGGCGTGACCGCGACGTTCGGCGCCCCGCTCGCGCCCGGCCTGACTCTGGTGCCCGACGCGCTCGTCGGCCACTGCTGGCCCGCGGTGTTCGCCGCGATCGGCTCGGCCCTCACCGACGACGGCTTCCCCGTCGTCGAGGGCCTGCTGAGCCTGGTGCACCTCGACCACGCCGCGCACCTGGTGGCACCGATGCCCAAGCAGCGAGCCGAACTGACCGTCACTGCAACGGCTTCCGCGGCGACCGACACCGAGTACGGCCGCGTCGTGCCGGTGTCGGTGGAGATCCGTGACGCCGACAACACGGTGCTGGCCAAGCTCGAGGAGCGCTTTGCAATACGCGGTCGCACCGGTGCGGCCGAACTCGTCGATCCGCCACGGGCGGGTGGGGCGATCACCGAGAATGCGACCGACACACCGCGGCGGCGTCGTCGCGACGTCACCGTCATCGCGCCGACCGACATGAGCGCCTTCGCCATGGTGTCCGGTGACCACAACCCGATCCACACCGACCGCGCCGCCGCGCTGTTGGCCGGCTTGAAATCTCCCATCGTGCACGGCATGTGGCTCTCGGCGGCCGCGCAGCACGTTGTAGCCGCCACCGACGGCAAGCCCGCCCCGCCGGCACATGTCGTCGGCTGGACGGCCCGGTTCCTCGGCATGGTGCTCCCTGGCGACGAAGTCGACTTCCGCGTCGACCGCGTCGGAATTGACCGTGGCGCAGAGATCGTCGAGGTATTGGCGAAGGTGGCAGGCGAGCTCGTGATGTCGGCGACTGCTCAGCTGGCCGCACCGAAGACCGTCTATGCGTTCCCGGGACAGGGCATCCAGCACAAGGGCATGGGCATGGAGGTGCGGGCTCGTTCCAAGGCAGCCCGCAAGGTGTGGGACACCGCGGACAGGTTCACTCGTGACACGCTGGGTTTCTCGGTCCTACACGTCGTGCGTGACAACCCGACCAGCCTCATCGCCAGCGGCGTGCATTACCACCATCCCGACGGTGTGCTGTTCTTGACGCAGTTCACCCAGGTCGCGATGGCTACGGTGGCCGCCGCTCAGGTTGCGGAGATGCGCGAACAGGGCGCGTTCGTCGAAGATGCGATCGCCTGCGGTCACTCCGTCGGCGAGTACACCGCGCTGGCCTGTGTCAGCGGCGTCTACGAACTGGAAGGCCTGCTAGAGGCCGTCTTCCATCGTGGGAGCAAGATGCATGACATCGTGCCCCGCGACCACCTGGGCCGGTCGAATTACCGACTCGCCGCGATCCGGCCTTCGCAGATCGGTCTTGATGACGCCGACGTGGACGCTTTTATTGCCGAAATTTCCTCGCGCACAGGGGAATTTTTGGAGATCGTGAACTTCAACCTGCGCGGATCGCAGTATGCGATCGCGGGCACGGTGCGTGGGCTCGAGGCACTGGAGCAGGAGGTCGAGCGGCGACGCGAGATCACCGGCGGCAAGCGGTCGTTCATCCTGGTACCTGGAATCGACGTGCCGTTCCACTCGAGTGTTCTGCGGGTTGGCGTCGCCGATTTCCGTCGCGCCCTAGAACGAGTGATTCCGTTCGGGAAGGATCCCCGCCTCGTCGTCGGCCGATACATCCCCAACCTTGTGCCCCGCCCCTTCACCCTCGACCGCGACTTCATCGAAGAAATCCGGTCGCTCGTGCCCGCCGAACCGCTCGACGAGGTTCTGGCCGACTACGACACCTGGCGAAATGAGCGGCCCGCCGAACTGTGCCGCAAGATCATCATTGAACTGCTGGCCTGGCAGTTCGCCAGTCCGGTGCGCTGGATCGAAACCCAAGATCTGTTGTTCATCGAGGAAGCGGCGGGTGGCCTCGGCATCGAGCGCTTCGTGGAGATCGGGGTGAAATCCTCGCCGACCGTTGCGGGTTTGGCAGCTAACACTTTGAAGTTGCCCGAGTACTCACACAGCACGGTTGACGTACTCAATGCCGAACGCGATGCGGCGGTGCTGTTCGCCACCGACACCGATCCCGAGCCGGAGCTCGACGACGAGCCGGCACCGGCCCCGGCATCCGAAGCCGCCGCACCCGTCGAGACGGCCGCGCCGGCCGCCCCGGCAGCCGCACCGGCGGCACCCGCCGGTGGGCCCCGTCCGGACGACCTGACATTCGATGCCGCCGACGCCACCACGGCGCTGATCGCGCTGTCGGCCAAGATGCGCATCGACCAGATCGAGCCGCTGGACTCCATCGAGTCGATCACCGACGGTGCGTCGTCGCGGCGTAACCAGCTGCTCGTCGACCTGGGCTCCGAGCTTAACCTCGGCGCCATCGACGGTGCGGGGGAGGCCGACCTGGCGGCGCTCAAGGGCCAGGTCACCAAGCTGGCCAGGACCTACAAGCCGTTCGGCCCGGTGCTGTCCGACGCGGTCAACGACCAGTTGCGGACCGTCTTCGGGCCCTCCGGCAAGCGCCCCGCCTACATCGGCGAGCGGGTCACCAAGACCTGGGAGCTGGGTCCGGGCTGGGTCAAGCACGTCACCGTCGAGGTCGCGCTGGGCACCCGCGAGGGCACCAGCGTTCGCGGTGGTGAGCTCGGCGGTTTGCACGATGGCGCACTGGCCGACGCTGCGACCGTCGACAAGGTCATCGACAGCGCGGTCGCCGCGGTGGCGGCCCGGCGCGGGGTGGCGGTGTCGTTGCCGTCCGCCGGTGGCGCGAGCGGGGGCGTGGTGGATTCCGCCGCGCTGACCGAGTTCGCCGAGCGGGTCACCGGCCGCGACGGCGTGCTCGCCTCGGCGGCGCGGATGATCCTCGGGCAGCTCGGCCTCGATACCCCGGTTCCCGTTCCGGAGGGCACCGACGCCGAACTCATCGACCTGGTCACCGCCGAACTCGGTTCGGACTGGCCGCGTCTGGTGGCGCCCGCGTTCGACGGCCGCAAGGCGGTGCTCTTCGACGACCGCTGGGCCAGCGCGCGTGAGGATCTCGCCAAGCTGTGGCTCTACGACGAGGACGAGATCGACCGCGACTGGCAGCGACTCTCGGAACGCTTCGAGGGCGCGGGCCACGTGGTCGGCACGCAGGCCACCTGGTGGCAGGGCAAGGCGCTGGCGGCGGGTCGCAATATCCATGCGTCCCTGTACGGCCGCGCCGCTGCGGGTGCCGAGAACCCGGGCACCGGGCGCTACAGCCATGAGGTCGCCGTCGTCACTGGCGCGTCTAAGGGCTCGATCGCCGCGTCCGTGGTCGCGCAGCTGCTCGACGGCGGCGCGACCGTGATCGCGACGACGTCGCGGCTCGACGACGACCGGTTGGCCTTCTACCGCAACCTCTATCGGGACAGCGCCCGCTGGAACGCGAAGCTGTGGGTGGTGCCCGCCAACATGGCGTCCTACACCGACATCGACGCGCTGGTGCAGTGGGTCGGCACAGAGCAGACCGAAAGCCTTGGGCCGCAGTCGATCCACATCAAAGATGCCCAGACGCCGACGTTGCTGTTCCCGTTCGCCGCACCGCGGGTCGCGGGCGATCTGTCCGACGCCGGGGCGCGCGCCGAGATGGAGATGAAGGTGCTGCTGTGGGCCGTGCAACGGCTGATCGGCGGGCTGTCTCACATCGGCGCCGAGCGCGACATCGCCGCGCGCCTGCACGTCGTGCTGCCCGGTTCGCCGAACCGCGGCATGTTCGGCGGCGACGGAGCCTACGGCGAGGCGAAGTCCGCGCTGGACGCGCTGGTGTCCCGGTGGAAGGCCGAATCATCGTGGGCGCAGCGGGTTTCGTTGGCGCACGCGCTGATCGGGTGGACCAAGGGCACCGGCCTGATGGGCCACAACGACGCGATCGTCGGGGCTGTCGAAGACGCCGGTGTGCGCACGTTCACCACCGATGAGATGGCGAGCATGTTGCTGGGCCTGTGCGACATCGAGGCCAAGGTGGCGGCGGCGCATGAGCCGCTGCAGGCGGACTTCACCGGCGGGCTGGCCGACGTCGACATCGACATGGCCGAGCTGGCCGCCAAGGCCCGCGAAGAGATGGTGACCGAAAGCCACACCGAGGACAGCGATCCCGAGGGCACCGTCCGCGCCCTGCCGTCGCCGCCGCGCGGTTACAAGTCCGCGCCGCCGCCCGAATGGCCGGAGGTCGACATGGACCCCGCCGACATGGTGGTCATCGTCGGCGGCGCAGAACTCGGGCCGTACGGTTCCTCGCGAACCCGCTTCGAGATGGAGGTCGAGAACGAGCTGTCGGCCGCTGGTGTGCTCGAGCTGGCGTGGACGACCGGGCTGGTCAAGTGGGAGGACGATCCCACGCCGGGCTGGTACGACACCGTGTCGGGCGAGTTGGTCGACGAGGGCGAGCTGGTCGAGCGCTACCACGACGCCGTGGTCGAGCGGGTCGGCATCCGCGAGTGGGTTGATGACGGAGCGATCGACCCGGATCACGCGTCGCCGCTTCTGGTTTCGGTCTTCCTCGACAAGGACTTCACCTTCGTCGTGTCGTCGGAGGCTGAGGCTCGCGGATTCCTGAAGCACGATCCGGAGCACACCGTGATCGCCCCCGTACCCGACAGCGGCGATTGGCAGGTGACCCGGAAGGCGGGCACCGAGGTTCGGGTTCCGCGGAAGGTCAAGCTGTCCCGCACGGTCGGCGCGCAGATCCCCACCGGGTTCGACCCGATGGTGTACGGCGTCAGCCAGGAGATGATGAACTCCATTGACCGGCTGGCCATCTGGAACCTGGTCACCACTGTCGATGCGTTTCTGTCGGCCGGGTTCACGCCCGCGGAGCTGATGCGGTGGGTGCATCCCAGCCTGGTGGCCAGCACGCAGGGCACCGGCATGGGCGGCATGACGTCGATGCAGACGATGTACCACGGCAACCTGCTGGGCCGGAACAAGCCGAACGACATCCTGCAGGAGGTCCTGCCGAACGTCATCGCCGGGCACGTCGTCCAGAGTTATATCGGCAGTTACGGGGCGATGATTCACCCGGTCGGCGCCTGTGCGACGGCGGCCATCTCGGTCGAGGAGGGCGTCGACAAGATCAAGCTCGGCAAGGCCGAGTTCGTGGTCGCGGGCGGATACGACGACACGACCCTCGAGGCGGTCATCGGCTTCGGCGACATGGCCGCCACCGCCGACACCGAGATGATGCGAGCCCGTGGCATCAGCGACTCGAAATTCTCCCGCGCCAACGACCGTCGCCGCCTCGGCTTCGTCGAGGGCCAGGGCGGCGGGACCATCCTGCTGGCCCGCGGCGATCTCGCGCTCCAGATGGGACTGCCGGTGCTCGCGGTGGTGGGCTACGTGTCGTCGTTCGGCGACGGTGTGCACACCTCGATCCCGGCGCCGGGCCTCGGCGCGCTTGCCGCCGGCCGCGGGGGACGCGCGTCGCAGTTGGCCCGATCGCTGGCTCAGCTCGGCGTCGGTCCCGACGACATCGCGGTGGTCTCCAAGCACGACACGTCGACGCTGGCCAACGACCCCAACGAGACCGAGCTGCACGAGCGGCTCGCCGACGCGCTGGGCCGCTCGGAGGGCGCGCCGCTGTTCGTGGTGTCGCAGAAGAGCCTGACAGGCCACTCGAAGGGCGGTGCGGCGGCGTTCCAGATGATGGGGCTGTGCCAGATCCTGCGTGACGGCGTCATCCCGCCGAACCGCAGCCTGGACTGTGTCGACGACGAGCTCGCGGGCTCCGCGCACATGGTGTGGCTGCGCGACACGCTGCACTTCGGCGGGTCGTTCCCGCTCAAGGCGGGGCTGATCACCAGCCTGGGCTTCGGTCACGTGTCCGGCCTGATCGCGTTGGTGCATCCGCAGGCGTTCCTCGCCGCGCTGACCCACGAGCAGCGTGCTGATTACAAGCAGCGCGCGGACGCACGGGTGCTGGCCGGTCAACACCGGCTCGCGTCGGCGATCGCCGGCGGCAAGCCGTTGTACGAGAAGCCGGTGGACCGCCGGTTCGGCCCCGAGGGACCGGAGAAGCCGCGGGAAGCCGCGATGCTTCTCGATCCGGACTCGCGACTCGGCGACGACGACGTGTATGTGCCCGCGCAGGCATGAGATAACGTTCGGCCCATGGCGATAGTCGGGGTGGGGATCGACCTGGTCTCCATTCCCGAGTTCGCCGAGCAGGTCGATCAGCCGGGAACGGTTTTCGCCGAGACGTTCACGCCGGGTGAGCGCCGCGACGCCGCCGACAAGAGTTCGTCAGCGGCGCGGCACCTCGCGGCGCGGTGGGCGGCGAAGGAGGCCGTGATCAAGGCGTGGTCGGGGTCGCGCTTCGCCAGGCGCCCGGTGCTGCCCGAGGGCATCCACCGCGACATCGAGGTCATCACCGACATGTGGGGCAGACCGAAGGTGCGTCTATCGGGAGCGATCGCCGAGCATCTGAAGAACGTGACGATCCATCTGTCGTTGACGCACGAGGCGGATACGGCCGCCGCGGTCGCCATCCTCGAAGAGCGCTGACCCCAGTCTCCGCGCGGGCCCACACCCAAGTCTCCGCGCGGGTCCGTGTTCCCCTCGCAAGCGGTGGGCCCAGCACACGACACGCCGCACTTTGCTGGCACTTTGCGGTCGCTCGCGGTGGGTGAGTGACCCGCTAGTGTCGTCTTCATGAGCGATCTGGTGGCGCGGGTGCACGAGGTTTTGCCGAAGGTGCGGCGCGATCTGGAGGATCTGGTGCGCATCGAGTCGGTGTGGGCGGACCCGGCCCGCCGCGGCGAGGTCCAGCGCAGCGCCGACGCCGTGGCGAAGTTGTTGACCGAGGCGGGTTTCGGTGACGTGCAATTGGTCAGCGAGGGCGGTGCACCCGCCGTCATCGCGCGCCATCCCGCGCCGCCCGGTGCGCCGACGGTGCTGTTGTACGCCCACCACGATGTGCAACCGGAGGGCGATCCGGCACAGTGGAATTCGCCGCCGTTCGAGCCCACCGAGCGCAACGGACGCCTCTACGGCCGCGGCACCGCCGACGACAAGGCCGGCATCGCAACACATTTGGCGGCGTTTCGGGCACACGGCGGCAATCCGCCGGTCGGCGTCACCGTCTTTGTGGAGGGGGAGGAGGAGTCGGGTTCGCCGTCGCTGTCGCGTCTGCTGGCCGCGCATCACGACACCCTGGCCTCCGACGTCATCGTCATCGCCGACTCCGACAACTGGAGCACCGAGGTGCCCTCGCTGACGGTGTCGCTGCGCGGGCTCGTCGACTGCGTCGTCGAGGTGGCCACGCTCGACCACGGCCTGCACTCCGGGCTGTGGGGTGGCGTCGTCCCCGACGCCGTCAGCGTGCTGGTGCGACTGCTGGCCAGCCTGCACGACGACGACGGCAACGTGGCGGTGGCGGGGCTGCACGAAGGTGAGGCCGCCGCTGTCGACTTTCCGCCCGAACGGGTCCGCGAGGAGACCGGCATGTTGCCAGGTGTGCGCGAAATCGGTTCTGGCTCAGTGCCACAACGATTGTGGGCCAAGCCGGCGATCACCATCATCGGTATCGACACGACGCCGATCGACAAGTCGTCGAACACCTTGATCCCTCGCGCGCGGGCCAAGGTCAGCATGCGCATCGCGCCCGGCGCCGACGTCGAACAGCACATGACAGCGTTGACCCGCCATCTCGAACAGCACGCCCCCTGGGGTGCGCAGGTGACGGTCACTCCGGGTGACCACGGGCAGCCGTATGCGATCGACGCCAGCGGGCCGGTCTACGACGCCGCCCGTGCCGCCTTCTCCGAGGCATGGGGCAACGAACCCGTGCACACCGGCGTCGGCGGTTCGATCCCGTTCATCGCCGAATTCGCCGCGGCGTTTCCGTTGGCCAAGATATTGGTGACCGGCGTGGAAGACCCTGAGACGCAAGCACACAGCATCAACGAGAGCCTGCACCTCGGCGTGCTGGAGCGCGCCGCCGTCTCCGAGGCGCTGCTGCTGGCAGGACTGGGCGAGCTCGGCTCAAACGGACAGGTCGCGCCGTAACTTCGCGACGTGTCCCGTCGCGCGGACGTTGTACTGCGCCTCGGCGATCTTGCCCTTCTCGTCGACGACGAAGGTCGACCGGATGACACCCTGAACGGTCTTGCCGTACATCGTCTTTTCCCCGAACGCACCCCATTCGGTGAGCACTTTGCGGTCTGGATCCGACAGCAACGGGAACGTCAGCTTCTCGTTGTCGCGAAACTTCGCCAGCTTTTCGGGCTTGTCGGGGGAGATGCCGATGACGTCGAGCCCGGCATCGTTGAGTTCGCCGAGGCTGTCGCGAAAGTCACACGCCTGTTTTGTGCACCCGGGGGTGGACGCCGCTGGATAGAAGTACACGATGACCTTGCGGCCCTTGTAATCGGAGAGCTTCACGGTGTTGCCGTCGGCGTCGGGCAGGCTGAACGCAGGGGCTTTGTCGCCGACCTCGAGTCGCGGAGTCTGTGGCACGCGCGGGCATCCCTTCTGTCGACCGGTGCGCTGCGGCGAGCGCGGGCTGCTCTAGGGTAGATCGGCAGGCTCTGGTGAGGAGCACCGACTTGGACGGCTTGGAGGCGCACGTGGCGGACCGCGATCCCGAGACCATCAAGCAGGACATCGACCAAGCTCGGGAGCAACTCGCGGCGACGGTGGACACCCTCGCCGAACGCGCCAATCCCAGCCGCCTGGTCGAGGACGCCAAGTCGGCCGCGATCCGCTTCGTGACGAAACCCGCCGTAGCGGTGTCGCTTGCGGGCGTGGGAGTGGTCGCGCTCGTGCTCATCGTCCGCCGGATCCGGCGGGACTGAGCGGTCCGCCGTCAGCGGCGTCGCGTCGAGCGAAACCAGTCAGAGAAGGAAAAGCCGGGGGGGTTGGCGACCCGGCCGATCCGATTGCAGCTGTACACCGCGACCGGGCTTTGGGCAGTCACCTCGGCGGATGCGCCCGCACCCGCTCCGTCTGCCGCAAATGAATGGCCTGGCTGAGGCATCAGCTAAGTCCCTTTTTCCTTCCGAGGTTTTGCTGATCCTGGAGTTTCAGGGTGTCAGCTAACGCGACTGTAGCAGATCAACTTGTCTTATCGCAGCTTAATCGGCAGTAAGGCCGACGAAGTGGCTTTTCCGCAACGTCACGTGAACTGAGACCCACATCTCCGTAAGCTATCTTATGTAGCGTTCAGCACACTTTCCTTGTGCAATGACAAATTTGGCCCAGAAATTTACGCAACCGTAATAAGTGACGTCATCGCGTCGGCGACGGTTCAGAAAAAGAACGCGACCGTGACGGTCCGTCACGGTCGCACTCGATGTGAAGCTGGTGCGCCGTCAGGGTTTCGAACCCCGGACCCGCTGATTAAGAGTCAGCTGCTCTACCAACTGAGCTAACGGCGCGCGGGTGCGACAATAACAGGCTCTGCTGCGCAGTACGAAATCTGTCCCCACAACGTTGCTTCGTCGACATCCGCCACGTAACCCGGACCTGAAATTGCCCTTAGACTGTTGCCAAGAATCATCGATCTGTCCCTGGTTGTGAGGTGGAGTGAGCAATGTGGCGAGTCCGTTCAGTGGCCCGTCCGCGTCGACGCGCATGGTTGGTGACCGTTGCGCTGATCCCCGTCCTGGCGCTCGGGTTGTCCGCGTGCGGAGGCAACTCGGCGCCGCCGCAGCCTCAGGTGATCGACGACAAGGGCACACCGTTTGGTGACCTGCTCGTTCCCAAGCTGACCGCGTCGGTGACCGACGGCGCCGTGGGCGTTTCCGTGGACTCGCCGGTGACCGTCAGCGCGGAGGACGGCGTCCTCGGCGCGGTCACCATGGTGAACGAGTCCGGTAAGACCGTCGCAGGCGCCTTGAGCAAGGACGGGCTGACCTGGTCGACCACCGAGCCGCTCGGCTATAACAAGCGCTACACGCTCACCGCCGAATCGCTGGGGCTCGGCGGTGCCACCACCCGGCGGATGTCCTTCGAGACCCATTCGCCGGAAAACCTGACCATGCCGTACGTGCTGCCGAACAACGGCGAGGTGGTCGGCGTGGGACAACCGGTCGCCGTTCGGTTCGACGAGAACATCACCAACCGGCTGGCCGCGCAGAAGGCTATCAAGATCAAGACCGACCCGCCCGTCGAGGGCGCGTTCTACTGGCTGAACAACCAGGAGGTTCGCTGGCGGCCTGCGAAGTACTGGAAACCCGGCACGAAGGTCGACGTCGCGGTGAACACCTACGGCGTCGACCTCGGCGACGGCCTGTTCGGCCAGGAGAACGTCAGCACCAGCTTCACGATCGGCGATGAGGTGATCACGAGGGTCGACGACAACACCAAGACGCTGACGGTGACCCGCAACGGCGAGGTGATCAAGACCATGCCGGTGTCGATGGGCAAGAACAGCACCCCCACCAACAACGGCGTCTACATCGTCGGGGACCGGCGCTCGCACATGATCATGGACTCGTCCACCTACGGTGTGCCGAGTAACTCGCCGAACGGCTATCGCACCGAGGTCGATTGGGCCACCCAGATCTCCTACAGCGGCATCTACGTCCACGCTGCGCCGTGGTCGGTGGGCAGCCAGGGCTACAGCAATGTCAGCCACGGGTGCATCAACGTCAGCACGAGCAACGGGCAGTGGTTCCACGACAACTCGAAGCGCGGGGACGTCGTCGAAATCGTCAACACGGTCGGCTCGACGCTTCCGGGCACCGACGGACTCGGTGACTGGAACATCCCGTGGGAGCAGTGGAAGGCCGGCAACGCCAACGTCTGATCTGACGGCTGGCCCCTCAGCGGCGCATCTCGGCTGAATCGAAAAAAGGGTCAGGGAGCGAAGATTCGCTCCCTGACCCAGTCGGGGTGGCTGACGGGACTCGAACCCGCGACAGCCAGGATCACAACCTGGTGCTCTACCAACTGAACTACAGCCACCATTGCCGCGAACCCGAACGGGCGAAGCGGCGACGTCGATACTAACCGCTCGAACGCTCAGCGGCCGAATCGATGTCCTTCGGGCCGCCGTTCGAGGGTCCCAATTCCCCGGCGACGGCTGCGATATCGCTGGTCGAAGGCCCCGGCGGCGGCACGAACGCGGTGCGTCGGTAGTACTGCAGTTCACGTATCGACTCGTGGATGTCGGCGAGCGCCCGGTGCGCGAGGCCCTTCTCGGGCTGGCCGAAGTAGATCCGCGGATACCATCGCCTGCACAACTCCTTGATCGAGCTCACGTCGATCATCCGGTAGTGCAGGTAGTCATCGAGCTTGGGCATGTCGCGGGCGATGAAGCCGCGGTCGGTGGCGATCGAGTTGCCCGCCAGCGGCGCCGTCTTGGCCTGTTTGACGTGGCCGCGGATGTAGTCGAGCACCTGCTCCTCGGCTTCGGCCACGGTCACGGTGGACGCTTTGACCTCGTCGATCAGGCCCGAGCGGGTGTGCATGTCGGTCACCACCGGGATCATCGACGCCAACGCCTCGTCGTCGGTGTGTATGACGACGTCGATGCCGTCGCCGAGGATGTTGAGGTCAGCGTCTGTCACCAGCACCGCGATCTCGATGAGCCGGTCCGTCTTGAGATCCAGGCCGGTCATCTCGCAGTCGATCCACACCAGTTCGTCGCGCACGACGCTCACAGTAAGCCTTGCCACCGCTCCGGCCGGCTGCACCCGCCCGTTCGGGCTGCGGTGGGGGTTAGGGTGCCAGCCATGGCCAGTGAGTCCGCACCCACCCCCGCACAGCAGATCGCCGCAGGTTACGCCGCCGAAGGGGACGCGCTGGAGCTCGGCTCCATCGTCGTCGACGGCGCCTGTGATCCGACCGCACAGGTTCGCATACCGCTGGCCACGGTCAACCGCCACGGGCTGATCGCCGGCGCCACCGGCACCGGGAAGACGAAATCGCTGCAGGTGCTCGCCGAACAGCTGTCGTCCGCGGGTGTGCCGTGCGTGATGGCCGACGTCAAGGGCGACCTCTCGGGGCTGTCGCGGCCCGGCGAGGCGAACGAGAACGTCACCGCACGGGCCGCCGACACCGGTGACGACTGGGCGCCGACGGCCTACCCCGTCGAGTTCCTGTCGCTGGGCACCACCGGCATCGGGGTGCCGGTGCGCGCGACGATCTCCAGTTTCGGGCCGATCCTGCTGTCGAAGGTGCTCGGGCTGAACGCCACGCAGGAGTCGACACTGGGCCTGATCTTCCACTGGGCCGACCAGCGGGGGCTCTCACTGCTGGACCTCAAGGACCTGCGCGCGGTGATCCAGTACCTCACCAGCGACGAGGGCAAGGCCGAACTGAAGGCGATCGGCGCGGTGTCCACCACGACCGCGGGGGTGATCCTGCGGGCGCTGATCAACCTGGAGGCCGATGGCGGCGACACGTTCTTCGGTGAGCCCGAACTCGAGCCCGAGGACCTGCTGCGGGTCGACGAGCAGGGCCGCGGAATCATCACGCTGCTGGAACTCGGCAGCCAGGCCGCCCGCCCGGTGATGTTCTCGACCTTCCTGATGTGGGTGCTCGCCGATCTGTTCGCGACGCTTCCGGAGGTCGGCGACCTCGACAAGCCGAAACTGGTTTTCTTCTTCGACGAGGCGCACCTGCTGTTCTCCGACGCGTCCAAAGCGTTTATGGAACAGGTCGAGCAGACGGTCAAGCTGATCCGGTCCAAGGGCGTCGGGGTGTTCTTCTGCACACAGCTGCCCACCGACGTGCCCAACGACGTGCTGTCCCAGTTGGGTGCGCGCATTCAGCACGCACTGCGTGCATTCACACCCGACGACGAGAAGGCGCTGTCGAAGACGGTGCGTACGTACCCGAAAACCGATGTCTACGACCTGAAGTCGGACCTGACGTCGTTGGGTACCGGCGAAGCGATCATCACCGTGTTGTCGGAGAAGGGCGCACCGACGCCGGTGGCGTGGACCCGGATGCGGGCCCCACGGTCGCTGATGGACACCATCGGCCCCGAAGCCATAGCCGCCGCAGCGAAAGCCAGTGCGCTGCAAGCGGAATACGGGCAGACCATCGACCGGGAGTCGGCCTATGAGCGACTCAACGCGCGGTTGGCGCCGCCGGAGGAGCCCGCCACCGCCCCCGACGCCCTACCGCCGCCGCTGCCGCCGCAGCCCGGCGGGGCCAGCGCCTCGGGTCAGGTCAGGTCGCGCGACACCGCCGAGCCGTCGATGGTCGAGAAGGTGGTCACCAGCCCGGCGTTCAAGAGCGCGATGCGCTCGGCGGGCACGGTGATCGGGCGCGAGATCACCCGCAGCATCTTCGGCACCGGCCGCAGGCGCACCCGCCGTCGCCGCTGATCGCGAGACCGCGGTCTAGCCGCCGCCGAGTTTCTTGTACACGGCACCGACGATCGGCGTCACGATGGCCCGCGGCGTGTAGCCCGCCGCAACCGACATCGCCTTCGACGTCACGCCGGGGACGATACGCATCTTGTTGCGCTCCAACGCATCCAGCGACTGTTTGGCCGTGTACTGCGTCGAGATCCACAGGAAGTCCGGAATCAGCTTCTCCACCAGCGACTGCTCCTCCTCGGACGGCAGCGTCTCGCGCACCGGTCCCGGGGCCAGCAGCGTCACATGCACGCCGACCTTCTTGAGTTCGCCGCGCAGCGACTCGCTGAACGTGTTGACGAATGCCTTGCTCGCGGCATAGGTCGCGTTGTTCGGAATCGGCGAATTGCCCGCTGCCGAACCGGAAATCAGGATGCCACCGGCCTTGCGCTCGACCATCCCCGGCAGGACGGCGAGCACCAGATCGTGCACGCCCAGCACATTCAGCTGAACCTGCGCCTTCTCGTCCGCCGGGTCCAGCGACGACACCGGGCCGAACGTCGCGGTGCCCGCGTTGGCGCACAGGATCGAGATGTTGCGCGTCGCCAGTTCGTCGCAGAACTTCGTACGCTCCGTCGGATCGACCAGGTCGACGGGGCGCACCTCCACCGTCACGCCATACTGCTGGGTGAGGCGGTCGGCCAGCGTGCGCAGCACCTCCTCGCGGCGGGCGGTGACGATCAGGTGGTGTCCGCGGGCGGCGAGTTCGGTCGCCAGCGCTTCGCCGATGTTCTGCGATGCGCCGGTGACCACCGCGCGGGCGTCGGCGCTGGGTGCCGGAACTGACATGGCCGGGACTATATCGTGGGCGGACCATGACCGACCCACCCGATTCCGGCGGGCCTCCCGCGCCTCGCCGCCAGGTCATCTCGTGGGCGCTGTGGGATTTCGGTGCGACCGGGCTGAACGCCGTGGTCGTGACCTTCGTGTTCTCGATCTACCTGACCAACTCCGTCGGCGCCGACCTGCCCGGTGACATCAGCGCCACCAGCTGGCTCGGCTGGGCGCTGGGAACGGCCGGCGTGGTTGTGGCCGTGCTGGCGCCCGTGACCGGTGTGTGGGTCGACGCCCCGTGGCGACGGCGCCGGGTGCTGGCCGTGCTGAGCGCGCTCGCGGTGGTGCTGATCGCGGCGATGAGTTCGGTGCGTGACGACTACCGCTACCTGGCGCTGGGTCTGGTGCTCCTGGGCTGCGCGTCGGCGTGCAACGAGCTGGCCACCGTGCCGTACAACGCGATGCTGCGCCAACTCTCGACGCCCCAGACGTCGGGCCAGATCTCCGGGCTCGGCCTCGGCTTGGGCTTCCTCGGCAGCGTCACCTTGCTGTTGGTGGTGTACTTCGGCTTCGTCTCCGGTGACGGCGGATTGCTCGGCCTACCGCTCGACGACGGCCAAAACATCAGGGCCGCCATGGTTTTCACCGCCGTCTGGTTCGGGCTGTTCGCCCTGCCGGTCCTGGTGGCCGTGCCCAGCGTCAAACCCGACCCGCTGGAACAGCGGCAGTCGGTGGGGTTCATCGGCGGCTATCGCAGGCTGTTCTCCGACATCCGCAGCGAGTGGCGGCGCGACCACCACGTCATCTACTACCTGTTGGCCAGCGCGGTGTTCCGCGATGGTCTGACGGGCATCTTCGCGTTCGGGGCGGTGCTCGGCGTGCGGGTCTACGGCGTATCGGACGCGGACGTGCTGCTGTTCGGTGTGAGCGCGAGCACCGTCGCCGCCGTCGGCGCGGTCCTCGGCGGGCTGCTCGATGACCGGTTCGGCGCCAAACCCGTCATCGTCGTGTCGCTGAGCGCGATGATCGCGGTCGGGCTGGCGTTGCTGTCGCTCGACGGGGTGCTCGCCTTCTGGGTCTGCGGGCTGCTGCTGTGCCTGTTCATCGGCCCGACGCTGTCCGCGGCGCGGACGATGATGCTGCGAATGTCGGCCCACGGCAAGGAGGGCGTCGCGTTCGGCCTCTACACGACGACGGGCCGCGCCGTTTCGTACCTGGCGCCCACGCTGTTCTCGGCGTTCATCGCGATCTTCGGCACCGACCGCGCGGGGATGGGCGGTCTGCTCGTGGTCCTCGCCGCCGGTCTGGTCGCGATGCTCGCCGTGCGCGTCCCCCGCAGCGTGACCGCCTAACCGGTCGCGGTGCAGATCGTCAGGCCCGCTCCCGTGCGCTTCTGCACCACGGTTCCGTCGACGGAGATCGAACAGTTCACCTCGCGGCCGACGTTGATGATGCTGATGCTCGCCGACGCCGCGGCGGACTCGGACAACTCAACTTCCTTGCTCCACGGCAGCATCACGTTGAACTCGGTCTGCAGCAGACCGCCGGTGTCGACGTAGGTGATGTTGATGGCGCGTCCGGAACCGCTGACGACGTAGACAACGGTCTGGGTGGCGCCCGGGGTGGTGGTGCGCGGCGTGCTCGGCACGGTGGGCACCGCGGGCGGCACGGTCGGCCGCGTGGTGCGCGGGACGGTCGGGCGCAGCGTCGTCGTCGGGATCGGCGTGGTGAAGTCTGGTTCCTGCATCGGCGGTGGCGCGACGACCGTCTGCTGTTGCGAACTGTTGACCACGACGAGCGCGATCACCAGGCCCAGCACGGTCAGCACCGCGAGACCCGCGGCGACCCACAGCCAACGGGGTGAACGCGGTTCCTCCGGCGGTTGCTGGGGTGAGGGCTCACCGGATGGGTAGGGCGCCCCGTACTGGCCGGTGGCGTACGGGTCATAGCCGTAGGTGCCGTACTGCGGCAGGCGCTGCGTCGGGGCAGGTCCCGGCGGGGGCTGATAGGTGGGGCCGTACGCCTGGCTGGCATACGCCGGATCGCTGTAACCGGGATAGCCGTAACCCTGCGGTTGCTCCCCGCGGCCACCCGTGCCGGATTGCTCGTCGCGGCCGGGCCGTGGTGTATCGGTCATACCCACCTCATGCGTGCGAGGGTACCTGTGCGACCGCCCAACAGGCGCAGGTCACTGCTCGACTTGCTTGGGCAGGCAGAATTGGTCCGGTGGGAGAGCAGGTTCGCAGGGTCTATGGCGCATCCATGTCGCCGGACGCCACCGCGTTCGCACATCTGGTCGACGACGGCGGCTTCCCGCGGGCCGTGCAGCGGTTCCTGCGCGGCTGGCGGGCGAGTTCCTCGCGCGACGTCGATCTGCCCGTCGAAGGGCCGGTGACGCGGGTTCTGCACTCGGCCGACGGTCACTGGCTGGCCTGTGAGGTCGCCCCCGAAGGCAGCACCCGCACCCAGATCTGGGTCGTGACAACCGATCCCGACGACCGCGACGCCCGCCGCATCGACTCGTGGCCGGCCGAAGCGCCCGAGGGCACCGCCGAACTCATCAACTGGGACGGCACCCTGGTGGCGGCGATCCTCACCGGTGAGGACGGTGTCGGCAGCTCATGCCTGATCGACCCGGCCACCGGTCGCACCACGGTGCTGGACCGCCGCTCGGGCGGCCGGCTCGTCGACGCCTGGGCCGGCGCCGCGCTGGTGCGGGTCGGGCCGCGCGGCTACCGCGACCTCATCATGCTGCGCGGGCGCACCGAAACCGCGTTGCTGCCATACGATCCAGGCTCGACCACCGACACCGGCCTCATCCTGGACGACCACTACGCACGCCGGCTGCGCGCCGGGCTGGAAGGTGAGCTCACCAAGCTGTACCAGCCGGCCAGCAGCTACGACGTCAACAGCACCGAAGGCTATTTGCGGGCCCTGATCCGCAGCGAGAACGGCGCCGAGCATGCGCGACTGCTCGAGGTCACGGTCACCGCCGACGGCGTGGCGTACCAGGTCGTCGCCGAGCGGCCCGGCTTCGAACTCGACGAGTTCACCGTCAGCGACGACGGTTCCACCGTGGCGATGCTGTGGAACATGCACGGCGCCAGCGAGTTACAGATTCTCGAGCTACCCGACAGCTTCCTGCACGAACCGATCCCGCTGCCGGGCATGGTGGCCAGCCAGCTGAGCATCAGCGCCGGCGGTTCGATGCTGGCCATGACCGTCGAGGGCCCGTCCATCCCGCCGACCGTCGAACTGGTCGACCCCCGCACGCGGGAGTGGGAGCTCGTAGACCGCGAACCCAGTTCCGGACCGATGGCGCCGGACCCGACGCTGGAACGGGTCACCGCACGCGACGGCATGGAATTCTCCGGCTGGCTGTTCCGCCCGCGCGACGGCGTCCCGACGATCGGCGCGATGCTGTTCCTGCACGGCGGACCCGAGGGGCAGGGCAGGCCCGGATACAACGAGTTCTTCCCGGCGCTGCTGGAGGAGGGCATCAGCGTATTCCTGCCCAACGTCCGCGGGTCGGGCGGATTCGGCAGGACGTTCATGCACGCCGACGACAAGGAGCGACGGTTCGCCGCCATCGACGACGTCGCCGACGCGGTCGACTATCTCGTCGAGCAAGGGATCGCACCGGCCGATCGCATCGCATGTTGCGGGTGGTCCTACGGTGGCTACCTGACCCAGGCGGCGCTCACCTTTCACCCGGACCGGTTCGCCGCGGGAATCAGCATCTGCGGTATGAGCGATCTGAACACCTGGTACCGCAACACCGAACCGTGGATCGCCGCCGCCGCATATCCGAAGTACGGCCACCCGATCAGCGATCGTGAACTGCTCGAGCAGCTATCGCCGTTGCAACGCGTCGATGCGATGACGGCGCCGTTGCTGTTGGTGCACGGCGTCAACGACACCAACGTGCCTCCCAGTGAATCTCAGCAAATGTTCGAAGCGCTGCAGGAACTTAACCGGAAAGTCGAACTGCTGATGTTCGACGACGACGGCCACGAGATCGACCGGCGTGAGAATCGCGCCGTGCTGGTCAAAGCCATGCGCGAGTGGCTGATTGCGGCTTTCGGCCCGCATTCCGAGTCGTAACCGAATTGACGCCGTAGCCACGTTTATCGAAATTGTCTGCCGGGTAAACGCTGCGCACGCGCCGATCGGGCGCGACAAAGGAGGCGCAGCATGCGAGGTGGCGGAATTCTCGGCGTTCTGGTGCTCGTTTGGTTGCTGATCGGTGCATTCGCCGCGTACCAACGCGGCTACTTCGAGACCAGTGAAACCAATTGCGCGACAGCGGGAAGCATCGCCCTAACGGTGGTGGCCGGTCCGCTGAACTACGCAGGTGTCAACCCCAAGGTTGAAAACTGCAATCTGCCGGAACCCAGCCAGTGACAACTGGCGCTTGATAATTCGAAAGGAACACTAATGATCATCCTCGGAGCGATTCTCCTCATCCTCGGACTGATCTTCGGAATCAACATCCTCTGGACCATCGGCATCATCCTCATGGTCATCGGAGCGGTGTTCTGGATTCTGGGATCCGTCGGCCGTCCTGTCGGTGGCAGGAAAGCCTGGTACTAACCGTTTGAGGCCCAGCGCCTAAACGTCACGCGCGGCCGAGGTCAGCGCCGCGACCGTCATAGCTTTCAAGACGGATCGCGGTCTGGCCTCGGCCGTTTTCATGGTCAGCGCGTGCGGGGTGGAGTTCAGCAGCCCGAACGTGGCGTGTGCCATCAGCCTGGCGTCGGCCTCGGCCAACGAGGTGTCGACCTTGCGCAGCACGTCCACCCAGATCTCGACGTACTGGCGTTGCGCCTTCCGCACCTGGCGTTTGGCCGACGGCGGCAGGCTGGCGAAGTCGCGGTCCTGGATGCGGATGAGGTCGGACTCGCCGAGCGCGAAGTCCAGGTGGAAGTCGATCAGGCCGTCCAACGCCGACGTCGCATCCGCCGCGCGGGTGACCACCTCGGTGGCGCCGGCCAGCAGTCGGGTGCTGATACCGACCAGTAACTCGACCAGCAGCGCCTCTTTGTTCGGGAAGTGCCGATAGATCGCCGGTCCGCTGACGCCGGCCGCGGCACCGATGTCCTCCAGCCGCACCGCGAGGTAACCGCGTTCGGCCACCAGGCGTTCCGCCGCGGCGATCAACTGGGAGCGGCGATCCGATTTCGCCTTGCTGCGCCGGGTGGACGCGGGCACCTGAGTAGGGGACACGGCGCCTCCCGCCCGCTGTAGACTTCTCGGTTAATCGTGACTAACATACCACGAGTTAGTCGTCATTAACTCAACGAACGGGTTCACCGATGGCATCGCGGCGTTCACATCGCGAGCAGCATCTCGCGCTGGTCGACGAACTACGTTCCAAGCTCGCCGCGGCCGCGCTCGGCGGCCCCGAACGGGCTCGCGAGCGCCACGTCAGCCGCGGCAAACTGCTGCCGCGCGACCGGGTGGACGGCCTGCTGGATACCGGAAGCCCCTTTCTCGAACTGTCTCCGTTGGCCGCCGACGGCATGTACGACGACGAGTGTCCGGGCGCCGGAATGATCACCGGCATCGGTCGGGTATCGGGTCGCGAATGTGTGATCGTCGCCAACGACGCGACCGTCAAGGGCGGCACCTACTACCCGATCACGGTCAAGAAGCACCTCCGTGCCCAGGAGGTCGCTGGTGAAAACCGGTTGCCCTGCATCTATCTCGTCGACTCCGGCGGGGCGTTCCTGCCGCGACAAGACGAGGTGTTCCCCGACCGCGACCATTTCGGGCGCATCTTCTACAACCAGGCCAACCTGTCCGCTCGGGGCATCCCGCAGATCGCCGCGGTGCTCGGATCCTGCACGGCCGGTGGCGCATACGTGCCCGCGATGAGCGACGAGGCCGTGATCGTGCGCAATCAGGGCACCATCTTCCTCGGCGGTCCACCGCTTGTGAAGGCGGCGACGGGCGAGGTCGTCACCGCCGAGGAGCTCGGCGGCGGTGACCTGCACTCCAAAACCTCCGGTGTGACAGACCATTTGGCGCATGACGACCGTGACGCGCTGCGGATCGTGCGGCGCATCGTCGCCACGCTCGGCCCCCGCGAGCCGCTGCCGTGGGATGTCCGGCCCACCGTGGACCCGATCGCCGATCAACACGAGCTCTACGACGTCGTGCCTGTCGACTCGCGCGTCCCCTACGACGTGCACGAAGTGGTCACACGGATCGTCGACGGCGGTGAATTCGCCGAATTCAAGGCCGAATACGGCAGCACCCTGGTCACCGGATTCGCCCACATCCACGGCCATCCGGTGGGCATCATCGCCAACAACGGTGTGCTGTTCAGCGAATCGGCGCTCAAGGGTGCGCATTTCATCGAGCTCTGCGACAAGCGCAACGCGCCGCTGTTGTTCCTGCAGAACATCTCCGGGTTCATGGTCGGGCGTGATTACGAAGCCGGCGGCATCGCCAAGCACGGCGCGAAGATGGTCACCGCGGTGGCGTGCGCGCGGGTGCCGAAACTGACCGTGGTCATCGGCGGTTCGTACGGCGCGGGCAACTACTCGATGTGCGGGCGGGCGTATTCGCCGCGGTTTCTGTGGATGTGGCCCAATGCGAGGATCTCGGTGATGGGCGGCGAACAGGCCGCGTCGGTGCTGGCCACCGTGCGCGGCGACATGTCGCCCGAAGAGGAGGAGAAGTTCAAGGCGCCGATCCGCCAGCAGTACGAAGACCAAGGCAATCCGTACTACTCGACAGCCCGGCTGTGGGATGACGGGGTGATCGACCCCGCCGACACCAGAACGGTTCTCGGGCTGGCGCTCTCGGCGGTCGGCCGGGCACCGCTCGAGTCCATCTCCTACGGCGTGTTCCGGATGTGAGGACATGAACTTCCATACCGTCCTTGTAGCCAACCGAGGCGAGATCGCCGTCCGGGTCATTCGAACGTTGCGCGCCATGGGCATCCGGTCGGTCGCGGTGTTCAGTGACGCCGACGCGGGTGCCCGCCATGTCGCCGAGGCTGATGTCGCCGTCAACATCGGGCCGCCCGCGGCCAGGCAGAGTTACCTCGACATCGATGCCGTCGTCGCGGCCGCCCAACGCACCGGCGCCCAGGCCGTACATCCCGGTTACGGATTCCTCTCGGAGAACGCGCAGTTCGCCGCCGCTCTGCAGGACGCCGGGATCACGTTCATCGGCCCACCGGTCGGCGCGATCCAGACCATGGGCGACAAGATCGCGGCCAAGGCGGCGGTGTCGGCATTCGGCGTGCCGGTCGTCCCTGGGGTGTCCCGGCCGGGCCTGTCCGACGACGACCTCATCGCCGGCGCCGATGAGGTCGGCTTCCCCGTTTTGGTGAAACCCTCGGCGGGCGGCGGCGGCAAGGGCATGCGCGTCGTGCACGAGCCGGCCGAACTGGCCGCCGCGCTGGCGAGTGCACGCCGGGAGGCCGCCGCCGCGTTCGGTGACGACACCCTGTTCCTCGAACGGTTCGTGCTCAACCCGCGCCACATCGAGGTGCAGGTGCTCGCCGACGGTTACGGCAACGTCGTGCACCTGGGCGAACGCGAATGCAGTCTGCAACGTCGACACCAGAAGGTGATCGAGGAGGCGCCGTCGCCGCTGCTGGACGCGGCGACGCGGGCGAGGATCGGCGCGGCGGCGTGCGACACGGCGCGCAGCGTCGACTACACCGGCGCGGGCACCGTCGAGTTCATCGTGTCCGCCGACCGGCCCGACGAATTCTTCTTCATGGAGATGAACACCCGCCTGCAGGTCGAGCATCCGGTCACCGAGATGGTCACCGGCATCGATCTCGTCGAGCAACAGGTACGGATCGCCGCGGGCGAGAAGCTGTCGATCGCGCAGGACGACATCGTCATGACCGGACACGCGATCGAGGCCCGCGTCTACGCCGAGGATCCCGGGCGCGGCTTCCTGCCCACGGGCGGCCAGGTACTGGACCTCGCCGAGCCGCAGGGGCACGGCGTCCGCGTCGACTCGGGGTTGTCCCGCGGTTCGGTGATCGGCAGCGACTACGACCCGATGCTGTCGAAGGTCATCGCGCACGCCGCCGACCGGCCCGCCGCCCTTCGTGCCCTCGACCGTGCGCTGGCGCAGACCGCCGTATTGGGCGTCACCACCAACATCGAGTTCCTGCGATTCCTTCTCGCCGATCCCGACGTCGCGGCGGGCCGCCTTGACACCGGCCTACTGGACCGCCGCAGCCCGGACTTTGCGCCCGCGCCCGCCCGGGACGTCGACCTGGTCGCCGCCGCGGCATACAAATGGTTGCGCGCGTGGCCGGAACCCGCCGGCGACCTGTGGGCGGTCCCGTCCGGCTGGCGAATGGGCCGGCATGCGCCGACGACGTACCGGCTGCAGTCCGGTGAACGCACCGACCACGTGCACCTCACCGGGACGCCGTCGGCTGGAAACGCGGCGATCGAGGACGGGCAACCGCGTCCCCTGTCGGCGTCGTCGGTCGGGGACCGGCTGGCGGTCACATTCGACGGCGTCCGAACCGATTACGTCGTGGCGACCGAAGACGGTCGGGTCTGGCTGGCGGACGGGGGCCGCACCCTGGCGGTCGACGAGGTGCGCGAAGCGCCGGTGCGGCCCGACGACGCGCACAGCGGCGACGCCGAGTTGACCAGCCCGATGCCGGGATCCGTGGTGGCCGTCGGGGTGGTCGACGGCGATCGGGTGACGGCGGGCACGGTCGTGGTCACCGTCGAAGCCATGAAGATGGAACACGCGTTGAGCGCCCCGGTCGACGGCGCGGTGGAACTCCTTGTCGCCGAAGGCGATCAGGTCAAGGTGGGTCAGCTCCTGGCGAAGGTCATCGCGGACCCCACAGTGGAGGAACAATCATGAGCGACTTTCTGGCCACCGGCATGCTGCCGGATCACTACGAACAGCTGGCCAAAACGGTCCGCGACTTCGCCCAGAGCGTGGTGGCGCCCGTCGCGGCCAAGCACGACGAAGAACACTCGTTCCCGTACGAGGTCGTCGCGGGCATGGCCGACATGGGCCTGTTCGGCCTGCCGTTCCCCGAGGAGTACGGCGGCATGGGCGGCGACTACTTCGCGCTGTGCCTCGCGCTCGAGGAACTCGGCAAGGTCGACCAGAGCGTCGCGATCACGCTCGAGGCTGGGGTGTCGCTGGGCGCGATGCCGGTGTACCGGTTCGGTTCCGACAAGCAGAAGGAAGAGTGGCTGCCGCTGCTGGCGAGCGGCAAGGCGCTGGGCGCGTTCGGCCTGACCGAAGCCGGCGGCGGCAGCGATGCGGGCGCGACCAAGACCACCGCCCGCCTCGACGACGGCCACTGGGTGATCAACGGTTCCAAGCAGTTCATCACCAATTCGGGCACCGACATCACCAAGCTGGTGACGGTGACGGCGGTGACGGGCGTGAAACTTGATGGCAAGAAAGAGATTTCGTCGATCCTGGTGCCGGTGCCCATCGACGGCTTCACTGCCGAACCGGCGTACAGCAAGGTCGGCTGGAACGCCTCGGACACCCACCCGCTGAGCTTCGACGATGTGCGCGTGCCCGAGGAGAATTTGCTCGGTGAGCGCGGCAGGGGATACGCGAACTTCCTGCGCATCCTCGACGAGGGCCGCATCGCGATCGCCGCGCTGTCGGTCGGGGCGGCCCAGGGGTGTGTCGACGAATCGGTCAAATACGCCAAGGAACGCGAGGCCTTCGGCGCCGCCATCGGCAGCTATCAGGCGATCGCTTTCAAGATCGCGCGGATGGAGGCGCGGGCACACATCGCCCGCACGGCGTACTACGACGCCGCCGCGCTGATGCTGGCCGGAAAGCCGTTCAAGAAGGCGGCGTCCATCGCCAAGATGGTGGCCAGCGAGGCCGCGATGGACAACGCCCGCGATGCCACCCAGATCTTCGGCGGCTACGGCTTCATGAACGAGTACTCGGTCGCGCGGCACTACCGCGACAGCAAGATCCTCGAAATCGGCGAGGGCACAACGGAAGTGCAGTTGATGCTGATCGGGCGGGAGTTGGGCCTGTGAGCGGAGCGAACGATCAGACCCAGAGCGACAAGAGAATCGTCGTCCAGCGCGGGCTGTGGTACGAGGAGTTCGAGACCGGCGTGCTGTATCAGCACCGGCCGGGCCGCACCATCACCGAGGCGGACAACGTGTTGTTCACGACGCTGACGATGAACACCCAGGCGTTGCACCTGGACGCCGCGTTCTCCGACGCTCTGCCGCCGTTCAACCAGCGGCTGGTCAACTCGATGTTCACGCTGTCGACCCTCGTCGGGTTGTCGGTCACGCAGCTGACTCAGGGCACCATCGTCGGCAACCTGGGGTTCGGCGAAATCGCCTTCCCGAAACCGCTTTTCCACGGCGACACTCTCTACGCGGAGTCCGAGGTGCTCGAAAAGCGGGAGTCCAAGAGCCGCCCCGGTGAGGGTATCGTGACCTTCTCCCACGTCGGCCGCAACCAACACGGCGACATCGTGGCCACCGCGTCGCGAAAGACCATGGTGCGCAAGCGACCAGAGGGTGACGCATAGTGGCGCTCGTGACGGGACCCGCCTGGCTGTTCTGCCCCGCCGACCGTCCGGAGCGGTTCGAGAAGGCCGCCGCAGCCGCCGATGTCGTGATCCTCGACCTCGAGGACGGCGTCGCCGCGAAGGACCGGGAGGCCGCCCGCGCGGCGCTCATCGAGACGCGTCTCGACCCGCAGCGGACGGTGGTGCGCATCAACCCCGCCGGCACCGACGACCACCCCCTCGACCTCGAAACGCTGGCCAAGACCGACTACACCACGGTCATGCTCGCCAAGACCGAGGACCCGCAGCAGGTGCGCGACCTGGCGCCGCTGAATGTCGTGGTGCTGATCGAGACCCCGCTCGGCGCGCTGGCCGTGACCGACCTGGCGCGCATGGAGAACACGTTCGCGCTGATGTGGGGAGCCGAAGACCTGTTCGCGGTGACCGGCGGCACCGCGAACCGGTACCCCGACGGCAGCTACCGCGAGGTCGCCCGGCACGTCCGCTCGCAGACGCTGCTGGCCGCCAAGGCCTACCGCCGGCTTGCCCTCGACTCGGTCTACCTCGACATCAAAGACCTCGACGGCCTGCGCGCCGAGGTCGACGACGCCGTGGCGGTGGGCTTCGACGTCAAGGTCGCCATCCATCCGTCGCAGGTTGCGGTGATCCGCGAGGGCTACACACCGACCGCCGAGCAGGTGCAGTGGGCGCGACACGTGCTGGACGCGGCCCGCGAAGCCCGGGGCGTCTTCCAGTTCGAAGGCATAATGGTGGATGCCCCAGTACTGCGGCGAGCAGAGCGCATCGTCCAGCTAGCGCCCCACCCAGGCGACTAACCGACAGCCTCTCCACCAGAGGTTTTGCTCTACCCGCCTCCGTACTGAGCACCTCAGTCGCCTGACGGCGCGATCCGCCGTCAGTGACCTTAGGAGGCGGTATGGCAGGGACTGTTTCGGCACCCCTCGAGTCGCTCGTCGTCGAGATCGAGCCGATACAACTGGTCGCCCCTGACGGGACGCCGACCCCCGAGACTCGATACCGCAGAGACCTTCCACCCGAGACTCTCGCCTGGCTCTACGAGACGATGGTCGTCACCCGCGACCTCGACGGCGAGTTCGTCAACCTGCAGCGACAGGGTGAGCTGGCGCTGTTTGCCTCGTGCCGCGGTCAGGAGGCCGCCCAGATCGGCGCCACGGCGTGCCTGCGCAAGACCGACTGGCTGTTCCCGCAATACCGCGAGATCGGCGCCTTCCTGTTGCGGGGCATCACGCCCGCGCAGATGGCCGCCTCGTGGCGCGGGAAGTGGCACGGCGGACTGGGCTTCACCGAGAAGTGCGTCGCCCCGATCGCGATCCCGATCGGCACTCACGGGCTGCACGCGGTCGGTGGAGCGATGGCCGCCCGGTACCTCGGCGAGGACTCGGTGACGCTGGCGTTCGTCGGCGACGGCGCCACCAGCGAGGGTGACGTGCACGAGGCCCTCAACTTCGCCGCCGTCTACAAGGCGCCGTGCGTGTTCTTCGTGCAGAACAATCAGTGGGCGATCTCGGTGCCGGTCCGCCAGCAGATGGCCGGGCCGTCCATCGCGCACCGCGCCACCGGCTACGGGATGCCGGGAGTGCGTGTCGACGGCAACGACGTGCTCGCGTGCTTCGCGGTCACCGCGGAAGCCGCGCGCCGGGCCCGTGACGGTGGTGGTCCGACGCTCATCGAGGCGATCACCTACCGGATGGGTCCGCACACCACTTCCGACGATCCAAACCGCTACCGCAGCCCGGAGGAGGTGCAGGAGTGGGCGGCACGCGACCCGATCGCCCGCTACCGCACCTATCTGCAATCGGTGGGGGTGTGGACCGACCGGCTCGAGGAACGGGTGAAGGCGAGATCTGTACGGCTGCGAACCGAACTACGCGACGCGGTCGTCGGGGACGAGGACTTCGACGTCACCGAGATGTTCGACGCGGTTTATGCCGACATCACGCCCGATCTCGCGGCCCAACGCGACCAACTCGCCGCCGAACTCGCGAAGGAGGCGTGACATGACGCAGATCGTCGAACGGCCACCGATGTTCGGCGAGGACGAACCTCCCGAGCGCCTGCTGACTTCACTGCCCGCGGTGACCGATGCGCCGACTCTGACCATGGCACAGGCCATCAACCGTGCCCTGCACGACGCGATGGCCTCCGACGAGCGGGTGCTGGTGTTCGGTGAGGACGTCGCGACGCTCGGCGGCGTCTTCCGCGTCACCGAGGGCTTGGCCGAAACCTTCGGCACCGAACGGTGTTTCGACACGCCGCTGGCCGAGTCGGCGATCGTCGGGATCGCGATCGGGATGGCCCTGCGCGGCCTCGTTCCGGTTCCCGAGATCCAGTTCGACGGGTTCGCCGCACCGGCCTTCGACCAGATCGTCAGCCATCTGGCCAAGTACCGGATGCGCACGCGCGGCGACGTCGACATGCCGGTGACGATCCGCATCCCGTCCTTCGGCGGGATCGGCGCGGTCGAGCATCACTCGGAGTCGACCGAAACCTACTGGCTGCACACTGCGGGCCTGAAAGTCGTGGTGCCCTCGACACCGTCGGATGCGTATTGGCTGCTGCGGCAATCGATCACCAGCCGCGACCCCGTCGTCTATCTCGAGCCCAAGCGCCGATATTGGGCCCGCGAACCGGTCGACACGTCGACGCCGGGACTGCCGCTGGGGCGGGCGGCGATCCGGCGCATCGGCACCGACGTCACCGTGGTGACATACGGCCCTCTGGTGGCCACCGCGCTGAGCGCGGCGGACGTCGCCGCCGAACACCACGGCTGGAGTGTCGAGGTGCTCGACCTGCGCACGCTCAATCCGCTGGACTTCGAGGCGGTTTCGGAGTCGGTGCGGCGCACGGGGCGGGTCGTGGTGATGCACGAGGCCCCGCGCACGCTGGGCCTCGGCGCCGAACTGGCGGCACGCATCTCCGAGGAATTGTTCTACGACCTGGAGGCCCCGGTGTTGCGGGCGACCGGATTCGACACACCCTATCCGCCTGCGCGGCTGGAGAAGCTGTGGCTGCCGGGGGTCGACCGGCTGCTCGACTGCATCGAACGTACCTTGGAGCAGCCATGACGGTGATGGACTTCCTGGTTCCCGACCTCGGCGAGGGTCTCGAGGACGCGACGATCACCGCGTGGAGCGTCGCGGTCGGTGACGAGGTCGAACTCAACCAGACGCTCTGCACGGTGGAGACGAACAAGGCCGAGGTCGAGATCCCGAGTCCGTACGCGGGCCGCGTGGTCGAGTTGGGCGGCCGCGAAGGCGAGACACTACCCGTCGGCGCGACGCTGGTGCGGATCGCCACCGACGCCGAAAAGCCAGCCCCGAAGCGCAAACCCGTGCTGGTCGGGTACGGCGCCGATGACGCGATGGACCACAGCAGGCGAACGACCACACCGCCGCCGCACCGTGCCCGCGCCAAGCCGCCGGTGCGCAAGCTCGCCGCCGAACTGAACGTGGAACTGGCGGCACTGACGGGCTCCGGACCCGACGGCGTGATCACCCGCGACGATGTACTCGCCGCCGCGGGCAGGTCCGCGCCCAGCCCCGACATGGTGACCGTCAGCGGTGTCCAGGCCGAGATGGCGCGTCGTATGACGATGTCGCGTAAGCAGATTCCCGATGCGCATACCGCCGTGCAGGTGGACGGAACGAACTTGCTGCGGCTGCGGGACCGGCTTCGCGACCGCGCCGGCGACGAGGCACCGATCACGCCGTTTGTTCTCACGCTGCGGCTGCTGGCCATCGCGCTGCGGCATCACTCCACGCTCAACGCCACCTGGGTGGAGACCACCGAAGGTGCGCAGATTCACATGCATTCCGCCGTGCACCTCGGCTTCGGGGTGGCGGCGCCGCGAGGCCTGCTGGTTCCCGTCGTCAGCGATGCCCACCTCAAGACCACACGCCAGCTCGCGGGCGAGGTGGCGCGACTGATCCGCTGTGCCCGGGCGGGCACGCTGAAACCGACCGAGCTCCAAGACTCGACGTTCACGGTGTCGAACTTCGGTGCGCTCGGCCTCGACGACGGAGTGCCCGTGATCAACTATCCCGAAGCCGCCATCCTCGGCATCGGTTCGCTCAAGCCGCGCGCGGTTGTCGTCGACGACGAGGTGGTGGCCCGGCCGACGATGAACCTCATCTGCGCGTTCGACCACCGGATCGCCGACGGTGCGCAAGTGGCGGCCTTCATGTGCGAACTGCGCGACCTGATCGAAGCGCCGGACACGGCGTTGCTCGATCTGTAGTGCCGATGCCTCAAAGCGGATCATGCCCGTGCGGCAGCGGAGACGTCTATGCCGTGTGCTGCGGGCCCCTGCACGACGGCGCTCGCGTCGCCACCACCGCCGAGGAGCTGATGCGGTCGCGCTACTCCGCGTTCGCCAAAGGCGTTGGGAACTACCTGTTCACGACGTGGCATCCGCGGACGCGGCCGTCCGACGTCACGCTCGATGACGAGGTGACCTGGACCGGGCTGTCCATGAGCGATGTCGTGGCGGGCGGCGAAACCGACGACTACGGTGAGGTCGAGTTCACGGCTCGCTACCTCAGGGCGGGACGGCCCGGCGCGATGGATGAGCGCAGCCGGTTCGAACGGCGAGCGGGACGCTGGTTCTACGTCGACCGCCTCTAGGTCATCGGCGCCGCGCTGCGGCGAGCCGTTCTGCGAACTCGGGGGAGCTGATCGAGGCGGCCTGCGGACCGAGCTCGGTGTCGACCGCGATGCGGTGCTGGTCGACGTCTACGACGCCGGGGTTGGCCGTCGCCCGCATCGACGCCTTGGTCGCGAGCACCACCTCGCGCGGTGCTCCCGCCGGGCCCTTGGCCAGTTCCTTCGCCGCGGCGACGGGATCGTCGGCGACCTCGAGCGCCAGGCCGTACCGGACGGCGGCCTCGGCGTCGAAGCGCATGCCGAACAGCAGCGACGCGCGGGCAGCCTGCGGGCCGATCGCACGCTGCAGCATCCAGGTCGCGCCTCCGCCGGGGTGGATGCCCAACTTCTGGAAGCGAGGGTCGAACAGCGCAGCGGGCCCGGCGATGCGCACGTCGGCCGCCAAAGCCAGGTTCAGTCCGGCGCCGACAGCGGCGCCGTTCACAGCCGCGATGGTGGGCAGCGCGCAGTTCGCGACGGCGAGGAATCCGTCGTAGATCTTGCGCAGCCCGTCCTCGGTCGCCGAGCCGAGGGCGCTCAGATCGGCGCCCGCGCAGAACGCCTTGCCCGCACCGGTGACGATGACCGCGTGCACATCCGGATCGGCTTCGGCGGCGTCGACGGCTTCGCGCAGCGCGGTGGAGATCTCGAACGTCACCGCGTTTCGGCGCTCCGGGTCGTTGACGGTGAGGACCGCGACGCGGTCTTCGATGTGGATCAGTACCGGATCAGTCACCGGCTCAGCCTAGTGACCCGTCAGCGGGCGACGGTCAGCGTGACGTTGTGCAGCGCCACCGCGACATCGCTGGGCAGGATGTCGACGAAGGTCGGGACGTCGCGGATCGCGCCGCCCGAGGCGATCAGGTTCCCCGGATAGCTGGGGCTGCAGGGGAAGTCATGACAGCGGTACCAGAAGCCCGGTGCGCTCTGGTACGGAAACATGCTGGGCGCCTGGTCGACCCGGTAACGGCCGGGTTCGATGGAGGCCGTGGTCCAGCCCGGTCGCGGGTTCGTGGTGACGTTGAAGACGCCGTTGCTGCCGTAGCTGGGCGGCGGCGCGGCATGCGCGGGCAGGGCGAGCGCGACGGCCATCACGCCTGCCGACACGGTGGCGGCGATCCCGCGCCTCGAGTTCACGCCGCCGAGTCTATCGACCGGGCGATGCCGGCAAGGAGATATCGCCCGACCGGTGAACGGGAAGCGGTCAGGCGGCGGCGTCGGCCCCCGCCTTCGCGCCCTCGCCGGGTGCGTCGGCGGCGCCGCCCGTGGCGTCGTTCTCGTCATCTGCGGTGCCGAGCTGCGCGCCGTCGGCGGCGGAATCATCGTGCCGCTGAACGCGTTTCGGGCTGAATCCGTCGCGGAGCTTGTCCGGCAGGGATCTGACGCTGTCGCGCAGCACGTTGAGCTGCGGTCGGCGCTTCTGCCCGGTCTCCGGATCACCTGCGGCGGTCGGTCGAGTCGGCTCTGCCTCGGCTAGCCGTGTGGTGTCGGTCCGCCGTTGCGTCGTGTCCGGTTCGACCGTCGTCTCCGGTTGCACCGTCGGCCGCGGCGACGACGCCGCCGACAGACCCTGCAGGATCGCGCCGGGGACCTTCACCGCCGTGGCCAACAACTCGTCGGGCGCGGGGGAGCAAGCCGGGCCGGGCGGTAGGCGCTCGGATCCCGGGGGATCGGATTACCGCCGTAGTAGGCCGAGTCGACGGCCAGCTTCAGCACGGGCCCGGTGAGCTCGGCGAGTTGGTCGCCGAAGACGTCGCGGATCAGCCGGGTCAGCGGAAGCTCTTCGCTGGTGTACGTGACGTAAGTGGTGTTGTCCCGCTTGGTGACGTAGGCCGTGATCCTGTCGCCGGGGGGAGCGCTGCACTGCGCGTCCGGACAGTCGAGGACGCCGCCAGTCGCAAGGATCGCGCAGGCGTTGGTGTCGCAGTGGACGGTGGGCTTGCCCTCGGAGTCCACCGGCAGCTCGCGCTCGGACTGGTTGAGCCGGGTGTAGAGGTAGCCGACCAGAGAGTTGACCGCCGCGACGGGGTTCAGCACGTCCGCCGGGGCGTTGGAGTTGTAGTCGTACTCGTAGCCGGTGTTGACGACGCGCAACGCGGGGACGTCGCTCGGGGTGGGAATCGGGTTCACGCCGATCAAGGCGAATCACGGATACCGGGTGCCGAAGCCGCCGTCGGGGCGCGCGACGTCGTTGTCGAGGATGAAGACGGTGTCCTTCAGATCCGTCCGATCCCGCAGGAGCAGCAAAACTGGCGTTCGCCGCGCCTCAGCCGGACGCCAGCACCGCGTTCGTTCGCCGGCGTGGTCGCTGAGGGCTTGCTCGATACCGGCCGGACCGATGCGGAAGTCCACCTAGACGACGTTTTCGCCGTCGGCTCCCGTGTAGGCCGGATCGGTGAACTTGCCGCCGAAGAAGTCCGCCACACCCTCCCCGGTCAGATTCCCACCCTTTGCCAGCAAACATCAGCGCTTGGCGCGATAGTCGCGACGGGCTACAGCTTGGCGATCAGAGCCGCGGCGCGGACGTCCTCGCCGACGGTCAGCGCGATGTCCACGGCGTCACCGCGGCGCGCCCACCGGATGGTCACGTCCTCGCCGTACCGGATGGGTCTGCGGTACTCGACCACCGTGCGGTACGGGGCGCGGCCTAGGTCGGGCACGTGCGCCATCACTTCGTGGATGACGTGCCAGTAGGCGGTGTTGGTGACGTGCTCGAAGATGTCGATGTCGGTGCGACGCAGCGGGAACGGGATCTGCTCGTCGGCCTCCTCGAGGTTGGTCAGCCAGGGCCGCCACTTGAGTCGGAGTTCGTCGGTGGTGGTGGCGAACCGCGCGATCAGGCTGTCCGAGGCGCGCTGCGGGGTCAGCGTCTTGCTGTTGATGGCGATCCAGAAGCCTTCGGTCTCGATGCGGCCGCCGTCGCTGCCGACCAGGTCGACGCGCATCGTGCACCAGCGGGTCGACAACGCCGAGCACCAGCGGCTGAACGAGATCTCGTTGGGGAACTCGATCGGCTCGATGACGTCGATGACGGTGCGCTGGACGAGCCAGTGCGGGTGGTCGTCGGCCTCGCCGGCGTCGACGAGGTTCTCCGCACCGACCTCCTGGATGTAGCGGGCCACGCCGTCGAGGCGCAGGTTCAGGTCGCCGTCGATGTCGCCGGTGGCGACTCGCCACGCCGTGCGGTAGACGTATCCGGTCTCCGGCAGCGGGCTGAGCCGGTGCTCGACGTCGTTGGTGGGCATCGGGTCAAGTATCGACGGGGATGAAATTCCGCGGTGAGCGCCCCCGGCAGGACTCGAACCTGCGACCGACCGCTTAGAAGGCGGTTGCTCTATCCACTGAGCTACGGGGGCGGGTGGGCTAACCCTAACCAATTGCCCACAGCGTCACCGGTCAGCACGCTGCAACTCCTGCCGAACGTCAGCACTAAAGGGCTCTCGCGGCCTCTTGCCGCCGACTAGCGTGGGGACGACAGCTTCACGACAGGAGGACGCTACGGCCTATGAGCGACGTGCCGGAACTCGATGCGGCGGGACTTCCCGAGGAACTCAGCCCGCTCGACCAGATCCTGCACCGCGGCGAGGCGAATCCGCGCACCCGCTCGGGAATCATGACCGTCGAGATCCTCGACTGCGCGCCGGATTGGGACACATTCCGCGCGAAGTTCGAGGCGGCCTCGCGCAAGGTTCTGCGGTTGCGGCAGAAGGTGGTGATGCCGACGCTGCCGACCGTGGCACCCCGATGGGTCGTCGACCCCGACTTCAACCTCGACTTCCACCTGCGCCGGGTGCGTGCACCGCACCCGGGAAGCTTCCGTCAGGTGCTCGACTTCGCCGAGGTCGCCGCGCAGTCCCCGCTCGACATCTCCCGGCCGTTGTGGACCGCGACGCTCGTGGAGGGACTCGCCGACGACCGGGCCGCGATGGTGGTGCACCTGAGCCACGCGGTCACCGACGGCGTCGGCGGAGTCGAGATGTTCGCCAATCTCTATGACCTCGAGCGGAACCCGGAGCCGGCGCCGCTCCCGCCGCTTCCCATCCCGCAGGACCTGTCGCCCAACGACCTGATGCGTCAAGGCTTCTTCCGGTTGCCGGGCACGATCGCGGGCCGCATGCGCGGGGCGTTGTTCGGCGCCGCACACGTTGCGACCGAGGTCATCCGCGACCCGATCTCGCGGCTTGGCAGCGCTGTCGAGTACGCCATGTCGGGTGCGCGCGTGATGGGTCCGGTCGCCGACCCGTCGCCGCTGCTGCGGCGACGGAGCTTGTCGTCGCGCAGCGAGGCCATCGACATCGAGTTCGGCGTCTTGCACCGCGCCGCCAAGGCCGCCGGGGGTTCGATCAACGACGCGTATCTGGCGGGTCTGTGTGGTGCGCTGCGGTTCTACCACGAGGCCAAGGGTGTGCCGATCGAGACGCTGCCGATGGCGGTACCGGTCAACCTTCGGTCCGATGCCGATCCTGCGGGCGGAAACCGGTTCGCGGGCATCAATCTCGCCGCGCCGATCGGCCTGGCCGACCCCGAGGTTCGGATCCGCAACATCCGCTCGCAGATGACCACCAAGCGCGAGGAGCGGGCCATCGACATGGTCGGCGCCATCGCTCCGCTCGTGGGTCTGCTACCCGACACGGCCCTCGAGTCGATGGCCGGCTCGATCGTGAATTCCGACGTCCAGGCCAGCAACGTCCCGGTGTACGCCGGCGACACTTTCATCGCCGGCGCGAAAGTCCTTCGGCAGTACGGCCTCGGGCCGCTGCCCGGGGTCGCGATGATGGTGGTGCTGATCTCGCGCTCGGGCTACTGCACGATCACCACCCGCTACGACCGGGCGGCGTTCACCGATCAGGAATTGTGGGCGCGTTGCCTGCTATCGGGTTTCGACGAGGTGCTCGCCCTAGGGGGTGACGGTCGCGCCGAACCAGCATCGTTCAGTGTCGATTCGGAACCCTCCACCGTCTCCTCACCCAATGGGAGTGCAGCGCGATGACTTCGGCCAACGGTCAGCCTGCCCGGCGCAGCATGCGACTGCCGGGTTCGGTCGCCGAGATCCAAGCCGGCCCGCAAGGCCCCGAGATCGGCGCGTTCTTCGATCTCGACGGCACGCTGGTGGCCGGCTTCACCGGTGTGGTGATGACGCAAGATCGGTTTCGGCGCCGCCAGATGTCGATGGGCGAGTTCATCGGCATGGTGCAGGCCGGGCTGAACCACCAGTTGGGCCGTTCGGAGTTCGAGGATCTGATCGGCAAGGGTGCGCGCATGCTGCGCGGCAACTCGCTCGAGGACATCGACGAGCTCGCGGAGCGGTTGTTCGTCCAGAAGATCGTCGGCCGTATCTATCCCGAGATGCGGGAGTTGGTGCGCGCGCACATGGCTCGCGGCCACACCGTCGTCCTCAGCTCGTCGGCGCTGACGGTCCAGGTCGAACCCGTCGCGCGGTTTCTCGGCATCGAGAACGTGTTGAGCAACAAGTTCGAGCTCGACGAGAACGGCTTGCTCACTGGCGAGGTGACGCGCCCGATCATCTGGGGGCCCGGCAAGGCAAGGGCCGTGCAGAAGTTCGCCGCCGAGCACGGCGTCGACTTGTCGAAGAGTTACTTCTACGCCGATGGTGACGAGGATGTCGCGCTGATGTACCTGGTGGGTAATCCGCGCCCGACGAATCCGGGTGGCAAGCTCGCCGCCGTAGCCGCCAAGCGGGGTTGGCCGGTGCTGCGGTTCACCAGCCGCAGTGGCGCGAGCCCGGTTTCGCAACTGCGCACCGCGGCGGGGATCGCGACCATGGCGCCGATCGCCGCTGGGGCGCTTGGCCTGGGGCTCTTGACGCGCAGCAAGCGCAACGGCGTCAACTTCTTCACCGCGGCGTTCGGCCGGTCGCTGATGAGCACCATCGGCATCGACGTCCAGGTGATCGGCAGAGACAACCTGACGAAGAAGCGTCCCGCGGTGTTCCTCTTCAACCACCGTAATCAAGCCGACCCGTTGATCGCCGGCCATCTGGTGGACACCGATTTCACGTCGGTGGGCAAAAAGGAACTGGAGAAGGACCCGATCGTCGGCACCCTGGGCAAGATCATGGACGCCGCGTTCATCGACCGCGAGGATCCGCAGAAAGCGGTCGAGGGGCTCAAGAAGGTCGAGGAGCTCGCACGCAAGGGGCTCTCGATCCTGATCGCCCCGGAAGGTACGCGGCTGGACACGACCGAGGTGGGTCCGTTCAAGAAGGGTCCGTTCCGGATCGCGATGTCCGCGGGAATCCCGCTGGTGCCCATCGTGATCCGCAACGCGGAAGTGATCGCCGCGCGCGATTCGAGCACCTTCAACCGGGGTACCGTCGATGTCGTCGTCTATCCGCCGATCCCCATCGACGGCTGGACCCACGACAACATCGACGAGCGCATCGCCCAGGTGCGCCAGCTCTACCTCGACACCCTGGCCGACTGGCCGCACGACGAGTCGGATCTCGACGAGCTCTACTCCCGCAACATCCCGGCGCACAAGAAGCCATCGGCCAAGAAGTCCGCGGCGAAGAAAAGCGCGAAGAAAGCGACTAAGTCCGCGACCAAATCGGCGGCCAAGTCGGCGACGAAGTCCGTGGCTACGGCGCCGGCGAGCAAGAAGTCCGCACCGGGATCCGCGGGGAAGGGGCGTCCGTGAAGCCGTCCGTCGACGAGTACACCCCCTTTTCGCCGACCGGCGACGCCCTGGTGCTGGCGTCGGCTTCCTCCGCCGCCGAACGCGATCTGCTCGACGACTGGCTGCAGCGTCAGCGGCGCGAGCATCCCGAGGCCAAGATCGATGTGCTGCTGCTTCCGGACGACGACCCGCCGGCCGCCGTGCTGGCGTCTCTCGTGTCCGAACTCGAAGCGGGAGAAGATCGTTCCGTCGTGCCGGTGCGGGTGTTCTGGGTGCCCGGCGGCCTGCCCACCCGATCCAAAGTGGTGGCGGTGATCTCCGGCCGCGACACCTACCGCCCGCCCGAGATCCTGCAGCGCCGAATCCTGCGCCGCGACCGCTCACGCGCCCGCGTGGTCGCCGGCGAACCGGCGAAGGTCTCCGAGCTGCGGCAGCAGTGGGCCGACACCACCGTCGCCGAAAATCCGCGCGAGTTCGCGCGTTTCGTCATCCGCCGCGCGATCCTGGCGATCGAACGCGTCGAACTGCGGCTGCTGGGGCCCGAGTACAAGTCACCGCGGTTGATCAAGCCGGAGTTGTTGGCGTCGGCACGGTTTCGCGAGGGTCTGGAGAAGATTCCGGGCGCGAACCTGGAGACCGCGGGTGAGATGCTCGACGAGCTGTCCACCGGGTGGAGCCGGTTCTCGGTCGATCTGATCCCGACGCTGGGGCGCGCGATCTTCAGCCGCGGCTTCGACCCGAACATCGACTACGACCGCGCTGAGGTCGAGTCGATGCGCCGCAACCTGGAGAACCATCCGGCCGTGCTGTTGTTCTCGCACCGGTCGTATCTCGACGGCGTGATCGTCCCGGTCGCGATGCAGGAGAACCGGTTGCCGCCGGTGCACACCTTCGCGGGTATCAACTTGTCGTTCGGCTTCATGGGGCCGTTGATGCGTCATTCGGGCGTGATCTTCCTGCGCCGCAAGCTCGACGACCCGCTCTACAAGTATGTGCTGCGTCAATTCGTCGGCTACATCGTCGAGAAGCGGTTCAACCTCAGCTGGTCGATCGAGGGCACCCGGTCGCGGACCGGAAAGATGTTGCCGCCCAAACTCGGTCTGCTCGCGTATGTGGCCGACGCATATCTCGACGGGCGCAGCGAGGACATCCTGCTGCAGCCGGTGTCGATCAGCTTCGACCAGCTGCACGAGACGTCCGAGTACGCTGCGTACGCGCGCGGCGGGGAGAAGACGCCCGAGAGCCTGTCGTGGATGTACAACTTCATCAAGGCGCAGGGCGAGCGCAACTACGGCAAGATCTACGTCCGCTTCCCAGAGGCCGTGTCCATGCGGGAGTACCTCGGTGTGCCGCACGGACCGATGACCACCGACGAGGACGCCAAACGGCTTGCGCTGCAGAAGATGGCGTTCGAGGTGTCGTGGCGGATCCTGCGGGCCACCCCGGTCAACGCCTCGGCGCTGGTGTCGGCGCTGCTGCTGACCACACGGGGAATCGCGTTGACCCTGGACCAGATTCACCACACGCTGCAGCCGTCGCTGGATTATCTGGAGCGCAAGCAGACCCCGATGACCAACAGCGCGTTGCGGTTACGCACTTCCGAGGGTGTGCGGGCCGCGCTCGACGCGCTGTCCAACCGGCACCCCGTCACCTGCGTCGAGGGTGGACGTGAGCCCGTGTGGCGGATCGCGCCCGAGGACGAGCACGAGGCGGCGTTCTACCGCAACACGCTGATCGACGCGTTCCTGGAGACGTCGTTGGTCGAGCTGGCCCTCGTCCATGCCGGCCGAGCCGAAGGCGACCGGCTCGAGGCGTTCTGGTCGCAGGTGATGCGGTTGCGCGATCTGCTGAAGTTCGATTTCTACTTCGCCGACTCCGCGGCGTTCCGTGAGCACGTCGCCGAGGAGCTGTCGTGGCAGCAGGGCTGGGAGGATCAGGTCTCGGCGGGGGAGGGGCAGGTCGGGGAACTGCTGCGAACCAAGTCGCCGCTGTTGGCGGGCGCAATGCTGCGCCCGTTCTTCGAGGCGTATGCGATCGTCGCCGACGCGTTGCTCGACGCGCCGGAAGAGATCGACGAGAAGGACCTGACCAAGAAGGCGCTCGGGTTGGGCAATCAGTACGTCGCGCAGAGCCGGGTGCGCAGCAACGAGTCGGTGTCGGCGCTGCTGTTCGCGACCGCGCGTCAGGTCGCCGCCGACCAGCACCTCCTCGAACCCGCGGCCGATCTCCGCGAGAGGCGTGCCGCGTTCCGAGAAGAGCTGCGCGGCATCCTGCGCCATATGGACATGGTCGAGCGGATCGCCCGCGAACAGTTCGTCGCCCGCGAGATCGCGCTTCGGGCGCAGCGTCGCGAGCCGGCCTGATCCGCCGGCCGCGCGCTCGGTTCCGTACGGCACGGGAACGGTCCGTACCCAACTGTGCTGTGGGCAACAGACCCGCGCGCCATACGCTGGGGGGATGACGACGACGGCATCGAGCGTGCGCACCAGCGCGGTGTGGCCGGTGCTCGTCGGGGTGGCGGTGCTGGCCGGTGTGGTGGCCGCCGGCATCGGCGCGCTGTCGCTGGCAGACGCGCTGAGCGCGACCGGGCTGCCGGATCCCGGCCCACTCACCACCTACGGCCTGCCCTTCGTCCGGGCCGCGGGCGAGATCGCGGCCGTCATCGCCGTCGGATCCTTCCTGTTCGCCGCGTTCCTCACACCGCCCCAACCCAACGGCGTGCTCGACGCCGGCGGCTACCGCGCGCTGCGCCTGGGCACCGGCGCGTCGGCGGTGTGGACGATGTGCGCGGCGCTGATGGTCCCGCTGACGGTGTCCGACGTCTCGGGCCAGCCGCTGAACAAGATCCTCGACCCAGTGGCCGTATGGTCGGCGGCCAGCCTCGTCGACACGGCCAGCGCATGGCGGTGGACGGCGTTCATCGCCGCGGCCGTCACGGTGGCCAGCCTTCCGGTGCTGCGCTGGTCGTGGACGCCGATCCTGCTCGCAGGGGCCCTCACCACGCTGATCCCGCTGGGCCTGGCCGGACATTCCTCGACCGGCGGCGCCCACGACGTCGCCACCAACAGCCTGCTGTTCCATCTCGGGGCCGCGGCGCTGTGGGCCGGCGGACTGCTCGCCCTGCTCGTGCACGCGATGCGCCGCGGCAAGCACGCCGACCTCGCCGCGCGTCGCTTCTCGGCGCTGGCGCTGTGGTGCTTTGTCGTGATGGCCGTCAGCGGCGTGATCAACGCGCTGGTGCGGGTCGAGCCGGCCGACCTGGTGTCCACCGAATACGGCTGGTTGATCGTCGCCAAGATCTGCGCGCTGATCTCGCTGGCGGCGATCGGCTGGTGGCAACGTCGTTCGGCGGTGTCCGCGCTGCGGGCCGACCCGGATGCGCGGGGGCCGTTGGTGCGGCTGGCACTGCTCGAGGCGGCGCTGTTCGGAGCGACGTTCGGCATCGCGGTCGGACTCGGTCGCACGCCTCCGCCGCCGCCGGCCGGGCAACCCAGCCCCGTGGAGGTGGCGATCGGGTACGACCTCGCCGGCCCGCCCACTTTCGAGCGGATCGTGCTCGACTGGCGTTTCGATCTGATCTTCGGCACCGCCGCGATCGTCCTTGCGGTGGTGTACCTGCTCGGTGTGCGGCGGCTGCGCCGCCGAGGCGACGCGTGGCCGGTCGGCCGGACGGTGGGCTGGCTGTGCGGGTGCGCGGCGCTGTTGTTCGCGACGTCGTCGGGGCTGGGCCGCTATATGCCTGCCATGTTCTCGATGCACATGATCGCGCACATGGTGCTGTCGATGCTGGTGCCGATCCTGTTGGTGCTCGGTGCACCGGTGACGCTGGCCCTGCGCGCGCTGCCGGCCGCGGGTCGCGGAGATCCACCGGGACCGAGGGAGTGGCTGCTGGCCGCCCTGCACTCGAAGGTTTCGAAGTTCTTGACCCAGCCAATCGTGGCGACGGTCATCTTCGTGGCCGGTTTCTACGGGCTGTACTTCGGCGGACTTTTCGACGCCGCTGTCGACAAGCACGGCGCCCACGTGCTGATGAACGTGCACTTCCTGCTCAGCGGATACCTCTTCTACTGGGTGACCATCGGGGTCGATCCGGCCCCGCGCCAGATTCCTCAGCTCGGCAAGCTCGGGATGGTGTTCGCGTCGCTGCCACTGCACGCCTTCTTCGGTGTCGTGCTGATGGGCACCAAGACCGTGATGGGTGAGCCGTTCTACCGGTCGCTGCAGTTGAGCTGGCACACCGACCTGCTCGCCGACCAACGCACCGGCGGCGGAATCGCCTGGGCGGCGGGCGAGGTGCCCCTCGTGCTGGTGATGCTCGCGCTGCTGATCCAGTGGTCGCGGAGCGACCGGCGCATGGCGAAGCGGCTCGACAGGGCGGCCGACCGCGACGATGACGCGGACCTTGCCGCCTACAACGCGATGCTGGCCGAACTGGCCCGCCGCGACGCCCAGTAGCCGGGCGCTCGCGGGTCGGTATCGCCGATTTCTGCCGGAGGGCTGCGTTTTCGCGGACGCCGCGACCCTGGTGCAGAAATCGGCGCGACACCAGCGCGCGTCATCCCCAACGCCGGGTTCATCCCCAACGCCTGCCCGCGACGCCCGCTGGCCCGAGTTCGCTGTCGGCCCAGCGGCGCTCAATGACGGTGTCACCGACGCGCCACCGGGCCGTCGGCAGGGAAACGCAAGGAATCAAGAGGAGACCGTCATGTTCGAGACACCGTTCACCATCGTCGGCAACATCGTCACCGACCCGATCCACCGGCGGGTGGGGGATCAGGAGATGGTCCGGTTCCGCGTCGCTAGCAACTCGCGCCGCCGCACGGCCGAAGGAACATGGGAGCCGGGCAATTCGTTGTTCGTCACGGTGAACTGCTGGGGGAGGGTGGTCGCCGGGCCCAGCGCAGCGCTGGTCAAGGGCGACCCCGTCATCGTCGTCGGACACGTCTACACGAGCGAGTACGACGACCGCGACGGCAACCGGCGCTCGTCGGTCGAGGTGCGAGCCACGTCCGTCGGCCCGGACCTGGCCCGCTGCTCGGCGAAGATCGACCGGGCCCGGCAACAGACCGAACAGCGGATCACCGACCCCGATGACCAATCAGAAGACACCGGTGACGATGACGACGCGGAGCAGCCCGACACGGCGCTGCCCCTGACCGCGTAGCGAAAAGCCGCCGCCGGCGCAGGAACGAGTAGCTCACTCGGCTGCGCCGGTGGGGCCACGCCTACGATGGTCCGCGAGCATCACCCCGAGAGATTCGCGAGTTTCGAAAGGCTTACCACGGCATGGCCGAATTCATCTATTCGATGCGGAAGGTCCGCAAGGCGCACGGCGACAAGGTCATCCTCGACGACGTCAGCCTGAACTTCCTTCCGGGCGCGAAGATCGGCGTCGTCGGTCCCAACGGCGCCGGCAAGTCGAGCGTCCTGCGGATCATGGCCGGGTTGGACCAGCCCAACAACGGCGACGCGATTCTGCAGCCCGGCGCGACGGTGGGCATCCTGCAGCAGGAACCGCCGCTCAACGAGGACAAGACCGTTCGCGAGAACGTCGAAGAGGGCGTGGCGATCAAGGAGAAGCTCAACCGCTACAACGAGGTCGCCGAGCTGATGGCCACCGACTACTCCGATGAGCTGATGGAGGAGATGGGCCGGCTGCAGGAGGAGCTCGACGCCGCCGACGCGTGGGACATCGACTCCCAGCTCGAGCAGGCGATGGACGCGCTGCGCTGCCCGCCGCCCGACGAGCCCGTCACCCACCTGTCCGGCGGCGAGCGTCGCCGGGTCGCGCTGTGCAAGCTGCTGCTGTCCAAGCCCGACCTGCTGCTCCTCGACGAGCCGACCAACCACCTGGACGCCGAGAGCGTGCAGTGGCTCGAACAGCACCTCGCCGAGTACAAGGGCGCCATCCTCGCAGTCACCCACGACCGGTACTTCCTGGACAACGTGGCCGAGTGGATCCTCGAGCTGGACCGCGGACGGGCCTACCCGTATGAGGGCAACTACTCGACGTACCTGGAGAAGAAGGCCGAGCGCGTCGCGGTGCAGGGCCGCAAGGACGCCAAGCTGCAGAAGCGGCTCCAGGAGGAGCTCGCGTGGGTCCGGTCGGGCGCCAAGGCGCGCCAGGCCAAGAGCAAGGCCCGCCTGCAGCGCTACGAGGAGATGGCCGCGGAGGCGGAGAAGACCCGCAAGCTCGACTTCGAGGAGATCCAGATCCCGACTCCGCCGCGGCTGGGCAACGTCGTGGTCGAGGTCGAACACCTCGACAAGGGTTTCGGTGGCCGCACCCTGATCAAGGACCTGTCGTTCACGCTGCCGCGTAACGGCATCGTCGGGGTCATCGGCCCCAACGGCGTCGGTAAGACCACGCTGTTCAAGACCATCGTCGGCCTCGAGCAGCCCGACAGCGGAACGGTGAAGGTCGGCGACACGGTCAAGCTGAGCTACGTCGACCAGACCCGTGCGGGCATCGACCCGAAGAAGACGGTGTGGGAGGTGGTCTCCGACGGCCTCGACTACATCGAGGTCGGGCAGAACGAGATCCCGTCGCGGGCCTACGTCTCCGCGTTCGGATTCAAGGGTCCCGATCAGCAGAAGCCCGCGGGCGTGCTGTCGGGCGGTGAACGCAACCGGCTTAATTTGGCGTTGACGCTCAAGGAGGGCGGCAACCTGATCCTGCTCGACGAGCCGACCAACGACCTCGACGTGGAAACGCTGTCGTCGCTGGAGAACGCGCTCGAAGGCTTCCCAGGCTGCGCCGTGGTGATCTCCCACGACCGGTGGTTCCTCGACCGCACCTGTACGCACATCTTGGCGTGGGAGGGCGACGAGGACAACGAGGCCAAGTGGTTCTGGTTCGAGGGTAATTTCGGTGCCTACGAGGAGAACAAGGTCGAACGGCTCGGTATCGAGGCCGCCCGCCCGCACCGCGTGACGCACCGCAAGCTCACGCGCGACTGATCCGGCGGGGTAGCCGCGAACCGCACGCGCGGGCTACTAGGGTCGTCTTCTGCGGACCGCGGAGCCGCTTCGCCCTTTTCGGGCTGGTGGCGACATCCAACGGCGGAGGTCCGCGCTAACAGTTCAGGAGCGTCGCATGTCGGTGAATCCGGAGGACGTCGGGAGATCAGCGGGCGCCGGAGCCGGCGTCACCGGAGCCAACGACTCTTCTGGACTCGATGATCAGACCGTGGCGCGCCTCGCGCGGGCCTACCTGGAGACCTACCGCGGTCCGCATGCCGACGCGCCCACCGCCGACTCGACGGTCACCATGCCCGTTACGGCGACGGCGCAGCAGATCGTGTCGCCCGATCTGATCGCCGCGCATCACCGGCTCGGGCGCTTCCGGCCCTACGGCGACACCCGCGTCGAGGTGTACCGCGCCGACGATCCGGCGGGATTCGGTCCCGCACTGCAGATCGTCACCGACAGCACCGCGATGGTGATGGATTCCGTCACGGTGCTGCTGCACCGCTTGGGCGTCGCCTACACCGCGATCATGAACCCGGTGATGCGCGTGCACCGGGCGCGGGCGGGCGAACTGCTCGACGTCGCCCCCGCCTCCGAAGGAGGATCCCGCGACGCGGTGTTCGAGGCCTGGATCCACGTTCAGCTCGCGGCGACCGTGGACACCAAGGCACTCGCCCAGGTGGCGCAGATGCTGCCGGCCGTGCTCGCCGACGCGCGCCACGTCGCGCTCGATGCAGGCGAACTGTCCTCGACTCTGCGCGCATTGGGACACAACATCGCCACCGACACCGAGGGCCGGTTCCGCGGACGGGACCGCGAGGACGTCGCGGCGTTGTTGCGCTGGCTCGCCGACGGACACTTCGTGCTGCTCGGCTACCAGCGGTGTTCAATACGAGACGGTCAGTCGTCCGTCGACCCCGCCAGCCGGCTCGGAACGCTGCGTCTGCACCACGACGTGCTGCCGCCGCTGACCGACGACGGCGACCTTCTCGTGTTGGCGCAGGCCACCCTTCCGAGCTACCTGCGGTACGGCGCCTACCCCTACATCGTCGTGGTGCGCGAACAGCACGGGCCGACCGCGATCGAACACCGTTTCGTCGGCCTGTTCACGGTCGCGGCGATGAACGCCAATGTGCTTGAGATCCCGTTGGTCTCGCGCCGGGTCAACGAGGCGCTGTCGCTGTCGCGCAACGATCCCAGCCACCCCGGGCAACTGTTGCTCGACATCATCCAGACCATCCCGCGCTCCGAGCTGTTCGCGCTGTCGGCGCGCGACGTGCTGGACATGGTCAAGGCCGTCGTCGACCTTGGGTCGCGTCGACGAACGCTGCTGTTCATGCGCGCCGATTCGCTCGCGCACGAGGATGTCCTGCATCTGCAACCGCACCGCGGTGGTATAGCGGTCGCGCGGCAGGTACACCAGGCACGAGACGAAGTGCGCGAGCGAATCGGCGCGCATGAACAGCAGCGTTCGTCGACGCGACCCAAGGTCGACGACGGCCTTGACCATGT